>JADGPL010000020.1 GCA_017882455.1 Solirubrobacteraceae bacterium | reverse complement strand
CCGCCCCATGTTCGCCTACATGACCGACCTGCTCGCCGCCCACGCCCGCGGCGACCCGCCCCCATCCCTCGCCTGAACACCAGAGGACTGAACGGTTACTAGTTTTGGTAGACCAGTGGTACTCGCTTGGTACTCGTTTTTGGCCGAGAGTACCGCAGGTGAGTACCACACCAGGCCTTATTTTGCGGGGGATTGGAGATTTGGCAGTTTGCAGGCAGGAGGTTGGTGGTTCGATCCTAGGTTGGATGGAGCCAACCGAAGTCAACGCGAACCGCCTGGCTCCGGCATCGGGAGGGCATTTCGCTCGACGCCTGAGCAGAGTGCGGCCGCATCGCCGTAGCTCGATTCCCGGCGCGCGGGGCTATGCGCCGTCGGCGTCGTGGCCCTGGATAGAGGATCACCACCTTGCTTCATACACACCTCGTGACTCCAGTACTATCAGCGCCCGATGGCACTTTCGTGCCCGCAATGCGGCGGTGCCCAAATCCGCCAGATCACCCCTGGCCTATTCGAGTGCGCGAGTCAGATAGACGCCTCGATGCCGCCAGGTATGGCCGGCAATCCGACGTGGCTCCATGCATCGCGACCATGCCGCCATCGCTTCCAAATCAGCACTCCCGGCGCGTCGGAACTCTGTGCGTGTGGAAGGCAGTCAATCGGCATTTGTCAGGACTGCAAGCAATCCCTCTGCGGCCTGCACGGCACAGACATCGGGGCATTTCTATGTGCCGAATGCCTCCAGCGGCGTGAGGAGAGTGCCGAGGCGGCACGAGCCACACGGTACGGGGCGGAAATCGCAGTCGTCCGCAAACGGGCACCGATTGTAACGAGCATCCCAGCTACGCTGACCCGGCCTCCGGCCGACATTCCAGTGAGTAGATTCGGTCAGTCAGTTGTCGTGGACGACTTCGACCGGGCAATGCTCTTGTGGGCTGATGGTCTGCGCCAAGGATTCCCTGATCTTCTGGGCCTAGCGTGGACCGACAGGTTTTCAGGTCAAGAATTGGGTGAGGCTTGGCATCTGGTACACCACTACACGTACGTGCGGCGAGGGCGACGAACGGTGCGACGACTCTTCCACGGCGAGCATCAAGAGGAGTACATTGCGGAGCAGCTCGATAGCTGGACCGCATACGGTTACTTTCAAGGCGCTGACAGGCTCTGTGCGATTCGCCATTTCCGAGGGCGGGAGCTATTGGATCATTGGCGACATTTGGGAAGCCATGCTTCGGGAAACCGTCTTTACGACTTCCGGTGGGAGCCCGCGAGCCCCGCCGCGCCCTCGCCGCCGATCACGCAAGAAGGTGCGATTACGCTGAGCGACGACCAGCCACTGTTTCAGCAGCTAGTCGCTCACCAGAGACGGCTTCGGTTGGAGTCATGGGCGGGCCTAACCTGGACCGGCAAGGATGGACGGCGACGTCGCATCGCCGACGACCCAATGGTGCAGCGCAATTACCAGGGCGATCCACCGGCTTACCGTGTGCTGGTCGTCGACACCCTCGATGGCCATAGCGTCGTCGATCGCGATGTATCCGAGATCGACTCAGTTGAGGAGTGGCTCAATGCGATCGGTAGAGACCTAGGCGAGGGACTTGTTCTCGCTGACGTTGGATGGACCTGACTGGGTAGCAGGATTCTCGGGCGATGTATCCCCAGCTCAGGAGGCACCGCTGTGTTCTGCGACCGCTCTGCGCTCGTCCCTGGCGGGCGTGGATGGCGCTTGATGACGCCAAGTGGTCCCGCCGCCGCGGGTTTCGGACGCAGCCATCAGCCACAGCTGATGGCTGCGAAAGGCGGTCGCTGAGTGCTCAGTGCTCCTGCTGAGCCACAGCCTTCGCCCTCGCGTATTCCTCATCCGACAGTGCGACGATCATGACAGGCCGAGCCTGATCGTCGAGCCCGTAGCGAAGGTGCCAAGTTCCGTCTTCGCGCGCGAAATGCATCTTGGCGAGCGTAGCCGGCTCAGGCGCTCTGTCCACGAACACGCGAGCGATCGCCAGCAGCTCCTCGCCTGCATCAAGGAAATCATCAAGGCCAGCGTCGCCTGCACGCGTGCTTCCTTCAATTTCCACTGTACCCCCATCTGCACGGCCGATCGTGAGCGTAAACATTGTGAGCGGTGGCTGGTCAGGCGGGTTTCTACGCGCAACAACTTCGCGGACCTTTGTCTTCAGCGCTCGGTAAGCGCCAGCGAGATCTTTTCCGACCTCCTCCCCCAGTTCCTCGGCTGTACGTTCACCGAGCTTGGTAAAGAAGCCCTTGCTGAACCAAAACATGGCGGTACCCGTGGAGCCCAGCGAGAACACCAGCAGCGCGTCCGGAAGTTGCGAAAATCGCAATGCACCGTCGCGCGCATTGGCGCCCCCGACCTCGGCGATGATGACGCGTAGAGCCTCAAGATCCTCTTTGGAGTACGAGCGGTCATCGACAATCACATCTACGGGACCAGGTTCAGCGGGGAGGTGCTCAAGCGCCTGTACAGCCGAGGCTAGATCCGAATGAGCGTAGAGCGCCGCAGGCACCGTTCCGTCAAATATCTCGGTGTCGGTCTCTAGGGCCAACTCTCCGTCCTCGAGTTCCACCAGCCGACTGTCGGTGATACGGCCGACGGGCGGTACGGTCGGATCATGTTCGATGTTGACGGGCACGGGACGTTCCTGGAGCTGCCGGTGCATATCTTCGACTGTTTCCCGCGTGATCAAATACTGCCCGTGTTGGCCGCTGCGAATGATCTGGCCCGACAGAAGCGACGAAATCTGGGGATCCGACACAACTATAGGATGCCACGATACGGCTACGATCACCAGGCAAAGAAGTGGACATGCATTGACGGGCGGCGCTGCCCAACTGCTGACCTGGTTCAGGCGGCGAGCGGCACCACCCGGACCTGCTCCCAATCGACAATCCCGAACGGTGCTTCGTGCTGCTGTGCAGCCACGCCCTCCCAGATCTCTCGGCATAGGTCGGTGGGGTCGGTCTGTCCTGGGAACAGATGCCGGAACTCAGCCAAGAGCGAATACACCGTGGACCGAGGCATCTTCCATCTCTCGGCGTAGTCGGCTGGCGTCGGACGGCGGCCAAGATCATCGACCAAGCAGTCCCATTCGTTGATGAACGCGAGCTGGCGCTGGCGGAGAACACCCCTCTCGTCGGCGAGTCGATTCAAGTAGTCGATGAAGGACACCCCCTCGTCACTTCTCACAGCGTGGCGGACGGGCAGTTGCGGATAGCGGGACACGAAAGCCTCCTGTCTTAGATTCTGGCCCATGTCCAGAATCCCGGACGGACCGGACGACACCCCGCCGGCTGGGTCGCGCGCAAGAGCCACACGAGTACGTAAAGGAACATCGTGATCGGACTACCGCATGACACGCGGTCCCTTCCGGGCGCCTGACCAGATCAGCCTGAAGTGCGGCGGTCCAGCAGATCGGTACGTTTTGCTCGTGCTGATCGCGTCGCAGCTCTCCGAAGTCCTCCCACTCATTGGAGTCGTCATCGGCGGCGCTCTCACAATCGCGGGCCAGTTCGTCCTCGCGTGGATCGGCCGGAACCAGCGACGCCGCGTCGCTGCACGTCTCTTCCACACAGAACTCGCTGGCCTGGTCATCGTACTCCAATCCGAGCGGACTAAAACGATTAGCGAGACAGCGAAAATGCGTTACCAGGACGTCCTCTCGACTTGGCGCGAGTACCGTGACGCCCTGAGCACCGTGGATGAGGGAACTTGGTCGTCGCTTTGGCTAACGATGCAAACCCTCAACAGCTTTTTCTCGATGCCTGCCGGCCCGACACACGAGACCGACCGGGCGATAGCGCTGAGCGCGACCGGCGAAGCAGCGAGGGCGATCGCAGCCTATTCAAAGCCGAGGGGAACGCGGTCGATACGCCGCTGCCTCAATCGCCTGGCTAGGCGAGACGCACCGACCGTGGGCTCCTGACGACTTCAACCTCAGGCAATTGAGCAAGTACCGCACCGACAAACGCCGTGTTGGAGTGCCCCAATGTCGCCTTGTTGATGCGCAGCACACCGTCGCTGTAGAGCTTGTCGAGCGCCTGCTGAACGTGCGCCACGGGCACAGTTCCGTGCTGCTCACGCATGACCTCGACGTCAGAGCCGTGAACCGACAGCACGCGGTTGGGCTTCTTGTGCGTGATCGTTGGAATGTCACGACCCTTCAGCCTCCCTAGGTGCTCACGTGCATCCATATCTGGATCGTAGCGCCGTCGCACCAGCGCCGCCCAGTTGGCACAAGCGAGGATGCTGCGACCGAGACTACAACCGCCGGCGAGTCACGTTGCCGTGGCCCAATGGCTTCAGCCCTCGAATGGGCGACACCAGTTCAAGTGCGATGAACTGAAAGCGCAGGCCCTCGCTGGGTTTGTCTTTGAACTTCTCTGTTCTGACCTTCATCACGCGCTGCTTAGCGCGCTCATGGAGGTTGACGCGCATGTTCTCGGTGGGCACGTCGTAGTCCTCGCCTTGGCGAATCTCCCAAATCGAGCCGTCGCACCACTGCTCCCACGGGTAGCGGCGTAGGGCTTCTTGGACCTCCTTCTCGAAACGGTCTACCCGACGGGCCATAACGACTCCTTTGTACCTAGCTTGGTATAGTGGTAGAAGCCTATAGCCCTTATATCCCTATGTCAAGGCGGAGTGTGCGCTGTGAGCCGGCTTGAGCTTGGCCGCGACGAGACGGGAGAGTTCCGGGCCGTGCTGTGATCGTCAACGTGCTCGGCTTGGATATCGAGCTGCCCCCGCGTGGCTCGAAGTTCACGCCCCGCCCGCCGATGAAAGTCAACGAACTCGGCCTGAGCAAAGACACGCTGGCAGGGCTGACCACGGCCGAGACCAGCGCGGTCAACCAGCTCGGGACCGCCAGCGACCTTGTTCAGCGCCCCGAGTTCAGCAGCGGTGTCGAGCTGTTTGAGATCGTCTGCGCGCTGAATTGCTACGGCTATCGCTAAAACACGGCCGCGCCCCCAACGACCGCAACCGAGAGATATTCAGGCTCCGCATCGTGGAGGGCCTGGCCCTGAGCGAACTCGGCTAACGCTTCGGCCTCAACCGAGAGCGAGTCCGGCAGATTCTCCCCGTCTTCTTCGGCCTCACGGAAACACCACCCGCCGCGACGAGGCGGCATCTAGCGCGCCGGTTCAGCCAGGATATGCGGGATGCGAAAGCAACTCTTCGTCTTCTTGGGTCTCGCTGGCCTGGGCGTGGCGCTGCGCCGCCGCGCACGACACCACACGCGCCCATTGTCTCCGTCTACAACGCGGTTGGCTGCGCCTGCGTCGCCTCCCGGCTGGCGTCAGGTGGTATACGTTGCTCTCCTGATCGCGGCTGTGTTCGGGGCAGTCATCGCAGGAACCTTCCTCCTCTCCGTCCATGCGCCACCCGAAGGTGAAGGTGAACATCTCAGCGTCGCTTTTGCGGTCTCGGGACGTTCAACACTCATGCATTACGACGTCGCCACATTCGACGCAGCCTTGAACCACATCCCGAATCGTGAGCCCGAACTCGAGTCAAGCGAAGCTACGCGGGTCGAAGTCGAAACCGCGGGTTGCTCCAACCCCGTCGCGGTCCGAATCACCGTCCAGCTCGATCCGCGCTGGCTAAGAGCCGTGCGAGCCACCCGCCTACACGAAGTCCTCGTGCTTCACACCAACTACTACTCGCCAGGTCATCGCACCTTCACCGTGCCTCACCCCAACGTTCCCGGCCTCTTCGGACTCGCCGTGAAGGGTCGAATCTCGCAGCTCCATGTCGAAATGATCGCGCCCGACGTGCAGGTCTCAGCCTCCGCCGAATACCAAGGACGACAGAGCCAAGAAGACACGGTGGTGACCGGCATGATTCCGAACGCCGAGCTAAAGCACATCACGCCCAACACGGACTTTCAGAATGGCCTTATGCGATTCGTGTTTCTCGCGCCATGGATTTCGGCACGCGGCTACCAAAGTTGCTTTCTGCGGCTACCCGCGCTCGTCGGTCACTCGGTCCCGAAGGAACCGCTGACAGCGGACAACATCGACAACGCGTCGGCGCGGTCGCTCGGGCCCGGCGAAGCCGAGACGGAAGTCAACGCGATAGCGAGCGAACTGGATCTCCAGGCAAGCAATCCCGCGCCGAACGGCGCCGGCCCGAGCCGCCAATGGACGTGTAGCCGCGCCCCCGAGCGCGACGCCACGCACGACCCCGACTGCCATGCAACGGTAGCCTTGGTGCAGCCGAACGAGACCGCGCACCTTCAACTTCTTACGATCATCCTCGCCGCGCTGCTCTCTGGTGCCCTAATCGCTCTAGGCGCCGTCGTGCGTCGCTCGATTCTCGGCCTGTAGTCGCCAGCCGTCGCCGCCAGGGCGGCGCCCCGGCATAAGGTTGCTGCCTCGCCGGCCTGCTCGGTGCGTCCTGCGAGCACGAACTGCTCGACCGAATAGTGTAGGCGCGTTCTGCACGAAGGAGCCTCCAGAGCGCCAGGGCGAGTTTGGGACAACAGACCTTTACTGAAGGTTTGGCGAGGCGTCAGCCACTTCCAGGAATGCGCGTCTGGTTGGGGCAGCGAGTGCGTGATGGCGGAGCATGGTTCCGTTCATTTGCGGTCACTCTGAAAGACGACACGGGGCGCGCCATTCCCGCGCTCGGTGCCGTGCTCGCAGTCCGCCACCTCGTCATGTACATGCTCAGTCCAGTCGATTCCCCTGGCCTGAGAGTCCGTTCCCGCTTCGAGTCGGCCATGGCGCTGAAGTCCCTGTTCCCTGCGACCGGCAGATCCTTGAGCTTCCCGCGACCTTTCGGTATCGCGCCCTCCGACTTGACGACGTTCGCCCATCTCGTTGGTCGCGACGTCTCAGTGGCGGCCCGCTGACAGCACGAATGTCATCGTCCCAACCATGCGCAAGCGCGAGGGAGGCTGAATACACAATGGAGTGGTTGCGATCCGGGTCGATCGGAGTTCACATCAGCGGTCGCTCAGCGTCCGCGGCCCACACTGCGGTCGGGTGTATCACGGCTGGGTGTACGGGTGAGCCAGTGCGTTGGTGAGAGTCGGGAGCGGAGCCGTAGGGGGTCGCGGCTGGGTTCCCAGCCTGTGTCCGCGCGCTCGCGGATCGCAAGGGATGGGGTCTGCGCGCGGCTGTTGCGCATGTGTTCGGCGAGTCGTCTGATGCGGTTGGGGTCTTGTCCTTGCTCGCCGAGTTGGTCGCGTGCGAGGTACCAGTCGGTGCCGTGGCGGGCGCGTGTGGCCTCGACGTAGGCGCTCTCCTTGCTGGTTTGCCAGCCGCCGGTGAGGACGACGGAGCGCTCGACGGTGGCGCCTTGCTGGCGGTAGACGTGTTGGGCGTAGCCGAGGCGGATCGTGCCGAGGTGCTCCTGGTGGAGGTTGATATGGCGGTCTGATCCGTCGAGGGCGATCGTGATGCCGCGCGGTGTGATCGCCGTGATTTCGCCGCGGCTGCCGTTCTCGACTCGCGGCTGGTCTGGGGGCCGGTGCTGTTTGGTGAAGGCGATGAGGTCGCCTTGGTGGAGGCTGTAGTGGCGGTCGGGGTGCTGGAGCGTGTGGTGGCCGAGTTCTCCGTGTTCGCTGCGGAGGTGTTGCGCGCGGGCGTTGAGGCGGTCGATCTCCTGGTTTGACGCGTCCGCGATCAGCGCGACCTCGCGTGCCCCGTGCCGTTGGGTGAGTTCGTGCCAGCGTTGCACGGCGGCCTCGCCCGCCATGTCGCGGGTGTTTTGGAAGTGGAGCTGGTTGCGCAGGACGTAGTGCGCCATCGCTCGCTCTGGTTCGCCGGCGCGGAGGGCTTGCCAGGCGCGCTGCTCATCGGGGTCTTTGGTTCGGTAGATGTCCGTCAGCTCGGCTGTGGTGGCGTGTTGGGAGAGCCGGTCGAACATGCCTCCGGGACCAATCGAGGGGAGCTGCTTGCCATCGCCTACGGCGATGAGCTTCGCCCCGGAGCGCTCCACGAGCGCGGTCAGCGCGTCGAGGCGCTGGTGGTCGGCCATCCCGGCCTCGTCGAGGAAGATCGTGGTGGCCTGGTCGACGTGGATGCTCCCCGTGCGGGCACGCGCGACGAGCGAGTCCAGGGTGAGTGTTCGCCCGTTGAGGGATGGGGTCTCGGCGCCGAGTCGCTCTGCGGTGCTGCCGGATACGGCGATACCCAGCACCGTGCGGCCCGCGCGTTCCTCTGCTCTTGCTGCGGCGTCGATGACGATGCCCTTGCCTGTGCCTGCTGGGCCGATGAGGACGGCGAGTCGCTCGGGGCCGGTGATCGCCTGGAGCGCGGCGTGCTGCTCGGCACTGAGCGGCGCGGCGATCCGCTCAGCGACTTCACGCACCGCGCTCTCACGCGAAGCGTCGCCGGCGTCTCTGCCCACGGGCTGTGAGAGCGCGGTGGCACGTCGCTCGATCGCTTGCTCCTGTGCGCGGATGGCGAGCGTGGTCATGCGTCCGTCCTCGAGGGTGAGGATGCGTCGGTCGCGGACCATCTCGCGGGCGATTCCGAGCGCTGTGTCGGGGAGCATCTCTCCGGCTGTTTGCTCGAGCGCGACGGTGCGCAGCTCGCGCGAGTCGAACACCGCGCGCTGCTGGGTCAGCTGAGCCTCGATGCGGTCCTCAACCTTGCCGCTGCGGCCGGTGCGCTCGGGGCCGCCGAGGAGCTGTAGCGCCTCGTCGTGTGCGAAGCCGTGGCGGTGGCCGGTGTCGGCCCATGCTTGTTGTAGGTCGGCTCTGGTGGTGGGTTGCTTGGCTCTGCGGTTCTCGAGCGCGAGGCCGCGTAGCTCCCCGCGCTCCGGTGCTCGTCCGTAGCGGGCACGGAATCGCTCCGCGGCGCGGGCGACCTCGCGGCTGCGGCCGGAGAAGTCATCGAGCAGCCCTTGGGGTACGCCGGCCAGCTCGAAGTACCGGCCGTCCTTGCCTGTGCCGTACTTGATCTGGTAGCCGTCTTTGGCGAGCTCGTGGGCGAGCTGGGAGCGGTAGAACGCGCCAAGCTCGCGGGCGCTTCGGAAGATCGGCCGGGAGGAGATCGCGACGACCCGGTCGTCCTCGCGGACAGCGCCGGTGATGACCACGTGGCTGTGCAGCTGCGGGTCGGGCGCCCGGCCGCCGGCTACGCCTCTGGCGGTGGTGTGCCGGTACTCCGCGGCGATCACGTCCTTGGCGTTCTCTTCTACGACCTGCCCGTCGTAGCGTCGGCGGACGACGGGGACCTGCTCGCGTAGGTAGAGGATCGTCTGCTCGACCGCACGGGCGTGCGCGGCCTCGATCTGCTTTCGCTGCCACGGATCTCCCAGCGCCCAGACGGTCGATACGGACTTGGGGGCGCTGAACGTCACGTCGATCCCGCCGCCTCTGCCGCCGCCTGCGCCCTCGGGGCGCAGCCATCGCCCGGTGCCTGGGTGTCGTCCCTCCATCAACGCGATGAAGTCAGCGCCCTGCACAGGCTCGCCCGGCTGGATGCCCAATGCGGCCAGCGTGTCGTCGTTGGCGAGCCAGCGGCCGGGGGCCTGTGCCATCTCGCCGTCGGGCGTCAGGTAGTAGTCCCCGCGCTCGGGGGTCACGGTCTTGCCCTCCAGGTAGCGGGCATAGCCCCCGCCCTTGGCGGCGCCGATGCTGGCAGCGGTCATCACATGGGTTACAGACCACGACCAAGGCGGAGCGGCCAACGAATTAGGCACCGATCGCACACCGATGACACACCCGTGTATCTGGTCTGTCAGGCAGTTGTGGAGCGGAGCGACGGTGCAGGTAGCGACCGCCGGCAGGCGGGAGCGGGCGGTGCGCTGATCGGCCGGACCGAGTTGAGGGCGCCGTCTTGTCTACGGCCGGAGGTCTGTGCTGCGGCGCTGGTCGCCTGCGTCGCCAGGTGCGTCCTCGGACGGGCGATGCAGTGTCGGCGTCTCGGCGTTCGTGGCTGGGGCGAGGCTGTAGCCCACACCCCATGTCGAGATGATCCAACCCTGCGCCCCGGCTCTCGCGAGCTTTCGCCGTACGCGGCTGGCGTGCGTGTCCACGGTCCGGGTAGCGCCCGTGGTGTAACCCCATACGCCAATCAGGAGTTCCTCCTTGGTGTAGACGCGGCGAGGGTGGCGTGCAAGCTGAACGAGCAGCATGTACTCCAGGCGGCGTAGCTCTACGGGCGTACCGTTGTAGGTCGCGGCGCGAGTCGCCGTGTCGATCTCAAGCGCACCGTGGCGGATGACCCCCGGAGTTGTGCTGTCGCGACGTAGAAGCGCGCGCACTCGGGCGAGCAGCTCTGGGTAGATGAACGGCGCGCGGATCGCGTCGTCCGCTCCGGCCTCAAACGCGCGCAGCGTGTCAATGGCATTGCTGCTCGCGCTCATCCACAGGGCGCGGACACCGGAGCCCGCAAGCTCGCCCAGGCGTAGGGCACGTAGAGCGTCTAGCCCCGCGCCTCTCTTCGACGTGTGAGCAAAGACGACTAGATCGGCCGCGCCCAGCATCGCGGGATCACTGACCAGTCGTACGTCGAAGCCGTCAAGCGCCAGCTCGTCGGCCAGCACCTCGTTTTCGCTCTCCGGGCCGTAGATCACTACGACCGGGGGCGCAGCTCGCGGGGTATCCTCCGGCTGCATGGGAAGGTCCGTCCTTTCCGTGCCAAGCCCCCGGGGCAGTTAGAGCTGTCGCCGGGGGCACTCCTTTGCTGGGCGCCCAGCATACAACCGTCAAGAGCGCAACGTCAAGATGGTACTCTTGAGGGTATGGCTCCAACGTGCCGGTGCTGACATCGTGGTCGGTGTGCCACGCTCATTGCCGCCTGATCCCGTGCTTGCCGCTGCGTTGCGTCGCCTCCGCGAAGAGCGCGGCCTGGCTCAGGAAGCAGTCGCCTTCCGCTCGGGGCTCTCGACAGGCGCAATCGCTCGGATCGAGCTGGGGCAGTCGTCACCGTCATGGGTGACAGTCCGAGAGATCGCCAACGCGCTCGATCTGACGATGGCAGACCTCGTGGCTGAGGTCGAAGTCGGGTCCTGAGAGCTGAGCTGCTCCCGTGCCGCTCAGTGGCTGGGTTTCCAATTTCGTGGCCGGTTTCATGCGCTGGTGGTCAGTCCATGTAGAGCCACCTCTTTGCGACCAGCCGATGAATGCCCGCGCCCCGATCCCCAGCCGCCCGCCGCTAACTCGCGATGACGTCCTCGACGGCCGTGGCGTCGCCGAGCTGCTGCACCTTCCCCTCTCGACGGTCCTCGAATACGCGCGCCGCGGGCTGCTGCCTGGCCGCAAGCTCGGGCGCCGCTGGATCTTCCTGCGGGATGAGGTCGAGGCGGCGGTCCGGGGTCGGTCGGGGGGAAGCGCGGCGGCGTGACCCTGCATACTCATGGCGTCGCGGCTGGCAGCGCTTGGACGGGTCATATTCGCGCGGTAAGCTGGGAGTCGATGGCCTTCACACGGATCACTGTTGGACCCGATCAGATGGGTGGCGTTTCATGTATCCGCGGCCTGCGGATACCGGTCGCGACCGTGGTCGGCATGGTCGCCGAGGGCATGGACGACCAAGAGATCCTCACTGCCTACCCGGATCTGGAAGCTGAGGACATTCGCGAGGCGATGCGCTACGCCGCAGAGGCCGTCCGCGAGCGCGAGCTGCCGCTCGCTGCCTCCGCGTGAGGTTTCTGATCGACAATGCACTCTCGCCGGTAGTCGCCGAACGACTTGGGGCCGTGGGACACGACGCCAGGCACGTTCGTGACTACGGAATGCAAGCAGCCAGCGACGCTGAGATCTTCGCTCGCGCCCAGCAGGAGCAACGCGTGATTGTGTCTGCGGACACGGATTTCGGAACGCTGCTCGCGCTGCGCCGAGAGCGCTCGCCCTCGGTCGTGCTGTTTCGTCACGGCACGCAGCGACGACCCGAGCATCAAGCGCAGATACTGCTGGCCAACCTCGCGACGATCGAGGACGACCTCGCTGATGGCAGCATTGTCGTCATTGAGCCTGACCGGATTCGGGTCCGCGGGCTCCCACTGATTCCGTAGCTCGGGTTTTGTGCGCGAATGCGAGGTTGACTCGCTCAAGAGTCTGCTCGCCGCAGGCACCTGCTCGATCAGGGCGTAGTTGGTGGCGGGCTCCGGTATCGTGTCCATCTCCAGGCACACAGCGTACGATGGCATCGGATATGCCCCGCTTCAGTGACCTGGCGGCATGGGTCGCGGCCTACTGAGCGCCCGCGGCGAGCTTGGTGCGCAGCGCTCGTCGGACGGCTCGCTCCACTGTGTCGAACTGGTCGGGTTCGCCGCCGAGATGCTCGCGCATCTCTGAGTCCCATCTGGAGCGCCATTGCGGTATTCGCTTCTCGAAGCGTTCGGCGAACTGCGCGGGGTCGATGTGTTTGTGTTGTGCCTTGCGTTCAAATGCCGGCCAGATGTCGTCGAGCTGGAGCTGGTTGACGACGAGCAGTTCGTTGAGGTCGAAGAGATCGCGTGCTTGCAGACGTTGGATTACGCAGCGCAGCTTCTCCGCGGCTATCTCTGGGAGCGTGTAGACGGTGACTTGCGCGTCGGCCTGGTCGGCGTATCGAGGTAGTAGTGCCTGGACGGTTGTGTCTTCGACGAGCTCGTCGGTTGCGATGTCGAGTTTGAGGTCGCGGCGCCGTCCCAGCGGCCCCTCGTAGTCGATCCGCTTTCCGTCGTCAGCGATGGCGAGGTAGGGAAAGCCGGCCTCGTGAGCCGCATCGCCGAGCGCCGACTCGATACATCCCAGCGCCATGTCGAGGTCGCCTGCGGCGAGGAGGCTGAAGTCCAGATCGGCTGAGTACCGGTAATCCTCGAAGTAGCAGAGACGCAGTGCTGTCCCGCCCTTGAACGCCAACCCGTGCTCTGCGGCCTGTTGGGCGATCGCTGTCACCACGTGCGTCAGGACGTAGTCGCGCTCCACCGTCTTCGCATCGACTTCGTGGGCGTCCGCGACCTTCGTGAAGTGGCTCCGGGGAATCATGTCGAGATGAGTTCGCGACTGTCTCGCCGAGACGTTGGCCATCGGACGCGCCACCGCTCATCAGTCCACGGATCTTCCGCTGGCGCCTGTGGGTCGAGAGGAAGCACTCTGGCATCGCCGGCAGGCGGGATGAGGCTTGTCGCGATTCGATCGAGACCAAGCACTTCGCTGAGCGATCCGATACGACGCATGGCTGGGCCAGCGTCGAGTTCGCTCGCGAGTTCTGTGAGCTTCGCCGGGTCGACCCGTGCGTGTCGTAGAGCGCCGGCAAGAACGGTCCATCCCCCGACAAGACTCGGGCGCGCTGCGCTCTCGAGCAGTGCCCGCTCTATGCATGAGACGGTGGCGCCGTGTCCGGCCGGCTCGCTCCCGATCGCGATCGTTTGCGAGGACTCGTGGATCGCCTGCAGGCGACGCCCGCTGATGCGCTCGAGTTTGACGCGTCGCGGCAGGGCGATCTGGACTGTTCGCGCCGGATGCACGAGAAGCCCGTGGTGATCGAGGGCCGAGCGAAACGCAATGCGATGCGGCTCGTCCGCGAACACCGCTGCGACGGCCAGCGCGATGTCCTGCGATGCCGCGCGGGTGCCCAACTGCCCCAACGGCCTTGGAGCGAAGACCCCACGTGCGACGCGGTCCAGAAACCCAGCCGTGACGAGCCGGGTCATCAGGTTGGACGCCGACTGCTCCGACATCTTCAGGCGCTGGCGCACCTCTGCAGTCGTTATCCCTCCGCGCTCCTGCGCAGCGAGATCGTCAAGCAGATCGAGAACATCTTGACGCATGGTGCTCCTAAGTACATACTTTGCGTGTATTCCGGTATTTCCTTCGCAAGTTATAGCGGTCGATGCACGCCTATACACGTCAAGAATGTATTAGAGCACATAATAGGCGGCAACTGATCACCGCCTTACACCGCCAATCACCGCCATCCCGCCACATACGCCACGCGTCCCAGCCGGCGGGATTCGGCAGCCCGCCGAGACAGAACTCAGCTCAGAAGACGTAGCGGATGCCCGTGATCTACTGCTTCTGGTGACACTCATCCCCCGACGAGGAACGCCTTGGCTGCGACGAGCACGTCGCGGAAGTTGCCCTCGCGGATGCTCTGAGCGGGCGACTGGTCATCGAGTTGTGGGTTGAGCCCGAGGAACCATGCGCGGACGGTGCTGGGTGACTCCTCGGCGAGCAGCAGAGGTGGCTTTTTTCAGCGCCCGCAGTAGATCGGTTCCGTGGCTCACGTCGTGTGCCTGCCCCTGCCGGCTGATGGGGCCAAATGACGCCAACCAGTGCCAACCAGTGCCAACGAGGCTTTGGCATGGGTCCTCGCTCCACTGGAGCCGGCGATCCGGGCCGTCTAGCGGAAGCGCGGCGGTGCGGCTCCGTCGATCGGCTGAGCCATCCCCGGTCCGTGCGACCATTGGCTGGAATATGAGCGTGACACGCGACAATGCCGCCCTTCTGCTCCTGCAGCGCCTCGTCAAGCCGCGTCGTACGGCAGAGCTCCTTGAGGAGCACGGGGAGCCTATCTCTGCGCTGTTCGCAATCGATGGCGCCAATCAGCTGACCCTCGAGACCGCCGACGCAACGAGTCACGAGGCGCAGATCGACGAGGTCCTATCTGAGCTGGAGAAGCTGAAGGCAGCGGGGGTATCGGTGCTGACCGTGCTCGATGATGCTTACCCTCAGAATCTTCGTCTTGTATATGACAGGCCGCTCGTTCTGTGGGTTCGTGGTGAGCTACGCGAAGGCGATGACAGGTCCGTCGCGGTGGTGGGCACCCGTAGGGCGTCGTCGGCCGGCCTGGAGCGTGCGCGTCAGATCGCCCACCAGCTCGTTGAGGCTCGCTATGTGGTGGTGAGTGGTCTGGCGGCTGGGATCGATACGACATCGCACGTCGCCACCCTGGAAGCGGGAGGGCGCACAATCGCGGTCATCGGCACCGGCTTGCAGCACGCTTTCCCGAAGCAAAACGCTGATCTTCAGCGGCGGCTCGGTGAAGAGTCAGCGGTCCTATCGCAGTTTGAGCCCAGCCAGGAAGCGCGTAAGTGGACTTTCCCAATGCGCAACGCGGTCATGTCTGGGATCGCTCGCGCGACGGTCGTCGTCGAGGCGACCTACACCAGTGGCGCGCGGATGCAGGCGCGCCTAGCGCTGGAGCACGGTCGACCGGTCGTGCTCATGGAGTCACTGCTGGAGCATGAGTGGGCGCGGGACTACGCCGAGCGGCCAGGCGTTCGCGTTGTTGCTGAGGTCGCCGAAGTCGTCGACCATCTCGATCGACTGTATGCGCGCGATCTCACGCTGACCGCATAGCTGTGACAACGGCAAGCCTCACGGTCGAGGGTCGTGCAAGTGGGTCACTCGCGATGATTACTCCGCCACTGGGGCGGGCGCAAATGCCAGGTTGACCCGTTCGAGATCCTCGGGCCGTGCCTTGGCATGCATGTAGCGCTCGGTGGTGGTGATCCGTGAGTGTCCGAGGAACTCTTGAACGAAGCGCGCGTCTGCGTGTCGGGCGATGAGGCTGCCGGCGGCGTGGCGCAGGGCATGGAAGCGCAGTGGGCGTAGACCGGCTGCGTCGCGTGCTGCCTTGTAGCGGCGGCGCACGGCCGATGGGTCGAGGCGTCGGCCGAGTCGGGAGCAGAACACGTAGTCGTCGCGCTCGGTGTAGTCGCCGCGCGTCTTTAGGCGCATGAGCGCTTCGGCTGCAAGGTCGGCGAGGGGAAGGAAGCGTGCTTGCCAGCTCTTGGTCGGTCCCTCGATGCCGGCTGACACGGCGCGGTGGACGACCATGCGCCGTGTGTCAAAGTCGATGTCCTCCCAGCGCAGCGCGATCAGCTCGCCGAGGCGCAGCCCTGTGTACGCGGCGAGTCGGAACAGCTCGCCGTCCTGTGCGTCCTCGCGTGCCCGCCACTCGATCTCGTCGGGGCTCAGGTTCTCCGGCTGCTTGCCGCGATGTGATCCTGCGGCGGCTGCGGAGGCGATCATCTCCACCTCCTCTGGCTCGTAGAAGTCGAGCACCGCTGCTGGCGGTTCGCGGCGTTTGGTCGTACCCGTGACGGGGTTGGATGGCAGGCTGTGCGTGTCCGCGCGGCAGGCGAAGCCAAACATCGCCGAGAGCACCTGCCGGTTCTTGTTGACCGAACGGGGGGAGACGCCCTGGCTGTCCAGCTTGCGCAGGAAACCCGACACGTCCTTGGTGGTGATCTTCGCCGCGGGTCGATCGCCGAACGCGGCCATGATCGTGCCGGGGCTCTTGCCCTTGCCGCGCCGGTGTGGCGTGCCGGGCTCGGCGAGCATGTAGCGGTAGTCACTGAGCGTGGAGGGCTTGGCGCCGCGCTCGTGCTGTAGATGCTCCAGCCACTCCGCCGCCAGTTCGCGGAAGGTCACGCCACGCTCGCGGCGGTCGCGCTCGCCGGCTTCGATCGCGCGCTCCTGCTCGTCGTGTTCAGCGATCAGCTCGGCCACTCGCACCGTCGCGCGCTTCTCATCGAAGTAGCCCTCCGGCACTCGCCCGCGTCGCATGACCCACCCGCTGTCGTCGGCCGCCCGCTCGAGCCACGCTGGTCCTATGCGGCGCTTCACCTGTCGCCCTGCACGCCGCCACTTGGCCTCGTAGGCGGGCCTGTTCGCGCGGCCTGCAACTACGAGCGCGCCAACCGGATCACTGCCGCTTTGCTTACCTTCAATCACCATTTTCACACAGAGTACCACGTGAGTACCACGTGGCCGCGAGTACCGCTTTGAGTACCGCATGGGTCAGATTCGCCAGCTATAACCCCACTTTGACCGACACTAGACCCCCGTATCCATTGGCTTCAGCATGACCGCCCCTGCTTTGCAAGCAGGAGGTCACCGGTTCGATCCCGGTTGGCTCCATAGACAAAGCGCCTGCTAATCAGCGGCTTCCGAGTCGCCCACGGATTCCCAGAGGCAGCCACCGGCAGCCGCGGCGTCCGATTTGTGCCCACTTGTGCCCACTGAGCAGCATCAGAAGCACGGCTAAGTGCTCTGGCACAGAAGTTCGGCGACGTATTCGGCACGGACGCGCTCGCTCTTGGCGGCCAGCAGGCGCCCGTCCGGTGCCGAGACAGAGCGCTGCTTGTCGTCCGGAGCGCAAGCCAGACGGAATTGTGCCGACGCGCCCGCTGAGGCCCGAAAGCAGTAGTGCGGAGTTATGACAGGCGCGCCACCCGCAACGCCTCGCCGTGGGGCTTCAGGTGCCCCATGCCACGCTGGCATGAGACACCCTGCCTGCCCTCTAGTCGAAGGAGACTGCTGATCCTTCGAAGGTGCCCTTCTTGACCGCCTTTGCAGCTTTCTTGCCTTCCGCCACACCGCATTTCGAGCCGCCCGTGAACTTCTCGCTCACGGTCCCAGACAGCGACAGCGGCGAGTAGGTCCCGCTCGCCACCTCACCGGATAGAGCCACCCCAGCGGTTTCGGTCAGCGGCAAGCCGAGCGTCCCCTTGGAGGGCTTCGCCTTCGGTGCCCACTTGAACTTCGCCGTCCCAGTTGCGCCCTCGCCCGCTCCCGTCAGCACCGAACACGACACCGCAACAGCTGTTTTGACGCTCGCGGTGTAGGACGCGCCCGTGAAGTTCCCACCAGCGCATCCCGACAGAGTGCCCTTGATCTTCAACGTCTGGACAGCCGGGGTGTCGGTCAGACCCGGTGAGAGCGTCACCGTCCCGCTGTCGCCTGTGCACAGCACCTTGACGACGGTGTAGCCGATCGACGCGCTCCCCGTCTGCCCGTCTTTGCTTTTCGCGGTCACCGTGTACGTGTGCGGGCCGACGGTCGAGGTTTCGAGCGTGCCGGAGGTACCAGACCCGCCGTTGGAGTCCGTGCACGATTCGATGCCGGGGCCTTCTGCGCCCTCCGTGCAGGAGAAGTTCGTCAAGACCGTCGCACCCTGCGCGTAGACACCGCCGCCCGCCGGCGAGTCGATCGACGCCGACGGGGCGCCCACGACCGTATAGGTGATGCTGGTGCTCACGGCCGGCTGGGTGGTGTCCGAGCTGGTCGCCGTCACCGTATACGTGTAGGTACCCGGCGTCGAGGTGTTCAGCGACCCCGTGCCACCGGTCGCGCCGTTGCTGTCCTTGCACGTCGGTGCGGCCGGATCGTCCGTGCCCGCCGTGCAGTGGAAGCTCGTCGCCACCGTGGCGCCCTGGGCGTAGACATGGCTTCCGCCCGATGGCGAGTCGATCGACGCCGACGGCGGACCCGCAACGGTGTAGTTGATGCTCGCCGTACCCGTCTGGCCGTCGCTACTGGCCGCCGTGGCGGTGTAGGTCTCACCTTTCCCGGGCGACGTCGTGTTCAGCGTCCCGTTGAGCGTGCCGCTGGTGCTCGACCCGCCGTTGTTGTCCGAGCAGGTGCTGATCCCGGGACCCCCGGTCCCTTCGGTGCACGTGATGCTCGTCGCGACCGTCTGGCCCTCGGCGTAGAGGCCGCCGGTCGACGGCGAATTGATCGTCGCCGTCGGCGGCGGCACTGCTTCACCGGAGACCACAGCCCTGAGGGTGTTCGAAGCGGATGAGCCTGTCTCGTTGTCCTGTACGCACGAGTTCGAATACGTGAAGACCCCGCCGCCGGCACCAGCCTCATAGATGGTGATGATCTGGCCCCTCGCAGAGTCACCGCTGTCGCTGAGCGAGACGTTGATCGCTACGGATTGGCCCTGACTGACAGCGACGTTCGGCAGGTGGAAGTACACGTCGCCGGTTGCCGTAGCCGAGGCAGAGGCCCTCGGAGTCCCGTTCACCGACAGCGTGAGCGATGCGGTCTCGGTCGGCACGGGATCTATTTGGATCTCGACCGTGTTTATCGTGGCCACGCCCGCTGGCACCGTCATGGTCTGGGTGAACGAACCGCCTGGAACGTCGTGTCCGGACGGGTAGTTGGGGTTTCCCCGGCACATGGGGACTCCGAGCGTTGCGGCGCCGTAGTTGTTGTAGGTGTACGCGACCGCTGCCCCAGCCGGCGTGGCCAGACACACGAGCTCCAGAACCCCCAATCCCAACACCAGCCCCAACGCCCCGACGACGAAGCGACAGACCCGCAACCAAGACGTTGAGGTAGTGCGCGCCGACCCGCGATCGTCGTGCCCGTGGGATCGCCCTGTCCGCCGCATACTCCGCTCCCTTCATCGAGCCTCGCCTACCAATCCACAGCCGGCGAAATACTTCCCCCAATCCTGGGGCATCGGGCGATCTGTCCGCCGGATAGAAGTGTTCCGCAAGACGGCACTATAGGCTGGCGGCCAGTGTGGGCGACGACGGTCACCAAATCTTCACGCGGGGGCTCCGCGGATTCTGGATGTTGAACCTGTCCGATGCGTCGGCTTCGTGCCGAACGCAACCGTCTGATCTTGTACGCACCGCGGGCGGGGCCGTCATCAACCAGGCACTGCGATAGGGGGAGGACCCATGAGAGGGGTGGCCATCAGCTTGAAACGGTACTCCGCGAGTTCGCACTCTCGTCGCCGGTCGCACACGCGCCGTGCGCGCGGTCTCCGCTTGGCGCTGGCCGCGACCACTATCGCTGCGGTTATGGCTTCGCCCGCATCGGCCGCAAACCGCTATGGGATCACGAGCTACAACCGGATGGCGCCGGGGGCTCCACATCATGGCTTCTTCTACAACGCCTGGCAGCCGTTCACAGCCCAGTCGAACACGATCACGTTGCTCGGCGCGACGGTCGGGACCCCCGGTCTTCCTGGCGGCGCCACCGCCCCTGAGACCCTCACGTTGAGGCTATGCAGCGGACAGCCTCCTGTAGACGGCAGCTGTCCCGGACAACTCGCCGAAGCGCACCCGCAAATAATCAACTACGGAGATACCTCGGCAGACATCGGGAACGTCGGCGTGACACCCGGGGGAACGTATTGGATCGAGTGGCTCCAGCCCGCTCCCTACAACGGAGGCACGTGGGTCACGTACTGGTGGGAAGGCGGCAGCACCGTCGAAACGAGCGACGGGATGCAGGCCATCGTCCAGGGCTACAATCGCCTCGCACCGACGGTGGCGACCGGAACCGCGAGGTCGATCAGTCAGACAGCGGCGACGCTGAATGCGAACGTGAACCCAAACGGTGAAGAAGTCACCGCCTGCAAGCTCGAATACGGCATCTCACCCTCCTACGGATCGAGCGCACCGTGCTTGCCCGGACCCGGAGGGGGCGAAGGCGCCGTCGGAGTGGCCGCGTCGATCGCCGGTCTTGCCGCCGAGACGAGTTACCACTACCGCGTTGTGGCGACCAACGCAGTCGGGACGAGTTATGGCGGTGACGCGATGTTCAAAACGCTTCCGGAGCCACCCACCGTGACAGGTGTTGATCCTGACGCAGGACTGGTGACAGGACATGAAGACATCACGATCACAGGTACCGAATTCAGCGAAGCCAGCGCCGTTGAGTTCGACGGCACCGAAGCGAGCTTCAAAATCAACTCGCCGACGTCGATTACCGCGACCACTCCAGAAAGCCTAGAAGGGACAGTCGACGTGACCGTCACCAACCCGGGAGGCACAAGCGCGACCGAAGCAAGTGACCACTTCACCTTCGTTCGCGTACGCCCCGCACCCACCATCACCAAGCTGTCAGCCAAGAAGGGTCCTGCCGCAGGCGGCACATCCGTCACGATCAACGGAACGGAATTTGCGGGTGTCACCGCTGTCAAGTTCGGCTCGACGAACGCGGCCAGCTTCGTGGTCAACTCCACAAGCTCGATAACGGCGGTATCCCCCGCAGGCACCACCGGGACTGTAGAAGTGACCGTCAGGACTCCGAACGGCCTCAGCGGAATCACCAAGAAGGCCCGCTACACCTACGAACAGCCGACCGTCACGAGCGTCAGTCCGGGCGGCGGCGGGATCGGCGGCGGCACTCCTGTCACCGTCACGGGTAGCGGCTTCGCGCCAGGTACCGGCACGACCGCGTTCCTGTTCGGAAAAGGCGTTGCGACAAGCGTGGACTGCACGTCGACCACGCAGTGCACGATGGTGTCACCAGCAGCACTGAAGGCAGAGATGGTGGATGTCGTTGCCAAAGTCGGACCGAAGAAGAGCAAGAAGATGAGCAGCGACCAGTTCGCGTACTCATAGGACCTCCCGCCTCCCCCGCCGAGCGGGTAGGTCGCAGTCGCTCGCAAAGCGAGCGGTCGTGCTGCCGAACGGCACGAGACTGTCGCTGCGGACGACAAGCAGCGCGCTGTCTCGGCACCGGACGGGCGCCTGCTGGCCGCCAAGAGCCAGCGTGTCCGTCTGCCGAATGCGTCGCCGAACTTCCGAGTCAGGGCACTAAGTCAAGCGCGACCGCGCTCGATGTCGCGGGGCGATTGCCGTCGGGCGACCGCAGATCCGAACGCGACTCAGCATCCGTGCTGACGTCCGAACGCACCACGAACGACGCGAACCCGAACCGGACCCACCACGATCCCCAGAAGGCCCAGAGGGACCTCTTGGAGATGTCGATTTGCAGGGCTTCTACTGGTAGCCATGAGATGTCGTGTGCCAGCGATTTGCAGGGGGTTTCGGTGGTTTTAGGTACTGACGTTGGCTGCCAGTACCTGTCCCACGTGACCGCCTAGTCCTAGTCCGCAGCCCCTCCAAGCTGCGAGCAGGAGGTCAGCGGTTCGATCCCGGTTGGCTCCACGACACCCAGTTCGACCCGCAAACACTCCCCAGCGACCCGCACATCCAGGAGGTCTTTACCGCCCTAGCCATCGATGAGGCGCGTACGGAGCTGATCGCCGGAGATGCGCTGCAACTTGCAGCCCAGGGCCGCCGACCGCTCGTGCTGACCGAACGGCGCGAGCACTTGGAGCGGCTGGCCGCACATCTCGCCACCGGGAGCCTCACGCTCATCACCTTGCACGGCGAGATGCGCCCAGCAGAGCACCGTGCCGCACGCGAGCAGCTCGCCAGCAGCGACGTTGATGGCGGTCAGCGCGTGGTGCTCGCGACCGGCCGCTACATCGGCGAGGGCTTCGACGATCCCCGGCTCGACTCGCTGATCCTGGCAATGCCGATCGCCTGGAAGGGCACCGTAGTCCAATATGCCGGGCGTCTAAACCGCTCCAACCCTGGCAAGCAAGACGTCCTGATCTACGACTACGTCGACGCCGAGGTCCCGGTTCTGCGCCGCATGTTCGCCAAGCGCCTGCGCACCTACCGGTCCCTCGGATACGAGCTCCTCCAGACGTGATGCGGTCACAGGGCTGTCATGAGCTCACTCTCCGTCCGATGGCTGGGCCATGATCTGTGCGTGTCTCAGCCTGTGGATCGGACACTGGCGAAGCTAAAGGTTCCTGTCGACCTGCGGCCACGGGTATCGGAGATCCTTGCGATCACCGGCGAGGTGTGCGTCGCGCATCTCGACGAGGAGTACAGCGAGCTGTGCCAAGTGCTCGTGGGGCGGCTCGCACGCAAGCGACCATCTCCGCTCGCGCGCGGTGACACCCGCATCTGGGCGGCGGGCGTGATCTACGCGGTCGGGCGGGTGAACTTTCTGTTCGACCGATCCCAGCAACCGCATCTCAGTGCCGACCAGCTCGCCCAGCGCGCCGGGGTCGTCAAGACGACGATGGCGAACAAGGCCGCGGTGATCGTCAAGGCGCTCAACATCGGCATCTTCGAGCCCGACCTCACACGAGTTGCGGTGCTCGAGCAGCACCCTCTGACCTGGATGGTGATGATCAACGGGTTCATCGTCGATGCGCGCACACTGCCGCCGGAGATCCAGAACGAGGCACGCAGGCGGGGTGTGATCCCCGACCTTGAGGCCCGGCGCGCCGCGTGAGCGGACGGCGCCTGGCTGAACTCGATGAGCTGATCGAGGAGCTCACCCTCGACGCATACGGCGATGAGGAGCAGCTCACCGGCTTTCTCACGGGCGCCGAAGACGCACTCAAACGCGCGGAGCCCGCGAGCATCGTCGGCGTGCCTGTGAGCGTCGTCAAGATCGATGCCGGACCCGATGTGCGACGCGGCCTGACCGCTATCTGCAAGCGCAAGAACACTTGCCACGAGGTAGCGCTCGCGGATCTGACGTTCCCCAGCGACAGCGAGCTCGGACGCATCGCCGCCGCCTACCGCCGCTGGCTTGGCTGCGATCCGTAGGCTGCATTACCTCTCGCCACGGGAAGCTCGCCGACTACTCGCTCGACCCCGACCATGCGACCGGCTGGGCCGCCGAAGGCGTCCGCCAGCGCGCGGATGTCGGGTGCCTTGGTGTGCGGTTGGGCTGGCGGGAACCGGGCATATCGTCCGACATAAGGGTCGTGTGGCCCCCCTTGTGCATGACGTAGACCACGACTCGCTCAGCTATCCACCTGAACCCAGACATCCTCCGGGGCGGATCCGCCTGATCCACCCGTATAACGCTCGTCGTTCATAACGCCATGCGTTATGCTCGGGTCGTGTGTTGCGGTCGTTTGTGGACAAGGAGGCCGAGCGAGTATGGCGGCGACAGCGGGTGCGCAAGCTCGACCAAGGCACCCAGCGCGCAGCGTTGCGAAAGCTGCTCATCCTCGACGCCGCCGAGGCACTCGATGATCTGCGCATTCCGCCGGGCAACAGGCTCGAGAAGCTCAAGGGCGACCGGGCAGGCTCTTACAGCGTTCGCGTCAGCCAGCAATGGCGCATCTGCTTCCGGTGGACGGTCGCCGGGCCCGAGGATGTCGAGATCGTCGACTACCACTGAGACGTAAGCAAGGAGCCATCATGAGCACCGACTCGATCATGCCCCCCATCCACCCCGGCGAGGTGCTGATGCTCGAGTATCTGCAGCCACTTGAGGTCACCCAGCACCACCTAGCGGTGGCGATCGGCGTTCCCCCGCGCCGAATCAACGAGATCGTCCACGGCAAGCGGCGCATCACAACCGACACGGCCCTGAGGCTCGCGCGATACTTCGGGACCAGCGAGCGCTTCTGGCTGAACCTTCAGGACCGCTACGACATCGAGGTCGAACGGGACCGACTCGGCACGACCCTCGACCAAATCCAGCCGCTCGCGCACGCCTGAGCGACGAGCTCCCCCGCAATCAGCTTGTCTTGTCGCTCATTCACGCGAGGCCAAGCTCGTGCTTGACCTGCTCAAGCGAGATCGTCCGCCCGCCCCCCTGCCAGCTCTAGCTTCGCCTCCATGACAGCGCCGCGCTCCTGTTCGGTCTCGGGCTCATCATCGATGGGCGCGTGCGCGAGCATCCCGGCGAGGGGCGCGCTCTGCGGTTCACAGCAGCTTGCGAAGCCTCTAGCGTAACGACGGCCCGGGAGTCCGGCAAGTCGGCAAAATTCGACTGAGCCGGCACACGGTACGGCTCCGATCAGGTTTCGATCGTGACCAGGGTGCCGATCGGCGTGTAGGGATAGAGCTCCGCAGAGGACGCGAGCGGGAGCTCCACGCAGCCGAGGCTCTGGGGGGTGCCGAACGACGAGCGGTTGAAGTTGTGCAGTGCGTCGCCGCCGTTGAAGTAGCTGATCCACTTGATCCCCGGGTCTTCGTAGTGGGAGCCGTCGGGGTTGGTTCCGCTCATCGTGCCTTCGGGGATGTGCTCGAACACCGGGAACGTTCCCAGTGCGGTTTCCGCTCCCGAGATGCCCGTGTTGGCGGGTGAGGTCATGACCGTGCGCCCGGCGTGCCACAGCGTCATCGTCTCCGGGACTTCGCGATGCACATAGACGTAGCTGTAGCCTTCGCCCAGCCGCTTGCCGGCGATCGCATCGCTGAGCAGCTTGCGCCAGACGGTCGCCCCGGCCACCCCGTCGGCGGTGAGGCCGTTGGCGTTCTCGAACTTCATCACGGCCCCCTTCGTGATCACGGTCGCCTGGTCGGGACTCCATTTGGCCTTCAGCTGCGAGGGCGTGCTCTGGTAGCGCCAGCCGAAGCTGCCACTCGGTGGATTGACCGCCGCTTGCGCCTCGGCGCTCGGCGTGTGGGCTACCTGCCCTCCAGCCGGGTGCCACTCGACCGGGAGGTAGCCGGCTTCGGCCAGGAGCTGGTGCAACCGCACCGTCGAGCCGCCCGGAACCGTCCAGGCGATTTCGCTGGTGGTGCGCAGAGCGCTCCCTGTGCCCGTCGCCACGGCAACGGGATGGGGCAGCTGGAGGCGCAGCTGCGAGCCGAGCGGCGCGCCGAAGCCGGAGGGGCGGAATTCGAGCGTGTGGCTGTTGGCCAGGTGCCAGTGCCCCGCCGTACTCGGTGAGAGCCGCGGGCGGGAGGAGCCGAGCACCTCGCTCACCGGCTTTGAGAACGTCAGCGAGATCGTGGACGCCGGAGCGATCCGGCTGCCCGAGGCGGGGCTGGCGGCCAGCACCGGAGAGGGGGAGGGCGGAAACCAGCTTACGTGCGCAGGGGCGCCGACCGTCTCCCAGGACCGTACGGCCGCGGCAATCTCGACGGTTCCCGTCGTCGGCTGCCTGCCCAGCGAGATCGTGCTGCCTGGCGTGTTGAGGGGGTGAGGGGTCAAACTGCCTGCGGCGCCGTAGCTGACGGCGGTCACGGGCTGATCGAAGCTCACGCGCACCTCCGAGCCCCTGTTCACGGTCATCCAACGCTGCGTCACGCGTGCCACTGGAGCGCTCAGCGATAGATGCTCGGTCTGCTCGCTCCCCAGGGCCCACCCGAGCCATCCCGGCCGGCGCACCACCACCTCCACGGACACCCGCTCGCCCGGAGCCAAGCGTGTCAGCGGGGTCAAGAGCCCCCCGCGGACGGCGATCGGCACCCGTGTGCCCGCGGGCCCGAACGCGCGAACCTGCTCGATCGTGCCGCCCAGGGGCTGTACGGACACCCGCGCCAACGCCGTCGAGTCGTCCGCCAACGTCGCACCCGACAGTGTCAGGGCGGCCACCACGAGCGCGATCACGACCACGAGCATGACCGCACCCGCACCGAGCAGCGCGCGTTTCAGGCCAGGCCCCCGCGAATCGATCCCGCTGTGAGCGGATTCCATCGCCATCCGCCCAGAATAGGGCGATTCAGCGCCGGAGGACGAGGGTTGGGCGATCCGTCCCATCGCCCGCGACACCCCAACCTCGCGGACGATCCCGAGAAGCGAGCATGCTCTATTCGAGCGAGCTCCAGAAGGTGGGTTTGATCTCCGTCGCCTCTGCCGCCGTGTTCTCGGCGACACCAACCGCGCTGGAGTGCTCTGGCCCGCTCCAGCTCGCCCCGCCGTTTTCGGAGAGCTCGGTGTCGAGAGCCTGTTCGCCCTCTCCGGTCGCGAAGGTCCTCGTGCCCGAGAGGCTCTGCACGTTGACGTTTCCACCCTGTACCCCGGCCAGCGAGCCCGTCGTCCTGGACGGCGGGCCTTCGCAGTCGAATTCGAACAGGTAGGGCTCGTGCTCTGCGCTGGTGAGCTCTGTCCAGGCCCCACCCGGCTCCGGCCCCACGAGCCTCGTGGCGAGCAGGTTCGTGACTACCACTCCCGGCGTGCTCGAGGGCGTGCTGTCGGGCCCGGCGCTCGCGCACTGCCTCCCAGCCACCCGATACGGGTCCTGGCGTCCATTCATAAGAGACAGCTGTGTTAGCCCGCTGAGCGCCCAGCGGCTGGGCGCGAGGAAGCTGAGGGAGGCGTCCTCGCGCCCATGATCGGCCGACCCTGGGAGGGAGCGGACCCGAGCCTCCTTGCGCTCATTGTGGGCTGATCTCCGCCCGCGCATACGCAGCGTCACCATCCGCCGCCGCGCCACAGAGCGCCACGGACATGGTTGCGAGCGCAAGCCAGCCGGAGAGGACCAGGATGAGGGTCACGCGCCCCGAAGTCTCGTGCACGCACGCGGGGAAGTCCAATAGGTCTTATGCGGCGTGGTATAAAGCGCGCGCATGGCAGACAGCTAGAACTGCTCGGGCATACGCGCGCTGGGCGGGCGCGAGGACAATCGGGGAAGAGCTTGTTGCCTAGGCGCACTCAGCTGAGCTACTTCCTCGCGGTCGCCGAGGAGCAGCAGATGACGCGCGCGGCGAGGAGGCTCGGCGTGGCCCAGTCCGCCCTGTCACAGGCGATCGCCCAGCTCGAGTCCGAGCTCGGCGTCGCATTGCTGACACGCGCGCCGCGCGGCGTCGGCCTCACGCGGGCCGGTGAGGCGTTCTCCACCAAGGCGCGCGCTGCCCTGGCCGCCGAAGCCGAGGCGATGCAAACCGCCCAGTGGCTGCTGCGCAGCGCCGATCACACGATCGCCGTCGGGTTCATCGGACCACCTCCCGAAAGGACCGCCCCCGCCCTGTTCACGGCGCTCACAGATGCGTGCCCGGACGCTCGCGTCTCCTTCCAGGAGCTGACGTTTCCGTGCGGGCACAGCGCCACGTGGCTGGCCGACGTCGACGTTGCGTTCTGTCAGGCGCCGAGCGCCGAACCGGGGCTCTGCGTCCAGCCCGTGCGGGTCGAGCCACGGGCTGTCATGGCTCGCGCAGATCACCCGCTCGCGTGTGCGGCCGAGCTCGAGGTCGCGGATGTGCTCGATGGGACCTTCATCGGTTACCACCCCGAGGTGCAGGCCGAGTGGGCCGGCCTCCACAGCCTCGACGATCACCGCGGGGGGCCGCCCACAGAGCTGACCAGCGAGCGCGCGCTGACGCCCATGGAGATGCTCGCGATCATGTCCTCCGAGCAGGCCATCGCCACGGTGCCCTTGATCGACGCAAGGCTCGCCCAGCAGGCTCTGCCGGACGTCGTGGCCCTCCCATTGCGCGACGCCAGGCCCGCGGTGCTGGCGCTGGTCTGGCACGAGGACAGCCGCAGTCCGCTCCTGGATGTCCTCGTCACCGCCGCGCGGGACGCCGATGGCATTTAGGCGCGGGCATCTGGAGTACTTCGTCACGGTCGCCCAAGAGGGACAGATCACGCGGGCCGCGCGCAGGCTTCACCTCGCACAGCCTGCCCTGTCGCAGGCGATCGCGCAGCTCGAGGCCGACCTGGGCCTCGAGCTGTTCGAGCGCCACGCTCGCGGCGTCACCCTGACCCCCGCGGGAGAGACCTTCATCGTCAAGGCACAGGCCGCAACCTCGGCGTGGGAGGAGGCTGTCGCAACGGCTCGCTCGTTCGCACGGGCTGGGCAGGGAACGATCGAGTTCGGCTTCGTCGGGTCGCCGCCGGGGCTCGACAGCCCGGGACCGCTGGCGGCGTTCGCGGCGGCACACCCCGACATCGACGTTCTTTACCGGGAGCTGCCATTTCCGTCGAGTCCGACGGCGAGGTGGCTGTCGGAGGTGGACGTGGCGGTCTGCCATCTTCCACCCACCGATCCCGATGTGTGGGTGCAGGAGCTCAGGCGCGAGCCTCGGGTCGTGCTCGCGCCCAGGCGCCATCCGCTCGCCGCTCGCCGCGAGCTCTGCGTCGCGGAGATCCTCGACTCGACCTTCATCGGCTTTCATCCGTCGGTCGAGCCGGCTTGGGCCGGCTTCTGGAGCCTCGATGACCACCGTGGCCGACGGCTGCCGGACACGACCGCCGATCGCGCCCTCAACCCTCAGGAGGTGCTCGCCTCACTGGCCGTTCGCAACGCCATCACGACCGTCCCCGCCTCGGTCGTGAAGGTCCTCCAAGGAGCACTGGGGGACCTGGTCGCCATCCCGCTCAGCGACGCCGCCCCGGCGAACATCGTGCTGGCAGGCGCCGAGCGGCGGCGCAACCCGCTGGTCGGCGCCATGCTCGAGTTCGCGCGGCACGCGAGCGCTCAGCCGTAGGTGAAGTCGTCACCCGGAGGGTTGATCGGGCTCTTCAGCTTGCCGACCTGCGCTGTCACGTCGACCGTTCCCGCCCCCTGCGCGGGCGCGAGCATGGTGCAGCTGGTGGCGCTGGTGCAATCGACCGAGCCCGCCTTGGCCCTGCCGAACTTGAAGGTGGTCGCGGTGCTCCCGAGCGCGAACCCGGCGCCGGTCACTGTGACGCTGACGCCTCCGAGCGCGGCGCCGCTGTTGGGTGTCACGGCTTCGACCGATGGCGTGTACTTGAACTGGTCCTTGCTCGTGGGATGGCTGGGGCCGCCGACACTCGTCACGACCACGTCGACCGAGCCCGCCGTGGCGGCGCGGGGGGCGACGGCGGTGATCGAGGTCGAGGAGTTGACGGTGAAGTGAGCTGCGCTGACCTCACCGAAGCTGACGCCCGTGGCGCCGGTGAAGCCGCTGCCCGTGATCGTCACGCTCGTCCCCCCCGCCGCCGAGCCGGTCTTGGTCGAGAGCTTCGTCACCGTGGGCGGCGCCTGATAGGTGTAGCGATCGCCGGCCACGATCGCACTGGTCCCCGATGGGGTCGTGACGGTCACGTCCGCCGTGCCCGTCCCCGCAGGAGCGGTCGCGGTGATCGAGCTCGCCGAGACGACCGTGAAGCCGGTGGCCTGGCTCGCCCCGAACCTGACCGCGCTCGCCCCTGTGAAGCCGCTGCCCGTGATCGTCACCGTTGCGCCGCCGGCGGTCGACCCCGACTGGGGGCTCAGGCCCGTGACGGTCGGCATCGGTTCACCGTAGGCGAGCATGTGCGTGCGCCCCACCGAGACGCCCGCGACCTCGCCCAGACCGCTGACCGGGACCGGGACATCGCTGGGGTTGCCCATGGCGCCGTCGCCGAGGGTTCCCTTCTTGTTGGCACCCCAGCTCATCACCGTGCCGGAACCGAGCAGCGCCACGCTGTCCTGGCCTCCGGCTGAGACCGCCGTGGCGCCGGACAGCCCGCTGACTGCGACCGGCGTTTCTTCACGCGCCTGGAGGGTGCCGTTGCCAAGCTCCCCGAAGCTGTCTTCTCCCCAGGCCATCACGGTGCCGCCGCCGAGCAGGGCCAGAGCGTGCTTTTCTCCGGCGGCGATCGCCTTGACACCCGTGAGCGTGGCCACGGGCACAGGCACATCGCTCAGGCCTTCTTCGACAGCGCTGTTGCCGAGCTGTCCCTGTTCGTCCTCACCCCACGCCTCGACCGTCCCGTTCGCGAGCAGCGCGAGACTGAATTCGCCGCCGGCCGAGATCGCGACCACGCCGCTCAGGTGTTTCACGGCCACGGGCACGTTGCTCGAGTTGGTGTTGCCCGTACCCAGCTGGCCGTGTTCGTTATCGCCCCACGCCATCACCGTTCCGTTCGCGAGGAGGGCGAGGCTGTGTTCTGATCCAGCCGAGATCGCCTTCACGCCGGTGAGGCCCGCAACCGCTGCCGGGACTTCGGAGCCTTCGCTGCCGCTGCCGATGCCCAGCTGTCCGCTTTCGTTGTTGCCCCAGGCCATCACCGTCCCGTTCGCCAGCAACGCCAAGCTGTGGGCCCCGCCAGCCGCGACCGCGGTCACGTTGGAAAGGCCTTCGACTTCGATCGGCACGTAGGCGGTCGCCGTGCTGGCGTCGCCGAGCTGGCCGGAGCCGTTTCCGCCCCACGCCATCACCGTCTCGCCCGCCAGGAGCGCCAGGCTGTGACGGCCTCCGGCGGAAACAGCGGTGACGAAGCTGGGGCCGACCACAGATACAGGCACATCGCTGAGAGATGCGGAGCCGTTCCCCAGCTGGCCAAACGCGTCATCGCCCCAGGCCACTGCTCCGAAGCGTGTCGTGGCTACCGTCAGCCTGGCGGCGGCGCTCGTGGCAGTGCCGGCCGCGTTGGTGAACACGGCCCGGTACTCATAGCCGCTCTGTGCGACCTGCAGCTGTGTGAGCGTGAGCAGATCCGAGGTCGCTCCGGCGAGCGCGCTCCATGTGCCGCCGCCGTTGGTCGAGAGCTGCCACTGCACCGTGGGCGCCGGGAACCCGGATGCCGCCGCTTCGAAGACCGCCGCTTCGCCCGCCTCGACGACCGCGGCGCGGGGTTGCAGCGTGACCGCTGGCGAGGAGCCCACGCTCAGCGTCGCCACCTGGCTGGTGGCGACGCCGGCAGCGTTCTTGAACACGGCCCGATACTCATAGCCGTCCTGCGAGTCTTCGGCGCTGGCGATCGTGAGCTGGTCCGAGCTCGCCCCTTCGATCGGGCTCCAGGTGCCGCCGCCGTTGGTCGAGAGCTGCCACTGCACCGTGGGCGCCGGGAATCCCGAAGCCGCCGCTTCGAACGTCACGCTCTGGCCGGTTTCAACCTTCTCCGAGACCGGCTGCTTGATCACCGAGGGAGCACGCTGGACGGTCAGCGCTGCCGCCTGGCTCGTCGCGGTCCCGGCCGCATTGGTGAACACCGCGCGGTACTCGTTGCCGCTGCTCGACGTTTTCGAGTTCGCGATCGTGAGCACGTCCGAGCTCCCTTCGGCGACTTTCGCCCATGTGCTCCCACCGTTGGTCGAGAGCTGCCACTGCACCGTGGGCGCCGGGAACCCCGAAGCCGCCGCTTCGAAGACCGCGCTCTGTCCTTCTTCGACCGTCGCGTTGATCGGCTGCTCGGTCACGAGGGGGATCACGCGGACGGTGAGGGTGGCCACCTTGCTCGTCGCTTCCCCCAGCGAGTTCTTGAAGACCGCTCGATACTCGCTGCCGCTTTCAGAGGTGCTGGCGTGGGCGATCGTGATCTGGCCGGTCGTGGCACCTTCGATCGGGGTCCACGTCGAGCCGCCATTGCTCGACAGTTCCCACTGGACGGTCGGCGTCGGCAGGCCGGAGGCGGCCGCCCAGAAGCTCACGCTCTGACCTTCTTCCACGGTCTGACTGGACGGCTGCGCGGTCACTTTGGGTGCTTTGTTGCCCGCGCCCCAGGCCCCTGCGCTCAGCGCTGCGCTCGCCAGCAGCACGAGCGCGAGCACGCACGGCGCCAGCCATCGCGATCGGGCTCCCCTGGTGGTCCTTGGCATTCCCCGTCCCCTCGGTCGTCCGTGACGCGCAGCCTGCGCCATACCCCCGCGCCTCCCTTGTCCCCCCGCCGGCCGACCGCCGCCACCCTCGGCATACGCTCGATCGCGCCGGCAGAGCCAGCTCTTGTCTTCTGCAAACATTACCGGCAGGAACAGGCGCGATCAAACCGGAGGAGACGGCGCACCGTGTACGCGCCATGCCCGCCGATCGCGCCTCAGCCCCCGTGCAGGATCGCTCCGGTATCGACCGCTTCGAATTCCGATCCGGGGACCTGCTTGATCTGGGCGAGATCCTCTTCGTTCCACCCCGGGTCGGGGGCACCCGTGATGAACCATGGAGAGCCGTTATCGGCCACGATCAGCCCGTAGCGCTTGAGCGCTTCGAGGATCACGAGCGACTGGCCGTGAAAGCCGGCGAGGCTGTAGCTCGCCTTCAGGCGCAGACGCAGGCCCATCGGCGGCAGGCGGGGGTCAGAGCTCGAGGACGCGAAGTGGGTCGCCGGATGTATGTAGCCCCGCTGGGTCTGGGGCACTGTCACGCGCAGCGCGTGATCGATCTGACCGGCGCTGACCTCCGAATGGCGGACCAGCAGCGGGAAGATCGGCAGGCCCGCCGCGTCGGCCGATGTCCACCCTTCTGGTCGCAGCGCGCTGCTGCGTAGATCGAAGACCGCGCCGGCGGCCGCCTTCCACCCTTCGCCCTTGCGCCCCGCCTTGTAGAGCTCATAGAGCATGCACGTGCCGTCCTGGACGACCAGCACATGCCGATCCCCGCGACCCTTCCTACCACCACCCTCGATCGGTGCCTGAGCCGGTATCGGGTATGGCCCCGGATCGGATTCGGCTCGGAACGCCGTGAACCTGATCGGCGCCTCGGCCTGGCCGGGGCCGACCACCGTGTAGGGGATGCCGTAACTCGGGTTGGTCCCGAAGTCCGGGTGCAGATGGCCACTCAGCCCGATGCTCGTGGTGTATTCGGCCGAGCTCGGGCTGACGGGAGCACTGGCGATTTCCTGGTTGAGCGGATCTTCGGCGGGAAGGACCGGGCAGCCATCTTCCAGCGGTGCGACGGCCGCCGTTGCGGCCGTGCGCAGCGAAGCGCTCGATACGCCAAGCGCAGCGCCGGGCCCTCCCAGCACGACGACCGCCGGCACTGCGAGCATCAGCAGCAAATGCCTGGCCATCCTCACGCTCGCAACCTAGCGTGTCTGATCGCGAGTGCGCTCGCACTTGCGATCGCCGGCTTGCCGAGCAGCGCCGAGGCCGCTGTCCGCTGCGCCGTCCACAGGCAGACGATGATCGGCCTCGCCGGCTCGCGGGTCATCGCCGAGCGCGCCACCACGGTCGTCTACCGTGTGCGCCGCCACGCATACGACACCTACTGGGCGTGCCGCCGCGGGCGTGTGCGCCGGGTTCTGATGGGCCGCGACGACAGCTACGCGATGCGCTACGAGCTCTACGGCCCGACCGAGGCGTTTGGCAAGATCCGCATCGCCGGCGATTGGGTCACCGCGATCCACGAAGAAGACAACAGCCCGGAGTGCGGCAAGTACGGCGAAGCGGAATGCGAAGGTCGCTCTACGACGCTCGTCATGGTCAACGTCGCCCTCACGTTGCGCGCCGAGGAACACGTCTACTTCGCGACCGCAGAAACGGCTCGGTGGCTGCTCTCACCCGCGGGCGCAGTGGCGTGGCTGGAAGAGTCCGAGAGCGAACTCCACGGCTGCGCCGCAGCCGTGGTCGAAGGCAGGCTCAGATGCCCCGAGCTCACGTTGTGGAGCGGGCACGTCGATCCCACCTCGATGCACCTCGTGGGGAGCACACTCGCCTGGAGCGCCGCCGACGGCAACCACTCGGCCACCGTCTGAGCGCGTCGGCGGCCGCTCACGGCGCACGGGAGGAGCTACCGCCCGCCGCCTCGCACCAGCTCGTCGATGAACGCGAGCTTGGCCTCGATCTCCTCCGTCAACACGAACGGGTAGAGATCGGGCGAACCCATGCTGCGGCTGATCGCGTTGAGGGCGAAGGTCATCGGGATCCATGCTTCGAGCAAGGTTGCGATGCCCTCCTCGACGTCATCGGGGCGCGAGTGCAGCGGCGCCGCGTCATCGGTCTTGATCGACGGTCCCTCCACGCGCACGCCATAGGCCGACGCGGTCTGCAGCGTGTCGCGCACGTGCAGATAGTGGGCGAACGTCTCCGCCCAATCCTCCCAGGGGTGCATCGTCGCGTAGGCGCTCACGAAGCGCTGTTTCCAGCCGGCCGACGCGCCGGAGGAGTGGTAGTAGCGATCCATCGCCTGCCGGTAGTCCTCGCGGTCGTCACCGAACAGCTCGCGACAGCGTGCCTGCGCGGGCGTGCCCTCGGGCACGAGGATCGGCTGGTAGTAGTGGGCGATCTCGTGGCGCATATGGCCCAGCACCGTGCGGTAGGGCTCGCCCAGGCGCAGGCGCATCCGCTCGCGGTGCGCCGGGTCGGTCTCGTCGAGATCCAGCGTGATCACCCCGTCGGCGTGGCCGGTCGTGACGGCCGCCTGCTCGCTGGAGAGCAGGTCGAACGCGAGCCCTCCCTCGCGCTCGTGCCACCCTTCGAGCGGCAGGCCGAGGTCTGCCAGCTCGAACAGCAGCCGTCGCTTGGCGGCCTCCGCCGTCGCGAAGCCGCCGAGGCCACGGGTGTCCGCGTCGTTGGGGCGCGTGCGCGTCAGCACGCAGCTCGCGCACAGCTGTCCCGCGACGTCGACAAGCCAGTTGCAGGCCGCCAGCCGCGCGTTGGCGCAGCGGTGCGATGGGTCCTGCGAGCCGCTCCTCCCGACCGCGATCATCGCTCGCCGCCGCGAGTCGAATCCGAGCTGGCTGGCGCAGTGCAGGCAACTCGTGCTCTCGAAGGTGAGGAGCCGCTCGCATACGGGACAGGCGAACGCGAGCATCGAGACGCACTTTAGCCGGGCCTACAATCCCGCCCGTGGAGCGCTCTGCCCACATGCACCCGGTCCTGGTCCTCCAGCACGCCGACTGCGAGCCCCCCGCGGCCTATGAGGACGAGCTTCGCGCGCGCGGGGTCCCGCTGCACCGCGTGCTGCTCGGCCGGGATCCCGATCTACCCGACTGGCGCCGCTTCGCAGCCATCGTCGTGATGGGGGGCGCGATGGGCGCCTACGAGGACGAGCGCTACCCGTGGCTCGCGGCTGAGAAGCGGCTGATCGCCGAGGCGGTCGGCGCCGACATGCCCTATTGGGGCGTATGCCTGGGCGCGCAGCTGCTCGCGGCCGCGCTCGGGGCGCGCGTCGTCCCCGGCCCGGGGGCCGAGCTGGGAGTGCTCCCGGTCGAGCTCACCGAGGACGCCGCGCTGGACCCGGTGTTCGCGCGGGCGCCAGCGAGCTTCACCATCCTGCAATGGCACGGCGACACCTTCGAGCTCCCTGCGGGCGCCCTCCAGCTGGCCCGCTCGAGCCTCTACGAGCAGCAGGCCTTCGTGCTCGGCCGCGCCTATGCGCTGCAGTTCCATCTCGAGGTCACGAGCCGGCTGGCGGACGAATGGATGCGGATCCCGGCCTACGTGGCCGAACTGGAGGCGCTCGACGGTCCGGACGCGCCCGCGCGGTTGCTCGAGCAGATGAAAGCGGCCGAGCCTGAGTCCGTGCCGCTCGCCCGCGCGCTCTTCTCGCGCTGGCTCGAGCGCGTCGTCGGCATTCCGCCGGGCCCATCCCCCGCGAGCCGCTAGCCCTCCACGACCACGCGCACCGTGTGCAGCAGCCGGTCGCTGGCGCCGCGCACGCTGCCGCCCTGCTCGAGCGTGCTCTGCACGAACGCGAGCGTCTCCGCCGAGAGGCGCTCGCCGGGCAGCACGTTGGGGATCCCGGGCGGGTAGGTGGCCAGCGACTCCGCCGCGATGCGCCCCACCGCCTTCGCGGCCGGCACCACCTCCTGGGCGCCCAGATAGGCCTCGCGCGGGGTCATCGCCAGCTCGCCCCACGGCGGAGCCGCCGCGAAGCTCCTACTCGCGCCCTCCGGTTCCAGGCCCACCCGGGCCACCGCCTCACGCAGCGCATTCACCAGCCGCGGCGCCTCCTGCAGCTCTCGCTCGCCCATACCGAACACCGCCACCAGCACGTTCTGGCCGTAGAGCTCGAGGTTGATGTCGTCGATCTCGCGCAACAGCGGCGCGAGCTCATAGCCGCTGGCGGCCACTCCACGCACGTCCACGGCCAGGCGCAGCGGATCGTAGGCGTGCACCCCCGGGCGCCCTGCCAGGCGTTCGTCGAGGACGTCCAGCCCCTCGATCGCGTTGATCTCCGCCCGCGCCTGCGCCAGCGCGGCCATCGTGTGCTCGAGCAGCTCCCTGCCGTGGACCGCCGCCTGGCGGCGCTGCGCATCGAGCGAGGCGAACAGCAGCGAGTTGGGGCTGGTGGACTCTGTGAGAGTCACCGCCCGGTCGACCGTGTCCTCGCCGATCATGCCCGCCGCGCCATGGCCGAGGTGGAGCATCGCCGACTGCGTGAGGCTGCCCACGATCTTGTGCGTGCTCGAGATCACGAGGTCCGCTCCGGCCGCCAGAGCGTGGACGGGGAGCGCCTCATGGAAGGCCATGTGCGCCCCCCACGCCTCGTCGACCACCAGCGGCACCCCACGCGCGTGAGCGACCTCAGCCAGCGCGGCGATGTCGGCGACGGCGCCGAAGTAAGTCGGCGAGATCACCCATGCGCCGACGGCGCCGGGGATGGCTGCCAGCGCCGTCTCGAGCGTCTCGGGCGCCAGGCAGTGGGCGATCCCGAGCTCGCTGTCCACCTCGGGCGCCGCAAACGTGGGGCGCATCCCCGACAGCACCAGCGCGTCGATGGTGCTCGAGTGGGCGTTGCGCTGCACCACCACCTCCTCGCCGCGATGGGCCAGCGCCAGGCCCGCCGAGAGGTTGCCCTGCGAGGCGCCGTTGATCAAGAACCACGCGCGCTTGGCCCCCCACGCCTCCGCCGCCAGGCGCTGGGCCTGCTCGAAGGGCGTGGGGTCGAGTCCCACGTCGATGCCATGGGTCAGCGCCGGGACGTCCATGCTCAGGGCGCGCTCGCCGATCGCCTCCAGCAATGCCGGATCCGCCCCTTGGCCACCCTTGTGCCCGGGTACGTGCAGCCGCGCCGGAGCGCGAGCCGCGTAGGCGCTGAGCGCGTCCAGGTAGGGCGTCTCGCGCTGTCGGTCGCTGCGCTCGCCCATCGACCCAGCTTAGGCGCCCGCCAGCATCCCCTTGGTCCGCAGCCACTCCTCGCTGCGGCGCATCCCCTCCTCGAGGCTCACCTGCGGCTCGAAGCCGAGCAGCGCGCGGGCCTTGGCGATCGAGTAGGTGCCTGTGCGGGTGAGGTAACGCAGGGCATTCGGGTTGATCTCACCCGGAGCGCCGCGGAGCCGGTCCGCGGCCGCCTGGATCGCCGTGACCGCCAGCAGCGCGCGATCGGGCGCCGAGCGCACCCGTCCGCGCCCGATCATCGCGCCGATGCGCCCGAAGTACTCGGCGGTGCTCACCCCGTGTCCGCCCGAGAGCGTGATCACCTCTCCCTCCGCCGCCCGCGTCCGCGCCGCCGCCACGATCCCGTCGAGCAGATCGTCGATGTAGATCGGGCTGTGAACACCGCGACCGCGCGCCGGCAGCACCAGGCGCCCGCGTCTGAGCTCCTGCAGCGGCGTCACGATCCATGGTCGAGACCCCGGGCCATACACGTCGCCGGGGCGGATGACCGTGATCGCCAGCCGACCGGCGGCGTGCTCCTGCAGGACGACCTGCTCGCCCGCGATCTTCGTGTCCACATAGGGGACGCCGAGCAGCCTCACGGGATGCTCCTCGGTCACCCCGTCGGGGAAGTCGTTGCCAAAGACCGTCACCGAGGACAGCTGCACGAAGCGGCTCGCGCGGCCGGCGAGCGCCGCCTCCAGCGCGTTGCGCGTTCCGAGCACGTTCACGCGATGGAAGTCCTCCAGGCCCGAGCGCAGCGACACGATCGCGGCGGTGTGGATCACCGTCTCGCAGCCCTCGGCGTGACGCTGCCACTCGCCCGCCCTCGAGATGTCGCCCGCGACCACGCCCCTCGCCGGGTCTGCGCTGACGTCCACCCCGCGCACCTCGGCGCCCGCTGCCCGCAACCGTTCGGCGAGCGCCGCACCGATGAAGCCGAGCGCGCCCGTGATGAAGACGCGCCTCATCGGGCGCGAGTCTAGTCATCAATTAACAGGCACAGCACTCCGGGCCTCCGCCTGCCGTAACGGGCATCGCCCCGCACACCGTGCTCAGGACCTGAACAAATGTGACGCCTCTGCATCCCCGCTGTGCCAATAGCGGGACTTTGCCGCTCTTTGCCTTGATTGCAGATCTGTCTCGCCCTAGTTTGAGTGCGTCCCCAAGAAAGTGGCCCGGCGGTGCGTCAACACCCCGGGCCCGGCACCGAGTTGCTCACCCTCGATGCCAGTCGATTGTCGCTCAGCGCGCCCTCAGGCGGCGGCGCGGGCGCACGACCGGAATCGACACCGCGCGACTCGGAGCCCCAACGAGAGGAGGCCTGATGTCCGAGCCGCAGCATCCCCCACGGGTGGAGCCTGCCCAGCCGCCGTCCGGGGAGCTCGTCCTCGCGGCGCTCGAGCGCGCCGTTCGCCACCGCGGCGAGGAGACTCGCGCGGCGCCCATCTGGGCGATCCTCGACCACCTCGGTCTCGCGCGGCGGGGCTCCGGCGCGCGCCAGGTTCGCGGCGTGCTCGAGTCGTTGCGCACGGGCAGGCTGATCGAGCCCTCCCGCCTCCACGGCGTGGAGGCCTGGGAGCTCACCGCGTCCGGGCGCCGCCGGCTGGGCCGCGCGCAGCGCGAGCGCACGCTGCCGACGCTTCCGGAGTCGCCACAGCACCGAGACTGGCACAACGCGAGGACAGCCGCCGGCCAGGAGATCGACCGCTTCCAGCGGGCGCTGCGCGAGCGCCTGATCGAAGCGACGCGGCTGCTGGACAGGGCCGAAGAGGTTCCCTCCGACGCGTGGTTCGAGCTCGCCGAAGCCCTGCAGCGGGCCTGCCGGCGGCTGGGCTCGGCGAGCCACTGCCTGTACGAGTGGCCCGAGCCGCACGACGAGCGCGCGGATCTCGACACGCACGCCGACCCCGGCGATCAGGAGCTCGACCCGCACGAGCGCGACCGGCGCCGCACCCGGCGCGCGGGCCGTCGAAACGTTCGCCTCTGGCGCCAGGCGCCCTAGATGGTTCGCAGATCGCGGAGGGCACCGGCATCCGCGGGGCGGATTTGTCCCTTTGCTACTGTCAGCGGCGAGGTGCCGAGCTGACTTCCAGCCAGGGCGAGCCAGGCCGCGAGGACCAGCCGGCACGGGCCCCGAGGCCCGTGCCGCTGCCGACACTGACACCCCAGTTCGAGGAGTGGGAGATCGCGCTGCACGGACGCCGCGTGATCTACCGGGTCGCTGGCAGCGGGCCGCCGGTGGTGCTGATCCATGGCATGCTCAACTCCTCGAGTCACTGGCAATCCGTTGCCCAGAGCCTCGCCGGCGAGTACACGGTCCTCGCCCCCGACCTGATCGGCCACGGCGACTCGGCTGCGCCCCGCGGCGACTACTCGCTTGGAGCGCATGCCGCCAGCATCCGCGACCTGCTGGCCGCGATCGGGATCGAGCGCGCGAGCATCGTCGGACACTCCCTCGGCGGCGGCGTGGCGATGCAGTTCTTCTACCAGTTCCCCCAGCGCGTGGAGCGCCTCGTGCTCATCTCCAGCGGCGGCCTCGGGCGCGAGGTCAGCCCGGTGCTGCGCACAGCCGCGCTGCCGGGCATGTCGGCGCTGCTGTCACTGACCATCCATCCGCGCCTGCTCGGCGCGCTGCGCACGAGCGGCACGCGCCTGCGCGAGCGTGGCATCGGCGCCGGCGTCTACCTGCAGGCGATCGCGCGGGCGTTGCGGCCTTTGGAGAACGGGGATGCCCGCCAGGCCTTCCTGCACACGCTGCGCTCCGTGATCGACATGCACGGGCAGCGCGTCAGCGCGACCGACCGGCTCGGGCTGCTCGAGTCGATTCCCACGCTGATCGTGTGGGGTGAGCGCGACCGCACGATCCCGATCGAGCACGGACGGCTGGCCCACCAGGCGATCCCCCACAGCGTCTTCAGGACGATTCCCGGGGCTGCCCACTTCCCCCACCTCGAAGATCCGGACGCGCTCTCGGCGCTCATGCTTGCGTTCCTGGCGGAGACCCAGCCGGGCGGCATCGATGACGCCGACTGGGGCGCGGTGCTCGCCCAGCGCTCGCCGCGCTCGCGGCGGCTCGGCGACGCGGCCGCCTGATTCAGGCCACCGCAAACGGCCGGACGCTGCTCCTCGCGCCTGAGCGGACGGCTATGGCTGCTGGACGCGCCACTGCGGCGGGTATGGCAACGGCTCGAGCTTGGCCTCGAGCTCCTCCCGCATCGGCTCGAACGGCGGCGGCAGCGACAGCCGCTCACCGAGGTGCTTCTCGTCCTCGTCCACCGCGAAGCCGGGGCCGATCGTCGCGAGCTCGAACAGCACTCCGCTCGGCTCGAGGAAGTAGACCGACTTGAAGTAGAAGCGGTCGATCACCGGCGTCGGGCGGGCGCCGGCCTCGCTCGCGCGCGTGCGCCAGGCCTCGAGGTCATCCGGCTGCGACGCGAAGGCCACGTGGTGCACGGTTCCCGCGCCCTGCCTGCGGTTGATCTCCGGTGGCGCCGGATCGTAGGCGTAGAAGCTGCCGCGCCGATCTCCGCGGACCTCCCAGTGCTCGCCCTGCCTGCGCGCGAAGCCCAGCGCCTCCCCGAGCAGGCGCTCGCTGCGCACCGGCTGGCTCGCGTAGGCCCGCACCCCCTCGAACCCCTGCAGGGCGTGCTCGGGCGGGATCTCGGGCGAGATCGCGCTGAGCGGCTCGTCGGGGCTCGCGCTCGCTACGAGCTCGTGTCCCAACCCCTCCGGATCGGCGAACAGGAGGCTGTCGCCTGTCAGCTCCGCGCTCACCCCCACCGCCTCGAGGCGCTCGCGCCAGAATCCGAGCGCATCCGGCGAGGAGACGCGCCAGAGGATGCGGTGCACCATTCCCGAGCCGGCTATTCCCCGCGCTGCGCCGGGATACTCGAAGAAGGTCAGGTCCATCCCCGGCGAGCCGTGCTCGTCGCCATAGAACAGGTGGTACACGTTCGGTTCGTCCTGGTTGACCGTGCGCTTGACCATTCGCAGCCCGAGCACGCCCGCGTAGAACTCGACGTTGCCACGCGCGTCCCCGGTGATCGCGCTGATGTGATGGATTCCCTCGAGCTTCATCGCTTGAGCCGAACTCTATCCGTCGTGCCATGATCGCCCCGTGCAAGACGGATCGCTGATACCGCGCTTTGGACGCGCGCGACGCGATCCCTCGCTCGTCGTACTCGAAGGCTTCCACCCGCTCAAGCACGCCCTGCGCTTCGATGCCAACGTGCTCGAGGTGCTCACCCCCGACACCGGCGCGCTCGGACGGCTGGCCGGGCTGCTCGCGCCCGATCTCGCCGAGCGCCTGGGCACGCTCGTACGCGAGATCCCCCTGGACGTGTTCGAGCAGCTGGCGCCGCTCACGCCCAGCACCGGGGTGATGGCGCTGGCCGAGCGCCCCGTGGTGGAGCTTCCCGGGACGCTCGGCCGGCGACGCGACGCTCCGGTCGTCCTGCTCGAGGATCCCCGCGACCTCGGCAACATGGGTGCCTGCGTACGTGTCGCGGCCGCCGCCGACGTCGCCGGCGTGCTCACCACCGGCAGCCACGATCCCTGGCACCCGGATGCGCTGCGCGGCGCCGCGGGCCTGCACTTCGCCCTGCCCGTCGCACGTCTCGAGCGCCTGGATCGGCTCGACGCGCTGCAGCGGCGCCTGCTGGCCGTGGATCCCGAAGGCGATCCGCTCGACCCGGCCGAGCTCGATCCCGGCGCGGTGCTCGCCTTCGGCACCGAGCGCTACGGCCTGAGCGCCGAGCTGAGGGCCCGAGCCGAGGCGCGCATCTCGATACCGATGCGACCAGGCGTCTCGAGCCTCAACCTGGCCACCTCGGTGGCGGCCGTGCTGTTCGCCTGGCGCCTGAGCCGCGCGCTCTAGCCGCGCGCGTGGGCTTCGACGCCGTCGAGCAGCCGCCAGTTGCCGCGCAGGGCCTCCCCCGCACGGGCGAGCATGCGCTCCGCCTGCTCGTCGGGGTCGGGGACGCTCGCCATCAACTCGGCGATCAGCTCGCGGGCCTGTCTGGCGTGCTCCACGTCGCGTAGGCGATGCACCGCGAAGTACTCGGTCGCCGGCCCTTCCTCGCTGTAGCCGTAATGGGCGCTCAGCCCCTCCAGCTTGGTCTGGGAGATCTCGGGCTGGCCCGCCTCGATTGAGTACAGCACGGCCAGGTGCTCCAGCACGTCGCCGCCGGCGCTCCACGCGCTCACGCACTCCTCGGTCTCGGCCAGGCCAGGCGCGCCGGCATCCTGGGCGCCCGCCGCTCGTGCGAACTGGTCCCACAGCGCAACGTGATCGGACTCCTCCGCGGCGTGGCGGCGAAGCCCCTCCGCATAGGGCGCCTCGGCCCTCTCCGCCGCCAGGGTCGAGGCCTGCGCGAGCGCGACCACGGCGCGGCGGTACTCGGCCGCGTAGCAGCCCAGCTCCTCCGCGCTCAGCTCTCCGGCGCTCCAGCGCTGGTAGAACGGGTGCTCGAGCACGTTGATCGACGCACGGGCCTCGTCAAGCCTTGTCAAGACATCCATTGCACGTTCCCTTCTGTCGGATTTTTGGGTTACGGGAGAAGGACAGTGCCCGCCCGGCGCAGAAAACAACGGTCGTAGCGAGATCGCCCGCACTGGCCGCCTGGACTCGCGTCCGGGGGCTGTGCGAGTGTCCATCTCGGAGGCTGAGCTGGCAGAGAGTCATGGGGTGATTTTCCGTGATCGTCGTCGTCGCTTTGGGGCTTGCCGCGACTGGGTTCAGCGCAGCGCTTGCGATCGCGCTGGGCCGAGCCGCCGGGCACGCGGATCGTGAGACGGAGGCGCAGCTGCGCGAGCGCGTCTCGGCCTCGCCGCCCCGTGGGGCGTCGCTGCGCCAGAGCTACGCGGGGTTGGCGCGCGCCCACTCGACAATCGCGTGCGAATCGTCGATCACCGTGCCATCGTCGAGCAGCAGGGTGGGGACCCAGCGGTTGCCCGTCAGCTTCTGCACCTCGCGCCGCCCGCGCGTCTGGTTGAACAGGCCCGGGAGGGGCGCGAACCCGTAGGAGCGCACGACCTCGGGGGCGTGCCCGGCGTCCTTGAGCGCGTGATAGGCGTTCGCGCACGGGTGTCCGCCGGGGCGCGGCGTAGGAAAGGTCCCCCAGCAGACATACAGCTTCACGAGACCGTCAGCGTTCCTTCCATGCCCGCCTGGCGGTGTCCGGGCACCGAGCAGTAGAAGGTGTACTTCCCCGGCTTCAGCTTCAGCGTGACGGACTTCGAGCCACCCGTGAACGTCGGGGTCGCGCCGAGCACCTTGGTGCCTTCGGCGATCGTCACGTTGTGTTCCACAGGCGAGGAGTTGGCCAGGGCGATCGTCACGGTGCCCGCCTTCGCGCTCAGCTGCTTGGTGTCGTAGCTCAGCTGGCCTTCGGCGTTGGTCGCAAGCTTCAACGAGCTCTTCGCAGCGGACGCGGGCGAGGACGCCGGCGCGGGGGTGCTCGCCGATTCGCCGGCTGTGCTCGTCTGTGTGGAGGCGGCCGCCTTCGAGGTGGATCCGCCGGAGGTGGCGACCGCCATCGAGACCGCGGCGATCACGAGGATCGCTGTGATCGCGATCACGCCGCGCTGCTGTCCGATGTCGGCCGGGAAGTCGCTGCGGCGGGCGCCGATCACCAGCGACAGCAGCAGCGCCCATGCGACGAGCAGCCCGCCCGCGACGTAGAAGGGGACGTTGCTCTTCTCCGCCGCCACGATCGGCGTGAGCTGCAGGGCCAGTGTGTGCATCGGGCGCGAGCCTAGCCGATGAGGCACAGGGTATGCTCCGCGAGGAGATGATCGACGTGGTGCGCACGCCTGAGGAGGCGCTGCAGGGGCTCCCGGACTTCCCCTTCGTGTCCCACTACCGTACCGTCGAGGGCCTGCGTCTGGCGCATCTCGACGAGGGCGAGGGCGCACCGGTGATCTTCTTCCACGGCGAGCCGACGTGGTCGTTTCTGTGGCGCAGGGTCATTCCCCCGGTCCGCGACGCCGGCTTCCGCTGCATCGCGCCCGACCTCGCCGGCTTCGGGCGCTCGGACAAGCCCACAGACATCGACTTCTACACGTACGACCGCCACGTGGAGCTCGCGGGGACGCTGCTCGAGGACCTCGACGTGAGCGGCGCCACGGTCGTCGTTCACGACTGGGGCGGCCCGATCGGACTGCGCCTGGCGGTCGAGCAGGCCGCGCGGATCGAGCGTCTGGTGATCCTCGACACGGGGTTGTTCACCGGGCACCAGAAGATGTCCGACGCATGGATCGCCTTCCGCGACTTCGTATCGCGCACCGAGGATCTCCCTGTGGGAATGCTCGTTCGAGGCGCCTGCAAGTCAGACCCCGGCGAGGAGGTCATAGCGGCCTACGACGCGCCCTACCCGGACGCGGCGTCCAAGGCCGGCGCCCGCGCCTTCCCCCTGCTGATCCCCCAGACCCCAGACGCCCCCGGAGCCGAGGCTGGACAGCGGGTCCTCGACGCCCTGCGCGACGACCGGCGTCCGACACTGATGCTGTGGGCCGACTCCGACCCCGTGCTCCCCTTGAGCACCGGGGAGCGCTTCGCCGAGGCGATCGGACGAGCGGCTCCCCGCACGATCGAGAACGCGAGCCACTTCCTGCAGGAGGACCAGGGGCCGCTGATCGGCGAGCTGATCGCCGAGTGGCTGACGAGCGCCTGAGCGCGGAGGGTCAGTCGCCGCCGCCGGCGGCCGCCTGGGGGATCTGCGGTTGCTCCGGCGCCGGCTCCAGGCCCGGCTCCGAGCGGGCGGCGCGCAGCTCGTAGTCGTGCCGGCGATCCAGGTCCGCTCCGGCCAGCACCCGGTCGGCCTTCATCGCGCGCGCCATGCCCTCCGACAGCGAGCGGGGCAGCACGGCGCCGAGCACGTTCGTGCGCTTGGCCGACTTCGGCACCCACACGTCGACGATCCCGAGCTGCAGCGCCTCCACAATCGCGTCGGCCACGTCCGTCGGCTCCAGGCTCTGCATCCCGCGCGCCTCGCCCAGGCCCGAGCCGAGCTCGGTGTTGACGACGAACGGCATCACATAGCTGAGATCGACGTGGGCGCCCATCAGGCGCAGCTCCCCGCGCACGGCCTCGGTGAGGCCGACCACGGCGTGCTTGGTCGCCGAGTAGGTGGCGCCCCCCGGCGCCCCGAACTTGCCGGCCTGCGAGGAGATGTTGACGATGTGGCCGCGATCGCGGGGGATCATCCGCGCGAGCGCGAGCTTCATCCCGAGGATCACGCCGTGGAGGTTGATGTCGACCATGCGCCGCGCGGTCAGGTCGTCCTCGTCGATGAAGCGACCGACCTGCATGATCCCGGCGTTGTTGACCAACACGTCGAGCGGTCCCAGCTGCTCCTCGGCAGCGTCCAGGAAGGCCGCGAAGGAGTCGCGGTCGGTCACGTCCAGCGGCAGGGCCACCGTGCTCGCGCCGAGCTCCGCAGCGGTCGCACGTGCGGCCTCGAGGTCCACGTCGCCGATCGCCACCTTCATGCCGTGGCGCAGGAACGCTTCGGCGGTCGCACGTCCGATCCCGCGTGCGGCGCCCGTGACGGCGGCTGTCTCTCCTGCGAGGATGCGGGGCTGCTTTGCCATTGGTCCCTCCTGGGTGCTCTGGGAATGAAGTCGCCTGCAAAGCTAGCGCTCCGCAGGGGCCGGCGCGCCACGGGCTGGTAGTAGGGTGCCCGTATGCCGTTCTTCACCTACGAGGGGCAGCGCATCGCATACACCGAGTTCGGCGGCGGCCCCGCCGCGGTGACGCCGACGGGGGGCCGAGGGCGCACCGCCAAGAGCGCCCCGGCCGCCGCCCGGCCGCTGATCCTGCTCCACGGGCTGCTGCTTTCGCAGGAGATGCACCGGCCGCTGGCCGAAGAGCTTGCCTCGCGCGGAAACCGCGTGATCACGCTGGACCTGCTCGGCCATGGCGCCTCCGATCGCCCGCGCGACATGTGGCGCTACTCGATGCCCAGCTTCGGCGAGCAGGTGATCGCGCTGATGGACCACCTGCAGGTCGAGCAGGCGGCCGTGATGGGAACCTCGCTCGGAGCCAATGCAGCGCTCGAGGCGGCCTCGAGACGGCCCGAGCGGCTGCGCGGCATGGTCATCGAGATGCCCGTGCTCGACAATGGCCTGCTCGGCAGCGCCCTGGCGTTCACCCCTCTGCTCGTCTCGCTCACGTTCGGCGAGCCCGCCATGAGGCTGCTCGCGCGGGTGACGCGGGCCGTGCCGAGACGGCTGCTCCCGCATTACGGCAACGTGCTGCTCGACCTCGTGCGCCAGGACCCCGGACCCGGGGGCGCGCTGCTGCAGGGACTCTTCTTCGGGCGCATCGCCCCGCCCCGCAGCGAGCGAGCGACGTTCCAGACCCCAACGCTCGTGCTCGGCCATCCGCGCGACCCCGTCCACCCCTTCTCCGACGCCGGGATGCTCGCCAAGGAGATGCCCAACGCGCGCCTGCTCGAAGCCAACTCGCTGGTCGAGCTGCGCATGCAGCCCGAGCGCCTGACCGGCGAGATCGCCGCCTTCCTCGACGAGATCTGGGGAGGGCCCGCCGACGGACGGGCCAAGCGGCCGGCAAGGCGAGCCACGGCCAAGCGCACGCGCACGAGCTCAGGCTGATTGCCGCCGCGGCCCGCGGTGCGGCCACGAGCCGACGCGAGGGCTCAGTGCACCGGGAAGAGCTCGATTTCGTTGACGCTGACGTGGCCGGGCGCTTCAGGGGTGCCGACTGAAGCAGCCGGCGCCTTGCTGATCCACAGCGCCACGAAGGTGAAGGGCTTCTTCTGGTTGCGCAGCTTGATCCGCACGTGCTTCTTGGCGACCACCTGGGAGTGGCTGAGGGGCACCCAGGCGGGATCGGTGATCGACGTGGGAGCCGTCTTTGCGTCGGCCCCGTAGACCTGCACGGTCATGCCGGGAGACGAGGTGACGAGCTCGAGCGCGCCGAGCTTGTGGGGGGTCTTGAGCTCGATCAGCACGCCGTCGGCCATCTTCGGCGCCGCGGCCGGCTCCACGATCGCCGTCCAGGCCGTGGTGGCGTCGCCGTCGATCGTCAGGCTCGGATCGCCGAAGTCGCTTTCGGGATACTTGTAGGGGTCGTACGTCGAGGCAGCGTTCGTGTCCAGCAGGATCGCGCTCGGCTGCGCTTCTTCGCCACCTGCGCCTCCCGCGTTGGTGCTCGACGGCGTCGTCTTGGTGGTCGTCGTGCCTTCCCCGCTCGGCGAGGGAGTGGCGCTCGTGTTCGTGCCTTTCGGGGTGGGGGTCGCCGTCAGCGGGATCTTGGGTGGTTTGACCGTGATCGGCGGCAGGGTCGATTTGACGCTCGGGATCGTGGGAACAGGCGTGACCGGTGTGACCGGCGTGGTCGCGGCCGGGGGTGTGACCTGCGCCACGGCAGTGGTGACCGTGCGCGGCTTCGGCGTGCCGCTGCTCAGCGCCGCGTATGCGGCCGCGGCGGCTCCGAGGGCGAGCACAGCCGCTACCCCGAGGATCGAGGCGGCTCCTCGCCAGCCCGGCGATCCGCCCCCGCCGGGAGCCCCGGCGCCGCACTGCAGGCACCAGTCCTGTCCGGGGGCCATCGCCGCGCCGCACTGGGCACAGGCGCTCGCGGTAGGCAGGGACGCGGGCGCGCCTACGGGCGGCTCTGGTGGGGCGCCTGTGGCGGCGCCTGCCGGCCCCAGCTCGCTGGCTGGAGCAGGCGGGGAGTCGGCTAGCACGGTGGCCACTGGCTCGAATTCTAGCTTTACAGCGGTCGGGGTGGTGCGGTTGGCGCCCCGAGCGCGCTCAGCGTGGCGCGAGCGGCCCGCCGGGCACGATCTCACGACCGGTCGGCGAGAGCGTCTCGTCGAGCTCCAACTGCCAGTAGTAGCGGGTGAAGGTCATGCCCGCGCGGAACTCGCCGACGTGGGGCTCGATCAGCTCGCCCGCCGCCATCCGCACGAGCAGCTCCGGGTATGTGCGACCCTCCAGCGCCGCGTAGACAGGCGCTGGGAAGGCGCCCCCGAAGCGGGTGTTGACGTCGGTTATCCCAAGGCCGATATCCGGGTCGCGAAACACCTGGATCGTTGCCGGACCGACCACGCGCAGGGCCTCCATCGTGCTCCTGGCGAGCTCGCTGAGCTCCTCGTCCCGGATCACCTCGCCCTTGATCGACTCCCCGCCCCGCGACTCGAGCATCGTGCGCGGGATCGCGTTCAGGCAGCGTCCGTCCAGGCCGCCCAGGCAGTCGATCGAGAGCTCTGGGCCGTTCATCGCGCGCTGCACCATCGTCGGCTCCTCGACGTAGTCGACGAAGAACCGGGCCTGCCGGGCGTCGGCCGCGCGGTGGATCGAGCGGGCGCCCGACCCGCGCCTGGGCTTCACCATCACCGGGTATTCCAGCTCCTGGAGGTCCTCGTGCGCCAGCACGGTCGGGGGCGAGGGAAGCCCGTGACGCCCGAGCAGCAGATGCGTCTCGTACTTGTCATAGGTCGCTCGCGCCACCTCGCTCGAGGGAACGAGCGCGGGGAGCAGCCCGTCCTCCCTGGCGCGAGCGAGCACCTCGATGTCGAGGTCCGTCAACGGAAGCACCCCGCCCACGCCGTGGCGCTCGCACAGCCGCCGCAGAGCAGGGACGTAGTCGGGATCCTCGATCATGGGGACCGCCACGCGGACCTGCGCCGCGTACTGGGCCGGGGCCAGCGGCGAGGGATCGGCCGCCACCGTCGTGGTCAGCCGGGCGAAGCAGGAGACGATGTCATAGCGCTTGCCCACACCCGTGAGCAGGATCGCCGGGCGGCTCACAGCTCTCCCTCCCAGCCGCCCGCCTGACCCTTGTAGAGACCCGAGCCGCCCATCACCATCGTGGCCGTGCGCCACAGGATGCGCAGGTCGAGCGCCAGCGAGCGATGCTCGATGTAGTAGAGGTCGAGCTCGATCCGCTGCGACCAGGGCAGGGACGCCCGGCCGTTGACCTGCGCCCAGCCCGTGATGCCCGGCTTCAGGTCGAGGCGCCCGCGCTGGCGCTCGGTGTACTGCTCCACCTGCACCGGGAGCGTCGGGCGCGGGCCGATCAGCGACATCTCCCCGCGCAGCACGTTCACGAGGTTGGGCAGCTCGTCGAGCGAGCTCCTGCGCAGGAGCGCCCCGACGCGCGTGATGCGCGAGTCGTTCTCGTTGACCGCGAGGCCCGCCCCGATGTGCTCCGCGCCCTCGACCATCGTGCGCAGCTTGAGCACGTCGAAGGGGTGTCCGTGCAGGCCGGCGCGCCGCTGGCGGTAGATCACCGGACCGGGGCTCTCCAGGCGGATCGCGAGCGCCGCGAGCGCCAGCAGCGGCGAGCTCACCGCGAGCACCGAGGCGGAGAGCACTATGTCGATCGCGCGGCGGATCACCGCCCGGACAATAGTCAGCGGGTGCCCTCGGGCGCCTCCCATGCAGCCTCTGTCCCATGGCGCAGCCAGTCCCACAGGCCGGCCGCGAGCGAGGCTGTGGTCATCACGTAGTAGCGGGCGATCAGCAGCGGGCGCAGCGGCACGATCCCCGCGAGCGAGGCCGCGAGCAGCAGCGCCAGCTGCAGGACCAGCGTGACCGTGTAGAGAGGTTCGGCCTTCGTCAGGACCAGCGCCACGTTGGCGGCCAGCGCCAGCAGGTGCAGGCCCGGCGTGGCGTAGCGCAGCAGCCGATGCGAGAGGATCATCAGCGCGTAGCCGGGCGGGTAGCCGCGGGGGGAGAGCATCCCTCCGCGCATCACGATCGGCCACGTGTGGCTCATCATCCGCCGCTTGCGCGCGAACTCCCCGCCCAGCGACGGCACCATCTTCTCGCTGGCGCGGGCGCCCGGCACGTACACGGCGCGCCGGCCGCGCTTGACCACGTTGAACGGCAGCGACAGGTCGTGTCCCATGATCGGGTCGACCACCAGGTAGGCGTCGCGACGGGTCGCATAGATCGCGCCGTTGCCCGCCGTGATCGAGCTGAGCCGGGACTCCAGGGCGCGGATCCCCAGCTCGTAGCGCCAGTAGACCCCCTCCTGGTTGGACTCGCCGGCGCCCCGCACGAAGCGGACCTGACCGCACGCGTAGCCCACGCGCGGATCGGCGAAGGCCGCCACCAGCGCACGCGCGGCATCCGCCTCCCAGAAGGAGTTGGCGTCCGAGAAGGCGACGATCTCCCCCCCTGCGCGCTCCACCGCCGCGTCCTGCGCGCGGATCTTGCCGCCCCGAGGCAGCTCGAGCACGAGATCCGCGCCCGCCTCGCGCGCACGGGCGCCGGTCGCATCGGCGCACCCGTCGCAGGCCACGATCAGCTCGAGCCGATCGCGCGGGTAGTCGAGCGCAAGCGCATTGGCCACCCTGGTCGCGATCACCCCCTCCTCGTCATGGGCGGCCACGATCAGCGACAGCCTCGGCGGCTCGGGGCTCGGGGCTCGGTCCGTCCCCGTCACCGTCGCAGGCGCCGAGCGCGGCGCTCCCAGCACTCGAGCCAGCAGGACCAGGGCGAGCGCGTATCCGGCCTGGGTCCACACGATCAGCCCGCAGGACAGCCAGAACACGACCTCCAGGACGATCCTCATCGCAGGGAGGCCTCGCGCAGCAGCGATGCGTAGAGCTCGAGCGTTGCTCGCGCCGCCTGCCGCCAGGAGAACGGGCCGGCCATCGCCGCGCGGGCTCCGGCCGCGAGGGCCGCGCGCGCCGCCTCGTCGCCGAGCAGATCGACGAGCGCCCCGTGCAGGGCCGCGGCGTCCCCGCTCGGAAACGTGCGCGCGGCTCCCGTGGCGGCCACCTCGGGGAAGCCGCCCACGTCGCTCAGCAGCAGCGGCTTGGCGAATGCCAGCGCCGTGAACAGGACGCCCGACTGGTCGATCTCGCGGTATGGAAGCACGACGAGATCGGCGCGGCGGAAGTACGCCGGGAGCTCGTCGTCACCGATGAAGCGGGGCACGAAGCGCACGCCCGGCGGCGCCGAGGCGCGCAGCCCGGCGATGTCCATGCGCGGCATGCCCGCCACCCAAAGCTCTGCATCGACGATCCCCTCCCAGGCCTCCAGCAGCAGATCGATGCCCTTGTAGGGACGCATCAGGCCGAAGCACAGGACCACCGGCCTGTCCGTCTCGAACGGCGCCGGGGCATCCTCGCGCGCGGCCGCCAGATGCTCGAAGGCGCCGTGCGGGATCACATGGATGCGGTCCGGGTCGAGCCCCACCTCCACGGCCAACCGCTGCGCCCCATGGCGGGAGTGCGCCACGACCGCATCGAAGCGCGAGTACAGCCGCCGCTGCGCCGCCCGCTGCCCGGGGCGGGGCTCTCGCGGCAGGATGTCGTGGGCGGTGATCACGAGCGGCCGGCCGGCCGGCAGCAGGTGGCCGTCGAGGTGCTGGACCGTCAGCCATTGGAAATGGACGATCTCGGCCGCACGGGCCAGGCGGCGGTAGCGCAGCATGTCCGGCACGTGCTCCGCGAGCTTGACCGCGCGGCGGATGGCGGGCGAGTCCACGCGCGCCGCCCGGCGGTAGAAGGCCTCGACGCGCGCATAGCCCTGCGCGGCGGCCACCGGGCCGTAGGCGAAGCGGCTCGTATACAGCTCCACCTCGGCTCCCTCGGCGGCCAGCGCCGCGCTCAGCGCATGGTCGTAGGGCGGCGTGTAGGCCGACGGGTCGACGATGTGGACGCGCACCGCACGGACAATAGGCGGCGACTGCGGGCCGGGGGGGTCTGTATGTCCCTTCGCGAGCGGTGTATAACCATGGCTATACACCGGCTCCGGGCGCCAGCACCTTGCGGCGGGTAGGGTCCGTTCGCGCGTGTCGGACATCGAGCTGAGCTTCTGCGTCGTCAACACTTCCCAGCGCGATCTGCTGGTGCGCGGCCTGGACGCGATCGCCCGCGAGCGCGAGCGACTTCCGTTCGCCAGTGAGGTCCTGGTCCTCGACAACGGCTCGCGCGACGGCTCCGCCGAGGCCGCCCGCGCGCATCCCGCCGTCACCGACACGATTGCGCTGGAGCAGCGGCGTGGCAAGGCGCTCAACGACTCCGAGCTGCTGCGGCGCGCGCGCGGGCGCTACGCGCTGCTGCTCAACGAGGACTCAGAGCTGCGCCCCGGCGCGGCCCTGGCGCTGTGGCAGGCGCTGCAGGAGCGCCCCGAGGCGGCCTGCGCGGGGGCGCGACTGCTGCGCCCCGACGGGAGCCCGCAGGCGTGCGCGTGGCGCTTTCCCGGACCGCTCACGGCCCTGGCCGGCGCCCTCTTCCTGCACCGCCTGTTCACCGTCCAGAGCACCGGCGAGCACGCGCGCGAGGTCGACTGGTGCCAGTCGGCCGCGCTGCTCGTGCGCAGCCGAGCCGCCGCCGAGGTGGGCTACCTCGACCCCGACTTCTTCGTCTACTCGGACGAGGTCGATTTCGCCCGGCGGCTGCGCGACGCGGGCTGGCGCAGCGTGTACGTGCCGGCGGCCGTGGCCGTGCACCACGAGCAGCTCGCCACCGACACGGTGCCCGAGCGGCGGATCGTCGAGCTGGCGCGCGGGCGCGAGCTGTACATGCGCAAGCACCACTCCGCCGCCGGCGCGCTGGCCGTGCGCTGGCTGACCGCCTGGGCATACGCGGTACGTGCCCTCGCCGCGCTGGCCCTCCCCGGTCACACTCCCAGGCGCTACTGGCGCCACGTCACCGCGACGCTGCACCCCGAGCGGGGCGACGGCCTGCGCGAGGCGGCCGCTCGATACAACGCCGGCGGCTGACGCCGAGCTCCTCCAGCAGCACGCCGACCACGCCCGCGTCCAGCTGCGAGCCGGCCACACGGCGCAGCTCCGCATGCGCCTGCGCCGGTGAGAGCGCGCTGCGATAGGGCCTGTCGGTGACCATCGCCTCATAGGTGTCACACACCGCGATGATGCGCGCCGCCAGCGGGATCTGCTCCCCCACGAGGCCGTCCGGATAGCCGCCGCCGTCCCAGCGCTCGTGGCACGCCCGCACCGCGGGCGCCAGGTGCGCGAAGGCCGGGGTCCTCGCGACGAGCTGCCCGCCCACGGCCGCATGGCTGCGCATCACCACCCACTCGGCGTCGTCGAGCGGGCCGGGCTTCAAGAGGATCTCGTGGGGCACGGCCACCTTGCCCACGTCGTGCAGCAGCGCCGCATAGCGCACGTCCCGCGCCCGGCAGTCGGGCTCGCCGAGACGCAGGGCCACACGTTCGGCCAGTTCGGCGACCTGCTGCTCGTGCGAGGCCGTGTACTCGTCCTTGGCCTCCACCGTGCTCATCAACGCGGTGAGGGTGGTCGTGAAGGTCTGCTCCAGATCGCCCACGAGCAGCGCGCGGTGCAGCGATGAGCCGAGGCTCGCCGCGATCGCTTCGACCAGGACCGCGTCCGCCTGGGTGAACGCTTCCGGCTCCGGGGCCTCGATGTTGAGCACGCCCCACACGCCGCCGTCGACCGTGATCGGCACGCTCAGCTCCGAGCGCGGATCCGTCTCGGGGTCGCGCTTGTCCTCGTGGTGGCGTGCCAGCGCCTCGGCACGGCGCAGGCGCTCGCGCCCGCCCACGGGCTTGTGCCTGGCCGCGGTGGGCTCGGCGGTTGCGGAGGACTCGCGCATTTGTGCCGCTATCGGTCCACCCGGCCTGACACTTGAGCACCACCTGCGCTTGCGGACGTTGACGCGATTCGGCTGAGGCGATCGCGCTCCGCTCAGAGATCACGTAGAGGATCCTCGGCGTAGGCCTCCACGTCGCCGTGCCCCGCGCGGAAGGCCGCCACCCGCCTGCGGCCGTCGGCCACCAGCGTCCGCGCGCCGCTCAGCTCGTGGGGGCGGAAGAAGCGCGTAAGCACGAGCAGCACCGGCGCCAGCGCCAGCCAGGCCAGCCGGGTCGCGAAGCCGACCGCCCCATGAGTCGCCAGCAGCAGCTCGCCCGAGACGGCCACGCCCGCGAGGATCGCAGTCAGCTGCCCCAGGCGCAGCCATTCAAAGCCCACCCTGAACAGGCCGCGCGTGAGCACGTACATGACGGCGAGCATCGCCGCGTAGGCGCCGCACAGCGCCACCCCCGCCCCCGCGATCCCCAGGTTCGCGCCCGAGGCAGGCACCAGCAGGAGCAGCAGGAGCACGTTGACAGCCAGGCCCGCGGCCGCCGCGGGGAAGTTGCGCGAGGTCACGCGCGCGCGCCCGGCGATCGCCACGAACACGAGGTACAGGCCGTACAGCGCCCAGCCCAACGCCAGCCATGGCAGCGCGCGGTAGGCGTCGAGGTACCTGTGCGCCGCCAGCAGCCGCACCATCCAGCGCCCCAGCAGCGCCACGCCGCACACGACCACGCCCGTCGCCAGCGCGTAGTAGGTCGTCACGAGCGCATACAGGCGCCCGGCCTCCTCGTCGCTCTCGATCGAGTAGGCCAGCGGCGGCCACGCGTACTGGAATCCGCGGACCGCCACGAACACCACCGTGGCGAGCTTGATCGCCACCGCATAGAGGCCGGCCGAGGTGTGCGAGTAGGCCCTGAAGAGGTAGAAGCGGTCGGCCACCTGCAGCGCGTACACGCTCGCATCCGCCGGGACCGTCGGCAGCCCGAAGCGCAGCATCGCCCCCAGGTCGGCGCGCCTGACCCGCAGCGAGAAGCGCCTGCGCAGCACGCACCACAGACCGAGCACGACGAGCGCCGAGGCGCCGAAGTTGCCGAGCAGCAGACCCCGGGCGCCCTGGCCGGCGAACACCACCAGCGCCACCGTGAAGGCGACCGTCATGCCCACGTTCGCGCCGGAGGCCACTATGTAGGCGCGGGCCCGCTCGTCCACCCGCAGCTGCGCATAGGCCATCTCCAGGTTGGTGAACGCCCACAGCCCCAGCACGGCGCAGTCGAACAGCAGCGGGTCGCGGAAGTTGAGCAGCAGGCGCGAGAGATCGCCCGCGAAGACGAGCGCCACGATCGCAGCCAGCGTCGTCGTCCAGGCGACCGTGGCCGTGGCCGTGCGCGCGATCCGCTCGCGGCGCTCTGGGTCGGCGTCGTCGAAGTAGAAGCGGATGAACGCCTCGCCGACCCCCACCCGCAGCAGGATGCTCGAGAGGATCACCGCCGTCAGCAGCGTTTCAGCCGCGCCGTAGGCTTCGGGGTTCAGGTGGTGGGTGTAGAGCGGCAGCGTCAGCAGCGCCAGGCCCTTGGCCAGGATGTCCCCGAACTGATACGCCGCGCCAGTCGTCACCAGGCGCTTGAGGTAGCCGAGCACGGCTCAGAACCTACCCGGCGCCATGCGGGGGCGCCCGACCGTCACCGGCTGTCGTGGCCGGCGCCCGCAACGCCGTACGAGGGGACGCGCGAGCGTGCCTCCCCCGACTCGCCCGCTCGCGCCAGCGCCACTCCGATCGCCAGCAGCGCCCACGTGAAGGGGTCCTCGAGGAAGTCGGCGTACGTCCAGGTGTGCAGCACGAGCGCCGCGAAGCAGGCCGCGATCGCGATCCGTGGCGGGGAGCGCCCGGCCCCACGGAAGAGGACCAGGAAGGCGCACACGAGCAGCGCCATGTAGAGCGCCAGGCCGACGATCCCCTGCTCGGCGGCGATCGTCACCGGGATCGTGTGCGAGGCCGAGGTCGCGTTCTGGGCGCTGGCTTCGCTCACCCTGCTGTGGCGCTTGTACTGCACTTCGAAGGAGCCCGAGCCATAGCCCTCGAGCGGACGTTTGGCGAACAGGTCCAGGCCACCCGAGATCAGCTTGGTGCGACCGCTGGTCGCGTTGCTGGTGGATCCGTTCGAGCCCTTCAGCCCGAAGTGCAGGCTGGCCGGCGCCAGCAGCACCACCGCCCCGGCGAGCGCCAGCAGGCCCACAGCCGTGTAGATCGTCGCCCGCACATCCCAGCGCCATGCCGCCAGCACCGCCAGTCCCAGCAGCAGCGCCGCGATGCTCGACTGCGAGAAGCTCGTCACCAGGCCACCGAGCAGCCACAAGAGGATCGCCCCGCCGATCAGGATCTCGCGCCTGCGCGAGATCCACAGCACGACCGTCGTGACCGCGATCATCACCAATGCAAGGAAGCGCCCGTAGATGTTGGGGTCGAAGAACAGCGAGTTGACCCGGAAGTAGTTGTCGTACTCGTTGGCCGCCACCACCCTGGGGTTGAGGAACAGCGACTTGCGCGCATACTCCACGAAGCCCACCCCCGCGAAGATCACAGCCAGGGCGACCGTGATCGCGAGGCAGCGCAGCAGCAGCTCACGCGTCCAGCCGACCTCGCCCAGCAGCACGAACAGCAGGCCGAAGGGCACGTAGAAGAAGGCGATGTTCTCACCCGCGCGGGCGAGGTCGGAGGAGTAGATCGCCTGCAGCCCATACAGGAGGACCGTGGCGAGCAGCAGCCACCGAAGGCCGCGCGTGGACGTCCAGAAGGCGAGCTGTCGCGGGGTGGGCGGCCGCTCGCCGGCGCCAGCGCCGGTGTCGGGCGGGTGCACGGGCGCGGGCGCGGGCGCCCGCGAGGAGAGCAGGCGCGGCAGCAGATGGGCCAGCGTGCCCGCGACCACCACCAGGTAGAGCGGGATCAGCAGGTTGACCGTCTTGCCGTCGGCCGAGATCGGCAGGCGGAACGGCAGCGCGAGGATCGCCAGCAGCGGGAAGGCGTCGCTGCGCCTGCGCATCAGCACGACCAGCGCCGCGATCACCACGAGCGCGACCGCCCCCCCGATCGCGAGCGTTCCCGCGCCCGGGAGGCTCGTCGCCGGCGCGAGGATCCCGCCCGCGATCACGCGCCCACCAGCGTGAAGCTCCGCGGCGAGAGCACGGGCTGGCTGCGCCCGCGCAGGCTCACGCGTACGCGGTATTCGCCCGGGGGCGCGATCGCTCCGCCGTTGCCGGGGACCAGGATCGTGCGCCCGCCCGGCGTCGTGAGCCGACCGAAGCCCCGGGCGACCCCGCGGCGGCCGTTCCAGCGCAGCGAGAACTGTTTGTAGCGCGGCACGCCGTAGTCGCGCACCAGCGTCGCCACCGTCTGCCCCCTGGAGTCGATGATCGTCACGGTGGCCGCATCCGCCTGCGCCAGCTTGAACGAGATCTCCTCCTGCTTGAGGTGCCCCGTCGGGTAGGGGGAGAAGCGCGTGCTGAGTTTGAAGTTCTGAACCGCCGTGGGGGTGTGCTTGAGCCGCTGCGTGATGAAGAACGCCGCCAGGCAGGCCACGACCAGCAGCACGAACACCGCCCGTGCGAGCCCATCTCCGCCGGACTCACTCCTGCGGCCCTGCTCCCCCCTGCCCCCCGGCGCGACCGACGCGCCGGTCAATCCCCGCCGCCCAGCGCGAATCGCTCAACCGTGTCCGAGCGCAGGCCGAGGCGCAGGGTCTCCAGCGAGAGCACGTCCGCGGGCGCGATGTTGCCGAGGTTGCACTCGGTGCCGAACTGCTTGAGCAGCCACACCTGCTGCTCGCGCAGGGGCGCCTCGAAGATCAGGTGCTCGGGCTCCACCGCATGCACGATCTCGTCGATCAGCCCCGTGCGCACCTCGCCCGTGGCGCGGTAGATCCCCGCGGTGCCCGACTCGCGCGCCTCCGCTATCACCTTCCACGCGCCCGCCCGCAGATCGCTTTCGATCTGCTCCACCCACACGTACGGCGCCATGATGAAGTCCGCGTCCTTGCTGCCCACCTCCGCGAGCACCGTGAACTCGCCGGCGAGCTCTTCGATCAGCTCGCGCTTGACCCGCGGGTCGAGGGCGATGGTCCCGTCGGAGACCTCCACGTGTCGCAGCCCCAGCTCACGCAGCCATGCGATGAGGCCCTCCACCCTGCCCTGGCGGATCGCCAGCTCGGTCAGGGTTCCGCCGAGGACCACCGGGATGCCGTGGGCCGCGTATCGGTCGAGCTTGGCGCGAAGGTTGCCGCTCACGAGCGCCGTGCCCCAACCGAGCTTGACGATGTCCACGGCATCCCCTGCCACCTCGATCAGGCCCTCGACCTCCGCTACCGACAGCCCGCGGTCGATCACGTGGGTGATGCCGCGATCGCGCGGCTTGCTGGAGCGCGCCGGGATGTCCAGGAACTCGGCTATGGGACTTTCGCGGCCTGATCCGCGCCGACGACCACCACCACCTTGGCCGTGCCCGCGAGCGAGGCCACAGCGGTTTCCAGCGGCTGCACCTGCGTGACCCCGAGCGTGTGCGCCACGCCTTCCGCATCCGCCTGGTGGCCGCTCGCGTACTGGACCACCGTGACCGGGTGCGTGCCACTCGGGCTGCCGCTCAGCGCAGCCGCCTGGGAGTAGCCGCGCTGCTGCAGCCGTCCCGATACCCGGTGGGCCAGGCCCGCCGTTTCCGTGCCGTTGAGCACAGTCACGATCGTTTCGGCGGGATTGGCGGCATGCGCCGAGGATTTGGAGGATTTGGACGGCGCCTCGTGGCGCGCCGTCGATTTGGTCTTGCCGACGGTCGTCGAGCCGAGCGTCGAAGCCGTGGAGGACGCCTTGCCCGAGGAGCCTCCTCCCGAGGAGAGCACCACCGCCGCGATCGCCGCCACCGCGATCACCGCCGCGAGGATCAGCAGGGTGGTCTTGCGCGGGGAGCGCTGCGAGGCGACGCCCGGACGGCGCTCCGCCGAGGACCTCGAGCGGGCGGGCCGCGCTGGCGCGGCCGCCGGTCGGGGGTCGGGGCGACGGGCGGCCACCGGCGCCGGTGGAGCGGGCGGGCGGCGTGGCCCATTCGGCACGGCCGGCGGGCTCGGAGAGCGGGGATTCGCTGCCGCCGCCGCGGCCGCCGTGGCGGGGGCAGGCGACCGCGGAGTGGCGGCTGCCGGGACCGCAGAGGTCGGGGGACCTTGAGCCGGGGCCGGGGCTGCAGAGGTCGGGGGGCCGGGGGCCGGGACCGGGGCGCGGGGGGAGGCCGACACGGGCGGCGTGCTCTGCGCGGGCGGGGCGGGAGCGGGAATCGGGGGACGCAGGCCTGGGGTTGCGCTCGCCGCCTGCGCGGCGCCCGCAGCCGAAGCCG
>JADGPL010000019.1 GCA_017882455.1 Solirubrobacteraceae bacterium | reverse complement strand
GGATAGGCGCGTGGCGCTTCTTGGCCGGGGGATCGCGGAGTTTCGCTACCACGCCGCCGGCGTGAGCGCGCGGGCGGCCTCGAGCACGCGCGAGGGGCCACCGCGGCGGGCCAGCACCTGAGCTGGCGTGGTCCCGTCGAGATCTGGCGAGGGGGAGGTGGCCCAGATCGTGAGGGACAGTGCGCCGCCTGGGTAGGTGGAGATCAGCTGCTTCAGACCCGGTAGGACCGTGTCCTCGTAGAATTGCCAGGCCGGCAGCCGGTTGACCCGGCCGCGGCGCAGGGCGAGGAGTCCGCCGGATGCCACGCGCTTTGAGACCGCCTGCGGCGTGATACCGAGCGCCATGGCGATCAGGCCGGTGTAGATCGGATGGCGCGCCAGCGCGTAGGGACCAGACTCGATCAGCTCATGATCTTGCTTGAACGTCACCTCTGCGCTCCAGTTGCGACCCAGCGTGATCCTCGCCCAGACCGTGAAGGCGGCTCCCGCGGCAACCACGCAGTCCGTCAACGCTCCCAAGGCGAGCGTTGTCCTCCAAAGATGTGAGTGCGAGGACACGTGCAAGAGCCGCCCGGCAGCGATCAGTCCAATGACGAGGACGACCGTCACCACGCGATAGCCGATCAATCCTCCTCGCTCGACCGTGCGCTTGGTCGGGAAGGCCATGATCAGCCAATAGAGCACCCAAGCTATCCAGCAGCACACAATGAATAGCCATGTCGTGTCGGTCATCTCTTGGTTCCCGGCGCACGCTCCTGGAGCTCAGTCGCCGAACTCGCTGCGTACCCCCGGCGGGGTCAGCGCGGCGATGTAGTACTGCGGCATGTGATCTCTGAGCGAGGCGTGGAACTGGAGGCGTCGCGTCACCTTGAAGTCCGCCGCGAAGACCGACAGCAGCGAGTCGGCGACGGCCAGCGGGTTGCGCAGCTGCTTGAGCGGCGCGTTGTTCGGATCCCATTCCCCCTTGTCTCCCTTGGGCTTGTACTGGTAGCCGGTCCCGAAGTGCTTGAACCGATCCGACTCCGCCGGCGGCAGCTGCGGGACGATGTCGTTGGCGTACACGTAGCGGATCACCCGCTCGCGCAGGAAGTCGTGCCGATCGCAGTCCTCGGCGAGCTCGGGGCTGGCGATCATCGGCGCGCCGAAGGTGTAGACCGCCTTCAGCCTGCTGAGGATCGGTTGCCGATAGTCCGGCTCGACCACGAGCATCAGCGCGAGCATCGCCGCGCTCGCCCCGCCGAGGCTGTGACCGGTGATGTAGAGCGCCTGCAGCTTGCTCTCGAGCTTCTCGGCGCTCGGCCTGATCGAGTGGCCCTCGACGGCGCGTTTGAGGGCTTTGAGGATCTCGTAGCGCGTCGAGCGCACGTTACGGTAGAAGCCGCTGTGCACGTAGCCATCGCCGGAGCCGCTTGGGGACGGGACGTCGATGTGCGTCGGATCGATGTTCGCGTCCGTGAGCCAGGTGATGAGGCTCGTGGGCGGCGTCCCCCGATAGCAGAGGACCACCGCGCGGCCGTCCCTGCTCTGGACCAGAAATGACGTCGAGGTGATGAACACGGCGTCGACGTACTCCTCGATCATCACGCAGTGGTTCTCCTCGAGTCCCATGCGCGCCATCATCATCGCGACCGTCTCGACCCCGGAATAGGCGTAGGCCGAGCACACCGCCATGACGTGTGCGAGCGTCTCGTCTGGGTAGGTCTCGACAGAGACGAGTTCCTCGACGAGGTTGGGGTAGACCGGGAAGGTCTCCGTCCGCTCACGCTTGAACGGCCTGAGCTCCGCATAGCTGGGGGCGATGCAGTCCGTGACCTGCACCGGGCGAGCCTAATGGATCCGAAGGAATGGAACGGCCGAGGAGCAAGGGCAGCCCCCGGTAGGCGGGCCTATCGCCCAAAGCGGCGCTGCCGCTTGTCGCACCTGTGCTACGCTGAGCTTGCAATGCGCGAGATCACACAGCGACAGTTGCGCAACGAGAGTGGCGAGATCATGCGCGAGCTCGATCGAGGTGAGTCGTTCCTCGTGACTCGCAACGGCACGCCCGTGGGCGAGCTCTCGCCAATCCGCCGACGCCGATTCGTGCCGGCTGAGGTGGCCATCGCGGCATTTTCCGGCGTGGGCAATATCGACTACAAGCAGTTCCGCGCCGACGTCGATCGTTTCGTAGATCAGGACCCAACGCCGCGTGCCTGAGGGAGTCGCGCGCATCGAGAGGGCGCCTCGCGGCTTGCTCGACACCTCCGTGGTGATCGATCTCGCGCTGCTCAGCGCTGACGATCTCCCAATCGAGATTGCCGTATCCGCGCTCACCATGGCCGAGTTGGCCACCGGTCCACAGGCCGCCACCAACCCGGAGGAGCGGGCTCGTCGCATAGGGCTTCTCCAGCATGCCGAGGCGACATTCGAGCAACTCCCATTCGACGCTGAGGCGGCACGCGTCCATGGACGTATCTACGCGGCTGTGATTGCCGCTGGTCGCAAGGCACGGGGCCGCCGAGCCATCGACCTGCTGATCGCCGCTACCGCGCTATCTGAAGAGCTGCCCCTCTACACGCATGATCTCAGCGACTTCGCTGGTCTCGAGAACCTCCTTGACATCGTCGCCGTGCCACCTCCCCAACTCGGATGAGCCGGACACCGATCCGTCCGAGGGCGACGGGCGCTACTTTGCTCGGCCCACTGGTATATAGGTCCACAGGTCCATGCACATAGGTCCAATGCACGCCAATCCTTTCTCCAAGTCCGGCCACGCCGCGATCGGCGGGTGCTTGGCGCTGCTGCTGAGCCTGCTCGCCACCGTCCTCGCGCTGCCCGCGCTGAGCGCCCTCGCAGCCACCTCGGTCCCGGCCGTCAGCACCTCGGGCTCCTCCAACGTCACCTACTCATCGGTGATCCTCTACGGCAACGTCAACGCCCGCGGGCTGGCCACCAACTACGTCTTCCAGTACGGCACCACCAGCGGCTACGGCGGTCAGACGCCGCTCGCTCCCGCCGGCAACGGAACGATCTCGATCAAGCTCAGCCAGAGCGTCTCCGGGCTGCAGCCCGGCACCACCTACCACTACCGGATCGTGGCCGTCAACTCCGCCGGCACCGCCAACGGCAACGACCGCACCTTCAATACGGCCGCCGTTCCCCTCTCCGTGCAGATCGCCGGCGTGCCCAACCCGGTCGCCTTCGGCAACCCCTTCGTCGTCGAGGGCCACCTGTCGGGAACCGGCGCAGCCAACCACGAGGTCGTGCTCCAGGCCAACCCCTATCCGTATCTCGGTGGCCTCAAGGACGTCGGCAACCCCGAGGTCACCAACTCCTCCGGTGGCTTCTCCTTCCCCTACGTGGGCCTGCTCGAAAACGCCCAGCTGCGCGTCGTCACCGTCGGCAAGCCCGAAGTCGCGAGCCCCGTCGTCGTCGAGAGCGTGGCCGTGCGCGTGAGCTTCCACGCGCGTCATGCCCGCCGGCGCGGCTATGCCTATCTGTATGGCACCGTCGCCCCCGCCGAGGCCGGCGCGCTGGTCGGCTTCCAGCTGCTCCAGCCAGGGCGCTCGGTCAACGAGGGGGGGACCGTCGTCAAAGCCGCCACCCCCACCGTCTCGCGCTTTGGCCGCGTCGTGCGCGTCCGCCACCCCGGTCTCTATCGGGCGCTCGTCAAGGTCAACGACGGCGCCCACGTCTCCAGCTACAGCGAGCCGATACTCGTTCGCTGAGCACTGGCTGCCAACTCGGAAAAGGATGCCTGCTAACTCGGAAGGCAGGAGACGACTATCGGGAATCATGCCGATGGGCGATAAACGCAGGGAGTGTGTCGGAAAGTCACGCCCGCGTTCGTATTAGGGGTATGCGCTCGAAAGTACGCCCCCGCCGCTACATCGCCAGGCACTGGCTGGTGATCCTGCGGCCGCTGCTGCGCTTCAGCCTCACCCGCGACGCGTTCGTGCTGCGCGGGATCGGCAACCGTGCCGGTCCGGTGCTGCGGCCCGACCGCAGAGGCCGTCGCCGGGGACGCTACGAAGGCGCTGAGCGCCGCCGTACCCAGGTCGCATAGACCGGTTCGGGGATACCGCTCTCGAAGAGTTCCCGGCCGCTCCGCGGGGCTGCTTGCGCTGCTTCGAGCGGCGCCTGGGTGGAGCGCCCGCGGCTCTCCACGTCCGCGAAGGCCTCGAGTGCCTCGCCGGACTTCGTCAGCGTGAGCTCGGGGTAGCTCTGCATCGCCCAGCCGCCGTCGTTGCGGGAGTAGACGATCAGGGCCCTCAGCCAGCCAGCTTCCTGATAGGGGCGGCTGTTGCCCAGCATCCTGCTGAGATCGCTGGCCGCGACCGTGCTGTCCTTCACGCTGAAGCCATGGCAGCCGACCCCCCCTTCGATGCCCGTCGGGTTGTTGACCTCTTCGGCGCAATAGCCGACCTCCGAGACGATGATGTTGTTCTGGCCAGAGGTCATCGCGGCCTGGATCAGGGGCAGCGACTGGATGCCTTCGCTGTCCTGGTCCTCGACGCCCGACGGTGGGCCGTAGGGGTGCAGGTACCAACCTTGGATTTCGCTGCCCAGCCTCGGTTGCGCCCCGTACATCGCGGGCACCCAGCCCTTGCCGGTGGCCGCCACGTAGATATCTCCGGCGGGAATCTGCGCGGCGGCGGCCGCGGGCAGGAGCGCCGCGATCACATCCGCGTACTCGCCGCCGTTGAACTGCGGGGTGGTGTAGCCCCAGGGCTCGTTCATCGGTTCGAGCAGCACCCGCATCCCGGGGTAGCGCTCGCTCACCAGCGACAGGACCGCGGATGCCGTTCGCACGAAGCCCTCGACATAGCCCCCGATCGTGTTCTTGCCGGCGGCTTCTTCGCGGGCGCTGCGCGCTTGGGGGAATTCCGGGTCCGACGCGAAGGCGTAGCCCTGGCGCGAGTAGCCGCGGTACTCGATCGTGACCACCGGGGTCATGCCGTATTCGTGGTCTTCCCGCAGGCGTCTTTCGAATTCGGCCGTTTCCGTGCCTCGTTCATCCTCGCTCGGAAGCCTGCCCGCTTCGATCTCGAAGCTGCGGTCATAGACGATCCCGTGCAGCGCGAACTGCCCGACCCAGCCGAGGTATTTGGCCGTGGCGTTGTTGAGCCCCAGCCAGCGCGGGTTGGGCGGTGGGTCATAGGCGTACTGATCGGCCGTGCTCGCGGGCGAGGTGCCGTTTGCATCCGTGACGGACACCGCCTGCAGCCCGGCGCCCGCCGGGCTCTGTGCGCTGAGCTGGGTCGCCGATTCCACCTCCACGCCCGTTGCGGGCTCGGCGCCGAACCTCACGGTGGCGCCCGCGAGGAGCCCCGTGCCGGTCACGCTCACCCGCGTCTGGCCCCGTTCCGCTCCGTTGTTCGGCGCGATCTGCGTGACCGTCGGGGGCGCGACGGCCGCCTCGGCGCCGGCGCCCGCGCCGAGGCCCGCGAGGCAGGTCGTGACGAGGAGGAGAGCGAGTGCGAGCGAGCTCGCTCGACGCCTCCTCTCGCCGGCATCCATCGCGTTCGCGGGCGCCCGTCGATCCAAGGGCCAGAGGCTACCGGGGCCCCCATCCATGGCCCGCCCTAAGGTAGAGCCGTGATCGACCTGCACTGCCACGTGCTGCCCGGCATCGACGACGGGCCCGAGACGATCGAGGGCTCGCTCGCGCTCGCTCGCGTCGCGAGCGCCGCCGGCACTCACACGATCGTGGCCACGCCGCACGTGAGCGCGCACTATCCCAACGACCCCGACACGATCGCGCGCCTCGTGGCCGAGCTCAACGAGCGCCTCGTGGCCGAGGGGATCGCCGTGGAGGTGCGCGCCGGCGCCGAGATCGCGCTCACGAGCGCCCTCGAGCTCCCGGCCGAGCAGCTCGCCCGCCTCACGCTCGGCGGCGGGCGCTGGCTCTTGATCGAGCCCCCCTTCACTCCCACCGCCAGCGGCATCGACGCGATGCTGGTCGACATCGCCCGCGGCGGGCATGGCGTCGTGATCGCCCATCCCGAGCGCTGCCCGGCCTTTCACCGCGACCGCACCGTGCTCGAGTTCCTCGTGCGCGCCGGCATGCTGACCTCGATAACCGCGGGCTCGCTCGTGGGGCGCTTCGGCGGCGAGGTCCGCCGCTTCGCGCTCGCGCTCGTGCGGGACGGCCTCGTCCACAACGTCGCCTCAGACGCCCACGGCGCCACCAAGCGCGCTCCCGGGATGGCCGAGGAGCTCGGCGAGGCCGGACTGCGCCCGCTCGCCGCCTGGCTGACCGAGGAGGTCCCCGCCGCGGTGCTGGACGGCGGTGAGGTCCCGCCGCCTCCCCGCGGCGCGATCGAGGCGCTGCGCCCGCGACGATCCTGGCCCTGGCAGCGCCGCTGAGCCACCCGCCGGGCCGTGGCGCCTCTGGCGTCCCCGAGCGCAAAAACCGCCCTCGCCGCAACGTTTGACTGTTGTGGACGGATTCCCGCCCAGGCACCGGGTAGGAGGGGGCCGAGGTGTCCGCTGAGGCCGTGCCGCTCGTGGCCCAGCACGAGCTCGCGGTCGAGCGCGAAGGGCGCCTGATCGAGGCTCTCGGCTGGATCGGCCTTGCGCTCCTGCCTCCCGGTGTCCTGGTCTACCTGTCCTTCAACGCCGGCGGCTACTTCCCCAGCGCGAGCGGCTTCGCCACGATCCTCCTCGCCCAGGCGCTGGTGCTGCGAACGACGCTCGCCGCGCGTCCCTTCGAGGGCTTCAGCCGCGCGCTCGCCGTGCCGCTCGGGGGGCTGGCCCTCTACGCCGCCTGGCAGCTGACCTCGACGCTGTGGTCGCACGCCACCGCGCGCACGCTCGACAGCTATGACCGCACCCTGCTCTACCTGCTCGCGTTGGCCCTGTTCGGCTCGCTGCGCTACACCCGCCGCCACGTCGACTGGGTCCTGCGCTGCCTCGTCGCAGGGCTGGTCGCCGTCTGCCTGATCGGCCTGGTCTCACGCGTGCTCCCGCATCTGTGGCCGACCGCGAGCAGCTTCTACGACGAACGCCTCAACTACCCGCTCACCTACTGGAACGCAGAGGGGATGATGGCGGCGATCGCGCTGATCCTCGCCTTCCATCTGAGCGCCGATCGCGCCGGGCACTGGAGCGTGCGGATACTCGCGGCCGCGGTCCTTCCCGGTGTGGCAGCCACGCTGCTGTTGACCTTCTCGCGCGGAGCGCTCGGCGTCACGGCCGTGGGCCTGCTCGCCTACTGCCTGCTCACGCGCCTTCACACCCTGCCGGGCGCCCTGATCGCGGTCGTCCCGCCGACGGCCATCGCCCTGCGCTCCGCCTGGGACGCAACGCTCTTGGCGACCACGAAGGCGACCAGCCCCGCGGCCGTGGCCCAGGGCCGCCACGTGGCGATCGTGGTCGGCGCCTGCATGCTCGCCGCGGGCGCCCTGCGCGGCCTCACGCTGCTGCTGGACGGCCGCCTGGCGACGCTGCGGCTCGTGCGCTCGCCGCCGCCCCGCCGCGTGCGCCTGGGGCTCGCGGCGGGCTGTGGCGCGCTCGTGCTGGCGCTCGTCCTGGCCCTGGGCGGCTTCGGCTTCGCCCACCGTCAGTACGAGCGCTTCGTGCACACCAACACCGCCGGGCAGACCGTGCAAACGCGCGACCGCCTCTCGGAGGTGACCAACAACGGGCGCCTGTCCCTGTGGAAGGCCGCCCTCCACATCTACGACACGCAGAAGCTGCGCGGGACCGGCGCCGGCACCTACCAGCTCTACTACCCCCGCTACCGCAGCGAACCGCTGTACGTGGCCGACGCCCACTCCCTCTACCTGCAGGCCCTGGCCGAGCTCGGGCTGGTGGGCTTCGCCCTGATCGCGCTCGTCGTCCTCGGGATCCTCGCTGGCCTCTTGGCTCGTGTCAGGGGTCCGGATCGAGGGCTCTACGCGGCCCTCTTCGCAGCCACGCTCGCCTGGTCGATCCACCAGGCCTTCGACTGGGACTGGCAGATGCCGGCGGTCACGCTCGCCGTGCCGATGCTCGCGGGGCTCGCGCTCGCCCGCCGCGGTCGCGGCGGCAGCGGGCCGCGCGGGCTGCCCGCTCCCAGGACGTTCGTGGCGCTCGGGTGGCTGGCGCTCGCGGTGGCGCCGCTGCTGATCGCCACCTCCTACGCGCGCCTGCACTCGAGCGCTCAGGATCTCCGGCGGGGCGACTGCGTGGCCGCCAAGCGCGAGGCGCTCTCATCGCTTTCGCTCTCCGCCAAGCGTCCGCAGGCCTACGTGATCGTCGGGGTCTGCGATCTGCGCCAGGGCTTTGCCCAGGCGGCCGTGCCCGCGATGGCCAGCGCCGCGAGGCTCGAGCCCCACAGCTGGGAAGACGCCTTCTGGCTGGGGGTCGCCCGCGCCGCCGCCGGGATCGATCCGCGCGCGGCCATCGCCCGCGCGATCGCGCTGGACCCGCTGGAGGAGGGGTTGCGAAACGCGGCCCGCCGCCTGGCCTCGAGCGACCCGCGCAGCTGGGAAGCGGCCGCGCCGCGACTGCGCTTCGAAGCGCTGGCCTCGGGCAAGTTCGCCCTCACGAGCCTGTGAGGAGGTTTCGGATCGTCGAACTGATTCACGCGGGCCGCGTCGGAAAAGGCCCCCGCCAAACGTATATGGGTGCAGAGGCCGGACACAGATCCTCCCGGCCGACCGCAAACAAGGACGTAAGGAGACTGAGATGAGGCGTAAGAACGACGCACAGCGCGAGGTCGAGGGCGTCGCTCAGCGCCTGCGCAAGGAGCGCCCCGAGGCGAGCCCCCTGGAGCTCGATCGGATCAAGACTTCAGCGATGGCGCACACGCGGTCTGGCTCTGGCGGTCGCGCCGGCGCCCGGCGCCTGGCGGTGGTCGGCCTGACCGTCGGCCTGCTCGCCGCGACCACGGGCAGCGTGCTCGCCGGCGGGGGCTCTGGCTCCTCCTCGAGCAACGCCGCGGTCGCCCAGTACGGCAACAACTGCGACACGAACAACAACAACGGCGAAATCGGCAGCGGCAACGGCAACGGCAACGGGAACGGCAACGGCGGTGGCAACGGCGGCAACAGCGGCGGTCACGGCTACTCCGCAACGGCCAGCTGGAGCGGTGGCGGTGGCGGCGGCGGCGGTGGCAACGGCGGTGATGGCAACGGAAGCGGCAACGGCACCGGCAACGGCAACGGCAACGGCAACGGCAGCGGCAACGGGAACAACAACTACAACTGCAACGAAAACAGCTTCAACCCGACGAACATAACCAACAACTACGCCGGTGACGTCGTCAACAACTACACGGTCGTCAACGCGGCGCCGAGCGGCAGCGTCCTGGGCTCGCAGACGAGCAGGAAAGTGACGACCAGCAGCCGCCGGATCAAGATCCACGTGAGAGTGCCCCACGGCGCGAAGGTCCGCCGGGTGACGGTCAAGGTCAACGGCAAGCACCTCAAAACGATCCGCGGCAAGAAGGCCTCGGCGAACGTCGAACTGGTCAACCTGCCGTGCTCCAGCGGAGCGACCAAGATCGAAGTCTCGATCACCCTCAGCGACGGCAAGACGGTGACGGCCAAGCACAGCTACCACCTGTGCGTGGCCTGAGCGGTCGAGGAGTCGCGATCGAGGCTCTGTAGCGCAGCAAGACGTGACGCCCCGGGATGTTGTCCTCCTCCCGGGGCGTCACGTCCGTCTTTCCACCGAGCGCATCGACCACGGAGATCAATGGCCCACGAACTGACACCCGCCCCCTCGACTCGCCTGGCCTCGCGCACGCGCGTGCGCCACGTCCCGGCGCAGCCCGCCAGGCGCATGCGCCCCGACGCCTTCGAGCGGCTCTTCGAGGAGCACGCCGAGCGCCTGTTCTCCTTCCTCGCCTACCGCACGGGCAACCGCGCGCTCGCCGAGGACCTGCTCTCGGAGACCTTCGAGCGCGTGCTGCGCTCCCGCCAGCGCTTCGATCCGCGGCGGGGCAGCGAGCGCCGCTGGCTGTTCGCGATCGCCCTGAACCTGCTGCGCGACCATGCCCGCCGCCAGACCCACGAGGAGCGCGTGCTGCGCACGGTCGCCGCTGACTCGCCCTCGCAGCAGTCCGATGCGGGCATGGCGGCGGTCGAGCACCGCGACGAGCTGCAGCGGGCGCTGGCCACGCTCGGAGAGGACGAGCGCGAGGCGCTCGCGCTGCGCTTCGGGGCCGATCTCAAGCTGCGCGACGTCGCACGGATCCTCGGCGACGGCGAGAGCGCTGTCGAGGGGCGGATCTACCGCGCGCTGCGCAAGCTGCGCGCCGAGCTCGACCGGTCCCCCGTCGCGCTCTAGCCTCGCGCTCTAGGAGAGGCCCACGCAGCAGCCCCTGACGCTCAGCGCCGTGCCGTGGGTGGCGCCCTCGGGCAGGCCGCTGCCCTGGATCGAGCGGTCGGCGTACACGGTCATGCGGTAGCGGATGCGCGGGAGCCGCGGATAGCGCACCAGGCACGTCCAGGGGTTGCCGAGGGCGAGATCGTCCGCCGAAAGGCAGCTGGCGTCCCGTGCGCGCCCGGCGAAGCCGGGGCGTGGGTCGCTGGTGGTGAGCAGCAGCCGCTGCACGGCGGCGGCGCTGACCGGCAGCAGGCCCTGCTGCCGCGCGGTGAACTGCGCGTTGCCTTCGCGGCTCGCAAGCGCGATCGCCGTGCCCGCCAGTCCCGCCAGGATGATCGCGGCGACGATCAGCTGGGGGCGTCTCATGCGCACTCACTCCCCATGTCGCTGTCGAGGATAGGCAATCGCCCTTGACATTTCACACTCGACAGTATGTAGTGGTGCGGGTTACGTTCATTCTGGCTGCCGGGCGAACCTTGGACAATTGCAGGGCGAATCATGGACAGTTGTAGAGCGAATCCTGGAGATCTGACTGTACATTCTGATCATCTCTTTTTGACATATGCCCGCATGCTTTGAGGGAGGCCGTCTGCGGGAAGAGATGTAATTGAGGTTTTATGGTAACGACGATTGGGGGGATGGAGCAGTTGTCGACCCGCGCACGGATGCCGGTTCGCTCGTCGCTGGAGCTGGAGGCCTTCAGGGAGTTCCCCTACGCGATGCTCGTCCTGGACGGTCGGGGGCGGATCATCTGCCGCAACCGCGAGGCTGCCCGTCTGATCCAGGCGCGCGGCCTGACGGAGGGCGATCTGAGCTGCTGCACGCTGTTCGGCTGCCGTCGCCCCGAGACGGTGCTCGCGGCAGCCTGCCTGTCCGAGCTGGCCCTGGCCCACGACGGCGCCCTGCCGGAGATGCGCGTGGACATCGCCACGCCCGAGGGCCCGAGCGCGATGTGGATCGCCGCGGGGCGCATCGGCACAGCGGGCGCAGGGGCTGAGCGGATCGGTGTGCATCTGCGTCCGGGACTGCCCAACGATCGGCGCGAGCGCACCGGTCGCCAGAAGGGCACCGAGCCCAGATTGCGGATCGCCACGCTCGGCAAGACCGTCGTGGAGTCCGCCGAGGGCGAGCTCGACGGCGCCTGGCTCGAGCAGCGCACCGGGCAGGTCTTCAAGTACCTGGTGGCGGCGCGTCACCGCTCGGTGGCGGTCGACGAGATCGGCGAGAGCATCTGGCCCGGCGCCGACTATGCGATCGGCGCGAGCGTTCGCTACTACGTGCACGCCCTGCGTCGCAAGCTCGAGCCCCAGCGCGGCCTGCGCGAGCAGTCGGCGTTCATCGCGGCGGGCTACGGCAGCTATCGCCTCAACCTCGAGCACGTGGTGGTCGACGCCGACGAGTTCGAGGCGCACCTGACGGCGGGGCTGGCCTGTGTCGAGCGCGATCCGAAGCGGGCCGCGGCGCAGATCGAGCGCGCCCTTGCGATCTACCGCGGGGATTTCCTGGCGGAGCTTCCCTATGCCGAGTGGACGATGCTCGAGCGCCATCGCCTCCACGAGCTCGCCTGCGCGGGGTTGAGCCGCCTCGCCGAGATTCGCATGGAGCTGCGTCTCATCGACGGCGCGGCGCGCTCGCTGGAGCGTCTGGCGACGCTCCAGCCATACGACGAAGACGTGCATCGCAGGCTCATGGAAATTGACATCATGCGGGGACGTAGAAGCGATGCTGTGAGGCGCTACGCCTCGCTGCGCTCGCGGCTGCGGCGGACCTTTGGCCATGACCCTGCCTTCACTCCAGCCGACCTCGCCCACCCGAGGCCGTTCTCCTCAGGGCCAAGAGCGCGAGCATAACCAGCCTTTTTTGGTCCCTGTGACGGGGGCCGGCGGTGCGAGCATTGGGGCGTGGCGGGCGTTGAATAGAAGTGTGTCGTCATTCCAACGAGGGCGAACGTGAGCGACTCCCGGACGGGACGCCCGCGGGACGCCGTGCCGGAGCGGTCTCTGACGCTGCAGCTCGACACGTTCGCCTGGGAGGCGATCGCGGAGGAAAGCTCGAGGCTGGGAGTCTCGGTCGAGGACTTCGTGTCCTTCTCCGTCCTCTACTACCTCGCGGACATCGACAGCGGCCGTGTCGCCCGCCGCATCACCCGCAGCTCCTATCCGGAGCCCACCGAATGAGCGCGCGGCGTCTAGCGCGCGATCTCGTTGCGGGCGGCGTTCGAGCGCAGCGTCGAGGGCATTGCTCCGCGACTGGTGAGGCCGGCCTTCAGCGCACGACGCCCGCGATGGTGCAGGCCGTGCACAGACCCCTCCGAGCGTCCCGTGCGCTCTGCGATCTCCACAGGGGAGAGGCCCGCGATATGGCGCAGCACCAGCACCTCGCGCTGGTCGCGAGGGAGCGTGGCGAGCGCATCGCGGAGATCGCTCATGCGCTCGGCTCCGGTCCGGTCCTGGCTTTCATCGCTCGTCCTGACCTCTTCGACGGGAATCGCTCGCTGGCGGCGCATGTGATCGACGGCCACGTTGCGCGAGACGCGCAGGATCCAGGCGAAGAAGGGCACGTCGCGCTCCTGGTACTTGCCGATCACGTGGATCAGCTTCGCGAAGACCTGCTGGGTGACGTCTTCGGCCTCGTGCTGATCGCGGACGATGCTGCGCACGTAGCCGCAGACGTTGTCCGCGTAACGCGCATAGAGGAAGCCGATCGCCTCCCGATCGCCCTCCTGGGCGCGCTTGACCGCACGCGAGATCAGTCGTGTCTGGTGCTCGTCCTGCCTGTGCTGCCCGCTGTCATGTTGCTCCATGTCCCCTCCGTGGTCCGGAATCCGACGGTGAGCGGCGAAGCTAAGCGGGTGGCTGTTACGAGACTGTTTGTATGCGAGTTTGGATCCTGTTAGAAACGCCCACTTTCCGCGCGAACCACCAACCACGCGCAAGCTTCGGCTTCTTGCAAGCAAACGCCGTCTTACGCGGATGCGGTCTTACACGGATGCGGAGACCGGCAGACGCGAGAGACATTCCAGTGAACGACGGATCCACGGTCCGATCGACACTGTGAGCTGTCTGTAGTCTTGCGGAGATGAGCCCGTCCTCTCCACGAGTGCGCCTGCGCCAGGCGGTGCTGGCGGCGAGGGACCTCGAGCCGGCTGCCGAGGCGCTGCGCTCGGCGCTCGGTCTCGGCGAGCCGTTTCGCGATCCCGGCGTGGGCGAGTTCGGCCTGGCCAACGTGGTGTTCGCGATCGGCGACTGCTTCATCGAGGTGATCTCGCCCACCACAGAGCCGACGGCGGTCGGACGCTGGCTGGAGCGCCACGGCGGCGACGGCGGCTACATGGCGATCTTCGACATCGAGGATCTCGAGGGTGCCCGCGAGCGCGCGGCCGCCCTCGGCGTACGCGTGGTCTGGCAGCTGGATCTACCGGACATATCGGGCACGCACCTGCACCCGGCGGACATGCGCGGGGCGATCGTCTCGCTCGACCGCTCCAACCCCTTCGGCGCCTGGCGCTGGGGAGGGCCGTCCTGGACCGGGCTGATCGCGGAGCCGGCCCCGGGGCACCTGGCCGGCGTCACGGTGGCGGTTGGGGACCCCGCCGGCGTGGCGGCGCGCTGGGGCGAGGTGCTGGGCGTCGGGGTGCAGGACGGGCAGGACGGCGGCCCGCGACTGGCCCTCGACCGCGGCGAGGTCCGCTTCGAGCAGGCGCTCGACGAGCGTGGGGAAGGGATCGTCGAGATCGCCGTGCAGACGCCGGCCGAGCTGCCCGGCGGGCGCGATCTGATCGAGCTCGGCGGTGTGCGCGTGCGGCGGGTCTGATCGACGCGCACGCCGTGAGCCGGGCCCGACCGTATGATGCGAATGCTCGAACAGGGGAAGTAGCCGCAAGACGCCGTCATCGGGCTTCGAGCGGTCGAACCGATGGGGACAACAAGGGGGAAGGGTCAGATGCTGAAGGTCAAGGCGATGATGTTCGTTGCGATGCTCGCTGTGCTGATGGCGGTCGGGGCGCCGGCCACGGCGAGCGCGAAGTACTCGGTTCCGTATGGCGGCACCGCGCTCGGGGATGCCATCTGGAATGAGACGTGGGAACCGGAAAGCGTGGTAGGGGCCAACAACAGCTGCAAGCCGAGCTCGGCGCATCCGTACCCGGTCGTGCTGGTCCACGCGACGCTCGCGGACGAGGGCTCCAACTGGGTCACGCTCGCGCCATTGCTGGCAAACGAAGGCTATTGCGTGTACTCGTTCAACTACGGTGCGACGCTGGCCTCGCTGGAACTGTGGCCGTTCATCGGGCCGCGCATCGACGGCCTCGGCCACATCGAAAAGTCAGCCGAAGAACTGAAGACGTTCGTCGGCCAGGTGCTCTCCAAATCGGGCGCATCGAAGGTCGATCTGGTCGGGCACTCCCAGGGCGGGATGATGCCCAACTACTACATCAAGCTGCTCGGCGGCGCCGCCAAGGTGAACGAGCTGATCGGGCTCTCGCCGAGCAACCACGGCACCACTCTCAGCGGTGCGACGAAGCTCCTCGAAGTGTTCCCGTTCGCGAGCGAACTGGTCGGAGGCCTGCTCGAATTCCTCGGGGCGCCCGCGCTTCCCGAACAGGAGGAAACCTCGGCGTTCGTCAAGAAGCTGTTCGGAAGCGGCGATCCGGTCGTCTCCGGAGTGCGCTACGTGGTGATCCAGACCACGCACGACGAGGTCGTAACCCCGTACACGCATGCGTTCCTGAGCGGGTCGAACGTGACCAACATCACGATCCAGAGCCAGTGCCCGAGTGACGGTGTCGCGCACATCGGGATGTTCGACGACTCGCCCGCGCTGCAGAACGTGCTCAACCAGCTCAGCTCGAGCCCGAACCCGTCATTCAAAGCCACCTGCAGCAACTACGGCCAGGGCATCTGAGCCCAGCCGCCTGACGAGACGCGCCCGGCCCGCAGTGAGCGGGCCGGGCGTCGCCCGGCAGTGCTTCGATGGCTCTCGAGCTAGGAAGCCCCGATCGCCGCGAAGCGCGGGTCGCGGCGCTCGAGGAAGCTGGTGACGCCCTCGACGAAGTCGGGGGCCGTGAAGGAGTCGAGCATCAGCTGGTCGGCCTCGCCCAGCGCCTCGGGCAGGGTGCGCTGGAGGTCGGCGTAGACCTGGCGCTTCATCGTGGCCATCGAGGCGGGCGAGCAGCTGAGGGCGATCTCGCGGGCGTAGTCGAGGGTCTGCTCGAGCAGCGAGTCTGGCGCGATCACGCGGTTGAGCAGCCCCAGGCCGAAGGCCTCCTCGGCGAGCACGACCCGGCCGGAGAGCAGCAGGTCGAGCGCGCGCGCGGGGCCCACGAGGCGCGGCAGCAACCAGGAGATCCCGTGCTCGGCGACCAGCCCGCGGCGGGCGAAGGCGGTCGTGAGCTTGGCTCCCTCGGCGGCGAAGCGCACGTCGCACATCAGGGCCTGCACGAGGCCGATGCCGGCGCAGGCACCGTTGATGGCGGCGACGATGGGCTTGGGGATGGACATCGGGAAGGTCTGAGGCCGGCGCTCGACGGCGTGCCCGGAGGTATCGAGGCTGCCGTCGCCGATGGCCTGCAGGTCCTTCATGTCGGCGCCCGCGCAGAAGCCGCGACCGCTGCCGGTGACGACGATGACGCGCACCTCGGGCGAGCCCGCGCACTCCTCGAGCATCCCGAAGTAGGCGTTCTCCATCTCCGCCGTCCAGGCGTTGAGGCGCTCGGGCCTGTTGAGGGTGAGCACGGCCACCCCGTCGTCCACCTGTTTGAGAACAACCTCGCTCATATCCCTCGCTCCTCCAGATCTCGCCGCACCGGTGTTGCCTTCGAGCCTATCGGGGTAGCGTAGGCTGACCGGGGTGAGCGCGCCGATCGACACCCTGGCGGCCTTCGACCCGGACCCGGGTCGGGCGGCGGGGGCGGTGCGCTACGTGCTGCTGGACGTGTTCACGGACCGCAAGCTCGAGGGCAACCAGCTGGCGGTGTTCACCGACGCCCGCTCCATCTCCGCCGAGGACATGCAGCGCCTGGCGCGGGAGCTGAGGCTCTCGGAGAGCGTGTTCGTGCTCCCGGCGCGGGCGGGCGGGGACGTGGCGATCCGGATCTTCACCCCCGCCGCCGAGCTGCCGTTCGCCGGGCACCCGGTGCTGGGGACGGCCGTGGTCGTGGGCACCGCGCTCGCGCGCGAGCAGGTGACCCTGGAGACGGGCGCCGGCGCGGTCTCTGTTCGACTTCGTCGCGAGGGCGGCGTGGTGGTGTCCGGCTGGATGAGCCAGCCGGTGCCCAGCTGGGCACCCTACGAGCGCGAGGTCGAGTTGCTGGCGGCGCTCGGCGTGGCACGCTCGGGCCTGCCGATCGAGGTCTATGACAACGGCCCGCACCACCTGTACGTGGAGCTCGAGAGCGCCGAGGCGGTGGCGGCTCTGCGCCCCGACCTGGGCGTCCTGGCCGAGCTCGGCCAGACGTGCGTGAACTGCTTCGCCGGCTCGGGACGGCATTGGAAGACGCGGATGTTCGCGCCGGCCCTGGGCGTGCCCGAGGACCCGGCCACGGGCTCGGCGGCCGGACCGCTGGCGGTTCACCTCGCCCGCCACGGGCGCATCGGCTTCGGCGATGAGATCGAGGTCAGCCAGGGCGCCGAGATCGAGCGGCCCTCGCTGCTCTACGCGTTCGCCGAGGGCTCAGGGGAGCGAATCGAGAGCGTGCGGGTGGGTGGCTCGGCGGTGATGGTCGCCAGGGGAGAGTTCCTGCTCGGATAGGCTCTCCGGCCGTGCGCGACGCCGTCATCTGTGAGCCGTTGAGGACCGCCGTGGGCGGCTTCGGCGGCATGTACCGCGACGTGTCCGTCACGACGCTGGCGGCCGCTGTGATCGAGGAGCTCGTGCGCCGCACCGGGCTGCCGGCGGCGGAGATCGACGACGTGGTGCTCGGCCAGGGCTATCCCAACGGCGAGGCGCCGGCGCTCGGACGGGTGGCGGCGCTCGAGGCGGGGCTTGGAATCGAGGTGCCGGGGCTGCAGGTGGACCGTCGCTGCGGGGCGGGCCTGCAGGCGATCATGCTCGGCTGCATGGAGGTGCAGACGGGGGCGGCCGAGGTGGTGCTGGCGGGGGGCGCCGAGAGCATGAGCCAGGCGGAGTTCTATGCCACGGGCATGCGCTGGGGCGTGAAGGGCTCGAGCGTGGCGCTCGAGGACCGACTGGCGCGGGGCAGGGTGACGGCCGGCGGCAGCGCCCACCCGATGCCGGGCGGGATGATCGAAACGGCCGAGAACCTGCGCCGCCGGTACGGGATCTCGCGCGAGGAGCAGGACGAGCTGGCGCTGCGCTCCCACGAGCTGGCGCTGGCCGCGCAACAGGACGGCACCTTCGCGCAGGAGATCGTCCCGGTCACTGTGAGCACCCGCAGGGAGGGGGAGCTCACGCTCGAGCGCGACGAGCATCCGCGTGCGGACACATCGCTCGAGCGGCTGGCGAAGCTCCGTCCGATCATGTCTGGCAGCGACCCCGAGGCGACGGTCACGGCGGGCAACGCCAGCGGCCAGAACGACGGCGCGGCGGTGTGCATCGTGACGCACCCCCAGAAGGCGGCCGAGCTCGGCCTGGAGCCGTTCGCGCGCCTGGTCTCCTGGGCGGTGGCGGGGGTGGCGCCGGAGACGATGGGCATCGGGCCGGTGCCCTCGACGCGCAGGGCGCTCGAGCGCGCCGGCCTGAGCATGGCGCACATGGATCTGATCGAGCTGAACGAGGCCTTTGCGGCACAGGTGCTCGCGGTTCTGCGCGAGTGGGAGCTGCCGGACGGCCTGCAGCGCGTGAACGTGCACGGCTCTGGCATCTCGCTCGGGCACCCGATCGGCGCGACGGGCGGGCGGATCATGACGACGCTCCTGCACGAGCTGCGCCGTCGCGGCGGGCGCTACGGCCTCGAGACGATGTGCATCGGCGGCGGCCAGGGGATGGCGGCGGTCTTCGAGAACCTGTCCGGCTGAGCCGTACTAAACATATGTTCCGGTTGCTGGGACTCTTTCAAGTCTCGGCGTAAACGGTCGATTACGTATCCATGGCGATCCAGTCAGGGGGAAGGTCTGTGTCTGCGCGCGAGCTGAAGCGCCCTGGCGAGCTGAAGCGCTTCGGGCGAGCGGGCATCCGCGCCCGTGGGCGCGTGACGGTGGCCGCGATCCTGCTCCTGGTGGGTTCGATGGGTGTGCTCGGCTCGATCGTGGGCTTCTCCAGCCAGGCGTTCATCGCGGTGGAGGTGGGAGCGATCGCGGTGATGCTCGTGCTGGCCGTGCGCATCGATCCCGGTCGCTACCGCCGCGATCGCTCCGCACCGGCGGGGAAGTCGGGCCAGAGCGAGAGCGGGGACGCACCGGAGTAGGGGGGAGCGGGTTCGGCTTCGAGCAGTGAGGGAAGATGGTGTTGATGAGTGCGGCCGAGGACATACCGAACGCGTTCGGCTCGGAGAGGCCCTTCTCGGTGGGCGTGGAGGAGGAGCTGTTCCTGGTGGACCCGGTCACGGGGCGCCAGACGAACGCCTCGGCTGCCGTGCAGGAGCGCCTGGGGCCGGTGGACGGCACGGTGGAGAGCGAGCTGCACGCCTGCCAGGTCGAGCTGATCACGGACGTGTGCTCGAGCGCGGGCGAGGCGGCGGTGACGCTGGGCGGCCTGCGCCGGGCGGTGATCGCGACGGGGGCCGGGCTGCTCGGATCGGGCGCCCATCCCTCGGCGCGGGAGGGCGAGGCGGAGATCACGGACAAGGAGCGCTACGAGCGCATCCGCGATCTGCTGGGGGACGCGGTGGCCACGCCGGTGAGCGGCCTCCACATCCACATCGGGATGCCGGACGCGGAGACGGCGATCAGGGCCTTCAACGGGATGCGCCACCACCTCCCACTGCTGCAGGCGCTGGCGGCCAACTCGCCGTTTCGTCACGGTCGCGACACGGGCCTGGCCTCGGCGCGCGAGGTGACGGTCCGCGGCTGGCCGCGCTCGGGGGTGCCGCGGGCGATGCGTGACTTCGCGGACTTCGAGGAGGCCACGCGCCTGCTGGCGCGGGCGGCGGACGTGCCCGACTACACATGGTTCTGGTGGAAGATGCGCCCGCACCCGCGCCTGGGCACGGTGGAGATCAGGGCGCTGGACGTGCAGTCGGCGCTGCAGGACACAACGGGCCTGGTGGCGCTGGCGCACTGCCTGGCCCGGCACGAGGCCGAAGCGGAGCCCGGCCCGAACGCGGATTCCCCGGCGGAGGTGCTCGAGGAGGGCGCGTTCAGGGCGGCCCGCTACGGCGTGCGCGCGCGCCTGCCGGACGCGGACGGGGCGCTGCGCCCGGTGAGCGAGCTGCTCGAGGCGGCGCTGTCGCTGGCGGCTCCGTACGCGGCGGAGCTCGACTGCGAGGAGGAGCTGATGGGCCTTCGCTCGCTGCTGGCGCGCGGCGGCGGGGCGGGACGCCAGCGCGCGGCATATGAGATCACCGGGATGGACGGCCTGCTGCGCGAGCTGACGAGGCTCACGGGCGGCGGGGCGCCGGGGGTGGCGGCCGGCCGCTGAGAGGCGTATGTTCAGCGCGATGAGCGATCGCGATCTGGACGTGGTGGTCTTCGGTGCGACGGGCGTGACGGGTCGGCGCGTGGCGGCCTACCTGGCCGGGCGCGCGCAGGAGACGGGCCTGCGCTGGGCGGCGGCGGCGCGCGATGCGGGAAAGGTGAAGAGCGTGCTCGCGTCGCTCGGGGTGAGCGCCCCGGAGACGCTCGTGGCGGACGTGGCCGATGAGGCGTCGCTGGCGCGGATGGCGGCGCGCACGCGCGTGGTCCTGGACCTGGTGGGTCCCTACACCCTCTACGGGCGTCCGGTGATCGAGGCGTGCGTGGCCGGCGGCTCCCACTACGCGGATCTGACCGGCGAGATGCCGTTCGTGCGCTCGATCATCGAGGACTTCCACGGGCCGGCCTCGACGGCGGGGGTGAAGGTGGTGCAGGTGTGTGGCTTCGAGGCTCTGCCACCCGATCTGCTGGTGGCGCTGGCGGAGGAACGGGCGCGCGAGCGCTTTGGCGAGGGCCTCTCGGAGGCGGATCTCGAGGTGGCCTTCACCCCGCCGCCGGGGCTGCCCCGGCTCTCGGACGGGATGTCGGGCGGGACCTTCCAGAGCCTCGCGACGGTGGCGGGCTCGGACGAGGCGGCGCTGATAGAGGACCCGGCGGTGCTGATCACCGACCCGGCGGCGGCCGCGGCGGTGCGCCGCGTGAGCCCGATCGGCCTGGCCCCGCGACGTGGCTTCAGCGGGGCGGTGATCGTGCCGATGGCGCCCGCCCCGTTCATCAATCCCGCGGTGATCCACCGCACAGCGACGCTGCTGGCGGCGGCCCAGGGACGCCCGCCGCAGCCGTTCGTGTATCGCGAGGGCATGGCGCTGGGCGGCGGGACGGCGACGCTGCCGGCGCGCTGGGCGGTGGCGGGCGCGCTGTCGGGCATGCAGATCGGGTTGCGCAGCCTGGCCCGGGCGAGGCCGGGGGTGCGCCGCCCAATAGCGGCGGTGATGGGCCGCCTGGGCCCCTCCTCGGGCTTCGGACCGGCGGCGGAGCGTCTCGAGGGCTGGCGCTGGCGGATGGCTGTGCGGGCGCGCACGCCTTCGGGGCGCGAGCTGCGGGCGAACCTCGAGGCGGAGGGGCACCCCGGCTACCTGGCCACGGCGCGGATGCTGGGAGAGGCGGGGATCCTGCTGGCCGAGCAGGGCGCCACGCCGGAGGGCGCCGGCTGCCTCACGCCGGCGGTGGCTCTCGGCACGGGCTGCGTGGCGCGCTTCGCGCACGCGCGGGTGCGGTTCTCGGTCGAGGAGTGAGCTGCCCGCCGCGTCCACTGCATAGATCACTTACTAAAACAGTTCCGCATAGGTGCCGATGACGGCGCATGGCATTCGCACGACGAGCTCCCGCCGCGGGCGTATATGCGGAGAGGCGTTACGAGGCCGGCCTGCGCAGCTGGCAGCGTGGGATCCGGCGCGGGATGGCGTTTATCGTGGGTCCGCTGCTCCTCGTGAGCATGGCCATCCTGCTCGTCGAAGGGCATGTGGCTTCATGGGCTGGCGGAGCCCTCGCGGGGTTTGGAGGAGGGATCTGGGCGTGGGTTCGAGGTAGTCCGCCGGAGTACGTCGAGAACTGGCATCTCGGTGCGGAGGGGGAGCGCAAGACCGAGCGCGCGCTCGAACCGCTCGTGAGGGCGGGGTGGAGCTTCGCGCATGACATACAGGGACCTGGCGGGAACATCGATCACATCGCCGTGGGTCCGGCCGGCGTGTATTTGCTGGAGACCAAGAACCCGCGTGGAAGCGTCGAGATTCGCAAGGGTGTAACGCACGTGCGGCCACGCCACGATCCCGATCGAACCACTCCTCTGAGGAGTGTGCGCCCACAAGCGGCCGGGGCGGCGGCGCGCACCAAGGATGAGATTGAACGCCGGTCGGGTATCCGGGCATGGGTTCAACCGACGGTGGTCTTCTGGTCAGACTTCCCAGCACAGCTGGTGGAGGATGACGGCTGCGTCTACGTTCACGGCTCGAGGCTCGCCAGCTGGCTGCGGGAGCGTCCCGAGACCTTGGACCAACAGCAGGTTGAGCGGGTCGCTGCGGCGATTGCCAGCCTCGCGTCTGAGCGGGAGCTCGAGGTTTGATGGCTTCCAGGCGCGGGCTGAACGTCGTCGGCTGCTCACCTTGGTACGTAGCTCGCGCGGGCGCCCGAGCCGGCTGAGCGCTGATACGGCGCGCATGATTTCCCCGCTAGCGTGCCTGCCACTCGGGCGTGTAGGCGAGGAACCGCGGCGAGGCGATCAGCTGCTTGATCTCGCGGCGCGAGCTGGGATAGCGGGAGAGGCGGAAGGGGCCGTCTTCGCGTTCGCCCTGGTTGTAGAGGGCCATGTGCACACGCGGGTGGGAGGCGATGAAGGAGAACAGCTGGGTGACCCAGCCGGGGTCATCGCCGTTCCACAGGGCCCACTCGCCGAAGACGAAGGGCTTGCGGGGGTATTCGGCGTAGAAGCGCTGCAGTCCGCTGAAGTTGGGGTAGAGGCTGTAGAAGTCGGTACCGACCCAGTCGACGTAGGCGTCTCCCGGGTAGTAGGCGCCGGGGCTGTTGGCCTGGGTGTCGGGCGAGCCGGCGGTCTGGGGGACCCACAGGAAGGAGACGGGCGACAGCGGCAGCGTGCTCGCCTGGGCCCCGCGCACGGGCGGCAGGCCGAGCGTGTGCAGCCGGGAGTCGATCGCGGCCACGCTTCCACCGCGCAGGATCAGGACGCTCCTCCGCCAGGCCGCCCGAAAGCTTGCGGGGGAGTGGGAGGGGCCGCGCGAGGAGCCATCGTTGTTGAAGGCGCAGTAGGCGTTGTTGGCCTGGTTCATCTCGGGGAGCAGGCGTATGTAGACGGGCTCGCCGCTCTGGGCGATGGCCTGGCTCAGGCTCAGCAGGTAGCCGTCTCCCTGTCCGCGGGCGATGCCCAGCGGGGTGATCTGCTCGGGGGCCCCGTACCCCTGGGCGGTTGAGATGTGGAGCATCAGGCGGGCGTGGTTCGCGCGGGCCTGTCCGAAGGCGGAGGCGAAGGAGCGCCCCCATGTGACGAACACACCGTCCACGGCCGGGTGCTTTCCGATCTGGCTCGAGAAGGAGCTGTAGGAGCCGCCGCTGAGGCCTGTGAAGACCCCGCCTCCGGGTGGAAGCAGCACCTGCGCGCGCGCCCCGGCTGCGGCCGAGCCGAAGCAGCCGATCGCTGCCAGCGCGCAGGCGAGCAGGCGCCGTGGCGCAGCAGCGCCTGCGGGCTTCAGGGCTGGTGCGATCAAGCGCATCTGCACATCCTTGTAGCAGCGGCTCCTCACGCAGGCGGGCCGCCTCGGCGAAAGGCCTAGGCTGCTCGCCCAGGTCGCGAGAAGGCGCTTCAGCCGCTTACAGAACCCCTACGGAGGCCACCGGCTGTCCTTAGCAGGCGAGCGCAAGGTGTGTGGGAGCAGCAATCACACCGACCCAAGGAGGTCTCACCAGATGCGCATATCCAGAATGCTCCAGGCGACGATGGTGGCGGGCGCGCTCGCAACCGGCGGCGCGGCGGCGGGCATCGCGGGCGCCTCGGCGGCGACGAGCTCGAGCACCACGACGACGCCGAGCACCACGACGACGCCGAGCACGCCGTCGCAGACGCAGAAAACGACCCCGCCATCGGGCACGCAGTCGAAACACCCGTGCCCGAACATGGGCGGCTCGAGCGGAAGCTCGGGATCGGGCTCGAGCTCAGGCTCGGCCTACTCGGGTCCGGGCCCGGGCGCGAGCTACCAGTGATCGGACGCGCCGGTTAGCGCGCTCGCAAGCACCCTCTCCCTCCACGGCGGGCTGCCACAGCCAGACGGCGACGGCAGCCCGCCCGCGGAGGCAGGACCTCCTCGCAGGCCAGGGATCGCTCGCGGCCTGGCGATTCTGCTCGTGCTGGCGGGCGCGCTCGCGGCCCTGACCGGCTGCGGCGGCTCGTCCTCGTCGAGCTCGCGGACGAGCACCGCGGCGGCGAGCTCTTCGGCGCTGGTGTCGATCGGGGCGGGCCTGAAGGGGCCCTCGGGCCTGAAGGCGAGGGTGTACGCGACGGGTCCTGCGACGACGTCGGCGTTCGCGCTGGACGGCGAGGGCCGGCTGTGGCTGACGGCGGCGGGCCTTGAAGCCCACGCCCACGACGGGGTGTACGTGGTCGCGGCGGCGGGAGGGCGGGCGCTGAAGGTGGTGTCGGGACTGAAGGACCCGCTCGGCATCGTGTGGGATGACGGGTGGCTGTATGTGGCGTCGGTGGGGCGCGTGGACGAGTACGCGGGCTTCGATGGCAGGCGTTTCGCCGAGCACCGCGAGATCCTCAGCGGACCGGTGGCGGGCGGGGAGAACAACCTGCTGGCGGTGGCTCCGGACGGCCGGCTGGTGATGGGCGTGACCGCGAGCTGTGACCACTGCAGCCCGACGTCGAGGTACTCGGGGTCGATCGTGTCGTTCAAGCGGGACGGCAGCGACCTGCGCCTGTACGCGAGCGGCATCAGGGCGCCGGTGGGCCTGGCGTTCCTCCCGGGCACGAGCGACCTGTTTGCGAGCATGAACCAGCGCGACGACCTTGGCGCGAAGACTCCGGGCGACTGGCTGGCGCTGGTGCGCGAAGGCGAGGACTGGCGCTTCCCCGGCTGCTACGGCCAGGGCGGCGCGGTATGTGCGGGAGTGCCGCAGCCGACGGCGGTGCTCGACAGGCACGCGGCCGTCGGAGGCGTGACGATCGTGACCGGCCAGCTGGGCTCGAGCGTGGGCACCTCGGCGCTGGTGGCGGAGTGGGCCACGGCGAAGGTGGCGCAGGTGAGGCTCGAGCGGACGGGCTCGACCTACACGGCCTCGGTGTCGACGCTGCTCACGGGCATCAGAAACCCGCTGGCAACGGCCCTGGCGCGCGACGGCTCGCTGCTCGTGGGCGACTGGACGACGGGGAGGATCTACCGCATCAGCGCCGCCACGGCCTGAGCGGGGCGGGGCCGGTCAGCGCCTGAGGGCTTCCTGCTCTTCGACTGTGCGCTCGGCGGTCGGCAGCGCCTCGAGGCGCTCGTCCGGGATCGGCTTGCCGCTGTCGACGGAGACGCCGTAGGTGCCGGCGTCGAGTCTGGCCTCGGCGCGCTCGACGGCGGCGAGCTGCTCGGCGAGGTCCTCTGCCAGCCCGGAGTCGAGCTCGGTCTGAAGGAGCTCCTGGGAGCCCAGTTCGCCGGGTTCGCTCTCTTCGGTGTCGGCCTCGTGCTCGTCCTGGCTGAGCACGGCGATGGCCTGCTCGATCCGCTGGCGCTCGGCGGCGAGCAGTTCACGTGCGCGATCGGCGTCCATGCAGGTGAGCCTAGCGTTTGCGGCGGCGTAGCATGCCTGGGACAACGACCAGGTGGAGGCGAGCGATGGCGCTGACGGACAGGCTGAAGGGTTTGAGGAGCAAGGCCGAGGACGCGGTGGTGGAGCGCAAAGACCAGATCCACGACGCGGTCCAGAAGGCGGGCGAGGTGGCCGATCAGCGCACGGGTGGCAAGTACCATGAGAAGATCGAGAAGGCGGGCAGCAAGGCCCTCGGCCTGGTGGACTCGCTCGAGGGCGAGGCGCCGACGTCGGCGCCCGGCGAGCCCGCGACCCCGACAGCCGGCGAGCAGGCGACACCGACTCCGCCCGCGGACCCGCCGGCGGGCTCCTAGAGCGGCCGCGACCTCGGGCGCAAGCGGCTGGGGATTACATCCAGCCCTTGCGCCTGAAGAAGCGCAGGAGCACCAGGCAGGTGGCGAGCATGCTGCCGACGCCGATCACCCAGAAGGTCCAGGTGGGGGCGATGCCGGTGTTGACGAGCCAGCCGAAGTTCATTCCGAAGAAGCCGGTGATGAAGGACAGCGGCAGGAAGATGGTGCCGACGATGGTGAGCTGCTTCATGACCTCGTTCTGGCGGTTGGAGACGGTGGAGAGGTAGAGGTCGGTGGTGCTGGAGAGCAGGTCGCGATAGGAGTCGATCAGGTCGGAGATGCGGATCAGGTGGTCGTAGACGTCGCGGAAGTAGTCGCGCTCGTCGAGCTGCAGCCCTGAGAGATCGGCGATCTGATCGATCGAGCGGGCGAAGAGGTCGCGCTGGGGGGTGACGACCTTGCGCATGGCCAGGAGCGTGCGCTTCATCGAGAACAGCCGCTGCAGCTGCGCGTCGGTGGGCCCTTGCAGCACGGCCGCCTCGAGCTCGTCGATCTCGTCGTCCATGCGGGCGAGCGGAGGGAAGAAGCTGTCGGTGAGCGCGTCGAAGACGCGGTAGAGCAGGAACTGCTCGCTGTGCAGCACGAGGCCATCGAGGCGGGTGCGCTGATCGTCGAGGGCGGGCAGGGTGTCCTTGTGGACGGTGACGAGGTACTTGCCGGAGATGAACATCTGCACCTCGTGCAGCAGCTCCTCGGCACCGGGCGTGTTGGTGTCGTGAGCGCCGTAGAAGACCAGGAAGATGTAGTCCTGATACTGGTCGAGCTTGGGCCGCTGCCCGAAGTGCAGGGTGTCCTCGAGAGCCAGTGGGTGAAAGCCGAAGAGCTCACGCAGCTGGTCGACCTCCTCGGCGCTGGGCGCGGTGAGGTCGAGCCAGAAGAAGTGGTCGCGGGCGAGGTGATCCCTGATGGCGGCCTCGTCGATGCCGCTGAAGCAGGGAACCACGAAGTCGAAGCCGCTCTCGGCGGCACGATCCGGGTGCTGGGCTTCGGCCTTGCCGACGGTCATCGGTGATGCTTCGCCCAACAGGGGTCGCGTTCCTGCCCGCGCAAGACCGGCGACGCTCTCGGCCGGTTGCCGAGCAGGGAGGTCGCCGACCTCGCCGGGGCGCGGGCCGAGTGGCCCACGCCCGGCGGGTCAGGATGCTATTTCGAGCCGCCCGGCTTGCTGAGCGCCTTGCCGGCGCTGTCGACGACCTTGCGGAGGAAGTCGTACTGCGTGTGGACCAGTCGGTCGGCCATCTCCATCGCCGAGTCGATGACGTCCTGGCGTTTGGAGGTGCCCTCCCCGTGCAGGGGCAGCGACTGGTCCACGGTGTCTACGAACTTGCGCACCGCGTCGATCGCGGCTCGCTGGCCCGCCTCCATCGAGTCGAGGACCTCCTCTGAGAGCTCGGTCGTGGTCTCGACCCCGTTCCTGCGCTTGGCGACAGCCGGTCGCTGGGTCCTGGTCGCTTTTGTTGCGGTGCTGCGCTTGGTCTTGGTGTCGGGCATCGTCAACCTCCTTCAGATTTTTGGCCGCTTCTCTCCTGCCCAGGACGCTACCCCGGCGCAGCCCGTCTGACAGGCGCGGGAAGCCACAGACCGGGTTCGGAGAAACCGAGTTCCGCGTCGCCGGGCGGTGTTGGAGCGGCGAGGCGGTGGTACGGTTGTGAAGCACTCAAGACCTCGACCGGCGGAGGAAGTGGTGGAGCGCCTCAGCCCCCAGGATGCGGCGTTCCTGCATCTCGAGGACGCAGTCAGCCATATGCACATCGGCACGGTGGCGATCCTCGAGGGACCGCCGCCCGGATATGAGGCGCTTGGGCGAATGGTGAGGGCACACCTGTCCAGGGTTCCGCGCTACCGGCAGAGGGTCCACTTCGTGCCGATGGCTTTGGGTCGACCGGTGTGGGTGGACGATCCGGACTTCGACCTGGGCTACCACATGCGCCGTACCGCCCTGCCGCCGCCTGGCGGCGATGGACAGCTGCGCGAGCTGGTCGGGCGTGTGATGTCCCACCAGCTCGATCGCGCCAAGCCGCTGTGGGAGATGTGGATGATCGAGGGGCTGAGCGAGGGACGGTGGGGGCTGATCACGAAGCTACATCACTGCATGGTCGACGGTGTCTCCGGTTCGGAGCTGCTGGCGGCGGTGCTCGACACCGAGCGCGAACCCGAGCTTCCAGCGCCCGCCGATTGGCAGCCGGAGCGCCAGCCCTCGGGAGTGGAATTGGCCGTCCATGCCCTCGCCCGCAGGGCCGTGAGCCCATATGAGCAGGTGCGCGCCGTGCGCGCCGCGACGCGCTCGCCGGGCGCCGCCGCGAGCACGGCGGCCGCGGCCGTACGCGGGCTGTGGAACATGAGCGCTGTCGTCTCGCCGCCACCGCCGTCGTCGCTCAACGGGCCGATCGGCCCCAATCGCCGCTGGTCGTGGGCCAGATCACAGCTGTCGGAGGTCAAGCGCGTGCGCGGCGCGTTCGACGGCACCGTCAACGACGTGGTGTTGAGCGTCATCGCAGGCGGCTTTCGTGAGCTGCTGGCCGGCCGCGGAGAGTCGACGCAGCGAGACGTGCGCACGCTCGTTCCCGTGTCGGTGCGCTCGGCGGGGGAGCACGGCGAGTACAACAACCGCGTCTCTGCGATCTTCGCCAACCTGCCCGTGGGGATCGAGCAGCCGGTCGAGCGGCTCGCGGCGGTGAGAGCGCAGATGGAGCACCTCAAGCACTCCGGCGAAGCGGTGGCGGGCGACGTCCTCGTGAGCCTCAGCGGGTTCGCGCCGGCGATGCTGCTCGCGCTGGGGCTGCGCGCCGCCACGCGCATGCCACAGCACAGCGTCAACACCGTGACGACCAACGTTCCCGGCCCTCAGCGCCCGCTGTACGCGGCGGGGCGCCGGATGCTCGAGTGCCTGCCCTATGTGCCGCTCGGGGGGCATGTGCGGATCGGGGTGGCGATCTTCTCCTACGACGGCGGGTTGGCCTTCGGCGTCACCGGAGACTACGACGAGGCGCCGGACATCGACGTGCTGTGCCGGGGGATCGAGCACTCGATGAGCGAGCTCGTGGCCGCGGCCGAGCGTGTCGCGCCCAGGCGTGCGCCGGTCCGAGCCGCCCGCGAGCGGGGCGCGCGTGGCAAAGCTCCCGCGAGGAGCTGACGTGGGGAAGTACGCACCCGCCACGCGGGGCGCCTCGGATGCCGCCTGGCGGCTCGCAGGTTAGGTTCCGCCTCGAGGGTCAGGCCGAGAGGAGGTCAGGGCCATGGGTGAGCGGCTCAGCATGCTGGACACGATGTTCCTCGAGCTCGAGCAGTTCGAGGAGACGGCGCACATGCACATCGGCGCGGCGCTCATCTTCGATCCGCTTCCCGGGGGCGGGACGCCGGACATAGCCGAGTTCCGCGACTACCTGCGCGGGCGGATTGGGCTCCTACCGCGCTTCACCCAGCAGCTCTCAGCTCCGCACGCCGGTCCTCTCACGTGGTTGACCTGGGAGCCGGCGAGGGCATTCGACCCCGGTGCCCACGTGCATCACGCGACGCTTTCCGCGCCGGGCGGCGAGGCCGAGCTGATGGAGTGGCTCGGGGACTTCTGGTCGCACCGCCTGGACCGCCACCGGCCGCTGTGGGAGATGGCGCTCCTCGACGGGCTCGAGCAAGGGCGCTGGGCGCTTGCGACCAAGACGCATCACTGCCTGGTCGACGGCGTCGGCTCGCTGGACATCGGGTATGCACTGCTGGACGTCTCCCCGGACGCTTCGCCACCGCGATCGCAGTCGCCGGCGGCTCTCGGCGAGCAGGGCGAGGGCGGAGAGCCTGGCAACGGTCGGTTCTGGTTCTCGCCCGGCCTGGTCATGCGCGGGGCTCGGGCCGGCGTGGGTGCGGCGCTGCACCCACGCGAATCCCTCGACCACCTGCGGGCGGCCGTCGAGCTGATCGTGCGCGAGGAGGTGATCGGGGCGCCCACGTCGAGCCTGAACGGGCCGATGAGCGCCACGCGCCACTTCGCCGCCGTGCGGCTCGACCTCGGCGAGGTCAAAGCCACGAAGGCGCGCCTTGGCGGCACGATCAACGACCTCGTGCTCGCGCTCTGCGCCGGTGGGCTGCGACACCTGCTGCTCTCCCGCGGGGACGCGTTGCCCGAGGGCGATCTGCGGGCGCAGGTCCCGGTGAACATCCGCTCGGAGGACCATGAGCACGCCCTCGGCAACGAGCTGACGTCGCTGTTCGTCGAGCTGCCCGTGAGCGAGGCGGACCCGATCGTGCGCCATCGTCGCGTCCTCGAGCGCGCGGCGCAGCTCAAGGCTGGCTCGCAACGCGCCGGAGGCAAGGCGATCGTCGAGCTGGCCGACATGGGGCCGCCGCTCGCCGGCGCTCTGCTCGCGCGCTCGATGTTCGGCGGCACCCGCATGTTCAACCTGACGATCACCAACGTCCCGGGTCCCCGCCAGCGGTTGTTCGCGCTCGGCGCCCCGCTCGTCGAGGTTCTCCCGCTCGTTCCGCTGTTCGCCGGACACACGATCGGCATCGCCGTGCTCAGCTACGTCGACCAGATGGTCTTCGGCCTCAATGCCGACCGCATGTCGGCGCCCGACCTGGAGGTGCTCGCGGAGGGCATCAGGCGCTCGTTCTCAGAGCTGCGCCCGTAGCGAGAGGAGAGCCGATGTCGGGAATCGAACCCGAGACCTCATCCTTACCATGGTCAGCAAGGCTGTCTCCTTGGTTCGCGGAGTCCCGCCCTGTCTGGGTTTCTGCTCTCCGGGGAGACTGTGTCCGACCAGGTCTTAGGGCCGGTTTGCCCCCACGAAGCCCCCACGAACAGCCGGGACGCTTGTGGTCTTCTCGGGTCCGCAGTCTGCCCGGGTAAGCACAGTCGCCGAAGCGCCGTCGGGCACGCTCCGGCCATAAACTCGACCCCGCCACGCAAGGGCTACGGACGACTTGTGTTCGGCGCGCACGACCTCGACGAGACGAACCTCACCGCGCCGGTCGCGGAGCCCGACGAGATCCCGCGTCGACGTCAATATGGTTGGCGAGCTGTGTACCATGTGCATCTCGCGGATGCGGCAAGCACAGCGACTGGAGGACAAGGAGGCGCCGTGGAGACCTCAGTCAATGGCCCGCGAGAGGACGCGCTCGACGTCCTGATAGATCAGTACCAGAGGCTGTGCGCGCTCTACGACGCGCGGCGGAGCAGCGCCGAGGCGAAGGCCGCTGGCATTCTCACGGCCGCTGTCGCGGTTGCCGCACTGACGGCTACTGCCGCAAGTTTGGTCAACCACGTAAATGTGGCTCTCGCGGTGGTTCTGGTCGTGCTTCTCGTGCTGAGCGTCATCTCCGCCATATACGCGGCATCAGCGGCAGGACTGCGCGGACCGCGAGATCGAAAAGACCAAGTCGAGGGCAAGCCACCCTTTCTTTCCACGGAGTCAACCCAGTACCGGGACGTCGCCGAAGCCTTGAACGCAACAGCCGCCAAGCTCCTGGAGGTGTGCCAAGACGAGGCGAGTGAGGCCATCGCCGTCCGCGTGCGCACGCTTAGGCTGTGGCGGGAGCGGCAGCTGGACGCACATCACCTCGCCCAGAAGAAGGACCTAGGAGCAGCATATGCCGGGATCATGCTCGGCCTGGCCCTAGCGTGCGGCGCGGCGATCGTTGTCCTGATCGTCACGCACTCGGGATAGGCCGTGAGCCCCGCGACTCAATGTGGGGTGGTTGGACGCCCTTGTTCGCGCGAGGCCATCGGATCGGAGCCGACGCCGGGTTCCGTCTGCCCGGCCAGGCCCTGGGTCTCGGGAAAGGCTGGTAAGCAAGAGGTCTCGGGTTCGAATCCCGACGTCGGCTCTACTCCCGTTACCGCACCGTCACCGCAGATCGGCGGCGGCTGACCACGGGTTCCCTGGCGAGCCACGCATCCTCGGCGCCACCCCGTACGCGCTGCGCCGCGGTGGCATCTCACTGCGCCTACGCACCGAGGATCCACAAATCGTCGCTAACGAGTGCGGCACCAGCCTGAAGATGCTCAGTGACCACTACTCGTTCCCCATAGAGGACCTGCGAGAACACGAACCCCGACCCGCCGACATCGAGTGGCGCGCCGCACGCGTGGCACAAGCGCAGCACGACCCGCACGAGCACACGCCAGGCACCGTCGAAGGCGGCGAGGGCACGCGCCCTACCCGCAAGCCCTTGGACTGGTTCGCGCTGTGGTTCGTCTTGCGCAGGCGACGCGCGAGTCAGTCGATGGGCGGCTCGGGCGGCCCCAGGCACGCCCGGTGATATGCCCGCCAGCCACGGGAGCTTCAGACCAAGCGGCTGAGACGTATCCGCCGCCTAGTGCAGCCAGGGCGCCCGCGTCCTGGCTGCACTAGCTCCGAGATGACCGGGGCTCACAGGAGCAGAGCGCAGCAGGCCAGCGTTCAATGTTGAGGCCACAGACGCACGAAAAGCTCGGCCTGCTCGATGGCGTCATCGAGGGCGTTGTGCGTGTGCCGACGGGTCGGACGGAGGTCGGGGGGCAGCTCGCCCATGCCGGCGCCGTCAAGCGGCGAGCCCTGGCGCGCCCAGAAGAGGGTCTTCATGTCAAGGCAGGATGAAAAGGAGAACGGCGAGCCGCTCGGGGAGAAGCGCAGGAAGTACCACTGCAGCCAAAGCCAGTCGAATGCAAGCGGAAACGCCACCATGACCGGGCGGTCGTCGCCGGCCACGTCGAGGACCCAGCTGGCCGCTGCACCCATGCCCTCGACTGGAGCGGTCCCGTTGGCTAGCAGCTTGGCGCGGTCGAGGCCCGAAACTGCGAGCGCGTCTGGGTCGACCTCGTCGAAGACAGGGCGCAGCTCGCAGTAGAAGGTCTTGGTCTCGGGATCTGAGGGCGTCATCCTTCGGCCGTCGAATCGGGCCGCGACAGACAAGCCAAAGGACAAGAGTGAGTGCTTACCGGGAACTGGCCCGTCGGTCTCGACGTCTGCGGATATGTAGAGGTCAGGGCGCATCAAACGAATCGGCGAGGCTGCACGAGTGGTGGGAGAGCGCCAAACTTGCGTATATGCTCGCGCAGCGCTGCTTGGGCATCTGCCGGGGCAGCGTTGGGGTCCCAGTAGTGCCAAGGAAGCCTGTCTGCGTCAAACGGTGGCGGCTCCTCTTCACGCGCGGTGATTATCACGCGGTGCCCGCGTCCCAGGGCGTAGCCGAGCTCGATGTGGCAGTTGGGTCGCGAGCCGCTGAGATCGACAAACGCAAGCTCGGCATTGTGGAGTTGCTCGAAGATCTCGGCATTCATCCATGCTTTTTCCTGACGGTCATGGCCAAGGTCTACGACGCATAGGCCCATCTCCTCGATTACGGGCTGGGCCACGTCACAGAAGAAGCGCTCGACTTCGAGGTAGTTTGGATGTTCGGGATTGAGCAGTCGTACGCAGAAAGCCCGTGGCGGCTCGAGGTCGCTCAGGACTGCGAGCAGCCGCCGGGCGAGCACCGGTGCTGAAGGCCTGGCGTCCTCCATGCTGAGCGCTGCGAGTCGCGCCGACGCCGAGCTGCCGTCCGCAAGGCGGAAGAAGTCATCGCCGTTACTCATGGCGCGGCGAGCAAGTCCCTGCCCGCCGAGAACAGCATCTTCGTTGGAGGACCCGAGCGCGACATCGATGGGGATCACGGGCCGTCCTTCGGCGGTGTAGAGGTTAGCGAGGTCCTCGACACCCGCTCCACCGCCGATGATGAGCAGCACGTCCCCGAGTTCGGCTTGGGCGCGCCTGATCAATGCGCCCGAGCGCCACGTGTCGGGTAGGAAGGTGAGGTCTATTGCACCGAGCTCAAGCAGACGGTCGAAGATCGCTCGGCGTCGCGCGGGGATCTGCGTCCGCGCCCGCTGGGATGTGCGCACAGCGAGGAGCTGGCCGTCGTGGGTGCTCGCCGCGGCGTTGCCGGATTCGAGCGCCTTGAGCGCTGCCTCGGCGACAGTCCAGTCGAAGATGATCGAGAGCTCCGACTGAGCGGCCGTGAGCGGCTCGGCTCCGAGGCCACCCACCAATGCTCCGCCGCGTGCTACCCACCCATGGACGACCTCGGCGACGATCGTGTGCACGTCGCCGAGCAGGCCGGGGTCAACTTCGCGAGCGGCGCTGCCTGTGACGTGCAGACGGCGGATCAATTCACGATGTCCTCTGTCACAAGGGACGGGGAGGGCGTCATCGCTCGCGCGGTCTCAACCAGGTCGTCGTCGGCCAGCGGGCGATCTGGGTAGGCGCGGAGAACAGCCTCGGGCAGCAAGCGCGTACGCAGGTCTGAGAAGGTGAACCCGAGCCCTTCGTTGGCCTCGGGGCCTGTCAGGGCGACCGTCTTGGCGAGTGCTCCCGTTGAGACGCCGAGCCCTTTGGTGTCGGCTTCAAGCACCGCAGCACGCTCCAAGTCGCCCGGCCGATCGAAGCGCTCCAGCAGCGCGGCGCGGCGGAGGAGCGCCGGGTCCAGCGCCGCAAGGCGGTTGGTGCACAGCAGCACCAGAACTCGGCCGCCGAGCCGCCGTACATCGTCGATCTTCTGGATCAGGGTGTTGACTGCGACCTTGTCCTCGTGATGGCTGTGGATCTGCTCAGGGCTCGCGGCTAGCGAATCGGCCTCGTCGATGAGTAGCACCGCCGCTCGCTTGCGGCCGGCCTCGCTCTCCACGGCAGCGAACGCCTGGTTGATCAGGTGACTCATCTGACCGACTTGCCCAACGCCACGCACGCGCGTCGAGAGCTTGAGCAGCATCCCATCCCGGCGGGTTGCACGGCAGAGCTCGTCTGCGGCGGCTTCGGCAAAGACGGTCTTGCCTGTGCCCACGTCTCCGTGCAGCACGATCAGCGGGTAGCGGTCGGTCATCGCCGCCACGAGCGGCAGGCCAGCGCCATGGAAGCGTGCCGCCCAGTCAGCGAGGCTATCGGCGTCGAGCAGGATCGCCATCGCACGACCGAGGCGGGAGAAGCGCTCCTGAAAGCCGATCAGCCGTCCACGACGCTCAGCGATGTGTGCGTCAGGCAGGACGATCTGGGACTCGAAGAGCTCGGCGCGTCCATCGTCAGCGTTTAGGTTCATTCACCCGCCTCCCCGTACAGCGTCCGCTCCATGCCGTAGGCGTTCGACGCGTAGCGACGATCAAAGCGGCCAACCAACCCTGGGTACGTCGTGTCGATCGAGCTGGGCCCCCAGGCGCGGCGACACTCCTCATGATGGAATCGTCGTCGGGCCTCGACGCTCAGCTCATACCACGTCGATGTGTATGACACGACGACGCTCAAGCTGCCGGCGATCTGGGGCGGCCACAGGTTGTTGCCCGGGCGCTGAGCGCTCCAGAGCCCCGCGTCGGTCGAAACGGCGTACTTGGCTGCGCGTATTTCCTTGCCAGCAGCGCTTAGCAGCACGATGTCGACGCGATCGATGTAGCCGCGCTTCGCCATCAGCTTGATGTCATGACCAACGTCGGCTGCCCGCTGGGGGGAGGCAAGGCCGGTGGCAGCGCCAAGCATGTGGAAGTCCGCGGTGAACTGATCGACCACCTTGCCCACATCAACGGTTGAGTAGGTCGAGCTTAGGGTCGTCGTGGCGGTGCTCATGCTGCGACCTCCTCCGCCTCGACGATGAACGATGAGCCGAACACCTCGCGCCAGAGCGCGTGCGTCTCGCCTTTGTAGGAGTTGTGGCGGGCGGTCAACAGCGCCTCCCACGCCGTGGTGGCCGTCGCCACCAGGGCCTCACGATCCGCATCACTCATCTGTGCCGCGACGTTGTTCTGCGGGTTGATCGGACCGATGATGACGACCGGATCGGCCGGCAGGCTCGGTTTGGCATGGCCGGAGGTGATCGGCTCCTGGAGCCTGGTCTGGGCGACGTACAACAGAAACCGATGCAGGCCCTCTTCGAGAGTCGGCGGTGCGCCCTGCGTCGCGTGGAGATGCGCGAGAATGTGCATCCTTCGTTCATTACTCGTGCTGTTCGCGATCTGGGGATCACGCCAGTCGAGTGGGGCCGGCGCGAGCGCTACCTGCAGATCCCGGACGTACTGCTGATTGCCACCCATGCCCGGCGCAATGCTGTCGAGGAGGTCGCGGGGGGACTGGTCGAGCTGGCCGAGCTGCAAGCGCCGGAGCTTGCAGGATGGGTTACCACGGAAGCAGAGCGGTTCCTTGCCGCGCTTCCCGCGCCTGAGCCCGAGGAGAGCGACGCCTTCGTTGCAGAGTTGCGTAGCGAGCTGCCAGGGGAATGGGCCGATCGCGCGGAGGCGATCTACCGCCGCCATCTGCATGACTAGACGGAGTGACGCCGTTCGCGGTATCCCGGTCGGCCCAGCCACCGTTGGACTCGCCGACACCGGGCGTGAACCCAAACGCGTCGAGCTCCCCGGACGTGAGGACGATCCCCGAGTCCTCGAGCACGCCGACGCAGCCGTGTGCGACGCTCACCGTGTCGATCGCCGACACGACGAGCGTCAGCAACAGAGCAGCGGTCTGCTTAGCGCCCGCCGGCTGCCCCTACTCCCACAGGCCGCTGACTGGCACCGCCCACATCCTGTCGCCGAGCGGGACGGTCTGCTGGCCGGCGTACACCACGATCCCGGCCTTGAAGTGGGTGCCGCGCGCATCGCGTAGCTTGGCGATCGCGGCGTAGTCTCGGGGTCGCACGGTCGCGGTGGCCTTGACCTCGATCGCGGCGATGTCGCCTGCTCGGCTCTCGAGGATCAGGTCGATCTCTTCCCGTCCCTGCCGGTAGTGGTACAGGCGCGTGTCGGTGTCCGCCCAGTCAGCGAGGCGCAGGAGCTCCATCGCTACGAAGTTCTCCAGCACCTTGCCCGTGATCTGGTCGTCCTCGCCGATGCGTCGCTCGTCGGCGCCGAGCAGGTGCGCCAGCAAGCCCGAGTCGACTATGTAGCCCTTCGGGGCTCGAACCTCGCGTGTCCCGATCCCCGGCCTCCAGGCGGGGAGCCTCCTGGCGAGGAACACGATCTCCAGGAGCTCCACGTAGCTCTTGACCGTCTCGTGGGTCAGGTCAAGCTTTCTGGCGAGGTTCCTGTAGACAAGCTCGTTGGCCGCCTGCGCTGCGATCAGCCGCAGCAGCCGCGGCAGCTCCACCAGCTTCAGGGCGTCGCTGATGTCCCGCAGGTCCGTGTCCAGCGTGTCCTGGATGTAGTTGGCAAACCAGCGATCGCGGCGCCTGCCGCCGGGCCGCCGTAGGGCCTCCGGGTAGCCGCCTGCCGCGATGATCGACGCGAACGCCGCACGCCCGACCGGCGCGCCCTCCACGTCGGGAGCGAGACCGGCGAACAGCAGATCGACGATGTTCGTATCAGAGCCCCTCGTCTCGGCCTGCGCGAGCGGCCACAACACGATCGTCTCCATACGGCCGGTGAGCGCCTCGTGCACACGCCGAGATGCGAACACGTTGGCCGAGCCAGTGAGCAGGAACCGACCCGGCCGGGTGTCCCGGTCCACGCGATCCTTGATCGCCAGCAGCAACCCGGGAACCCGCTGCACCTCGTCAATCACAACCGGGCCGGGAAACCCCTCCAGGAACCCCGCCGGGTCCAGCCGAGCGGCCTCACGGGGCCCGTCGTCATCGAAGCTCACCACCCGCGCGGGGTGCTCGCCTGCGGCGATCTCCCGGACCAACGTGCTCTTGCCGACCTGCCGAGCGCCCGTCACGAACACAACCCGCGTGTCGGCGAGCGCTTCCACCACGAGTCTTCTTGTCCGGCGGGGCACCAGCTCGGTCACAACAGGCCTCCAGTTCTGCGCATATGGTCAAAGCTCTTTGCGCAGATGGCGAAACCTCGCTGCGCATATGGCGAAAGCTCGCCGCATGGATGGTAGCTGCACACCAGGCGTACGCACCGGCCGACTTCGCGGACGGACGCCCCACAGGCCACCGGCCTCAGAACTTGTCAGAGCGCCACACAGGGACTGGACCCACCGTGCGGGCCAGCCAGACCCCGCAGGCGCCGCGGCCATCAGCATCTGCGGCGCTGCGGTGGATACGCGGGGCTTGAGTGCCGGTAGGTCGACCCTCCTCCGCGCTCGTGGCGACCCTAGCGCCGCGGCGCTAGGATGCGAAGCGCCAAGCCGACGTAGCTGTCGAAGTGATCCACGCCCGCGTAGGTGCGCAGCTCGCCATGCGGGGCTCTGCGCGCAGCGCGGATCGCTGGTCCCGGGCGAGCCACTCGGTCCTGCTCGCCGACGCTTCGTCTGGAGCGTGGCTGACCTCCCAAGGGACGACTAGAAGCAGTCCGTTCGAGGCGGGAGAAATGGCTACCGGCAACCACGCGACCGTGCCACGCGGGGCGCTGCCTAGTCACTCGAATAGCAGATTCACTCGGGTCCCATTGGGCAGTCTCTTTCCGGCACGTGGTTCTTGGCTCACGACCAAGCGAGGAGTCTTGTGGCCGGTGATCGTGACTCGGCCTAGAGCGCAGCCAGCGGCAGTAAGAAGCTTTTTGGCAGTAGCGAGCGTCCTGCCCCAGAGTCGGGGCACGCGGCATTTGGAGAGGAGGCCGTCGCCGCGAAATCGGCATGGACACCTGGGGCTGGGAGCACCTACGCCCGTGGCTCACGGCACGCGTCGAGCTACCCGTAGGGCCGTTGTTCTGTGTCATCGATGGGCCGATACGCGGTAGGCCGTGGTCGAGTGCCGCGGTGCGCAGCGAGCTTCGCCGCTATGCGGCGCGTGCCGGGGTTAGGCGGAGGTTCGCGCCGCATCAGCTCCGTCACGCCCATGCCGTTGAGTTGGCCCGTGAGGGGGTGCCGCTGAACGCGATCCAGCGCCAGCTCGGGCACGCCAACCTCGGCACCACCTCGATCTACCTCCAAGGGATCGACACCGAGGAGATCATCACCATCGTCAACTCACGACGAGCACCGATGATGCCCGCCAGCGCCGGACTCCAACTCTAGAAACCACACGTCGAAGCAGGAACGCCCACTGCCAGCGCTCCTGCTTCGCCCACCGCGAACCGAGGCACGCCGCCGAGGAGGCCACCGCCAGTCGTCCGTTCCGATCGTCTGCGCGGCTCTGGCTTGGGCGCTCGCTTGGGCCAGCGAACCAGTCGGTCTGGGACCCCGCACCACCAGCATCACACCGCTGTGAGGCCCGCCGGCCGCAGCGCCTCGCCGACCTGTCAACGCCCTCGGCGCGGAACGCCTCCTCGCGGTCACTGACCCACCGCGTAGTCTCCGGGTCGTGAAGATCAAGCAGTACGTCTACTTCGGCATCTCTAGCGAGGTGCTGACCGCCGAGATGATCGCTGGGCGCATCGGACTGGAGCCCGACAAGATCATGGTGCGGGCCAGTCGGACAGCAGACCCGCCGCGTCCGAGGCGCCACAAGTGGGAGCTTGGGAGCTATGAGCCTGGCCTCGATATCTCCGATCACGTCAGCCGCGTCCTCGTCCGGGTGGAGCCCGCGCGCGATGCGATCTGCGCTCTCGTGGACGAGGGCGAGGTCCAAGCGTGGCTTCAGTTCGTCCGCACGTTCGGCACTGAGGACGGCGAGGAGGAGATCATTGACGAAACACCCGAGGGGCTCGTCAAGTTGTCCGGGCAGCACCAGCTGCTTGGGTGGCATCTGCACCGCGACACGCTTGCCTTTCTTCACGACGTTGGCGCGGAGATTGACGCCGACGAATACGGCTAGAGGGGGGCGCGATGCTGCTGGAGTACCTGGAAGATCCCGACGCACAGCTCCATACGCGCGTCCTCTTGCTCTACGACCTCGTGCCCGACGAGGTGGGCGTGCTGCGGGATGCCATTGACCGGCTCAGTCAGGGGCAGCCCGGCGATGAGTTGCGAGTGGATGCTTTGCCTGGCGTCGCTGCGGTTGACGGGTCCTCGCTTGTGGCGAGTGTCGGCGAGACAGATCTCGGCGTGGAGCCGGCTACTGGCGCCGGCCTTGGCTTTCGCTGTGTACTGACGCCAGGCACGTGGCAGCGGGCGTGCGGGCTGCTGGAGCCGTATCTTCTCGGCGGCGGCCATGGCTTCCAGTATCTGACGGAAGTGGGTCCGGTGGAGTGGATCATCTCCCACGACCGAGGCTGGTAGCGACTCGGACGATGGACACGTCGGCGGCGCTTGTGCCTAGGCCCAGCGAACGCGCCGCCCCGCCCATCGCCGGCTAAAGAGGATGCCGAGCGGGGCGCACAGCACCACGGCGATGATGACATTGGCCGCCGTTGATCCCGGCTGCTTCGCAACTGCGTTGCAAGTGCAGGACTCCGAGGGTGCATCCGCCGCGTACTCAATGGCAACCGGATCGCCGGGCCGCATAGATTCGGGTCTCTGGTGTCCGAGTTCTCCGTTGCCTTCGCCGTTGTAGGTGCGTCCCGCAACCGTGTAGCGATATTCCACAGCTGGGTCGCCTCCAAGCCCGTTGATGATGCTGGCGGTGACGGTTCCCTCGGCGCGTACCGGATGCTTGGCGACCGCCGTCGGGAATGTCAGCTGGTGCCAGATCACCACGACAGCGCACAGGGCGCAAAAGATCGCCACACCCCATACGGGCCGCGTAACCCAGCGTCTCCACCTGCCCACTGCAAGCGGAGAAGTATTCTCGCGCTCAGCGTCCATGTAGAGAGATTACGGCTGCACGGGGCGCCCGTCACCGCCGCTTTGCAAGCTGAGCGAGTGCCCACGCTCCAGCCGAGCAGACGACCGGATCGGACGATTCTCGATAGCGCCGACCGAGGATCAGAACCCGCCCGCTTTCGCCGGGGCGAACCAGGCGTACGTCTGTCCTCGGCCGGAGCGCTCGCAGTAGCCAGGCCCTTCGTAGCCGAGCATCACCCGCCTCCACAGAGACGGCCAACTCACTCACGGGGTGCCCGGATCGGTGCCTAGATCTGCTGGAGAACGTGTCGGACCCCGCAGCCGAAGCAAGTCGTCAAGCGTCAGCAGATCGATGGGCCGCTCGGCGGCTTCAGCCTCAGCAGAGCGTGTGAAGCCGCCCGAGGAAACGAGAATCGCTCTGCCCGCTCCCACGGCGGTCATGACTCCAAACAGGTCACGCACACTGGCGACGCTCACAAGATTCCGTCTTCTATAACGCTTGACCACTACGATCGTGGGCGGGTCGCCTTCGATCACGAGATCAAACCCCCGATCCGGCCGACTCGACGCCGTCCGTATCTCGTAGCCGACGTCTTCGAACGCCTGAGCCACTAGTCGCTCGAACTCGACGAGGCTTATGCTTTCTAGTGCTCCTGGATCCTGCGCGACGTCCGCCAACGTCAGGTTCGGCCGCTCAGCCAACTCCTCCCGAACAGGAACGATCTCCCTAACACGCCGGACGATAGCTGCGGCGTCGGTCCCAATGTTCCCGGTTAGCTCGACGTAGGGGGCCGCCGCAAGATCGAACGCCATATCTGCAGGATGGCGCGACGCGACAAGCATCGGCACGTTCGAGCCCGCAGCCAATCCCAGCTCGAAGTACACATTGGGATTCGGCGACGTCAGCAACGCGATCACCACATCAGCCGTCCGGATTGCGGCCGAAATCGAGGCCGTTGTGGTCGCCTCAGCCTCGTAGGAACTGTCCGGTTTGAATGCCTCATAACCGGATTCGTTCAACGTCCGACGAAGTTCCTCCGCTAGGTCCTCAGCGTCGGCGTAGGCGTGTGCGATGAACACTCTCATGCGTCTGCCTCCAGTGCGCGCGTGATCGCCCACAGCTCGTGTAGCAAATGCTCGCGGTCCTCTTGCTCTTCAGCCGTCTCCGCTCCATTCGTCGTCAGTACCTCTAGGGTGCGGCGGCAGTCGACCAGGCGCTGCCCCAGCACCCCAAAGATCGCACCCCTCGTATCTTCGGTTGCCTTTGTCCGTCTGGTCTCGATCTCATTTTGTGTCCCGGAGATGTACTCCCGCTGAATCTGCACGTTCCACCCATTTACCGTTGAATGTTTCCACCCAGAAACCTCCGGTCGATAGTCGTTGTCACTCAGAGTCTCGATGAGCGCGTCTGAGACGGCCCGAAAATCATGCGCGCTGAACGGCACCGCCCCTAGCTCGGGCGGCTTCACGCGCTCCATGTCGTAAACGAAGACGGTGCCCTGATCGTTGAGTCGGAGCACTGCGTCCACGAGGACTCCAGCCAGCTGTGACGGCGAGACCTCGTGAACCGTGTTCGTAAGCGTGATGAAGTCGAAGCGCGCCTCAGTCGGTAGGAGGACGTCAAACTTCGAGAGGTCACCAACCTCACCGGCAACGCTGCCGAATCCCAGAGCCGACGCAACCCTGCTCGTCTCGCGTAGGTAGTCCTGCTTGACGTCGTAGGCGAAGAAGTCGATCTTCGCACGGGCGTCGCGCGACAGACTATTACCCAGTCCACTGAGGATCTGCCCACGCCCACATGCGAGATCAAGCCACGTGAATCGACCAATCCCAGGGGCCGAGAGCAGCCGCTGCATGACAGTCAAGGCAGCCTGATGCTGTCCGAGCTGCCGCCCGTCAATGCTCACCGCGCTCGATTCGCCGATAACCGCCATCGCTGCTCAACCGTATACCTCTTGCCGTGCCGCTGCTGCTCGCACTCTCGGTGCCGCGTGGTGACGGCGTCCACCGAATACCGGACATGCCGCCGAAGTCCAGCGGGTTCGGCGCCGCCCATCAGACCTCCTGGTCGTCCAAGCCAGGAGTGCGCGGCGATCTGATCGAGACGCCTGCTCGGTAAGCTGGATCCTTGTGTGGCCCTTCCGCAGTCAGTCAGATAGTAAGCAACAGGACCAGCACGCGCGGTGGGAGGAGGAACGACGGGAGGCGAGGCTGGCTCACAACGACGCTCGTCGTAACTGGATGGTCGGCGCGGTGACGGCAGTCATTACCGCCCTTGGCATCGTGATCTCTCTCATCATCATGGATGGAGGCTCTGGTCATGGCGCTGCACGGGTATCGGCTAAGACAGCGAGCAGCGATGCCGTTGGAAAGCCTCAGCCGGATCTCAGGCCCAAGCGTGCTCCCGCCGCATCTCCCCCAGTTCTGGTCGAGAGCGTCACGGAGATCCAGAGCGAGTCCGGAGACGGTAGCCTCGCGCTGCCCGATCCGCTCGTCATGGGTGCCCCCGCGCTCGCCAATTTCAACAGCCGCGTAGTCGCAAACTCAACTGCGTACTCGACATGGTTCATGCAGCACCAGGGTGCGGCTGTAGACTTCGGGATTACCACGATCACCCTTCGCGGAAACACAAACGAAACCGTGCGTATCGCGGACTTGAGAGCTGAAAAGAGCTGTCGCCGTCCCCTCGCAGGAACGTTCTTCGTGGGGTACACGCAAGGGTCTGGTGACACCGTGAGGATGGGTTTGAATCTTGACATCGCCAATCCGAGGGCCCAAACGATGGCTTTGACCTCGGCCCGCGGCCTGTTCCCTTTGGGGGAAGATTTCTTTGCCGGAAAGACCGTCCAACTTGCTCCTGGCGAGACGGAGACTTTGAGCATCGGAGCATTTACAAAGCTCTATGATTGTAGGTTCAACTTCAGGCTGTACGTTGCGACGTCGCACGGTGAGATGTACGAGACGATCAACGACAACGGTCGCCCATTCCAAGTCACGGCAATGACGCCCCCATCTAGTGTTGCCCGCCCCTTGTCTGGGTACGCCACTGCCTATGCGCTCACGCCTCACACCGGCGATCCGCCGAGCTGGGAGCGCGTCGATCCCGCCACATACAGAGGACATTGAAGCGAATGCGCTCCAACTATCGATGGATGTCCATGTGCCCCTGCATAGTCGCCACTTTGACGAGCATGGCGTGCATGGGCGGGTGCGGGGCTGGGAGCGGACAGCGCGGCTCAGCGTATGGGTACATCACCGAACGCCAACTGGTCGTGATGCGCGACGATCGTGTCGTAGCCCGTGTGGCGCGCGTATTCGATCCTGCCAACTCGAGTAGCAACAAGGTCGTTTGGACCAACGACGGTCGGTACGTGGCGCTCTTGGCGGGAGCGACGCTTCGTCAAGAACCGCGATCCTCGGAACAGTTGATCGTTGTGAATACTCAGACTGGACAGGTGAGACATTTGCCGTGCCCAAACTGCGAGGATCTAACCCCGATTGAAAGTCACACGATACTGGTCCTCGCGTGGGGTGAAGGCACCCATGTGGCAGCGGCATACTCGGCCTTCGATCTTGGCTCGAAGGCAAACTCGGTCTCAGTGCCGTTCGATCCGCCGACATACGGCGGCGGTGTTCCGGTGTTCTTGTCGAGCGCCTTTGGTTGGGTGCTGACGACCCAGTCAACCTGGGTAGGGGGCCAGACACTTGAGCAGCAGATTGAGATGACGAAGGTGCCTGACTACACGAATGTCAGCTTGGGGAGCTTCCCGTCCAACGAATTTATGCCTGCGGCGCCTTCAAGCCTTGGTCCTGGAGAAAGCCCAAGGTTTGCGGTGGCATTCAGGCCGAACCCTGGTGAATGTGTAGCGCAGTTCCCGGTGGTTGTCTTTGAACCGAATGGACAGTCCGTACAGTCGCAAATGAGCACCGACATGGCGGCCGCTGAGCCGCCGGGCTACTTGTCCGGCGTGCCGGGCGGCATCCAGGTCAACGATCTATGGTGGAGCTCAGATAGGCATCTCTACGCGACGATAACATCGTGGACATGCGATGAGGCCAAGCGCGCCGAGAACGAAAAGATGGTGCTCGCGCATCATTCTAGTGTTTGGAGACTAGACGGTAATCGATGGGTTAAAGACGGATTGGATCGCGCGACAATGGTCCGGCAAGTGGACGCAACTACGCAAATCGAGCTGACACGCCCTGATTGCATCGGCCAGGTCCCTCCCAATCCGACAATCTCCTGCAATAGGGGGGCTCTGTATCGAGTCCACGAAGGGACCCGAATGCTGGTCGCCAGGAACGTCATATCCATCTCGGCGCCCCCGCCAGATCGCGGCGGCTAGACCTGGGAGCGTTACACCCCCGTGTTGGTGCTGTGATAGCTCCGCCGATGGGCGAGAGCACTTTTGCTCGCACGCGTCTCCATTGCGATCGAGCATACTTGCGTCGGCGCGTCTTGAATTGTCGTTACGAGGGTATGCCCCAAGCCCAAGATGGCCAGGCGCCATGCAAGTCTTTGGAGCAGTCCGGAGGTGAGCGAAAACAAAGAGCGCTACCAGTAGATCGCAATGAACTCAGAATCGAGGTAGCGCTCCCGGAGTTCTCGCTGCCCAGGAGCCGCTGACGGGATGGGTGAAGCCACTAGTGTGCCGTCGGGCTCGAGACCCGACGCCGCGAGCGCTTCAGCTCGTCTCTCCGCGGCTCGCAACGCGTCGTCCGGGGGGAGGTCGTGGCGCTTGCTCAGTCTCCGATCGATCGCCGCGAACGCCTGACGCATCGTCTCTACGGAGGAGGCGCCGGTGAGACTTGCGGCGATCGCGGCCGCGTCCCCTTCGAGGTGGTCGTCGACTCCCAGCTGGGCGTAGTGGAGGCGCTGCTCGCCGTAGCGTTCGAGTGCCTCTGCGAGCGCGCGCGTGGAGGCGTCCTGGGTCTGCGCTGCATCGGAGGCGGCGAGGGACAGCAGACCTCCTGCGCGTCGTCGATCTGGCGGGCGACATCTGGGAGGAACTCGCGAACGACGTCAACGAGCTTGACGGGGGTCCATTTGCTGGTCGTACCGTGTCGGCCGAGCCGGCACAGGACGGTATAGGAAGAATGTGAGAACAGCAGTCGCCGGATGTCCTTCCAGAAGAGCGCGGCCTCAGCTACACCGACCACGTAGAGCGGCAGGATCTCCACCGTCTCGTCCGCGACGAGGTCGCCAAGCAGACCCTTATGAACGATCCAGGATCGCTCGCCGATGGTCACGTGGCGGAACTCGACGGAACGTCCGCGGATCGGCACAAGGCCGGCGAGCAGCGCGTCGAGCACCTTCCCAACGGCGACACCCTGCGCCATTCCTGCCCGGGCGTCCAGACCGATCAGCTCGGGTGTGTCCTTGAACATGTCGATCAGGCTGGAGACCGTCGCGCCGAAGCGGAAGATCGGAGCCGCCTCGAGCTCGACGCGCATCTCAATGAGATCGCCCCGCCGCAGCTGACCGTCATTAAGCAGGCGGTCACGCCAGCGGCCGTCTGCTGCCGCGACCTCAAGCTCATGGCTATTGCGTGGTCGCTCTGCCGACTCGTCGTCATCGTGAGGCCGCAGTGCAAGCGTGCCGTGCTGTAGCTCGATTAGCTCCTTGAACGAAGCTTGAACGATCGCCTTGCGCACAACCTGTGTGCCTGAGGTCTGGCTGTCCTGCAGCTTGGAGCGGACCTCCGAGCCCAGTACTCCTGCGGAGGCGCGGACCGCGCCCCCGACCTCTGCGGTCGTCGTCGACGACAGGGTCTCGGTCAGCTCCGAGACAACGGCGCCCCTGCGGGACGCGAGCAGGCTGTAGACACTGACCTCATCGAGGTAGACAAACTCGCGGAGCGGGCCTGTCAGCGCGGAGAGCCGATCATCGCGGTTGCGCAAGCGCAGCCACCAGCGCGGCGCCCTCATACGGCATCCTGTGTCGGGTGGGCATAGTGCGCACGTCCGGCAGCTACGCGCGTGTGTCCGCCGAGCGTGTCCTCAGCGATGATCACGTCGCGACTGTCTGCGACCGCCAAGAGCGCGGCCTCGCTCAGTATCAGCGCGAGGTCGGCGGCAGACCAGCCCTCGGTGCGGTCGGCTATCTGCCGGAAAGGCAGCTCGCCGTGGCACGCCAGTGGCCGCGAGGCGACGCGGAGGATTGCTTCTCGGTCGTCGTGCCCCGGTAGGGGAAAGTGAATCTTCCAATCAAACCGTCCCGGCCGCAGGAGCGCGCGGTCTATGTCCTGGGGGCGGTTTGTGGCCGCCACGACGACGACGTTCTGCTCAGGTCGAAAACCGTCCATTAGGGTCAGTAGCTGCGCCACGACGCGCCGCGTGACCTCGTGGCTCTCGTCTCGCTGTGCGGCCACGGAGTCAATCTCGTCGAAGAAGATGATCGAGCGCGGCCGGCCGGCGGCATCTTCGAATATCCGACGCAGCAGCTCCTCAGTCTCGCCGTACCACTTAGAGAACACCTCCGGTCCACTGATCTCATAGAAGAAAGCGCCAGCACGACTGGCGATGATGCGTGCCAGCAGTGTCTTACCAGTGCCGGGGTCTCCCGTGAACAGGACGCCCTTGATCGGGCGGGCGCCGATCCTCGCGAGTGCCTCGTGCTTCTCGAGCGGCAGCTCGATCAGCTCCTGGGCGCGCTCGACGATGTCGGGCAGGCCGCCGAAGTCGTCAAAGCTCAGGCTGCCAGTGTCTGGCGGACGGCGGAAGCGCGCTATCACCTCATCGTCGATGCCGGGCAGGTCGAGAACGCGGATCGGCTTCTCGGACAAGACGCGCTCGACGCCGCAGCTATCGCGGCCTTCGACCGTATTGCCGACTTGGTAGTCAACCGCGTTCGTGGACAGACGCAGCAGTCGGCCGTTGACTTCTACGGCGGTGATGTCCTCCAGGCGCAGGCGGACGACGCCGATCCAGGGCTCCTCCGGCCAGAGCGTGCCCGGAGCCAGCGTCATCTCGTCGTCGTCGGGACGCACCAACACGACGTTGCCTACCGCGAGATCGATGGGCGTCGTAGCGCTGGCCGTCGCGTTCAGACCGCTGCGGAGCTCCAGGAAGATCGTCAAGCGGTCGTCGGAGATCGCCCGCACGCGGGCAATCTGCGAAGGTGGTCCGATCTCGGCGTCCATACGGGTCTAACTATCCGTCCGACGCACAGGCTGGTGATTGGCAGCATCGCCGTTTCGCGTTGCGCGAGAAGCAGGCGTCTGCATCAGACACGGCTCACTGCTGCTGCGGACGATGACCGAGTCTGAGGCGCGGCGACGGGTGGGCTTCCGCTTCGCCTCACGCGAGCGGGCGTGAGGCGATTCGTCAGTCGCCGCACTCAGAAACCTCTCCCCAGATCGGTTGAGCGACTGGCCGGGGCCCGTTGCGTGCTTGCGTTAGCTGCTGTCAGCGATCAAGTACGTCGTCGCGTTGGGGGCGAGTCGTGGCATGGGTGGCGTTAGCGGCTGATACGCCGTTCGCGGGCGGCTTGTAGGAGCCGTTCGGCTGCGCGCTGGGCGCGCTTGCACCCGGCAGTGCTGATGTGCTCGTGGCTGTAGCCGGCGCGGGTCTTCATGCCGAGAAGCGTGCGCAGGGCATTGCCGAGTGCTGCACCGTCGGGACGGACCTTGGAGAGCTGGGTGACGGCTTCGTTGTGGTCTTCGCCTTGAACGTGCCCGCCGAGTGCGATGCAGCAGATGACATCCGCGGCTGCCACGCCGCAGTGCACGCACAGCGTCACGTATGCGTCGGCGATGTCTTGCTCGTCGGCAGCGAACTCGCGGATGATCTCGGCGCCTTCGAGAAACTGCTCGGCCTTGGCGAGCCTGCCCGCGATCGTGCTCTCGTCGCATTTGCGCAGGCGCGGCGTCATCGTGTGCTGTGCGCTCGGGAGCCGCGGCGCAGCAAGCGCAGCGTGCCGTAGAGCTCGATCCCGTCGCGGGCCGCGTCTGCGAGGACCTGCTGGGGCTGGCCGTCTGTGAGCTCCTGCTCGCCGAACTCGAGGACCCTGGCGTCGTTTCCTGTCCACGCGCTGGCGAGCATCTGGAGGGTTGAGAGCTGGTCCTGCCAAGCCGGCTCGTCTGCCTCGCAGTTTGTGGGGCGCACGACGAGCAGGTCCAGATCGCTCTCGGGCGTGGCCTCACCGCGGGCGACCGAGCCGAACAGCACGACGAGCGTTGGGGGATGCTCCCATCGACGGATTGCATCGCGCAACCGATCGAGCACCTGCGCGGGGAGGCTCGCGAGCCCTTCTATCCAGGATGCCGCGACGTGGTCGCGGTTGAGCTTGTAGAGGTTGGCGTTGCCGGCCACCCGGCGCGAGACGACACCTTGCTCAGCCAGGCGATCAGCGGCGTTGCGTATCCCTTGATGAGAGCCGTAGCCGATGACCCGTTGCAGCTCGCGACCGGTCATCTCGGCTTCCGCCCGCGCGAGTACGCTCAACACGTCCCCATCCAGCGTCGGAGTGACGACCTGCAGCGGCCGACGAAAGTCCATGAGAAGACCATAACAACTCATAGCTACTATTCTTGCCGATCTGCAACAATCATTGCCAAGGCTCATGGGGACACCGCCGGTAACAGCGGATGCCTGGCCAACCGCCGGTAACAGCGGATGCCTGGCCAGTCTGACAGCGTGCGCGAGGCGACCATGGGGCGCTACGATGCGGGGCCACGCCGACGTAGCTCAGATGGTAGAGCGCCGCCATGGTAAGGAGGTTCCCCCCCTGGGCGTTCTCCCTGCAAACCAGCATGTTGCGTTGGTGGGTTGCGGCCATCACCGCAACGGCACCGCGGTTCTCCCCTCGTTTTGATCGGACGGCCACGGACCGGCTGATCTGGCCAGCGGTCGAGACATTGAGCGTGTATGCAGGCAGCGGTCATGCCCCCAAGCGTCCGCGAGGGCTGGCGAATGGCTAGGCCATGGCCCAAACGCTCCGCGTGGCCCCGCGTCGCCAAGAACGGCCGGCGCTCGTACCAAGTCGGCTTCTATGACCACGACAAAGTCGAGCGCACTCGCAGCTTTCCCACAGTGCGCCACGCACGCGCGTGGATGAGCGACTACGTCACAGCAGAGCGTAGGGGCCGGAACAGCCTGCGGCGCTTCCTTCTGGATCTCGACGAGAATGACTTCGATGCGGCCGCGGCGCGGACGCTCGCGGACGTGCTCGAGCTGTACCTACAGCGCGATGCGCACCCTCGCAATCCAGAGGGCCTTGCGCCGTCCACCTATCAGCGCTACACGTCGCTCGTCAATTGCTATCTCCTCGGCAAGCCGCACCGAGGTCCCGGCGGTCGCAAACTCCTGCCGGCACCGTATGCGCGGGCGGTCGCGTCCGTGCCCGCCGCGCACTTCAACCGGCCGCAGGCGCCGAGAGTATGGCGTGAGCAGATGCGTGAAGCCGGGGTGCCCCAATCGACCCGAGTACGCGCGTGGCGTGTGTTGTCGGCCGCACTGAGCTGGGCCGCCGGCTCGCAAGCGGTGCCCGAGATCCAGACCAATGGGTGCATGCTCGCCAACGAGCCCTCCATCAGCCGCCGCCGCTCTGCTCGCCAGGGCGGCACCGGCTACGCTCCCGCCCACACCCGAGGTCCGCTCGCCAGTTGGGCGCTCTCGCCTCAGGCAGTCGAGGCGATCAGGGAGCAGATCCTGCTCAGGGTGGAACGACGGGACCCGATCCTCGCGCATCGAGACGCCACGATTGTGAGCCTGCAGTACGGGCTTGCAACCCGCAATCAAGAGGTATGGGGGCTTCGCTGGTCCTCGCTCGCAGGCGAGTTCGCCTGGGTCACCGAGGTGCTCTCCTGCGGACAGCTGGACGAATGGGGCAAGACCGAGCACAGCACCCAGCGACGCGCCGCCATACCGGGCATCCTCCGGGAGGATCTATCTGAGTGGCGGGCTGCCCTGAGACGCTGGGGGCATCCAGCGCGGGACATCGACTTCATCATCCCGGGAGATCTGGCGGGCGCCGACCGTGGCAAGCTCGACATCCCAACGGGCGCATGTCACCTCAGCGGACGACAGGCAAAGACCTGGGGTCGGCGATGCTTCACGCCAGCGGTCAAGAAGGCCGCGGAGCGTGAAAAGTTCGCTCACATCCTCGGCGCGACACCCTACGCCCTGCGCCGAGGCGCGATCTCGCTGCGTCTACGTACCGAGGATCCACAGATCGTCGCCAGCGAGTGCGGCACGAGCCTAAAAATGCTCAGCGACCACTACTCCTTCGCCATTGAAGACCTCCGTGAACACGCATTGCGACCTGCTGACGTCGAGTGGCGCGCCGCACGCGCCGAGCTCACTGAGCGCACCGCGCGGGAGCAAACACCGGGGATCGATCCAGCTACACGGCAACGATCGAAACTCTCGTCCTGGCTCGCGGCTCATAGGCGACCCGGACAGGCGTCCTAGTCGCTCCTACATCGACGCAGAAGCTCGTGGCGTAGCGCGTACACGGGACATTCGGGGCGACAACCTCGCCGCCACTCGACTCCACGTAGACGTCGCCCTGTCGGAGCGACGCGCTAAACACTGCCGCGCGATCGCCGTTGTCGGCCGCGAGCCCCACGGGCCTCGCTCGGCGCGCCCTGATCTCCTGCCAGACCGTAATCGTGTCGTCGCCCGGCCCACCTCAACCGTATCCCGTGCCAGCCGGCACCGTGGACACAACCGTGGAGAGTGAAATACGCGAGTGCCAGCCCGCCCACGCCTGGACGATTTGCGAGCACACCAGCCGAAGATCGGTGCATACCCGCTTGCGCAGGGTCAAGCGGAAGCGCTCGCCTCGCGCGACGGCAGCCCCGGTGCTCGTCCAACTGGGGCGTGAGCGGGACACCGATGGAGATTTTCGCTTCGCCGCGCAATGCGGAAGCGCGGCGCGTGGCCGCCGTCGCGATGTTTTGGGAACCTGCGGACATGGCCGTGATCGCGGGAATCAGGTGCGCGGAGCCCCTCGAGCGGGGCGCCCTGGGCGAGTTGCATGGGCGATCTTCGTGGGTGTGGGCGGAGGATCGCGTCGTCCTCGAGGCTCATCCCGACGCTCTGGGGGGTCGCGCCAGACGCGATCGCCAGAGAGGGGTCCGCGTCGCGGTCGGCAACGGCGGGGAGCTGCTCGGGTTCTCGGTCGCGGCTGAGGGCGGACGCGGCGTCTGTGAGCTCGGCGACCTCTTCGTCGATCCGGAGATGTTGCGCCGGGGCGTCGGCCGGGTACTGGTCGAGGACGCCGCGGTGCACGCCACGGCCACAGGCGGCCAGCAGGTGACCGTCGTCGCTCACCCGCGCAACTTCCCCTTCTACGAGGTGTGGGGTTCGTTGCCGGCGAACATGTGCAACCGCGGTTCGGGCCGGCGGTACGGATGTGGCGAAAACTCGAGAGAGGCTGCGATTAGCTGAGCTGTAGTCCTTCTCGCGCGGAGCAGCGGGACCACCACGTTCGTCCCAACAGTGGCGTGGGGCGTCGTCAACGACGTCGAGCTGCTGCCATCCTCGCAGCGCTGCCACGGGCCCCGTAAAGCAGTCGCTTCGGCATTGGCACAGGGCTAAGCCGCGTGACCGCTGAGCCGATGAACAGGCGTGGCTCGAGGGTCGCGACGAGGGCGCTCAGCTCTTGGCGCTCAGCTTCGCTCAGTGAGCTCGGCCGCCCTCGCGTCTGGCGCACGAGGGCGAGGAGCCGGCGACGTTGAGCACCGTTGAGCTTGGCAAAGTGCCCCCTAGCCATCAGGCCGACCTCGGCGGCCAAAAATAGCCCGACCACCGGAAAGCCATGCGCGAAGCGCTTGACCCACGAACGTTTGAGTACTAGCTGGAGCACGACGCCATCGTAGCCCGCGCCTGGCACTCGTCGTAGAAGCAGACGTGCCTGCAAGTTGCGTAGTGGCAGGCGCAACCGCAGCAGTTCATCGCACGACTGCGCCAGAGCCGGCAGGACCCCGACAGTGTGGCGGCGAAGAAGACCAGAATGGCGCAGCCGCTCCAGCATCCGAAGCCGCCCAAGTTGGCCAACGAACGCACCGGTTTGAACGACAAGGTCGCGAACGTGATCGCCACGACGGTGGGCTCGATGTGGATGTTCTACGCCAGCATCATCGGCTTCGCGGTCTGGATGGCCGGGCTCGGGGTCACCGTCGCGGGCGACAACTACCCATACAACCTGATGCTGCTCGCTGTCGGCGGCATCATGCAGTGGCTTGCGATGATCGCGATTCTCGTCGCGCAGAACGCGCAGGGGAACGTTCAAGACAAGCAGGTCGAGCACCTACACGATCTAGGTGTAACGACCCACAGACTGGTCGTGGAGAACACTGAGCTGACCGAAGCGATCCACGACCACTTCATGAAGAAGAGCGCTACGTAGCCGGCTGACCGTGTGGCGGGCCTGCCGCGAACCGGTTTCCAGAAGCCCGCGGAGCACTTTTACATGCGTCCGGCGCGCCCGCGACGATTGACTCGATGCCGCTTCGAGTCCTAGGGTCCGCTGCCCGCGAGTTTCGTAATGTTCTCCGCGCAGCGACGCCCACGCATCGTCGGCTGCGAGACCACCTCGTGACGATCATCGTGGTGACCGCCGGGGATCCTGGCGTTCTCGCTTCTACAAGCTGCGGCGGCTGCGACGTCTGTAGCCGACTCCGCCGGTCAGCAGCAGAACTACGATGACGATGAGGAGGATCGTGAGCATGGTCACCTCCCAACGCTTGGTTGAGTTGGCTCGCGCATGTCTAGGTCTGCTTCTTGTTTCTCTTGCGGCCGGTGAGGGTGTCGGCGGCCTTGTCCACGGCTTTCTTGGCAGAGCCCTTGGCCTGGTCGACGCGCCCTTCGTTCTTCAGGCGCCTGTCTCCGGTCAGCGCGCCGGCAGCCTCCTTCACGCGACCCTTCGCCTTATCGATGTTCTTGTCGGTCATAAAACCTCCTGGTTGAGTGGACGAGGAGCGCCCGGGTGGGCGCTAGCGGTGGGTGCGGCCGATTAGCCGCGCGATCAGTCCGCCCACGAGCAGGTAGACGACCGCTGCGATGCCCCAGTTGACAGCGATAGCGGTGTTGGCGCTGTGGAAGCTGAACATGCCGTCGAACGGGCCGGCGAGCCAGCGTGCCCAGCTGTGGACTTCCGAGACGATGCTGTTGGCCGGATTGGCCTTGAGTACCACCAGCAGAATCCCCGCGACGATGATCAACACGACGATGCTCACAACGAGCTGAACGACGCGCACGAGCAAATCCGCGCCTTGCCCGAGCGCTCCCACGCCGCCACCTTCACGCCTACGCTGCCGGCGCGGCACTTCGACCGGCCGACCATCCGGATCGACTTCCGAAGCAGAGCTTGCTGGTCTCGCTCTGAACATGAGAGGAACCTCCTGTTGGTCTTCCATCCCTTCCGGGACAATGCCCGGCGGGTCGCGAACCCCGAAGGGATCCACGCGGGCGGAGGTCAATCGAAATCGGCTAGTCGCAGCGACGGCAAAAGCTCAGCGACGGCTGGTCGGCTTGGTCAGCGACCGTCCAACAACGACTCTACTCGCTTGTGCGGATCATTGCGAGCCCCGGCCAGATTCAGCCGTCAACAACCAGGCTGTCAAGGGGTCCAAGGAGTCCCATCGAGCGGCGCGAGACGCCGGGGAGCTCCTGGAGGCGATGGGTTAGGGGCTCGCCGCGCTTTCGGCGCTCGAGCTGCTCGCCGGCGATCGGGCGCCACAACTCGTCGATGACTCCAGCCGGCTCGCCGGAGACTCCCTCGACCGAGCGCTCCAAATGCTCGGCCCAGAGCCGTAGCCGGGTCTCGCGTGCGAGGGTGGAATCGCAAGTCACGATGTTCATCTCGGTGTCGTTGAAGAACGAGTGCTCGTTGAGGTTGGCCGAACCAACCGTCAGCCAGGCATCGTCGACGATCCCGATCTTGGCGCGAACGTACAGCGCGCCGCTGAGCCCGCCGCTGCGGGCTGAGATTGTCGTAGCAAGAAAGCGACCGGCGCCATTGTCGGCGCCAGCCAAGGCCCCCAGCTGGCCCCGTGTCGTGTCCGCGCCGTTGTTCGGCTTTGCCGGCAGCAACACGACGACGCGAAAGTCCTCGCTCGGCGGCTCGCGAAGCTTAGTGGCGAGGATCTCGACCACCTGTGCCGACCAAAGAAACTGACTCTCGAGATAGACAAGCTCACGCGCCGATCGCAGCGCGCAGGTGTAAGCCTCCAAGATGCGAAAATCACCCCGAGGCAAGAAGTCGTAGATCTTCTCAGGGACGGTCCGCACTACCTGGAGCTCCACCTCGCCAGCGGCGGCTGGCGACGGCGTCTCCTGCACCTGCTCGCCGGTCACCTCGCGCCAACGGGCCGCGAAGTGCGCCGCGACATCGGCGACCGCCGGGCCGCGCACCTGGCTGGAGGCATCGTGCCATCCCAGCCGGCCGCGCATCGAATGATCACTCCTGTCGAAACGATCGCCGCCGAGAGAGGTCAGGTCGATTCCGCCAACGAACGCGACCTCGCCGTCCACGATGATGAGCTTCTCGTGGTGACAATGCATCGGCCGCTCGTGGAAGTCAAGCGCGCATTGAACGCGTGTGCCCCGGGTGAGCTCCTCGCGCACGTGGCGCACGGCCGCGCGAGCCGGCGTGAAGACCGGAAGCGGCGCTCCCCCCCACAGCAGCACCCTGACCTCGACTCGCTCGGCCAGATCACCGAGCAGATCGCGCAGTCGAGTCGCCTGATCATCACGCGTAAGCCCAAAATCAGGGGTGATGTGCCACCCGGCGATATACACATGCGAGCGAGCGCTCCTCAGCGCCTCAGCGATGCGCGGCAGCGCCTCCCCACCGTCAACCAACACGTCAAGCGCGCACCCCGCGCGCGGCGGCGGATCGCCGGCAGCCCACAGCGATGAGCCACGTGGGGGATCCAACTGATCAATCCGGCCAACCCGCCGCAGCCTGCGACGATGATGCCCACCGATCGCGACCTCGATCCCCTGACCTGCCCACCCATCCACGCGCTCAACCAAGCCTCTCGCCACCCACAGAGCCTACCCGCAGCCCCCAGAGCGGAGGCTCGCGAGCCTGCCAGCCTGCTCGCGGTACCGGTTAAAGCCCATGTCGATCTCCTGATCGATGCAGTGTTCCGCTACCGCGCCAGTCGGTGAGCTCTGCCCGCCGTCGCGTTTCCAGGCGACGTCGACGTATTCTACGGAGATGAGACGGGCCGAAACGCTCGGGTGAGGGCCTCTCCTAGGCCCTCTGCACGCCTAAGTATGCGTGGGGGGCGTCGCGGGTGTCGGTCGTTCCAGCCTTACCTGAGCGAGGACAACCGGGCCATCACTGGAACTTGTCAATCGTCGTCGGCTGCACGGTGCGGTTGATCGGCGCGTACTCGTTCTCGGAGAGAACCAGGAACGCGCCGTTCTGCTCCTTGGCGTCAAGACCCTCGGTGGCCTTGACGATGGCCTCCTCGCGATTGGCCGCCTCGACTGGCTCCATCAACTGGGTGATGAGCTTCCACGTCTCGTTATCTTCCTGCCTGAGCACGAAGTAGCCCGGGGCGTTCGCGTCGTCCGTCATGTCGCCTCCATCCGCTCGCTTCCTTAGGTCTTTTCTGCTCCTGCGGCGCCCTCCGCAACAGGCCACCGGAGCATTCGTCGACCGGTGGTCCGAGACAGCCTACAGGCGCCCCCCTCGGCGATAGCCGAACCCGCCCCTGGTGAACAGGATCACGACCACGACGATCAGCAGGACGAACAGCAGCGGACTGACGGCGATGCCGCCGAAGATGGCGGCGAGCACCAGGATAATTATGAGCAGCTCAAGTAGTCCCATGTCCTCGAGCCTAGCCTACATCGCTTCGGTCCCGTTGCGTCATCGGATCACTCCCCCCGCGGGAGCGCCTCAAGCGACTCGCGCGGTTCGACCGGCAGATCCCCGCTGAGAAGGGATCGGCAGTCAGGTGGAGGAGTCCGAACCGAGCGCTCGCGCGGTCGCTTCGACGATTCGCCGCACGGTCGGTATCGCCTCGCCGGGCGTGTGCTCGGCGATCACCGCGAGCGAGTCTCCGAAATGGCGCGTCGCCTCAGCGCGCTCCTCGTGGGACAGATTCGGAACCGCCTCCGCCAGCGCCGTGGCGAACGCCTCCACGACATGCTTGAAATCGGCGGAACGCTCCATCGGCGGCAAAGGATAAGCCGCGCCCGCCCCGCGCGCAACTTGTGCCGCTATGGTGCCGACGACGCCCCGGAAACCGGAAACCCAGAGGGCGTGTCAGCGGTCTCGTCACGGACGATGACGAGACCGTCCCCTAGTAGTGCTTTGTCGGGTTGGTGCTTTGGGCCGATTCCCGGGCATATCGGACCTGAAGATCCGCTCAACCAAGCCAATGCAGGATTCTCGCCGTCGATGTCGTGTCGAGCCAAATCCGGCCGATTGAGGCGAGTTGACAAAGTACTACTAGGCCCCGGGCTAGCTCGCGACACCCTCCACCAGCATGTGCAGCCCCGCGTGGCGAACCCGTCCCGGGTGCAGTCCGGCGTCCCGCATCAGCTCGTGAACCTCACCGGGCGAACGCTCACGGCCACCCTCACAGTCGATGAGCATGTGGAGGTCCACCATCGAAGTGACCGGGCTCGGCCAGTCCGGCTCTTGGTGCTGGTCGATCGTGAGCACTCTCGCGCCAGCCGGCATCGTCGCCCGCACACGGGCCAGAATGTCGCGGCACGCAGCGTCGCTCCAATCGTGAAGAATCCACTTCATGACGTACACGTCGGCGCGCACATCGAGCTCGCCGAATAGATCGCCGGGACGCCGCTCGACCCGCTCCGCCAGTCCCTGCGAGCGCAGGAAGCTCTCAGCCTCGGCGAGCACATCGGGTGAGTCGACGAGGATCCCACGGGCGGAGGGTCGTCGCTTCATGATCGCCGCCAGCAGCGTGCCGATACCGCCCGCGACATCGCAAATGACGCCACGGTGCGGCCACGGGTATCTGCGCGTGAGCGCCGCGACGTCGATCGCGGTCAGCTCGCGCATCGCGCGCCCGAAGCGAGCGCCCTCCTCGGGATGCTCGCCGAAGTACTCCCAGGTCGAGTTTCCAAACGCGCGCCGGTGCCCAGACGGCTCGGCGCCCTCGCGCAGCTGTGCCTCGAGCTCCGCGTACCCCCGGAAGTTGGCTGGCGCCGCGACATAGGCCGCCCAAGAGGCGATCGAACGCGGATGATCCGTGCGCAACGGCGCGCCGATCCGCGAGAGCCGCACACGACCCTCGCCGTCGAAGCGCACCAAACGCGAGGCGGCCGCGGCTCGCAACACACGGATCGTCACGCCAGTCTCGAGCTCAAGCTCGCTGGCCAGCACGCCAGGATCCCGTGCACGCTCGCCGAGCGCATCCGCGAGCCCCGAGGTGACGAGCACTCCCGCGAGCATCGTGCGCTGCATCCCCGCTACCAAGTCCCACAACGCGCCCTCCGCGGGCAACACCAGATCGGCGACATCCAGTACGCGCCGGCGCAATCCAAGCCCAGCGCGCACAAGAGGCAATGGGATGGGAAACGGGGGCAGCGGCAAGCGGGCGCAAGCCTACCACGCACCTTGTCAGCGCCCGTTCAGACGCCGGCCGGTGTGGCTGCCAGCCAAGCGAACAGCTCGAGGAGCACGAGGTCTTCCCTTTGATCGAGGCGACGATCCCCGAGACCGAGCTCCAGACGCTTGGCGATCGCATACGCGATGCCGCGCATTGACCTCCAGCGAGCGCACCAGGATCCCAGCGTGATGGGACGGGTTTTGGCAGACTTCAAGTGTGATCCTTGAGCGGATCGGGGTCGTGGCGCCTATCGTGCAAGCCCCGATGGGCGGTGGGCTGAGCCGACACGAGCTGGCAGCCGCCGTCTCGCACGCCGGTGGCCTTGGAACGATCGCGGTCAACGGGGCGGCGAACATAGCGCGCGAGCTCGCGGCGGCGCGGGTGCTGACAGGACGGCCGATCGCGGTGAACTTGCTGCTTCCCTTCGCGCGGCGCGATTGGTTCGTGGCCGCGGCCAGCGCCGACGCGGTCATAACCTTCTGGGGCGCGCCGAAGCGACGCACGCCGAAAGTGTGGCTGCACCAGTGCGGCTCCGCCGCGGAGGCGAGGTCCGCTCACGCCGCGGGCACCGACGCAGTGATCGTCCAGGGCGTGGAGGCAGGCGGCCATGTTCGGGGCACCACGCCGGCACTCGACCTGCTCCAGGAGGTCCGCTCTGCGCTGCCGCGCGACTACCCGCTGCTGCTCGCGGGCGGGATCGCAGAACGCGACGATGTTCAACGCGCCCTCGATGCCGGGGCGGTGGCGGCTGTGGCAGGCACGCGCTTCCTGCTCTCTGACGAGAGCCGAGCGCACCCACGCTATAAGCAGCGGCTGGTCGAGGCCGACGAGACGGTCCTCACGGAGCTGTTCGGTTTGGGCTGGCCGGCGCCCCACCGCGTGCTGCGCAATGCGGCGACCGAGCGCTGGCTGAGGAGCGATACCCGCGGCCCCGCGTCAAACCGCGCGCTCAACCGCCTCTCGGCCTTCGGCGCGCGCTACATTCCGGCTGCAATGCAGGAGCGCATGATCCGCGCCCAGCATCCCGGAAGCCGCCTGCTGACGCCGATCACGGCCACCGACGACCGAAACGATCACCTCCTCGACGCCGGGGCGCTCTACGCCGGCCAGACCGTCGCGCGCATCCGCGACATCCGACCCGCCGGCGAGCTCGTGGCCGCGCTGACACCCTGAGTCCCCACGGCGGCCTTCGACGAGGTCTTCCGGACGCATCGCAGAGAGACTGGACCAGCTCTTCGCAAACTTCACGGACTACGGATGCGGGTGAGTGAGTCGTCGCCGCGTCCGGCGCGGAGCGGTGCAGGGTCGAGCGTAAGGGGAGGGCGACCGCGCACGTGTCGGGCGTACCAGCGCCGGCCCAGCAGGCGCTCGGTGTTCCACGCGATGGCCCCCACCGCGCCGCGGCGGTGCAGCCAGAAGCGGTCGGGCACCTGCTCGCGCGGCTCCGTTCGCTGCGCGTCGACGTCGGCGATCACGTAGCCCGAGCCTTCGGAGCCATCGCGGCGAGCCAGCACCCGGCCGTGGGCATCGGCGATCTGCGCTCCGCCGTCCCGAGCGAGAGCCTCGCACTAGGCTCCCCGCACGCTTGCAATGGCGTCAAAGCATCAGTGTGGCAGCGGTGGCCGATGGATGAACGGGCAGGACT
>JADGPL010000005.1 GCA_017882455.1 Solirubrobacteraceae bacterium | reverse complement strand
CAGACCAAGAACTCGCCGCCGTCAACATCACACGCAACCCATTCCACGGCGAGTGGAACTACACCATCACTCCCACAACAACTCAGTCGTGAGCCCTAAACGGCCTGCACGGGGTTGCGTGTCGATCCCACCCACGCTCGACAGGACCAATGCCTTCGGTAGCTGCCTATCTTGTCTCACCCCCATTGGGGGACCTGCTCGCCGACGCCACTCTGGCCCTCGCGTGCGTCACGTTTGCACTTGTGATAGCCACCGTCTGGCTCGTGAAGGCGACCCGAAAGGGCACCAAGCAAGCGAGAGAAGACGCCGAAAAACAGCTCGGGCTGCTCCTGCAACAGCTGCGCGCTGAACGTCGGCCGCTGCTCGTCGCCGTGCGGACACGCTCAAAGCTAGCGGGCGTTTACCCCACAGAACACCCGACGTCAATGACGACCTTTGCGAGTTCGCGGCTGTCGAGAGCTGCGAGCGTTTTGTACACGTTGTTGAGTGCGCGCATTCCGGGCGGCCCAGGAAATACCTTGCCGACGACCTTGCTTTCGAGATCTGCTTCCGTGGGAAGGGTCACACTGCCCGTGCTCGAGTCATATTTCGAGTGTTCGCCGGCATAGCACACGACTTCCTTTGTGGGGAAGCCGGACTCCCGGGCAAGGCGCTCCAGGTCGTCGGCCTTCTCGGACAAGAAGACTACGGCGGGCGTGCCATGGTGGAGGAGCGAACGGGCGAGAGCCGAAATCGCAGGCTCGTCGTTCCCGCAGCCGCCCAGAGCGGCAAGCGTCGCGGGGATGAGCAGAGCCGTCGCCAGTCGAGCGCATACCCTGGCCCGCCCACCCCGATATCGCACCGCACCGCCCAGCATTAGTGACGCAGGCTACGACAATCGCACCAAACTCGGCGTTCCGCCGTAATGCTTTCATCCCTGCGGAAGCCTCAGGGCCCTTCGCAGAGGCGCTTGCATCCACCGTGAAGGGACCTCCTGGGCGATCTCGCTGCCTTCAGCCGTCGCGAGCGAAGGCAAAGCCCTACTCGTCGTACTCGCCGCGGTGAAGTTCGGCGGGGTCCATTCGCCCCTCCTTGGCACCGCCATCGCCCCTTGGCTATCGCCCGTTCTTATCGCGGCGCGTTGCCTCATCATCGAGAATGACTTTGACCAGAGCCTCCACGGCTTTTGGTTGATGCGCTCGGACCGTGCTCGGCCTGGCGACGTCAGGCTTGCGGAAGACACGGCCTGCCTCCTCCTGGCGGTCTTGAAGCGACATCGAGCGCCAATCGACTGTGCGCCACCGGTCGCTTCCGAGGCCAAGAACGACCATGAGAAGTTTCCTGTACTGGGGCGAGGGCACTTGCGTGACGACGACATCGAGATAGCTCCGCACCGCGTCCGCGTAGACGGCCTCGTCTTGCGGCGATCCGTCTGATCCCTCCGTGACGTATGACCGGACGCAGTCGAGGCCCATCAAGATGTGCGCCTTCTCGGCAATCCACCAGCCCCGGGGCTGACGACAGATGATCATCAGCTCTTCCTTCAGTTCGGACGAGTCTGGAAGATTGCCCAAGCGAGGCGGCGCAGGCATTGGCAAAAGCTAGCACCTGGTAGCAGTCCGTAGCTATCCGTCGCAACACGTCGCGCTCGGCCGCATGGTGGACACACCGATGTCGCGACCATATGGCGCCCCGTGACAGACCCCACGCTGTGGACGTATCCGCTGACTGGTCGCCAACTCCGGCTAGCGGCAGCAGCCCCTCAGAAGCCGCGATGGCCGACGCCGCTCGCCCACTCCGCGCGGTAGACAGAAGCGCCCAGAAGTGCGCAGTTTGTAGTTGCTTTCCTGTGCGAGATCATCCTCGCCGTGACGCTCCCGATAGGCGTTTCCGCTCCTCCAGCTGGCCTGGACCCCAGGCAGACCCATGTCTGACTTCATCCAGTTGCTAGGACAGGCATCCGGCCCGGGAGACGTCGCGATCGTCCTCCTCTTCGGACCGCTTGGATACGCGGTCGACGCTCTCTTCGCAGCCCATGGCCTTCTGCCACCCACAGCCGTAGGAGGGTGTTGCGCGAGCACCGCACTCGGATGCAAGAAGGCGATGGAATCGTATGGAACACGCCGCAGCAAGAGAGTCGCGCGAAAGAAGCGTGCGTTGGCCGCTCGCACGTCGAGACTCCAATTGGCGATGGAGCGCTCTCGGGCCTCTCTGACGTTCGATCAAAGCAATGCTGCCTCGGCAATCTCAGGCGCTCTGCATAACCTAGGCGAGGACTTGTCGCTGTGGTGCGACGATCTGCTCTGTGACGAGGAGTTCGAGGTGTCCCTGGCCGAGGCGATCGCTTGGTATCGAACGTGGTTGCACGATCGCATACGGTACGAGCACCGCGGCGACACGGGAGTGGCACCGGGTGTTGACCGCGCGGGTGCCGGCGGTTTCGAGTCGCCAATTCCCTCGGAGATTCCGGTGCAGGTAATCTGAACGCGTGCCGAAGAAGCGAATAGAGGTGGTCCTTGACACCCGGGGCGACGCCAACGTCGAGGCCGAGTCCAAGCAGTTCTATGGCGTGAGCGACTCCAACTGGGACTGGGTAAAACGCAAACTCCAGGGGATGGACCCCGACGAGCTGAAAGCCCGCTGCCCGCTGCTGAAGGGCCGGCACCCGTGCCGGGTGATCAGGCTCCCTCCGTGCTACGTGTTCGGCCAGCTCAAGATTGAGGACGAGGAAGCTTGGCGGGAAGGACTACAGGATGGCCTGTTCACGATCGAAGCGGTCGTCCACGACGACTACGCGCGGGCCTACTACGGCCAGCAGGTGATGGGCGTCTCCGAGGAGGATCAGCGTGAGTAGGCAGGGCCTTCGCGAGCGCGTAAGCGACCGCCTGGATCGGGCGCTGACTGACCTCAAGTTCGAAAGCGCCCCGGTGCTGGCGCTTGGGACTATCGTGATCGGGGTGCTCGGAGGGGTGTTTTCGCCCCACGTTGAGTCACGGTCGGACGCAAACTCGTTGCAGGGGGTGTTCATCGGCCTGCTCGCCGCCGTGATCGCGGTGCTCGCGATCTACGCGGTGCTGGCCAAGCGGCGCGGCGGTCGCGCGCGGCGGGTGGCGCTGCTCGTGGCGGTCGTGGGCTGCGTGGCGGCGCTCGCGGGCCTGGCCAACCTGCCGTTGGATGTCTACCGCTACGTGTTCGCGGTCACAGTCGCCGCGGTTGCCTTCCAGGTGCTGTGTGCGGTAGCGCTCGTGTGGTAGAGCCACTTGTGCGCGGCTTCGCTCTCAGCCTAGGGCGTCGGCGTCGACCTCGCCCGTCGCCTGCCCGTGCGTGTGGGCTTCGGTCAAACCGGACGTACTAAGCGCGACGGTCTGCTCGCGGATACCGTCGAGCAGGTTGATGATCGCGAGCGCGGTACGCCTACGGCCCGCCAGCAGCGAGGCATTCTGGCTGACGTCGACGTCGAGCGTCTGGTGGGCTATGCGGTGGGAGGCGAGACTCGTCTCGTCCATCAGCCGCTGCATGGCGATCTGCATCAGCCGCTGCGTCTCCTCGGAGACGTCGGCGGCTGCAGCCTCGTCGGTCTCGGCGCTCGGCGTATCATCGATCTCGCGCTCGGCGACGGCAAACGGGATGCTCTCAGAGTCCGGAAGCTTAGCCCGTGCTGCGCGGCGTTCGCGCAACGCAGGGGAGCTTGCGAGCAGGAGCGTAGTGGCCTCCTGCTCGTCGATCGGGACAAGCGCGGCGGCCGGCCGACCATAACGCATGACGACGACTGGCTCGCCAGTCTGTTGGAGGTGATCCAGAATGCGCTTTGTGTTGCGGTGAAGGGTGCGGCTGCCGATCAGCGACATCGATCCAGCTTGCCCGTCCAAATTGTCTGACATATGTCAGACGCTGCCAGTGCCCGGCCGTTCTGCAAAATCGCAGTGATCGACCAGCCTTGATATATCTTGACAGACACTGACAGTCGCTACCCTCTATCCCTGTGTAGCCTTGCGCCAAGGCGAGATCACGGGAGTCAACGTGTGTCAGTCCGTGGCAACTCCTAGGATTCACGGCATGGCACTGCCGCCTCGACTCGATCAGACCCCGACGCTGAAGGAGCTCGAACGGGCATTGGGAAGCCTGAGCACCAATGCGCTGCGGAAATGGTGGATTCTCGAGGCGGGCCGTTCGCTGATGGGTCTGGATAGCGTGCGCGCGGGACTCCCGAGCGACGCGACAGAAGGCGACTACGCGCTCGCGCTACGGAGGTATCTCGAGACGGCGGTGGATCGCGTCGAATCGCCTCAACGGCGAAGCATCCTGGAAATAGTGCTTGGCGCGGGCGACGCGCGATGGAAATCAGGCGAGTGGCGTTCACGCACGGCAAGGGAGCGACGGGAGGAAGCCGGGCGTCTGTTCCGGGCCTCAGACAGGCCTGTAACCGCCGGCACGATCCGCCAGCATCACGAGCCACGCGCTATCCGGGACCTTGCCATGATCGTCCTCGGTGACGAGCAACGCGCACGCGGCGAGTTGCTCGACGGCGACGAGGAGCTAGGGCTGAAGTAGGTACGTACGCGGCGCGCTCCAGAGCGGTCTCTTTGGCGCGAGCGGTTCCGGCTTGTGTTTCCCTTCGAGTCCCTCGGCGACGGTCATTCGTGCAACGTCTCGCGGCTTTCGTCCTCCATGGCGACGAGAGGATCCCTCATCAGCTCGGCATGGACGACCTCGCAGACGAGATCGCCGACGTAAGCGCGCACCGTGTCGGCCGTGGCAAATATCTCGGCCGCTTCCCTCTCGGGGACGAGCTGCTCGTTGTCTCGCACGAGGTCGGCCAGGATGGCCACCTGCGCGTGGATCGACAGTCGGTCGTAGACGTCTATCGTCACGAGGCGAGCCGAGTTGATCTGGCGATAGCCGTCGCCCACTTCATGCGCGCCCCGCGCGAAGAACTCGATGCGGATCTCTTCCAGCAGGCATCGAACGTTGCTGCCTTTTAGGTGGTTTGCGCTATCCGGGTCGAACATGGGCCTCCGGGAGAGTAATGACACCGTGAGCCTGAGGTACCCAGGCTGCGTGCCAGTATCCCCGCCCGCCCCGACAGAAGCCCGACGAGCTAGTCGCTGGGCGGCGGTTCCGGGAGCTCCGCGCGAGCGACTCTCTCGTCCTGCCAGATGATCTCCGAGAGTTCTCCGATCGCCCGCGGCTCGTGCAGCTTCCGGATCGTGCCGTCTGTCACGATCCGTTCAGATTCGCGGAAGCGTCGGCCGGCCTCGGTGCGGCGGATCTCGGCTGTGTTCGAACGCCACTTTCTGTTGTCCCACTGAGGGTCGCCGACACCCAGGACCACTTCGAGGATCGTTCGGTTCTGGGGCGATTCGAGGCGTGCGATCGCATCCTGCAGATAGCTGCGAAGCGCGATCGCATACGCGTCTTCCGAGTCGTCTTTGCCGATGTGCGCTCTCACGCAGTCGAGACCCAGAAGGCTCCGGCCACGCTCAAGGATCCACCATTTTTTCAGAGCGTTGGTGCAGAGGACGGCGAGAACCTCTTCGATTTCTTCTCGCTGCGGCGTCTCGGGGAGTCGACGAACGGCCATCGTGGGAGATGAGACTACCAGGCATTGCCAGGTCATCGCATTGGCTGACTGCCTCTGCCTCGCAATCGCGGCCATGGCGGGAGATGCTCCGTCTATGGCGCTCCCCACTCTCCCGGGGCAGGTACTAAGTGGGTGGCCACGTTGGTCTGCGGAGCGGACAGGTTCGGTCCATCCAGCCCACGAACTGATTGCGCGGGACGAGGATTTGGGACCCGAAGCCCAATGCCCCAACCTCCGCCATGTCGGGTCGACCCGAGTCACTCGGGCGATAAACCAGCAGCGGAGGTAGAGAAGATGAGATCTAGCGCAATACGACTTGGTGGCTGGCGTTCAACGCGCAGCGGGCAACCTCGCCGGCCTAGGGCCGTCTTTAGCCTATCGGGCCCATACTTGCCGATGCCCGAGAAAGTCCGGGAAGAGCTTTGTGCTCAGGTCGATGGTCTGGCGATCAGGCATTACGGACAACCGGCAGAGCTCAGGCAATGGACCGAACCACGCGAAGGGGAAGCAATGTTCGACCGCAGGATCGCGGCTTGAAGCGACGCCTGGCTGTACCTGGCCTGCGGCGGGAATTGGACAGCGGTCCACTCCCGTCGCAGGCCCTCTCTTTCACTCGGGCAGCGTGATCAGCAACCAGGTCGCTTCTCTGCCTCAAAGCTGGATCTGCCGTACCGGCGCGTGGGGCCGATGAGTACGCGCTGATTCATGCGTCGGCTGCTCCCAGCATCTCGCCGTACTCTGCCTCTAGCTGCTCCCGTGCGTCGTGGGCGTGCCGGTGAGCTTCAAACAAATGCACGTAGGTGTCCCAGGTCGTCGAGGTCTTCGTGTGCCCGAGCTGACGAGAGACGAACTGCACGTCACGACCCTGGGCGATCAGGATCGAGGCGAAGGTGTGTCGTAGGCAGTGGAATGTCACGTCTTCCAAGTTCGCGTTTTTGCGGGCGTCGTGGAAGAAGTCGAGCAGGGCTCCTCGGTAGGTCATTGGCCGGCGCGGCACGGAACTCTGGAAGACGAAATCGGTGTCTGTGGAGAACTCTTCGGCGAGGCGGCGTCGGCGTAGGAGCTTTCCAAGGGTGTCCATTAGCACGATGTCGCGTTTTGCTGCCTTTGTCTTGAGGGGTACTCGCTTGCCTTGACGGCTGAGCTGGAACCGCACATGGATCACTCCTTCGGTGAAGTCGATGTCGCCCCATTGGAGGGCGAGGACTTCCATCACTCTCATACCCGTGAACAGTGCCGTTGCGATGATCGCGAGGGCTGGCCCAGCGTGCTCAAGCAGCCTGTCCATCTCATCGCGGGAAAGGAACCGTTGGCGGGGTTCTCCGGTGCCTGGGCGCTCGCGGGGCAGCAGCTTGTCCGCTGGACTGGCGGGGATGATGTTGTGGCGTGCTGCGTAGCCAAAGACGCCTCTTACAGCCATCCAGCGTGCGCGGATTGTCCATGTCGATGCTTTGAGCTTCCGTTGCTTGCGGTGCCACTCGACGAGATCGTCGGTCGTCATGGACCGGATGCGTCGGTGTCCGTAGTGGGGGATGAGGTGCAGCATCACGCCGATTTTGTATGCCTCAAGGGTGCGCGGTCGCAGCTCGCCGATCTCGACAAGTCCTTCGATGTATTGCAGCCATGCGAGTGCTACCTCCTCGACCTTCTCTTTGCCGCCCGTTTCTGGGACGCCGCCGGATCGGACTTCGACGGCCCAGGCGTCGCGCTCGCGGCGGGCCTCCATGAGGCCGACCTCGCCTATCGTCTTCCACTTCGCCTTGCGCGCGCCTGGCGAGGTTGCGCAGGCGATGTACGTCTTGTCGCTTCGGTAGAGGCCTCGCTCTATGCGTATCCGCTCGCTGCGCGCCATCATCTCGCCTGTCTCAGGGGCGTGTGCGTCCGGAGAGGCTTAGCAGCGCAGCGTCCAGCTCTTGGCGACGGTAGATCTTTCTCTTGCCGCCGTGCGCGGTGAACGTTCCGTCGGCGCTCAGCTTGCGGAACGTGCCTGCGGGCACTCTCGTGTACTCGACGGCTTCCTCGAAGGTCATCCACGGCGAACCCTCATACGGGGCTGCGAGCTGGTCGGCGATCTGCTTAGCAAGCCGTGAAGCGAGCCTGCGCGCCAGGGCGTCGAGGAAGGCGTCGGGGATCTCGAGCGGTCGTGCGTCATCGTCTTCGATCAGACCAGACCCGGGCGGTGATCTCAAGGGTCTGGCAGCAGGACGCTGCCGGGTGGCTTGATTGCAGGGACGGCGAGCTTTCTTGGCCTGCCCAATCTGGCGCGCTGGGGCCGTTTTCAATGAGCCTTCCGTGGGTTGAGGGCTCATGCTGAGGGCGGGTTGGGCTTGCGGAAGACGAGCACGTCCTCGTGCGCTACGACGTGGGCGCGTTCGCCTCGTGCGCGCATTCGGCGGGCGTGTAGCGTTTGCCAGAACGATGGGCGCATCAGGATCTCGCTGTCGCGGACGGTGGCGAGCATGCCGATGATGCGCTGCCAGTAGTTCAGGCCGAGGTTCTCGCATAGCGTGATCGTGTCGCCGCTGAGGTTGTGCAGCGTGCCGCCGGAGCGCATGTCCTTGGTCACGAGCACGAGGTATCCGCCTGGCTTCAGCACGGCGGCGCACGCTTCGTACACCTCTGCCATTGCGGCGATGTAGGCGCGTCCGCGAGCGTGACCGAGGTTGGTCTTGTCGGCGCTGTAGTTGGTGGTATCGACGCGGCGGATCGGCCCGACGCCGCTGACGAGGTTCGCGGTGGATACGTCTGCGACCTCACAGGCGTAGGGCGGCGAGGTGAGGATCAGATCAACGGGCGCGCGTGTGGCGAGGAGGCGGGGTAGCTGTCGTGCGTCGCCTTCGATGACGTGCGCGGACGAGCGCGCGCCCTGATCCTGGGCGTGCTTGATGTTGGCGCGAGCGAGTGTCGCCCATCTGGGCTCTAGCTCGGTCCCGACTGCTTCGCGGCCGGCGTGGATCGACTCCACGAGGGTCGTGCCGATTCCGCACATCGGGTCGAGGACGAGGTCGCCGGGGTCGCTGTATGCCTCGATCGCGCGGCGGGCGAGCGTGGGGAGCATCTTGCCGGGGTGTCGGTTTGACTCGGGTAGGTAGCGGCCGTGGCGCTGCCACTGGCTCGTGGTCTGTGCGCACGGCCAGATGGCGAGTGGCAGGTCGGCGGTGCGATAGGGCGCGCGGGTTCTTACCCGTGTTCGGCGTCGCGGGTGTTGCGGTGTCGCCGGGCAGCCCTGGTCTCGTGTGCGGCGGGTTTGCGGTGCGGGTGTGGTCGTTCTATGCGGGGACATCGTGTTCGCCTTTCGGTTGGTGCTGGTGGGTGTTGCCGAGCCAGTCCCGGTAGTGGTCTGGCTTGTCGGCGGGTATGAAGATGGGTGCGAATGGGCCGCGTGCGGTTAGCTCGGGGAGCGTGGTGAAGGAGGTGGGTACGGTCCCGTAGCGGCCTTGTGAGGGATCGGAGCGGTACAGCGCGATCGTCTTCTGGATGCGCCTTCGTGCCGCCGCTGGTGTTTGGTCGGCGAGCACGACGAGCACCGGGGGAAACGTGCGGTAGTAGGCCCGCCACAGCGGCCCCTCGGGCACGTCCTTGGCGACGCTGTAGTGGTTCAGTTGGGCGTAGCGAGCGAGCTTGGAGGCGAGCTGGTCGGGAGGGATCGTCCCTCGATCAAGCTCGATGAACCGCTGGTGAAGGATCAGCGACTCATCGGGCGCGGCTTGCAGGTAGGAGAGCAGCGCGTCGGCGATCACCAGATGTGTGCCGCTGCGGCCACGCCCGGCGGTGTAGGGGTGCGCGATCTCGTGCCGCCAGGAAAGGGGGCCGCAGCCGTCACCGTCGCGTTCGCGGGCGGCTTTGACGAACGCGATCCCGGTGTCGTTGACCGCGAGGGTGTGCGCGCGCAACGGGCCTGCCGCCTGCTCCGGAGTCGTGATGCGTCGTCGTGGCTCGGCGAGCGTGCCGGCTGCTTGGATTGTGTCCGCGCCGTGGGCTGTGAGGAACCAGAGCCCTTGGCGGTGGGGCCCGGCTACTCGTTCGGCGAGTTCGCGCTCGGCGAGCCCGGCGAGGATGCGATAGGTCCAACGCGGCCGTGTCGAGGGCGTGTGCAGCGCATGTATCTGGCGCACTGTGAGCAGCCGGTGTTGGTGCAGGCTTTCGAGCACCTCGACCGCGACGGTGGACAGCGCTCTTGCCTTGGCGTGTCGCTGGGGCGTGGTCATGCTTCTGCGTCCTCGGGGTCGGGGAGCTTTGGCATCGTGGAGCGTTCCGGGCCGCTCGCCTTCGTAGCGCCGGTCTTGTTCGTGAGGTGCGCGCGGATGCGCTCGTCGAGGCTGTCGAGTGCCCGGATTGTCTCTTGCGAGTTGACGCGGCCGGATGCCTTGTCGATCGTTGGCTGGATGGTCGGGACTTGCTCGGGCCGGTAGGCGTCGGCGAACAGGTCGGTGACGGCAAGGTTCTCGAACAGGAACGGGCGGGTCAGCCCGCCGTGGTGGGTGGCTTGCGCGATGAACGTCCAGCGAGGTAGGCCGGTGATCGCGTTGGCGGGTGGGTCTGAGGCCCACTCGCGGGCGATCAGCGCGGCGGCGTGCGCGTTCAAGGCGGTCGCGATCAGGTGCGAGCGGTTGGTAGTCAGCGCGTTTAGCGTCGCTTGTGTCAGCCGCTCGGGGTTCTGATTTAGGAGGGTCGCGCGGACCCCGTACTTCGCGGTCTGCTCCAAGAGCGCGGCGAGGTTCCCCGACGATGCGCCGTCGTATGTCTGGACCTCATCGAGGAAGACGTAGAACTCGCGCCGCTGAGCTGGCGGTATGTGAGCTCGGCCCTTCGCGGCGTGCAGCAGGTCGAACACCAAGAGGTTCGCCATGAGCCGGTCGCGGGCACCGCCGGCACCGGGGCAAGCGAGCACGATCCGCCCTTCGTTCATCGCCTTCGCGATGTCATAGGTGGATTGCTGTGAGCCGAGCAAGGCGGCGAGCTGGGTGGAGGAGCGCAGCCGGTCGATCAGGTTCGTTACCGGGGTGATGGCCTCTTCGGCCATGCGCGGGAACCGCTCTGAGAAGAACTGGCGGCGCGGGACGGAGATGTACGGCAGGATCACCTCTAGCCACTCGGGGTTTCCGAGCAGCGTGGGTATCTGAAAGATCGTTGGGGCAAGCTCGGCGGGCAGAACGGTCGATAGCTCGATCAGCGCGGCCGTCGCCTGCGTGGTGAGGGTGAGCGCCCGGTTGTTTCGCTCGCCCCATTGGAGCGCTGAGGCGAACGAGTCCACGATCGCCTCCACGCGCCGCTCCCGCGCGTCGTCGGAGAGGCCTCGTGCGGCGAGCAGGTTCCAGCCGGGCTGCCCCTCCCTTGAGCGGGTGCCAACTAGGTCAAGCTCGACAATCCGCTCGGCAAGCTCGGGCTCGGTGAGGCAGGACTTGATTCGGCGGATTGCGTCCTCGTGCGGGTCGAGGAACATGCCGCCGTGCCCGGAGCGAACCAAGCTCAGGAATTGGGTGATCGCAAGCTCGGTCTTCCCCCACCGGCTCCTGCCGGCGGTGTAGGTAAAGAACGTGTCCGCGAGCCGCAGGCCGACGATCCGCTGGCCTTGCTCGCTGCTCACGCGGCCGAGGGGGAGCACGTCGCGCTGCCCGGTGTACTCGGGCAGGTTGCGTGGAGGCGGGTAGACCGCTGCGCCGAGGCGCAGCACGTCCGGTGCCGCACAGTTGATCGTCGGGGGCTTCAAGAATCCCGCGACCTCGCGGGCACTGACGACGCCTTGGCGGGCGGGGCGGAATAGGCCGGTGTCCATCCGCCGGTCAAACCGTGCTCGGCGGCCGGGGAGGTCCGAGCCAAGGAACGCGAGGCCGAGCAGACGGATGCCGACGACCCGGAATGAGTTGGCGGCGCCCCAGGCGTCGAAGCAACCGAGCAGCCCTTGCAGCCGTTCGGCGGCGATGCCCTTCACGGGCGCTTGGCAGCGCACGAGCACCTGCATGTGAAACAGCGGCTCGTTTTGGAGCACCTTCGCGGCGATCTGCTCGCGCTGCGCTCGCTGCTCCACGACATCGGCCGCCGGTTGACGCCCGGCTTGCCGGCCGGCGCCCGCCAGCAGGTCGGGCATCCCGCCGCCCGTGTAGGCGGCGGTTGTGTGCGTGCGGCGGGCTTGACGGAGCAGCGTGCGTCGCATCCGTCGTCGTGCCCCGGCGGTGCATGGCAGAAGATCGACCGCGACCTCCCCGCGCTCACGTGCGGGGTGCAGGGCGGCGAGCGCGCTGGCGAAGCTCTGAAGTGGATCGGGGTCAAGGCCAAGGTGCGCAAGCGGCTCGCTGCTCGGTCGCGCGAGCCGCAGCTCGGCGCGCATCACACACCCGTCACCGCTCGCGGGTGACTCCGGGTCGGCGAGCCTCACCTGTACCCGGTCATAGTTGCTGAGCGCCGAGCGGATCGCGGGCAGCGCCCGCTCGGGCACCACGAGCGAGTAGCGCATCGCTCCCTCGCTGCTGTCGAGCAGCACCCGCACCGCGCTCGCGCGGGGATCAAGCCAGCCGCCGACGACACGACGGACACGCGATAGCTGGGCGGCGCAGCGAAGAACACTGTCAAGCGTTGGCGCGAACGAGTCGGGGGCAAGCACGACGAGCCGCACACGCCGGGAAAGCGCACGACGAGTCACGACGACACGACACGTGAGCGCCGCTAGCAGCACCAGCAGCGTCGGGACGGCCGCATACGCGATGAGTACTTCGGCGTGCTGCGCAATCCATGCGGGTAGCTCACGGTCACGCAGCAGCGCGAGCGCCACCAGCACGCCAACGACAGCCACCAGCGGCCGAGCGTCCTGTGAGGGGCGACGAGTCACAGGGAGTTACCCGTACAGATAGAGATGTCGAAAACCGCGAAGCCGCGCAATCCCGCACAACCAAGCCGCAAACCAGCGTTCCGTGTGCGAGGCGTGGTGAACCGCAGTTGGTCCCTCAGTTGGTCCCTCAGTTGGAACCACCGTTGGTACACGGCGGGAGCAGTCATCCTGACCGCCTTCCCGTCTGCTGACTCACAGCGCTTGGCGGCTGGGCGTATCCGTAGATCGGTGCTGTCTCGCCTTCGCTGGTCGCGTGGGCGGGTAGGAATGGGCCGACGCGGGCTACGTGGTTGGCGTAGTTGCCCTCGATCGTGGTGATTCGCCCGTCCGGGTAGACGCGCTGCACGATCCCGACGTGGGCGCTTTCGCTCGGCCCTGAGCCGTAGAAGACGGCGTCACCCGGCGCAGGGGTCGCGCTCGGCGGTAGGACTCTGCCGCCGTGTTCTCGCGCCCAGGTGTAGAGCGAGCCGGAGTAGCCGTAGGTGGCGGTCGAGCCGGGGAGCGGCACCCCGGCGTGTTGCCATACCCATGAGGCGAATAGTGAGCACCACTCCTCGCACGGACCGTAGATCGTGCATTGCGATCCTTCGGGGTGCTCGCCTTGGCCGAGCTGGCTTTCAGCGACGCGGACGATCTGCGAGCTGCTTGCCGCTTCGGGTGTGAACGTGCTCGCGCTGCACCCGCTGGTCGAGACTGGCTGCGACAGCGGCGGGCTCGTCGGGGTGGGTGCCCCGGTGCCGGTGAACCCGTATTGCACGGCGCGGGCCATCACCTCGTCGGCGTAGCTGACGGTGCTGTCCGAGCACGCGCCGTAGTAGTGGCACGCTGCTTGGCGGTATTCGTTGTAGGTGCCGCCCGTTGGCGGGGCGCCCATGTCGGCGCGCAGGATGCGCGCGGCGGTGTAGATGGCGTCCGCTGGATCGTTGATGTTCGGCGGGTGGCCGGGGTGCGCGGAGACGCCGTAGCGTTCCCACAACGTCGGCCCCTCGCCGGGGCTGCAAGCGCTGCCTCGGACGTAGGCGATCTGCATCGGCCCGGCGCACCCTGAGCTGTTGGTGCCGGCGCACGCGCCGTTGTCGCACTCCTGCGCCCCAATGCTCGCCAAGAACGACCAGTCGATGTCGAACTTGCTGCCGGCCTGCTCATACAACCGCAGCCGCTCGGGCGGGATGCTCTGGAGCGCGTAGGCGGATGGTGTTGGTCCGGTCGACGCGAGTGCCGGCTCATCGGTTCCCTGACAGCCGGTGAAGCTCGCGCCGAGGACAGCGACCGCGATACCGAAGATCGCGAGCACGGCAAGGCCGGTGCTGCCCGTCCCAGCGAGGAGCCACCAAAGTATCCGGCGCTTATCCATCACGCGCCGTCCAGTCCGGTGACGAGCAGACGGCCGCCTTGGCGGGTGAGGGTCAGCCCGATCGTGTAGTCGATCAGCCCGCCGTCATTCACCATCGCGCTCACCGCGACCTCGCCCGCCGGGGCGGCCGTGGCGCGCAGCGATATGACTCGCGGGCGGCGTGCCCTGGCTGCCGGCGGCACGCGCGGCGGCTGGCTCTCAAGTGACCGGATCAGTGACGGGCTTGCGCCCTTGATCCGGCTGGGTGTGTTGTGTCCGTAGGCGTAGCCGAGGTAGCCGGCAAGGAACCGCTCGGCCGTCTCACGCGCTTCAAGAGTGAGCGCGCCCGGATCGCTGGCCGCCGGGGCGCCCGGTGCCGCTTGCTCAACACGCCCAGTGACGCGGCGGGCTTGGCTTGCTGGCTGGGTGAGCGTGAACAGCAGCGCGACGGCGCCGAGCAGCACGACTACTACGGCCATCGCTGCTCGGCGCTCGTGCTCGGCGATCGGCCGGTCACGCTGGGAGCGCATCCATCCGGCGGTACTCATCGCGTCCGCTCCGTCGCGGCGAGTCGCTTGCGAGCGGCGGCCACGTTCGCGGGGCTGGTGTCGATGCCGAGGTACTGACGGCCACGACGCACCGCGACCATGCCCGTGTCGCCGGTCGCGCAGAAAGGGTCGATGACCAGGCAATGCCCTCGTCCGTTTCTGTGAGGGCATGTTGAGTGCCAGCGCTCACCGCAGCGGGCGGGTTGCCTGAGCGGGGAGCCGCAGATCCCGCACGCGCACGGGACTGTGCTCGCGAGGATGCACCACTCGATTACCTCGCGTGGCGGTATCCCCGCCGCGCCCGGTGACGGGACACACCAGCCACGGCGTGGTATCGGGCAGCGCTGGCAACGGTGCCCCGGTCGCTGAGCGACGGGGTAGCGGGGACAGAGAAGACTCTGCGCCCCGTATCTGCTGGGCGCCGGCTGTGGTGGGTGAAAGCTGAACTCGGGCTGCTTGCTCAGCAGCACGAGCTCTCGCGGGATCGTCGTGTCTGGTCGTAGCCAGCGGGTGTCTTTGAGGGCTAGCGTGAACTCGTGAGAGTTGCCGCCTCTCGTGGTCGCGAGCCACAGTGTCCCGTCGCTGCGCAGTACCCGGTGAACCTCATCGAGCACGGCCAGCAGGTACGGGATCGGCGTGTCACGCCTTGGTGCTGTCACGCAAGTCTGCGCCAGCCCATCGGGCAGTTCCCGCAGAAGCGTGAGCGGGTCTGTTTGTTCGATGCGGAAGCTCATGTGGGCTCCTCCTCCGGTGTCTCGGGTGTCGAATCAGGCGTGGGCGGCGGCGAGGATGAGCGCGGCGGCTCGTCTGCCGTGGGCGGCGTTGGCGGCCGTTTGGGTCGCCGTGCCATCTGCGCGAGGCGGGTGCTGTAGTAGAGGGTCTGGAGGCGGCCAGCTCCGTCACCGGCCGCGCCCGGTCCGGCGGTCGCCGTGAGCAAGTCCTTGGTCAGCCGATCGCGCTGGATGAACACGGTCCACAAGAACGCGGCCTGCAACGCGAACGCGAGCAGCCATCCGAGGTTTGAGCTGGCATCAGCGAGGGCTTGGCAGACGGCGAGCGTCACCGCGAGGATCAGCGAGTAGACGACCTTGCGTGCGAGGTAGCCGGCGAGCTTCGCCAGCCATGCCCTAAAGAAGTCGTGTCCGCGTCCGGGGAATATCCCGATCAGCAACGCGACCGGCGCGAACGACAGCAACAGCAGCAGCAGGATTTGCGCGAGGATCACTCCGACTGCGAGCGCTCCGAGCAGCAGGAACGCGCCAAGCTCGCCGACCAGGATCACGATCGACAGCAGCAGCCGTTGGTACTGGCCGCCCTTGCCCATCGCTTCGGCGGCGGGCTCGTCTGCCTTCCCGAGCGGGTAGGTGCCGTTGGTCTTGGCGGGGTCAGACGATGGGAGGTGGCCGGTGTCGCCCTTTTCCAACGCTTCGTGCTCGCTGTTGCGGGCCTTTGACTGGAACGGGTAGGCGAGGAAGTGCGAGGCGTACTTGTTGCGGTTGTTGATGCAAGTCTTGCCCTGCGCGTGGACTTCGCTCCGGGCGTCGAGCTGGGAGGCGAGCTGCGTGTCCTGCCCGGCGTTCGGACTGAGAGGGCGCACGGCGACCGAGTGGCCGCTTGTGGTGGTGCAGTGCTCGATCCCGCCGAACTCAAGGACCGTCCACGGGTCCAGCACTAGCAGCGAAAAGAGCTGGCTGCTTGCCGCTGTCTTCGCTTGTTGTTCGCTGCCTACGCTCCCTTGGTTGGTGAGCGACAGCAGCGCTGTTGATAGCTGGTTTGAGAGCTTGCTCGCCGGGGCGATCGTCCGCTGAGGCTGGGTGACGATCCCGATCGCCAGCACGCAATAGAGCAGCGATACGGCGAGTGCGCCGGCTGTCTCGGTGTAGCGGCGCTGTACCAGCGCCTTCCACATCGCCCAGCAGCCGGCGAGCACGATCGCGACGACGAGCCACGGCGCACCGAACGTGTTGGCGTAGAGGTTGTGGATCGCGCTCGCTACAGGTGTGAGCGCACCTGAGCCGGGGCTGCCGTTCCCATTGACCAAATCGAGGTTGAACGCAAAGGCGAATAGGGTGATTACCGCGTTCGCTAGAAACGCCGTGATGAGCCACAGGACCTGCGCGATAAAGAACGCAATCAGCGGCGGCACGCCGCTCACGTCAACGCCGCTGAACACGCCGACGCTGATTCCGGGGAAGTATTGGTCGAGCTGGTAGTTGGTCAGCGGGTAGCGTTCGGCCAGTCCCCCGGCGGGTAGCTGCGGCGCCGGGCCGATGTTGCCGTAGACGTCGTTCGCTACGGCCGCCGGGCTGGCGAGCAGCACGACCCCGATCGTCAGAGCGAACAGGAGCACGAGTCGCCGCCGCCGTGTTGAGGTGAGAGGACGTAGGGCGTGGAGAATGGCGGGCTTCATGCCTCGCTCCTTCCGGTTTGCTCGGGGGTTGTTTGCAGTGCTTGCAGCAGGTGCGGGTACACGAGGTCGATCTGCACCTCGCCGACGCGGCCGTGCAGGTCGCGCATGAGGCAGCGCCCGGCGCGGAACTCGCGGACCCGGCCGACTAGCTCGCGGGTCGGCTCAAGGCCGATGAACCGAAGTGCGGCCTTGGCAGCGTCCTCAGAGTCTTGGCCGAAGACGAACACGACACCGATCAGGTCCGAGAGGTCGCCAAGGTCACCAATGCGGTGAGTGCCGAGCAGCAGCGTTGCGTTGAACGCGCGGCCGAGCCTGACCAGGCGGTTGATGATCTGCCGTCCCTGCGGGGAGGCGAGCAGGAACCAAATCTCGTCAAGGCCGACGATCTTGTGCCGCGAGCGATCCCTTGAAATCAACTGGAGCGCATACGCCGCGACGAGTGAAAGCGTCGCCACGGACACGCGCTCCGCGCGGGTGTAAGTGTCACGAGCGGCCGACGGTTCCGGTAGGGAAAGGCCGGGCATACGGATCGTCGTTATTGGCCGCTCGGCCTGTAGGTCGGTGCTCTGCCCGTTGCCGAACCCGAGGCGCGCGAGGCCGAAATCACGGATCACCTCAAGCGCTTCGCCGGCCTCCCTAGCGGTACCGCGCTCGCTCGCGAGCAGCAGCTCGACAACGCGGGAGAGGCTTCGTGATCCCTCGCTTACGGTGTCCTTGACCGCGAGGCTGACGGCGTTCTCCCACGCGCTCGTGTTGCCCGGCAAAAGCTCAAGCAGGTAGGAGCAGGCAAGCTCCTCGCGCAAGTCCTCGAGGCCGATCGCGAGCGGGTCGAGCTTGCCCTGCTGCGCAGGATCGCCGGACAGCTCAAGCACCTGCACCCGACCGTCGAGCTCGGGCAGTAGATGCAGGCCGTGGTCGGGCTTCGGGTCGAAGTCCACCACGAGCGAGCCGCGCCGCTCGGCGGCGTACTCGATCGTCTGCGCCGCAACCGTCTTGCCGCTACCGAGGGTGCCGATCAAGAGGACCGCGGAGGCACGGTCTTCTCTCGGTGCCTGCGTCGGATCGAACCTGACCGGCAAGGGTGCGCCGGTCGGGGTGTACCCGAGATATGGGCCGCGCTGGGAGCCGACCATCCGGCTCCCGGTCGGGATCAACGCGCCGAACTGCTCGACGGTGAGCTGTTGGGTGTAGTCGCGCACCTCAGACCCACCCGTCCGCTCGCGGCAAGTGGTCAAGCCAAAGCTGGTGCTGCAATCCGGCGGGCCGGTGCAGGGTGATGTCGCCGTACTGCTCTTTCAGCACAGCGACCCGGCGCTCTAGCTCCTCCTCGCCAGCGGCGCCGACGGCGAGTGAGATCTGCGCGTAGAGCATCGGCGGGTGCCCGCCCGCTTGTAGCTGTGCCTCGTACTCGCGGGCGAGCACACGGTCGGTGCCCGCCATGAGGCTCGGGCCGTGCGCGGCGCCTTCGACCTGCTCGTTGTAGGCGTGCTCGACATCGGCGATCCGCTTGCGGACCTGCGCGAGCGCCTGGCGGTTCCCGAGCCAGCGTGCGTGAAGGGAGGCGTCTACCGGGAACCCGACAGCCTCCAACGGCGCGAACAGCGCCTCGGCGGTCGCGCCGGGAAACTCGGGGGCGTCCGCGAGCGCGCCGAGCGCGAGCATCGCCTGATAGCAGCGCCCCTGCTCACCATCGACCACGAGCGTCTGTTGCTGCTCGGTGATCGCTGCGTTTGCGCAGCGGGCGAGGTCGTGTCCGAGCGGCTTGAAAGCGACACCGCCATCCGGGGCGGAGATGATGAGTGCGTCGGGCTGCCAGTTGCGGTCAAGCTCGGGCTCAGCGACACCACGCGATGCGGCGCGGCGTAGCAGCCATTGAAGCTCTGCGGTCCTCGCGCGGCGTGCGCCGATGACACCGTTTACGCGCTCATAGATTCGCTGCTCGCGGGTAGCGAGTTCCGTCAGCTCTGCGGCCGGGATCGGGGAGGCCGACCCGATCCCGGCCAGCTCCTCGACACGGCGCCGCACACGATCGACGCTCCTGACCAGGCCTGAGCCAACGCCCGTGGGTGTACTGCCGGCGAGCGAGACGGCGAGATAAATCTCCGGGGTGTGTGACCCGAGCTGGTGCAGGCGCTGCTCGTGCCCGGCAAGGAACGCCTGCCACGCCCGAGGGTCTTGGTGGCGGTCATCGAGCAGGCGTTCTGTGTGCGCGACGTACCGCTCGGCGGGGTAGGCACGGTTCACTCGCCACAGCGAGAAGTCAGCAGCGATCGTGTGCGCGAGCCTTTGTACGCGGCGCTGTAGTGACCACTTCTCACCCGTGGGTAGGTAGGGGTAGGAGGTCGTCGTCAGCCGGTACAGGCCGGCGGCCTCGCCGCCCCGCCCCAAGAGCACGTTGCCGTGCGCGTAACGCAAGGGGAAGCTCACGGCCGCACCTCCACGATCTGCCCGTCAGTCAGCTCGACCACTTCGCAAAGCTGCTCGCCGCTGCGCAGCCGGTGGCCCTCGGCGTGACGGACGATCAGCCGGCCACGACCGGGGATCGCCACTACCGGGCGGGCGAACACGAGCCGGGCCGGACCCTGCACCTTGCCGTGGTGAAGCAACGGCGAGTGCTCATCCGGGGCGACCCAAACCTGCGGCGCCCACGCCTGCGGCTGCCCGTCGGGCGCTATCGCACCGTCCAGCGAACGACGGGCTGCACGTGCTCGCAGCGAAAGCAAGGAGGTGAGGTAGCGGTGTGCGGGCCGTCCGTCCGGCGAGGCCTGCCCGGCGAGTGTCGCGACCATGCCCGGTGCGATCAGTAGTCGAAGCGGCCAGTCAAGCCACCCCAACAGCACACCCGCTAGGAGAGTCGCCCCGAACCCGGCGAGCGCGCCGAGCACCGCGCCCGGCCAGCCGTGTGAGCTTGCGCCCAGCAGCCCGACGATCGCGCCGGCCACCAGCGCGAACAGGATCGAGCGCTGGCTCAGGACAAGGATCGCCACAAGGGACGCGAACGCCCAGCCAAGCCACTCAAGCGGCACGCCGCCCGGCACCGGAAGGCGCCGACCGTCGATCTGGTAGATACGCCGGTCGGGCCTGAATATCCGCTGGTAAGAGCGGATCGTATGCGTGTCGTCGCTCATCGCAAACAGTCCCCTCGGTCAACCGAAAATCTGTTTGCCGATGCCTTCGGCGGCTTTAGCGATGTCAGACGGTGCGAACACCATCCACGCGACCACGATCGCGGCGAAAAGGAATACCGCCAGCTCGGTGTAACGGCGATTCAGGAGAAACATCAAGCTGATGACACCGACGATGCCGCCGTACAGCTCTCCCGCGTAATGCTTGAGAAGGCCGCCGACGTTCGCGCCGACATCATTCCCGGCCGCGAGCGAAGTCGCCGGGAACAACACCACCGCGTAGATCGCTACTACGCAGACCTGCAAGATGCGTCGTATGTGTGACACGCCGATCACTTCCCTTGCGCTTGTGAGGTTTCGGTGTCGGCGGGCTGCGTCACAGTCACCGTCACACCGCGAGTCGTCGTGGGCACCCGCGAGGTCGTGTCGAAGTAGGACGCGATGCCGCGAACCAGCAGCAACAGCACGCAACCCCACAACAGAACACGTCCCGCGAAGCGAGTCAGCCGAGTAACACTTTCGACCGATGCACGGTCATCGACTGACTGGCTTCCACCCTTTGTCGCCCTACGGAAAACAGTCATAGGGCGACGGTACGGACGGAACCCCGCCAACACCACAAGCGGAACTAGCTATTACAAGTGAACTAGGTTTACTAGGTTTAAAGCGATGGCTTTCATAGATGCGCGCACCAGAACGCACAAGAGCCACCGTGCAATCCGCAACGGTGGCTCTTGACTTTGGGTTGGGACTCTCCGACTAGGCTGCGGCGAGGCTCACTAGGTCGGCCAGCTCGTCAATCTGACCCCGGATGCTCGCGAGGGTTTGATCGAGAAGGCGACACGCGGAATAGTCGGCAAGCGAATACAGGACACAATTGCCATCGCGGCGTCGCGCGACGAGCCCCGCCCTATGGAGGATGCAGAGATGACGGGATACATTCTGCGGCGTAGTCGGCATTTTGTCGGACAGCTCCTGCACCGGAACCTCGCCCTGCTCAAGCAGCGTCAGCAACTGCACACGAGTCGGGTCCGCCAGCAGCGCAAGCCGACTCGTCACAAGACCCACCACGGACTCCGTCCAAGTTCCGGTCATCGCTGATCCCCGACCCCTATCGTCCTAGATAATCGAACTGCGTCTGCCCCATTTTTCCGACCTGTACCGGGGAACTGGGACGGTCCGTTCCGACAGGCCCGACACGGGTGGGACGAGCCACGATGGGACTGGGCGGCATATCGCTCTCGGCGCTCGCTTTGGAGGCTTGTCGCGCCCCCGATACACCAGCGGACTTGCCTGCTGAGTGGTGGTGATTCACCCCACGCCGTGGACGATGACGGTCGTGGTGATGCGCTCTATCGGGCGCTGAGGATTGAGGGTGCGTGCTGCTTGCTCCGGAGAGCAAGGCGACAGCCAGCATTGCGACCAGGAGGGCCGCGACACAAGCCGGCCACCGACGCGCGAGCGCTGTGGCGAGGGTTGACCCTCGGCCGGTCGTGGATGGCCTCAGAGCCCCTGTGGGCTCCTCGATACTCAGCGGCGAAGCCGCTGGCATGTCCTCGTCAAAGAGCTCGCTCTCGGTGAAAGGGTCCATACCAGTTAATGCAGGCACCCCTCCGTGAGCGACAGCGAATTGGCGACACCGCGGGTTAAGTAGCCGCGCCCGCCGGGTGAGTGGCGGGCGCGGTCCAGCGGGGCGGTGTCGTCTTGTGGGCTATCGCTCGACGGTCACGCGCACCGGCTTGGTGTGGGTGCTTGCGAACGGGTAGCCGCCGTTCGGGACGGTCGCGGCCCTGAAGAGATAGGACGTTCCGGCGCCGAGCGTGAACACGTATCTGTAGGTCCACCGGCCCTTGCTATTGGTCGGCAGAACTTCGATCGTGCGCCACCGCCCGCCGTAGAGGATCTCCATCTGGATCGACTCGCCGCCAGCGGGCACGTATCCCCCGGCGAGCTGACCGCTGAATACGACGGCGCGGCCGAGATGCGCCTTACGCGGCGCGTGCATCGAGACGGTTCCTTGCACGCTCTCGTGAACATTGAGAGTGGCGGCCGGGGTGGTGTCGAGGGTGTGCGAGTAGTAGGCGACCTGTAGCAGCCGTGATGGTCCGGCTGGCACCTTGATCTTCCATGCCCCGGTCGGGCTGGTCGTCGCGGTGGCTACCGTGCTCGTCGCTGCCGAGCCCACGATCTTCTGTAGGAGCTTGACCTGCGCGCCCTTGATCGGGGCGCCCGTCGCGCTCGTGAGACGGCCTGTGAGCGTGGCGGTCGAGTGACCAAAGGAACGGGTGAAGGTCTTAGCCTCGCCTGCGGTGGTGCTCAGCTTCGAGGCTTCCTCGCAGGGACTGCCGTTGCACGGACCCCTTTCAACCGGTGCGAGGACTGTGGTCGTGGCGTGATTGAGGGTCGTCAGCGTGCCCGTGTAGACCGTGGCTACGTCTCCTGCCGCGTCTTCGAGTTCTACCGTGAGCGCGTGCGTGCCGTCCGCAAGCCCAGCGGTGTTGATTTCCGCTTGAACGGGCGTTTCGGTCGGGCACGGCTGCGTGTAGTTGAACGCGCGAGCGCCTTCGCTGGTGCCAGTGGCAACACACTTGCCTTCGTTGAGGTTCGGCGTCTCGACCAATACCTGTTCGCCATTGACCTTGACTCTGACCTGATAGACGCCCGGCCCAGCAGAGTCGGTCGCGGTAAAGCTCAGCGTCGCTTTGCCGGCGACAGTGCTGTTCAGCAGCGTGCCGCCTAGCCCCGAAGCAGTCGGGATCGCGTTGGTTGATAGGAGAATCTGGGCGCTTGAGATTTCCGCTTCGGCAGAGAACATGCCGTCGCCTTCGTGGTCGAACGGTTCGCCTTCTGGCGCGCGGCAGACCGCGGCTTTGCCGAAGCAGGCGGCCTGCTCGTAGATTTCGCTCGCCCCAACGGCTGTGATCGACACGTCCCTGCTGTAGTTGGGGCAGCCGGGGCTTTCACACTTGGCGAGGATCATGGTTTCGCCTTTGACCTTCGCACCGATCAGCGCGATGCCTTCACGCGCGGTCATATCTACGGCGAGCGATCCTCCCGCGATGGTGGAGCCGGCGGGCGGCTTGTACGACCACATTTGGCCTGCGAGGGTCAGATAACCCGATTCCATAGGCGCGATATCGACGCGCAACCCGCCGCCGTTGTAGAAGCGTTCGCAGTTGTCACCGGGCGTTTGGTTGTAGCCCCCGACGTCTTTGCTTTCCCAGCCTTCGGGGAAGATGTATTCGGTGCCGACCGAGCATGAGCGTTGGACCCACTCGCCCGCGCTCGCAGTCGAGATAGGAGCAAGCAGCACCCAGGCCAGCGCGAGCAACGCGCTTACCACGAGCAACGCGAGAGCGGAACCTCGGCTAGATGCAGAGAGCTGGAGAGAGGGTCGGGTGATAGTCATCGTCTTGGATTCCTTTCCAATGGGTGTGTTGGGTTACTCAGCGTCCGAGGTAGCCCAAGCTGGTCCCGCCGCCGCTACGTGACGGCGCGGGAGCTTCACTGGCGGACCCGGTAGACGACGTTGACGCTGCGGTTGCTACAGAAGCTCTCGACGTGGACGTACTTCCGCCCGCGCTCCCGCCAAGTGCGAGATATCCGAGGCCGTGGCTCGGCGGCGATTGTGGTGGGTGTTTGGTAGAGGCCGTGGTGGCCTTGCGCGAACCTGTGTCCGCCCGAGCCCGCGAGGAGGTCAGCCCGCCGGCAACAGCCGAGGGCTGGATACTCGCGGCGGTCCCGCTCGCGGCCGGACGCACTGAGGCTTTGTGATGGTGGTGGGCAGGCGCTTCTAGGGAGTGGACGACTTTCGCACCGACACCAGCACCAGCAATCACAAGCGCGGAGGTCGCGGCTGCGGCCTTCACCAGCCCGCCGCCGCCAAGTAGCCCGGCGGTGCGCTCGGCCGTTGCGGACCCGTTCGGCGCACGGCCAGTAGAGAGAAGGGTGCTCAGTCGCTCGATCCAGCGGCCGTGCAGCTCGACGGCGAGCATCGGCGGCGGCAGGAAAGCGGCGCTCGCGGCACGCTTGTACTCACGGCCGCTCATCTCCCGCAGCAGCTCCGCGTAAGAGGATCGGCACCCCGAGCACGCGGCGAGGTGCGCACGAGCGACCTTCTCCTGCTCGCGCTGCGCCACTCCCTGCGCGTGTGCGTGGATCGCCGGCTGACGGTAGTCGCACATACGACCGGCAGCCGTGATCGCCGCGACTTGATCGAGCTTTCGCTGCGCGCTGCGCTGCGCGGCGAGCACGGTCTTGACCGGCTCGCCCATTGCCTTCGCCGCGCGCTTGACGCCGAGACCGTGCGCGGCCATCACCGCCATCACCCGCTGCTCGAACGGATCAAGCTGCGCCATAAGATCAGCGGCCGTGGCGATCCGCTCACGCGCGGCCACGAGATCGAACGGCTCATCGTCATCACCGGAGAGCACTTCGGCGACGGGCTCGAACTCCACGCGGCGCTGTGACCCGACGTGCAAGTCTCGGCGGCCCGAGCGGTGCGCCATAAGCAGATAGCCGATCGACGCCCAGAACGCGCCTTGTAGGTGCTGCTCATCACGGATCGGCTTGCTCGACATCACCACAAGGCCGATCGCCTCATCCACGAGCTCGTCACGGACATGCTCCGGCAACCCGGCCACGTCCCGCCGCCAGTCAAGGCGCTTGCGAAGCTCGGCGCGCTTGGCCTTCAAGGCGTGCGCGGCCTCCTCCGGCGACAGCGCCCCGCGCTGGCCGGGAGCGCGCACGAGCCAGCGCGCGTGACCACGCCGCACCAGCGGCAAACCAGCGGGGTGGGGGATCGCGGCGGATTGAGCAGGAGAGGCCATCACCCCGTTAATGCGAGCTGGCGCCTCAGCGCGACAACTAATTTCGTCCAGGGGCAGGGGTGCCGCCATCGACGACGGCCCCGTACCGGAGCGGCGGCTATTCCAGCGCATACGCGATCACGTCCCCTGTTCTCAGGACTTTTCGAGCAGACAGGACTCGGGCTATAGCCGCGCAACCGATCCATCAGCGGACGAACAGGACTAGCGCTACGCCGATGCGTATCGCGGGAGTGGCTAGCGCAACGCGACGAACAGGTCTAAAGGAGCCCACGGCTCGCGGCTAGCCGTGGTCATCGAAGTAGGCTTCTTGAGGTGGCGCGCCCATGAATGAGCAAGGCGACTTCGTAATCCCCAGCGAGATCTCGTGGGAGCACTACATAGGGCAGCCCCTCGAGGAGCTTCTCTACTGGCTATGTGATGCCCTCGGGGCCAAGGAGTTGCAATGGCGAGCGGGATCAGTGAGTGGCACGAGCCGAGATCGCGGCCGGGACTTGGAGGCGACATTCCATATTCCGATGATCGATGGAGAGCTGGAAGCTCAGCGCTGGTGGGTTCAGGCAAAGGGACGCTCAAGTACGGTTCCGCCTCAGACGGTGCGCGAGGCCATCGTTGACGTGCAAGCTTACGTCGAGGTAGACGTGTTGGTGATAGCGACCAATTCTCGCTTCTCCAACGACACACGCGACTGGGTAGCCGAGTTTCAGGCGACACACCCACGCCCGGTCATCCGTCTGTGGGATCGCGATGCGCTTGAGCGTATGGTCGTGAAGCATCCAAGTGTCGTCGCACGCGTGGCTCCTGCGGCGTTGTCGCTGGCTGGTCGGCTTGAGGTAGCGGCATCTACTTTCTGGGATCGTCAGCAGCTACCCACACAAGGACAGCTCGACGGCTTCTGGGACGAGCGGGAAGACCTGAGATTCAGCCCCAACGCGCTGGTTGCCCTCGTAGTCGGCGATGCCGCTGCTGGTCGGCTTGTGCGTCACCCCTGGGGGGCTGAGGCCGAGGAGGAACTGCTACTGGGTGCGCTCGTGTTGGCACTTATCAACGTCGGACAGCTGTTCATACGCATGGAGCGAGTCGGCCACAACCAAGAGCCTCTCGCTGCCGGCGTAGCGCATCTGGTTGGCTGCGCCCTGGTGCGAATCTCGGCCGATGTCGTGGTCAAGTTTGTCTCCGATCCGTGGAGTTATGCTGTCAATGGCCCAGAGTTGCAGGAGGAGGACCGAGAGAGGTTGCGGCAACTCTTGTGCGGACCCGTGGTGGCGCGGCTCTTTGAGTACTTCGGGGCCGCCTGTATGGAGGACTGCGAGCGTATGCTCGGCGAGCTCGGACCCGATGCTGCGCTAAAGCCGGAGCATCGTTTTCTTGAGCTACTGCCAACGAGCGTTCCGCGCGGCGACATTACCCTGGATCCGAGGACGCTGCTGATTCAGAAGCTGGACGCGCCATGCAGGGTCGGTCTGGAGCTTAGCGACGAGCATGGCTGTCCCTTTGGTGCCGTGGACGATCGCCCCTGGGAGGAGTTGTTCGTGGAGCTACAAACTGTCCTGGTTTTCCGCCTAAACAAGGCGATAGCCCATTGCGCGGAGCCGAGCACCGCAACAGTCCGTAGGCAACGTCCACCTGCGGAAGCAGACGTATAGCTTCGGGGCGTTCACGCCGCCAACGGCGGATCATCAACGCTTGCGAGATCCATCCACGGATGACGGCAACGATGGTGCCCTCGGGCTCAATGCACTCGATGGTCGCGCGGCGTCGTTCTACCATCGCTTCGGATTCGAGCGCTCCCCCTGGCGCCCAGCACACTGATGATTTCGCTCGATTCCTTACGGCGCACGCTCCACCCTTCAAAACGCAAGCTAGGCGGTCAAAGGGATGAACCGGCTCTTTGACTCATTGGCGTTTCATGCTCTTGCGCTCCCCTTTTGCCGCTTCCCCGGTCCCTCGGCGCCCAATCCCGACGACATCAATGCGGAACCGGAGCGATGCCCGTTTATCCGACCTGCTCCATATAACGGGCTAAGCTAAAATCCTAATCGGGCTACAGTACTTCCAGGGCAGTAGCCAGTTACCGCGCTGTTGTGGTCATTTTCGTTGTCAATCAAAGGCCGACTAGCAAAGTTGGGGGGTATTCCATGGATCTATGTGCCGCGATCAACGGAAGGCATCTTCTTAGCTTCCTGTACGACGGGCATCAGCGGATCGCCATACCGGCAGCCTACGGAGAGCACAAGACCACAGGCAACGTGGTGTTGCGCGCCTATCAAACAGGAGGCACCAGCAGCTCTCGGCCGGTCCCGCTGTGGGATCTGTTCTTGGTCGAGAAGATGACCAACTGCGTCATCCTGGATGAGATCTTTACGGACAATCCGCCGTATTACACACCCAACGACAAGCACATGGTCGAGATCTATTGTCAGCTCTAACAGTCTTCCCCTTCAGCTCTGTTGACCCCTAGATCCCCATCTCCACGCTTCAACGTGAATCGACCGGCAAACTAACCGTCTCCACTGGCGAACTTCGCCAACGCTTGGAGCACGAGTACGAGATCCGTCGGTACCTCTACATCCGTCCGTAGTCCTTGCACGAGTGCCAGCAAGTATCCCGGCTTGCTTTGCGGCGCTGACAGAGACGCAGCGCGAACGGCGCTCTCGATGGCGCTGCTGAACTTCGTCTCGCTCCGGAGCTCTGCGAAGTTTGCAAACGTCCACTCAGAGCCATCTTGCCGTTGCCACTCACGGTTTGCTACTGCGGCCCACTGCTGGTCAGTAAACAGATCCTCCAACTCGCGGTCACCAACGAAATGAATGTCATCCGGGTTCACACCAACAGCCTTCAGCTTGTCAGATCTGAAGAGCTTCCCGTCCGTTGAATCGGAATCAACGACAACGAACGCGAGACGCCGACCGTTGTCCTTAAGAAACCGGACCACCTTAAGAGCACCATCATTGCCATTGCCGGAAATGAGTGCGATACCGGCCGACTGCATGCTCATCTTTGTAACTAGCCGGAAGAGGATCGGAAGGACTTGCACCTCGGTAGGACCCTCAACCCCGACAAAGCACCGCTCGTGAAGCAACACGCTGTTGCGAAGCCCCATCGCCTCTGACACGCCAACTAGATAGCGCTGAATATCCTCATGCTCGCTGCCCAAGAGCTGTTCGGCAGTGGTGTACTCGTTATCGAGGCGCAGGTGTACTACATCCTCGATCGCCACGCGATCAATCAGGTTCAGTGAGTGGGTCGCGACGAGCATACGTACGCCGGTCTTCTGGCATTGATCGCGAATTAGAGTGATGAGGTCGCGCTGGTGGCCATAGTCAAGATGTGTATCAGGCTCGTCATAGGCAATCACGACTGCCCTGTCCTGCGCCGTACGAGCTGTCAGCAACTCGCCCGTCCACTCCCAGATCGCCAGATTGATACGCCGTCGCCGACCTGCGCCTGATTGGTTGAGGGGTATGCCGGCGCCACCCGGACGAGAAGCGAGCACATCAACGTTACGGAGCCCGTCACTGAAGGTGACTTCTGGCTTTACTTGTATCTCACTGAGCTCGGGGCACCGCTCCTCAACATGCTTGCAGAGCGTCTCGGCGTGAACCTCTAGGCGCTTCTGGACCTCAGCCTCCACCTTGCGGACCGGACCAACAAGTTCGTCGTTGTTCAGCAGCTCACGATAGGCCGTCCGCAATGCGTTGCGGATTTGGTTCTCAGGGTCAGGCTCCTCTGTCGAGGAGAACATCATCATCGTTGGCAAGCGGTCGATCAGCTCACGAGGTGCGGGAATCCATGCCGTCTCCCAATCACCTGCTGCTGCGTGAGCCCGTAGGGGCTCTAGCCACGATTCGCGAGCGTTGCGCTTGCCGCTCGGCTCAAGGTCCAACTCGGTCGCCAATTCTTGCAGCTGCGCGAGCTTGCGGTCATCGAGCTGCCTTAGGCTGTGGTCGACGGGCTGTTCAGCCCGAACCTCGTATCGAGCGGTGCCCTGCTGGGGGAGGACGCGTCGGACGCTGATGTGGCTGTCCGAGCCAAACCGTTTCAGATCGGGTGCGGTGAGCGCAAAGTATCCCTCAACGACAATCTCATCTACACGTAACGATTCGGTGCCGTCGGAGGGCGGCCCCATCTGCGTGTAGTCGGCGATGCTCGGCATCCATTCGCCGAGAAGGAATGCCACGGCGCGCAGGGTGGTGCTCTTACCCCCGTCGTTGGCGCCAGTGACAATGGTTGGATGCCTCACCGGGATCTGCTCGACCCCTGCAAGCGACTTGAGGCCGCGGACCGTGAAGTGCTCTAGTTCGATCACGCGCTTGTATAAGTTCGTCGGCGTCAACCGGGCGTTACGTTCGTGTCCTCGCCTTGTCCGATGCGTAAGCCGAGACAATCCCCTGGCTAGCTCAGCTGCTTCTTCGACGGCTGGGATTCCAATCCTGCGAACCCAGGGATGTCGTTAGCGATAGAGCGGCCTTTCGCCTTGAGATCGCAACGTCTTCTGCTCTGATCGACCGCCACGATGCCGCCGGACGACCCCGAGAATCGTCTGCAAGAGCCGTAGCTGTCCCGTGCCTACAACGCGAGCCGCAAGACCAGCCTACTAGTGGCCGTAGTAATCGCTGTCCCAGCTCACCACACCGCGTCGGCCTAGAACCTCGTCAACGTCGGCGCCCGCGTCGTCGGGCTCGGCCCACTCAAATAGACAGTGCGTGGCGGACCCGAGGCGCTTGCACTCAGCACTGAGCCGCTTGCCGAACTCAAACCACGCATCCGAGGGTGCCTGCTCCGCGTCGAGCAGTACACCAACCTCGGCCATTGACGTCCGGAGCGCTTCACGGAACCCGTCGATCCGGTCCTCTGCCATCGTGCGCGAGTGCCGCCACTTCCGATGCTGAGGAGACTCCGGCAGGATCGCCGCTCCCTTGCTTTGTGCTGTCTCAAGCGCCCGGCGCCCGGCGGCGGTCAGCGCAAGCAAGTCCAGCCCATTGCGGCGAACGTCGCAGATTCGCCCGGCGGCCCTGAGTGCGTCGATCTGCGGCCGAAGCCGCTTTGTTGTCCACGAGTTATGCGCGAAGCCCAAGTGCGCGGCGATATCCGCGCGTGAGGCGTCGTCTTGCTCGTCGTGGACTTCGGCGCGGTGGATCGCGGCGAGTATCTGGGCGTCCGAGACTGGCTCAACTCGGTTGAGGTCCGAGCGATACAGCCCGTGGAATCGTCGGGCCGACTCCGGCAGCTCGATCTCTTTGCTCGGCGCGTCGCCATCCTTGTCCGTCGTGCTCATTGCGGCTCCTTTCGGGCACCGACAAGCACGGACGCAGCGACCCGCAGGACCGTCTCCGCAGAAAGCTACGGTGGTCCGGTGGCATCGAAGGTCCGTTCTTCGGTGCTGCACGGCCGGGCGGGTGCTCTAACACCCGTCCGGCCACTCGATTGTCTTGGCTGCGCGCGATCAGAGCAGAACGCGCGCGCGATCTCAAGACCCTCAGATCGCCTCGGCGAGAAGCACTCGAAGAACTTGCTTGATCTTTGCTTGATCTCCGCCGCGACCCGTCTCTGCCGCCAGTTCCAAAACCGGCCAATTAGCAGGCATTTCTGAAGTGGAGCCAACCGGGATCGAACCGGTGACCTCCTGCTTGCAAAGCAGGCGCTCTCCCAGCTGAGCTATGGCCCCAAGGGTCCTCAATATACGCCTTACAGAGCGGATTCCCGATCATCGCCTGCTGCCGAGACGGCTACGGCGGAGGCGCCTGAATGGGTGCTGCTGCCCATTGCTGCCCATTCGCGGCCCTCGATAAGCGCCTTTAGACGCTCGGGCTCGCCGTCGCGGCGGTCCATCTGCCGGGCGTAGATCGCGAGCGTGAGGTTTGGCGTCGTGTGGCCCATCTGTGCCATCACGTAGGGAGGTGCCTCGCCGAGCGCGAACAGCAGCGAGGCAAACGTGCGCCTGAGCGAGTGCGGCGTCAGGTGCTCGGGAAGCGGCTCGACCTCATCCGTGACGAGCTGCTTGTTGGCGTTCTCCACGGCCAGGGCGAGTATCCGCCGCCTGACGTTCGTCGCGCCCTGCCGCTTGCCTGTAGTGGTCCCGAACACGAGCGCGTCCGGCGTGGCGTTCAGCCGAGCGCGGTAGGCGCCCAGCTCATCGCGCAGCACCGGCAGGACGTTCACCGTGCGCACTCCCGCGTCGGTCTTGGCGGCGCGGACCGTGATCGTGCCGCGCGCTAGGTCCACGTCTCGCCAACAGAGCGATAGTGCCTCACCGATCCGCAGACCGGCAAAGGTTAGCGTGGCGATCAGCGCCCGCCGCTGACCCTTACGGACTCGTGCGTTCCCGTCGAGCGCGCCAGCAGCATCGAGCAGCGCGAAGATGTGGTCGGCACGGTCGAGCCAAGAGCGCCGCGGCGGCGCAGCCGGAAGGCGGCGCCGTCTGCCGCGCGCGGGATTGCGACCGATCAACTCGTACTCGACGGCATCCTCGAGAATCGCGGCGAGCGTCGTGAGTGTCTTGTTGATCGACGTGGCGCCCAGCTTCCCCTCGCGGACCTTGCCCAGCCGGTAGCGGTCTACATCTTGGACAGTGATCTGGTCGAGACGGCGCGACGCGAACACTGGCAGCAGATGGTTCGACAGGCGCCATTCCAGGTCGTCGCGTCCCTTGGGAGCCAAGCCTTTGCCGCTGCGGCCACCCTCGACCTTCTGGCGCTCGAACCACTCCGATGCGAAGGCGTGGAAGGTCGGGATCTCCCTCGGTGCCTGCACGACCTCGGCGACAGACGGCTGCCAAATACCACGGCGCACGTCAGCGAGAATGTTCTCTAGCTCGACCTGCGCCCTCGCTCGCGTCCAGCCTTCCTCCGCGGTCCCGAGCGCTACGTACTCGCGTCGGCCGTAGGCGCGGAAGCGCAGGCCGTAGCTTGGGCTGCGCCGACGCTCATCAACGATCACTTGCCCGGTAGCTGGCCTTGGCATCACTCGCCTCCCGCAAGCGTGATGCGGTCGTTCCAGAGCCTGACGGTGCGCCTGCCCATGCGCCGGGCACGTCGGCGTGTCCGCTCGTCGGGGTCGAGCTTCGCGTCGGTGGGCTCGTCGCGTTCGTCTGTGTCGGGGTGGGCGTCGTCAGGCTCGCCCCACTCGCGCAAGCAGTAGCTCGCCGACCCCATGCGCCTGCACGCCCGCTGTAGGCGATCGCCGAGCGCGAACCATTCATCGGAGGATGCCGGCGGGTCAGCTCTCAGCAGCCGGGCGCCATCCTCCAGGCCGTCGCTCATGCTCCGCTCGAAGCGCTCGATCTCCTCAGCAGCAGCCGTCCGTGCGTCGCGCCAATGCCGGTGCTGTGGAGACTCGGGCAGCGCCGGCACTGTGCCAGCGCGGCGGGCTCGCTGTAGACGACGCTGACCGGCGGTGGTGAGTGCCCACGTCACGACTCCGTGACGGCGTGAGGTCACAAGCGCGCCGGATGCTTCCAGGGCACGGAGTTGGGCGGGCACGCGGCGTGAGCGCGGCGGTACGCCCAGATGCCTCTTGATCGCGCCTACGGACACTCCGGGCGTGTTGCTGGGGCTGTGATGCTGGGCGCGCTCGATCGCGGCCAGCACCAGCGAGTCGGGGACTGCCTTTACGGTGCTCATCGTCGGTTCCTCCTGTGGTTGGAGGCTCCCGGAGAACGGCTCTGGCAAGGAAGCCAAGCACCAGCGATTGGTAGCGTGGCCGGCGTGCCGGGAGTTTGCGCTCCTGGTGCCACGCCCCCGGCTGTGCAACCAGCGCGGGGGCACTATGTTTGGACGGGCCGAGCGTAGCGCAACACACCTGATGTCGCAAGTCCCTCTCCGATGGCCCCCAGCGATACCGACGATCCACACACCCTCGGACGAGCGATCCGCGTACTCCGAGATCGGACTGGCATCACTCAGAAGGTGCTCGCCGAGCGAGTGGGCACAAGCGAGGCGTATGTGTCCAACATTGAGGGTGGGCGGCGCGATGCGCGTTGGAGCACGATCATTCGCCTTCTGCACGCGCTCGGCGCCGATCTGCACCAGCTCGCCGATGCCATCGAGGCGGCTGAGAAGCAACAGCGCTCCTCCAAGCGATAGCCGGCTCATCGAGGGTACGCCCGGTCGCCATCGCGCGGTGTCCCGAAGCCTCGTATGGGCAGCAGTTCGGGGCTGCTGCCCATACCCTGACGGCGGCGAGGTGCCGAAACGCCCGCAGCCACGGGCGTTTGTGGCGCCTGTGACTCCTTGCTGGTAGAGCAAGCGCTCCAAGCAGAGAGCGCCCGGTCGAGGTCGAAACGGAGCCGGCCACGCGGGCCGTCCCCGATGCGCTCGCCGCCCAACTCGTCGGCGTGGGCGTAGATGGTGTCGCGACTCACGCCGAGCGCGGTAGCGAGCGTCTGGGCATCTACAAGCGGCTGCCGAGTCGAGGGTGGTTCCGGCGTGCGTTTCGTGGCCTCGATCGAGCGGGTGTTGAGGCGTGCAGCGATCAGGTCCGCAAGCGGTTCGAGCAGTTCCTCGGCCAGCGGTAGGGCTAGCTCCAGGGCAACGCTCCGGGCAAGGTCGTGCGCGCTTCCAGGTGTGTCGCTCACGTCGCCCTCCCTGCGGGTGGATGGCAGCGCCAGCAGGTGAGGCGGCCGGTGCTCGGGTGCCGTTGCCAGTCGGCAGCGTGCGCGGGGTAGGCGCATACGTCGCGTGCTGCTCCGGCTGGGGCCGCAACATCCGCAACAAGCGCAACATCGACCGGCGAGGCTGGATTTGCGGTGGTTGGCGAGGTGCCGTGTTGCGGCTGTTTTGCTTGTTGCGCTTCTGGCGAGGGCAGGTAACGCGCCCACGCGTCTTGTAGATCCTCGGCGCGGTAGCCCTTCGGCGTTTCGTCCCCTACACGGATCGTGCGGGGTTTCACGCCGTAGGGCTTGAGCAGCTTCGCGAGTCCGCGTGCGTCAAGGCCCTTGCCTTCATTCCATCCTCCGAACGGCAGCTCGTCGTCCGCGTTGATGGTCGCCAAAAGCCCCGCCGTCGTGATCGAGGAGTCTTTGCCCATAGCCTGCCGAATGGCGGCCAATAGCTGAGGGCCTCGGCCACCGTCATCGTCGGCCGGTGCGCTCAGCTCGACAGCGGCCCCCCGTGCCCGTGCGGGCCAACCCCCTTGCGCGTCGTCGGCGATGGCGAGCAGAGGCTCCCAGGCGTCTGCTGCACGGTCGCTGAGGCCGTCTGGCAGGCTGGGCTCCGAGTTGCGTAGCTCATCGACCGATGCGCTGGCCCAAGACTTAAGCTCAGCGCGCAGGGGCTCGACTTCCTCGACGGCGAATCGGTGGCGCAAGCGCTCGACCTTCTCGCCATCGTGGCGTCGCTTCATGTGGAAGATCACGGCGCGGTCGCGGATCGTCTCCGGCAGCCGCCCCGTGTCGATCCCGGCGAGCACCTTCGGGCAGAACACTGAGAAGTCCCTGACCTCCATGTTTGTGCCCTGCCCAACAACCCGCGTCGCGGATGCTCCGCGCCGGTTTCCTGCGTTCAGAACGGCGCGCAGCGGCTCGGTGCGCTCATTGTTCGAGCCGAAGATCGCGTCGATCTCATCGAGCAAAAGGCACGGCTGGTCTTGCTCGATCTTGCGAAAGAGCGCCGCCTCGGTGGTGCTCGCCGTCTGCCACGGCTCCCTCACGAGAAGCGCGAGAACTTCCAGCACCCTGGTCTTGCCGCTTTGCTTCTCGGCCGAGACGATGGCGATGTACGGCGTCGCGTGCGCGGCCTCGATCGCCCACGTATGCAATACAAACAACGCGATGACCGCCGAAGCCGACTCGCACGGCAACACCACAAACCGATCCACGAACCCTGCCACGCGGTCAAGGAGTCCCCGCGTAACCGCGCTCCGGTCTATGTCGGTCACTGGCCTGCCTCCGCCCATTCGACGCAGCGGATCGCTCGCACTGGATAGGTCCGTCGAACCTGGCGGCGGTAGCTGTAGCTGTAGCGATAAGACGGACCCGAACTGACCCGTAGCCTGCCGTCAATGGTCAGGGTTCCGCCACTGACCAACACCCAGCCCTCGAAGGTCGAGCCGTCCATCAGATGCACCACGCCGCGACCGGCGAGCGGGCTACGCTGTAGGTGTTGAAGCTGGGCCGCCTGCACGGTCCTGGTTCTCCTCAGCGCCCTGGTTGCCGCCGGGGCGCTGCTCGTTGTGAGGGTCGATTAGCGCGAGTACAGACCGGCTTGTGTAGCGGCTTGTACGGTGCCCGATTCGCACGCGGTCGAGCACGCCTTCCTGAGCGAGCCGGCGGACGGTGCGGGTGCTTACGCCGACAAGCTCCGCGACCTGCTCGGGGGTCAGCAGCCGTGCGAGGTCTGTCCTGTTCGCGTCCGATACTGGCGTGGTGGACTTCATGCCGGACATGCTCGCCCAGCCATCCGCCAAGTTGGGACCCACTCTTGACCCCGAAAACAGTGCGAAAACTCTCGCGCTGCCGTCGGGGGACCTGGGTGACTACCTGCGCCAGATCACACCGGAGGGTGCCCCCGCCATGCAGTTCGCACTCTGGGGATTCGACGGGCGCTACCCCCTGCCGTTGACGGCGCCCCACACGCCGTGCCCCGAGTGGCTTCGCTGGGAACTACAGAACCGCATCGACGCCGGCGGGCCGTTGGAGCACAAGGACATAGAGCGGCTGATCGAGCTGCTCGCCCCAGGGCGAGCGCGCCCCGATTGGCTCCCGGCCTACACGTCGAGCGCTTGGCCAGTCGAAGATCGGCAGACGCCGACGGGCCGGCGTTGCACGCTGGCCCGCTACATCGCGGCGGCCGTCGCCTATGACCTTGGCGCCCACGATCTGGGCGAGGTTTCCGTCAAGGTGCTGGGCCTCCGCGACCATGACCAGCGACGCAACAGCGGGCCACCGAAGGCGGTTGAGTACCGCCGCTACGGGCGGCGGCTGCTCGCTGGGCTCGGCGCGTGGCCGTGGGCGCACGCGCCTCGCGGCAAGTTGCTCAAGCGCTGGCGAACGGACGTAACCTTCCTCGTGCCGCTCCAGGTGTGGCATGAGCGCGCCCTGGAGGAGTACCGCCCCGTCCAGGAGGAGCGCGAGCGTCAGGGCGCCATCGTAGATGCCGCGCTCGCGGGAGCCCCGGACCTCACCCCCGAGCAGATCGCCGAGCAGGAAGAGGGTGAAAGCACTCTTTTCGCCATCGAGGCCGAGCAGGCCAAGCTCCTTGCCGCTCGCGAGCAGGCTCGCCGCCCCATGCGCTGACCCCCCAAAAAATCGGGTGAAATCAGGTGAAATCGGGAGAAATTGCGTCGGCTCCACACCACAGCGCGGGATCTCCGGGGCATGACAACTCCATGCCTGCGGGTGCGTGCAGAACTCGTGGAAACTGGCGGAATCTCGTCGGCCGGCTAGTGGGCCTCGCGTGGCAAGTCTCCACGCCTTGCGAGTGCCTTGAGCGAGCAACTTCTAGTCTGCGCTCTGGCCCGGCACTTCTAGTCTGACTGTCTTGCGCTGGCGAGAGCGAGCCGGCGCTCGCGCGCGTGGCGCCGTAGAAAACCTCGTGAAACCTCGTGGAACCTTGTCGGCGGCTCGGCTTTGTATCCACGCGCGAGGCGTCATAGAAAACTAGGCGAAACTAGGCGAAACTAGCCAGACGGCCCACGACTGATTCATGCGGCTAACGCCTGCCTGGATGAACGCAGTGGCCTGTCATGGCCTGACCCGACACGCTGGAGTGCGCGCGTCCCAAGCTCTGGGGCGGGTGGCCTACCGGACGGTCGTGGAACGCAGCTACACCGGGACGATGCCGCCGGTTTGGCTGCGACAGACGATGTACGGACCTTCACTGGTCTGGATCGTGACGGGTATCCCACCGACCGTCCGACAGTTGGCTTCAAAACGGCGCTGCCGTTCGAGCGCTTCGCGGCGGTGCTTGCGTTCGACCGCTTCCCGCTGGCGGATCGCTTCAGCGCGTTCCCGCACCGCGCGACGGAGTAGTTGCCCGCACCAGTACCGGCTGGCGCCCGTGAAATGGCCGCTCCGCGTGAGGATGCTCTGCGTGCCTGCTGAGACCGTGTAGCTGTACACCGCCCCGGGGTGCCCGCACGACCATGGAATCCACACCTTGCCGTCACCCAACCGGGATTCTTCGGTAAAGACCACCGTTTCGCCGCGTGTGCTCACCTGGACCGTCAGGTCCCGGCCGGGTGTTTCGCTCTTGATGACGGTGTAGCCCGGTTCGGCGTAGGAGTGGCCGTGGTGCGATTCGAGCGTGACGTTGAGGGACGTTGGGGCGGCTTCTTCGGCGGCCATCTTGGCGCTTTCCGCTTCAGCTTCGGCTAGGGCCTTGCAGGTCGCTTCTAGTTCCGGTGAGGGAACCAAACCCGGTGGTACGCAGGGGGCCGTGACGCTCGCTGCGGCGGAGGCAACGAGGCCGACTGTGAGGCCGAGCGCGATGAGTACGGCGAGGGCGACGGATCGGCGCATCAGCAACTTGTCGCCCTTGGCGAAGCTGCGATGCTGACACTCGCGTTGCTTACATCATCCGTCCTGAATGCACTACTCCCATCAGAGCGCAAGGTATTGAGCTCGACGCCGAGGGCGCCCTGTGAATCGCCCACCTTCTTGTTCTCGCCGAGCCATCGGCCGAGCGTCTTGCTTTTGAGGTTCCAAAGAGCACAGGAGCCATTGGCACCGCGAGCGATCCAGAAGGCGGTAGTCCTCGTGTCGCTCGGTAGGAGTCGGAGCACATCGGTCTTGGCTACCGCCAGGGATGTGCCATCGCCGATCGCCTGCTCGTACCCGTCTACGCGATAGTCGGGTGCTCCAGTGGTCGAAAACGAGGTGAACTGGGACACCGATTCTTCGCTAGCCATTATTCGTTCCCCGTAGCCGTAGCAGCCTTCACCGGAGCAGTCAGATTTGCGAGGTCCTCTCGGATGCGCCGTTTCCCAGTCCGCCAGCTTGGCCCCCAGCCCGGTCCATGCTCCCGGTGAGGTCGTCCCTGGCGCAGCCGAGGTCGAGGCCGGAGCCACGGTCTTGGTGCTCGTTGCCCCGCAGCCTGTCGCCGCGAGTAGGACTGCGCATGTAGCCGCCACCGCGAGATGGTTGCCTGCAAACGCCCTGCGGCCCGGTTCTGAATCGCGCAACACGGTTAGGCTGTAGAACCTAACACGGTTGGGGTGCAACGTGCAGCCTTGTGTCTGCACCCGACCCGCTACTCGCTGGCCTCGGCGAGGCGATCCGAAACCTACGCGACGAACTCGGGGTATCCCAGGAGCGCCTTGGCCTCGACAGTGGCGTCCACCGCAACTACATCGGCGGGATCGAGCGCGCCGAGCGCCGGCCGACCGTTGCCACCGTGGCGAAGCTGGCGACCACGCTCGGCGTCCGGCCATCCGACCTACTCGTCAGAGCCGAGACGCGAGCGGAGCGGCATGGCGCGACATGGCCGCCCGCCGCGCAAGGCAACCGTCCGCAGTAGGCGCATCGGGCAGCCACGTCGTTTGGGCGCCCGGTCGGGAGTCGGATAGGGTGCGGCCATCGTGAAAAGGTTGACGTTGGTCATCGTGGCGGTGGCGCTGCTCGGCGGCGCGGCGCTGCTCGTTCAGCATGGGCAAGCGACCGCCTACGCTCCGCCGAATCACCAGTGTCCTTCAGTCCCAACACTCAAAGGCTTCGACCGCGGCTACCCAATCCGGATATCCACACGCGGTGCGTCCTGCGCGGAAGCGTTGGGGATGGCGAGGGCGATGGAGTCGGGGGTGGGCGTGAGCTTTCTCGGCAACCCCGAAGGGCCGGCCTCCCAATTCCGCTGGAAGCTCTACGGCATGCCCGGCTGGACGTGCCACGGAGACGGCGCCGGCTTCCCCGGTCACGGAGCAGGCGGGGTCTGCACAAAGGGAAGCGCCACCGTCGAGTGGTACCACGCCTAAGACCTGTCCAAACTGACCCACTACCCGCCGTTTGGGCAGCAGCCCGATTCTGCTGCCCAAACCCCGCCGGATCGCGCCCAATCCACCCATATCCGCGCAGCGGTCCCACCACCGAAGCTGCCGATAAACACAGGGAAACCGGGCCTACGGAGCCGCACTGCAACCCGATTGCAAAGCAGGCGCTCTCCCAGCTGAGCTATGGCCCCAGGAGCCTCAATATACGCCCTATGGCGATGCCGCCAACGGCCTGGCACCGCTCCCATGGCAACCGCCCTCAGCTCGAGCTGCGCCGTCGACTCGGTTTCGGCTGGCGCTTGACTCCCGTGGCGGCCTTGGCGAGCTTCGACGGTTGTCGCAACGTGGCGACTGATCGCTCGAACAGCTCGGCTTGGCGCCTCATCAGGCCGGCGGTCTCCTCGAGCGCCGCGCCTGCGGCCTCGAGCGCTTCGGCCTGCCGGGCCAGCGTCGAGCCGGTCTCCTCAAGCAGGTCGAAGAGGGCATCGATCGGGGCGAATAGGCGGCCCGCCAGGTCGCTCTGCAGCGTGCGCTCACGCTCGAGCACCTCCTGCACGAGCTCGAGCTGGCGCTGGGTGGCCCGAAGCAGGTCGCCCGGCAGCTCTGAGCGTCCCGAGGCCGACGCCGCCGAGGAGATCACGGACTCCATCATGCGCCGCCACTCGTTGAGAAGATCGCGTCCGCTGGGCTCAGTCATCGCGCATCCAGCGAAGATGATGGCAGGGCGGGCTTCTGGAGTCGGTCAGAAGGTGCCGCCGGCGCGGCCACGCGCTCAGAGCGCCGGCGCACGGATCGGCCGGCTGGCCGCTACTCGAAGCTGAGACGCTCTTGTCCGGGGACTTCCTCGGGTGCCGCTCGGCTCTCGCCGCTTCCCGGGACCTCCCACTCCATCGAGTCCTGCTCAGGTACCTGGCCTGCGGGGCTGGCTCGTACAGGACGCGTCCCGGCCGGCGACTGCCCCGGCTGATCGAACGGGTGGTCCTGATCCGCGTCGAGCACCGCCTGCATGTCCAACTCGGCCGTCTCCTGGCCCACGCTCGCAAAGCCCGCGCCCTCATCCGGCGGTGCGGCCTCGTCGTCCACAGGCGTCTCCTCGACGAGAGGCTCCTCGAGCTCCATCTCGGGCGTGTCCTGCATCGACAGATCCACCGCCCCGTCGCTCGCATCGAGGTGCTCGTCCGGGAAGATCGGCTCAAGGGCCTCGTGCTGTGTGCGCGCGATCTCACCAGGGTCGGCGCCTGCTCGGCGCTTCAGCTCCAGATGTTCGCGTATGGCGTCGTCTAGCAATCCCATAACGCCTCCTAACCTTACTGCCCTCGCTGAGCAGCGTTCTGCGACTACACTTCCTCGCGCTGGCCGCTACCGATCGGTCCGCGCCTGCGGGGCTATAGCTCAGTTGGGAGAGCGCCTGGATCGCACCCAGGAGGTCGGGGGTTCGAGTCCCCCTAGCTCCATTCGCGAAGTCCCTGCAGATCGCAGGGCTAACGGCCATAGCTCGCCGGCGCGGTCCGGCTGGGGCCGCCAGGCATTCAGGGCGGACACCGGCGGCCCACTCGAGGCGCCCATCTCGTCCTCGTCGGGGACGTCGAGGTGAGTGTCACCGATCTCGCCGGTGTGACCTGCGAACCGCGATCTCGCCGGTGTGACCTGCGAACCGCGATCTCGCCGGTGTGACCTGCGAACCGCGATCTCGCCGGTGTGACCTGCGAACCGCGGATTCACGGCCGGCAGGTGCTGCTGACCGCTCAAGTGCTGTTTACTTTGGACTACATGGGGACGTGCATTGGGGATGTACGGGATGGGAAGGTGCCGCTGCGTGCCGAGCCAGCGAGCGGTGATCGTCGTGCGTTGGGCCGCGTGGGAGTCGGTAGCCGCTTGGTCGCAGCGTCTGTGCCCCGGCGTCGTGCGCGTATCGGCGCCGTCGTGACGCTTGCGACAGCCGTCGTCTGGCTCGTGGTCGCCGCGGCTGCGTCTGCCTTCAGCGTGCACGGAAGCGTGGAGCAGGTGTATGTCACCGGCTTGGCCCCGAGCGCTCAGATGTCGCTGCTGCGGTCGAATGGCGAAACGGTGTCCACGCAGACCGCGGACTCGCTTGGGGGGTTGCTGTTCCGGGACGTCGCGCCGGGATGGCGCTACCACGTCCGGTTGAGCTCGACAGGCGAAGAATCGGCGCCGATCACCGTCCACACGAAAGCCGCGGCGCCGTGGGACCCCGGCATCTACAGGCAGTCGATCCCGGACAGTGGCTACACGTATCTGACGACGCGCGACGGTACCCAGTTGGCGATCGACGTCCACCCGCCTGGCATCCCGGCGGGCGTGTTTGGCTCAAGCTCGGACTTTCAGCTCCCGGCCTCCCCAACGGCGAGCCGCACGTCGCCGTACCCAACGCTGATCGAATACTCGGGATACGGCTACGCGAACCCCGCGGGCCCGGAAAGCGGGATCGCCGAAGTGGCCAACCTGATGGGGTTCGCGGTCGTCGACGTGAACATGCGCGGTACCGGCTGCTCGGGCGGCGCGTTTGATTATTTCGAACCGCTGGAGAACCTCGACGCCTACGACGTGATCGAGACGATCGCCCGTCAGCCGTGGGTGCTCAACCACAAGGTCGGAATGCTCGGCATCTCCTACGGCGGGATCAGTCAGCTTTTCGCCGCTCAGCTCGATCCCCCGTCCCTCGCGGCGATCGCGCCGCTGTCGGTGCTCGACGCAACAGCGACGACGCTATATCCCGGCGGTGTCCTCAACACCGGTTTCGCGGTGCCCTGGGCCGAAGAACGACAGCACGACGCAGAAGCGGCAGGTCCAGACAGCGGCGAGCACTGGGCCTACGAACAGATCCAGGCGGGTGACGGGACCTGCGCGAGCAACCAGGACCTGCACGGGGAGGCGACGAACCTGCTGGGAGAAGTCAAGGAAAACGCGACCTACACCCCGCCTGTGGCCGATCCGCTGGACCCGGTGACGTTCGTGCACAACATCGACGTTCCGACGTTCATGGCATGCCAGTGGGAGGACGAGCAGACCGGCGGGCACTGCGCCGATCTGGCGGAGCACTTCACCGGCACCGAACGGAAGTGGTTCACGTTCACCAACGGCGCGCACATCGACTCGCTCGATCCGTATACCCTCGACCGGCTATACGATTTCCTGACGCTGTTCGTGGCGCGCCGAGCGCCGATCTACGGCCGGGCGATCGTCCATCTCGCCGCTCCGATCTTCTACAAAATGGCGCTGGGGGTCCCGGCTGGAGACATCGTCACGCTACCGCCGGACCCGGTGCAGGAACGTCTCTTGTACGCAAACGCACTGTCGACCTTCGAAGCGCTCCCGGAGGTTCGGGTGCTGTTCGACAACGGCGCAGGAACCTCACCGACTGGCTCCGCGACGCCCGGCAACCCCTATCCCGCGTTCGAACAATCGTTCTCAGCGTTCCCGATCCCCGGCACGACGGCTCGCTCGTGGTATCTCGGGGCGAAAGGCACAATCAACGAACAGCCGGCAACGGCCCCGGGGGTCGACTCCTATACCTCCGATGCGAGCGCCACTCCGCTGACGGACTACTCGAGCAACACGGGCACAGGCGGGCTGTGGAGCAACGCGTCCGCATGGAAATGGAACTGGGAGCCGCCACCGGCAGGCTCCGCCGTCTCCTATGTGTCGGCACCCCTCACCAGCGACACAACCGCCATCGGCGCAGGCGCCGTCAACCTCTGGGTGAAGTCATCGACTCCAGACGTCGATCTCCAGGCGACGGTCAGCGAGGTGCGCCCCGACGGCAACGAAACCTTCGTCCAGAACGGCTGGATCCGAGCCAGTGAGCGCAAGCTCGCCACCACCTCGTCAAACATGCTCGACCAGGCCCCCACGCCGCTTCAGCCGATCCCGAGCTTCCTCGCGTCCGATGTGCGGTCCATGCCGGCTCACGAATTCGTCCCGGTCACGATTCCGCTGTACTTCGAGGGACACGTCTACCGGGCAGGCTCGCGCATCAGGGTGACGATCGCTGCGCCCAACGGCACCCAGCCCGTGTGGTCGTTCAGCGAGACGCAGCCGGAAGGCACCACCGCCAATGTGTCGATCGCGTTCGGGCCGGGCAGGCCCGCCAACCTCACCCTCGCGGTCGTGCCCGGTGTCAACGTGCCCACCGGACTGCCGCCCTGCCCAAGCCTGCGCAACGAGCCCTGCCGCCCCTACCAGGCATTTGTGAACGACGGTTCCTGACGGCGACTCGCCATTTCGCCGGAGATTCTGGTCTTTGTGTGAGCTCTGCCTATGGATGAATCGAGCTCGGCCCCGCGGAGGAGTTTGGTGTTACACCACGGTGCTACCGTAGTCTTATGCCGACAAGATTTGCCCGCATACCCGTCACGAAGGACCAAGCGCTGGCAGATGCATTGGACCGGGTTGCGCCCCTCGTCGCGCCTGACCGGCCGGCTGCGTCTCTCGTGCACGACCTCGCGATTCGCGGCGCCGAGGCAATGCTCGCTGAGCGCCAACAAGACGCCGAGGGCATCGAGCGCCTGATCGAGCGCTCGACCTCGACCGATCCCGGGTTCGATGTCGAGGTCGCACAGCGCATTGACGAGCTTGCCTGGGGCAAGTAGCTATGGGAGAGGATGCCCCCTTTGGGGGCAGGGTGCTGATCGCCGACACCTCGGCCTGGGCTCGCGCACCGCACCCGCGTATCCGGGATTTGTGGGCCACCGCGCTACGGGGCAGGCAGATCGTGACCTGCTCGATCGTCACACTCGAGCTGCTGTACTCGGCGCGCAATGCAGATGAGTTCTCGATCGTCGAGGCGGAGCAAGCCCTTCTACGTGACCTTCCAGTCGCAGTCTCTGCACAGCGAGCCGCAGGCGGAGCGCTACGAGACCTTGCCTCTGATGGACCTGGGCAGCACCGAGTTCCCCTGGCAGACGCATTGATCGCAGCCGCAGCACAAGACGCCGGCGTTGATGTGCTGCATTACGACCACCATTACGACCGCCTTGCGCAGGCACTTCACTTCACAAGCGTCTGGATCGCACCCCCTGGTGCCCTCGAGAAACAGACACCACCTGACTAACGTCATCTACGCTCGCTCTCCGTGCCGACCTACGCAGAATCGAAGCTTGCGCCTGAGCATTACGGAGGACCACGGTCTGGCGGCGGTTGGGCGCCAGCGGCCGCGAATCGAAGCGGTGGCCTCCTACTGATCTCCGACGCCATCCGACGCCGCCAAGACGTCGTCGACGACCAGCCGCAGCTCAACGACGAGTGCCTCGAGAGAGGCCACGATCCGGCCCCCGCTGTCGGCCACGAATGCCTCGACCTGAAGGTTGACCGTCGCGCCCTCCTCTCCGGTCTGACGCAGGTCTGAGCGCAACCCAAAGCAGGGCATGCCAAGCGCCGCCGCGTACCCAAGCTCTGCGACGGTGCCCGAGTCCGGCTCTTGGCCGTCCAGCCACGCCACGAGGAGAGAGCTGGACCGGATCGCCGCGGTATTCCGCCTCCCCATATCGAGCACCAGCTCGCCCAGCTTGCCTGCCTCTCGGGCTTCGTCGATCTCCCTGGTGGGCGTCAGCGACCACGGATCGACGGGGGTGACGACGTGGGCCAGCGCGGGAAGGAAGACCGCCTGGTAGTAGTGCCGCCCGGCCTCGTTGAACCCGAGCGGGCTGGCTATGTAGCAGCGCGGCCGATGCCTGGGAGAAGTTGCCACCGGGTCAGAGCTGGGTGTTATCCGAGTGGGCATCGCATGAGCAGACAGACGTGTATCGCGCCATCGACGACTAGACGCTAGCCGGATTCGGGGCGGAGCGCCAAGCCATCCGTCTGGCCGCCAAGATCACGACGCTCGCCGCTGAGGAGTCTGGCGACGCAGCCTTCGCGGGGGGCGCTCAACCATGCGACTAGGCGCTGCCCCAAAACCCCGAGACAGCCCAGCCAAACGCGGCCACGGACAGCAAGCCCATGACGATTATCACCATTCGCAGCCATCTGCTGTGGCGAAACCACTTTGCACCCAAGCGCAAATGAAGCCATTTCGCCACAGGGTTCTGCAGGACCTCGCCGAGCTGGCCTCGCACATGGTCTTCGTACCTGATCGAGAGCCCCAGCTGTAGCTCGAGATCGTCGAGCGCGACGCGACCGCAGCTGACGAGCTCCTCGTTGCGCACGTCCATGGCCCAGAAGGCCTGAGCGACGAACGCGCCGAGAAATCCCAGTGCCGCGCCGACGACCGGCGCGTGACCGGTGACCGCCTGGGCGTATCCCACGACGACCGCGCCCATCAAGATCAGAAAGAAGTTGAACGCCGTCAGCCGCTGCCGAGCGTGATATGAGAACCAATCCCACGCGTATCTCACCTTGAGGTCGAGTTGATCGTCGGTCATGGCTGTTTGTGCATGGGAGCAGACCTACGGGCTCGACTGTTCCGATAAGCAGAAATATACCGGGAAGGCAGCGTTCGGCGGCCGACGCTACGTGGTTGCGATCAAGACGACACACGCGTGCCCGAGGAAATGAGCGCTTCAGCCTTTGCATGTGTGATCAGGTGGGCGATGAGCGCCGCCTGAGACAGCCGCACCGGCGCTCGGGACACGAAGCGGTACGCGGTCAGGCCGTCCACCGTCACGAGCCCGGCCAAGCGGAACCCCGGTGCGGGCGGAGGGGTCGGTGCGCGCGGCGCTTCATTGGCGGTCTCGTCGATCTCGCTCACCATGACCGAGTCGCCTTCACGCAGGGGGTGGAGTCCCGGCAGGTAGTACTCGAGCGGGGCGGAGCCGAATTCGACCGTGGTGATCACGCGCCCACCCGCCGCGTGATCGATGTCCGCGGCGAGGTCCCGCCAGTTTTCACGTTGCAGGTTCGCCTTCAGATCGACGTCGATCGAGACCGCGAGGAAGGCGATCGCGATAACTGCGGCGATCGCGATCCCGGTGCGTCCCGTCCCCGGCCAGACGACCACCACCGCGATCAGGGCGGTGAGCGGAATCATCGCTCCGACGAGGTTGCGTGGCGCGAGATAGTCGGCGCCGAACCCCACCAGCAGGATCGGGATCAGGACTCCACACGCCGCGATCGACAGCGGCAGCAGCACCGTGCGCAGCGACTGCGGGCGCTCGCGCATTCGCCACAGGCCGAGGCCGAGGCCGGCGAGGATCGGCAGTGCCACGAGCAGCTCGACCTTGTGTCCAAGCGGCCCGCCCGAGTAGCCGGTCAGGTAGTACTGGGGAATCGCCTGCAGCCGTTCCGAGAGTGCCCATTCGCCGATCCACTGCGTGCTCTGGCCCCCCTGGGCCAGCACCAGCGGCACCAGCGCCGCCCCGACCAGCGTCAACGTCGCGACAGCCGGCAGCGCGGGCATTCGGGTGCGTCGTTCCCACAGCAGCCAAAGCACCATCGGGATGAGCAGGAAGACGGCGAAGTAGTGGCTGAGCATCGCCAGCGAGCCCGTCAACGCGAGGGCCGCCATGCGCCCGCGCGTGGGCTCCCGCTGGGCGCGCAGGAAGCAGAGCATCGCCAGCGCGGCCGTGAGCACGAACAGCCCGTATGCGCGCGCCTCCTGCGAGTACCAGACGAACAGCGGGTTGACCGCCACGAGCGCGGCGCACGCCAGTGCCGCCCGACGCCCCGCCAGTTCCCGTCCGATCGCCCAGGCGACGGGAACGGCCGCGATCCCCGCCAGCGCAGCGGGCAGGCGCAGCGCCACCTCGCCCGTGCCCAGCACGCGCGAGTCGGCCCACGCCAGCAGGTACCAAAGCGGTGGCGTGTTCTCGGTGCGCACGATCCCGCGCAGCGTCGCCCACAGGCTGGGGTGCAGGACGTGCACCGGCGTGAAGGCCTCGTCGAACCAGAAGCTCTGCAGGTCCAGCGTCGAGAGCCGAAGGACGGCGGCGACGAGCGTCAGCGCGGCCAGTGGCCACCAGCGCGGGAGCCGCAGGGCGGTGCTCGCTGTCGACGTGCGTGCCGCCGCGGGGTGGGCCGCCACGTTCACCGCTGTGTCGTGGCTTTGGGCATACCGGCACCGGTGTTGCCCCAGGCCGAGGACGCGAGCATCCGCGGAGGTTACGGCACGCGCGCCCGGCGGCCTCCGGTGGTTTGCCTCCGGTGCTCCAGTAGTCACCACCGATGGGGACCCTGCCGGCGATCGTGATCATCGGTGGCCACCCTCGCCAACCTGGAGGTAGAGATGCCGTCCGCGACCAAGGTCGACTTCAAGCGCGAGTTGCGTGAGCTGTATGCGCCCGGCAGTGAGCCCACGATCGTTGACGTGCCCGAGCTCGCCTATGTGATGCTCGATGGCCACGGCGATCCCAACACTGCCGCCGACTTCAGTGACGCCGTGGGGGCGCTCTACTCGATCGCCTACGCCGCCAAGTTCGCGATCAAGCGAGCCCCCGACGGGGTCGACTATGGCGTGCTGCCGCTCGAGGGACTGTTCTGGGCGCTCGACATGTCCGCGTTCACCACCGAAGACAAGGCGGCCTGGGACTGGACGTTGATGATCATGCAGCCCGATCTGGTGACCGGTGAGATCCTCCAGGAGGCCCGCGCGAAGGCCGCCGAGAAGATCTCGAGCGACCTTGCCGCGCGAGTGCGCTTCGAGCGCTTCGCCGAGGGACTCGCAGCTCAGCTCATGCACATCGGCCCCTACGCCCAAGAGGGCCCGACGATCGAGCGACTGCACGCCTTCATCGCCCAGCAGGGCTATGAGCGCGCCGGCAAGCATCACGAGATCTACCTCAGCGATCCGAGGCGCTGCGCACCGGAGAAGATGAGGACGATCGTCCGTCAACCGATCGCAGTCGCGAGTGGGGGCAGCTAGACCTCGGCCGTCACGAGCCCGAGGGCAAAGCCGTCGTAGCCCTTCTCGCCCACCGTCTGGATCGCCGTCGCGCTGAGGCGCGGCTCTGCGCTGAGCATCTCATACAGTCGGCGCACGCCCTGCACGCCTCCGACCTCCCCCCACGGGTCTGGCCCGTGGGACTCCACGATCGCGCCTGCGCCGACCACGTTGTCGGCGATGATCAGCGTTCCGGGACGGGAGAGCTTCAGCGACCACTCCATGTAGCTGGTGTAGTTCACCTTGTCCGCGTCCAGGAAGATCAGGTCGAACGGCGCCTCGCCCGCGAGCTCGGGGAGCGTCTGGAGAGCCGGCCCCACGCGCAGCTCCACCACCTCGGCCAGGCCTGCCGCCGCGATGTTCCCGCGCGCGACCTCCGCAAACTCGGGAGAGGCCTCGAGCGTCACGAGCTTCCCGCCCGCTGGCAGGCCGCGGGCGAGCCAGATCGTGCTGTAGCCGCCCAGGGTGCCGAGCTCGAGGATCCGGTGGGCCCCCTGGATGCGGACGAGCAGTTCGAGCAGCTTGCCCTGGTTGGCGCTGACCGCGATCGGCGGCAGGCCGGCGGCGTCGCTGGCACCGAGTGCCAGATCAGCCGCCGGATCGCGCGAGAGCAGCTGCTCGCAGATGTAGCGATCAGTTGCGCTCCAACCCGCTTGGGCAGGGTTCGCAGAGGACCTTCCCAACAGGCGCGCCAGCAGCGCGCGTGCTCGTGCGATCACGGGCGGAGTATAAGATACGCCCGGTGAAGACGCAGGTCGGCATCGTCGGTGCCGGGCCGGCAGGGCTGACGCTTGCGTTGATGCTCGAACGCGCGGGGATCGAGTCGGTTGTACTCGAGTGCCGTTCCCGTGAGTATGTCGAGCAACGGGTCCGCGCCGGCTTGCTCGAGCAGAACAGCGTCGAGCTGCTGCACGCGCTTGGGGTCGGCGAGCGGCTCACCCGCGAGGGGCTCGAGCATCACGGCATCTACCTGCGTCACTCCGGCCGCACCCAGCACCTGCGCATCTCCGAGCTAACGGGCCGCCAGATCACGATCTACGGTCAGCAGGAGGTCGTCAAGGACCTGGTCGCAGCCCGGCTGCGAAATGGCGGGCCGCTTCACTTCGAGGTGTCCGGGACCGCCGTGCACGACACCGACAGCGAGCACCCCAGCATCACCTATCTCCATCGCGGCGAGCAGCACGAGCTTCACTGCGATGTGATCGCAGGCTGTGACGGATTCCACGGCGTGTGCAGAGACTCGATTCCGGACGGCGCCCTCACCCAGTACGAGTTCGTCTATCCGTTCAGCTGGCTCGGCATCCTCGCGGAGGCCGCCCCTGCCACCGACGAGCTCATCTACGCCTGGCACGAGCGTGGCTTCGCGCTCTACTCGATGCGCTCCCCCCGCATCAGCCGCCTCTATCTGCAGGTTGCCGCCGACGAGCGGATCGAGGATTGGTCGGAGGAGCGCATCTGGGCCGAGCTGCAGACACGGCTCGCCACCGAGGGGTGGCGCGTCAACGAAGGCCCCATCATCGAGAAGGGCATCACGGCCATGCGCAGCTTCGTCTGCGAGCCCCTGCGCCACGGCCGCCTGTTCCTTCTCGGCGATGCCGCCCACATCGTGCCGCCGACCGGCGCCAAGGGGCTCAACCTCGCCCTCAACGACGTACGCCTGCTGGCCGCCGCGCTCACCTCGTGGTACCTCGACGGCTCGGGCGAGGCCCTCGACGCCTACTCCGAGACGGCGCTGCGGCGGGTGTGGCAGGCGCAGGACTTCTCCAACTACATGACCCAGCTCCTGCACGACCTCGGCGGAGGCCCGTTTCAGCGGCGGCTGCAGCTTGCGCGGCTCGACCAGCTCACGCGCTCGGAGGCCGCCGCCCGGAGCCTCGCCGAGAACTACGTCGGGCTTCCGGCGACTCCCGACTTCTGACGCGAGCCGTCGGAGTGCTCGCGGCGGCGCCTCGACGGCAGCGCCGAGGTCCCCATCCACGCCTGCGGGGTGGCGCCATCCTGCCAGCCGGTGTTGCGTGGATCCTCCATCGCCGCGGGGTTCTCGAGGATCCACGCCTCATGCACGGCGCTCAGCGCTTCATGTAGCTCGTCGACGCCCGCGAAGCGACGAGGGTCCAGCGGTGTGCCCACGTCCACCCATGCCTGGTGACCCACACGGCGGGCTCGTAGCGGCAGCACGAGCGCGTCCGCGCGCACGCTCAGCTGTGCGGTGCCTTCGGCAAGCATCGCCGGCTTGCCCAGAAAGCGGGTCTGGCGTGGCCCGGGTAGGTCGAAGAACAGGAACACCGGATCGCCCCGTTCGAGCAGCGCCTGAATCACTCGGAAGGAGCCAGTGGAGCGCACGAGGCGGCTCACGGTTCCGTTGCGCCAGCGGGCCAGGCGCCTACCCCAGTAGTCCGGTGTGACCGGCTCGAAGAACCACGGGCCGGGCACGAGATAGGTGGGGTGGCCGCGAAAGACCCTTGCGCGGTCGAAGCGATAGTAGGGGCCCAGGTGGCAGGCGCTGAGCAGGACCCCGCGCTCGCTCGCCAGAGCCTCCCGCACGCGCCGAGCCGACGCGTCGTCCATATGCACCCTCCACGGCCGCTCCCAGAAGAGCGCCCTGTCGGCAATGCGCTCGATCAGGTGCAGGCGCGCGAGCTCTTCGAGCTCGCCGGCGCGGGGCGTGCCGCTGACGATCGTCTCCACCGCCGCGAGCGCATCCTCGCGCTCGCTCGCGCTGTGCTCCCAGATTGCCTGGCCCTGGCGCTCGGCTCGCCCGACCGCGACTCGCGTGGGGAGCACGGCCCGCAGCACGGCCGACGTCTTCAGGCGCACGGCAACGGGGGCCGGCGGCATCCTGGCTCTCGGAGCGCGCCGCGTCACCTCCTCGAGCGTCGCCGCGAGCGCGAGCGCGGCTGCTCCGTCCGGTGGCGGCGGCTCGAGGCCGTCCATCTCGGCCAGCACGGCCCGCGCCACCGCGTCCGGCGTGGGGTAGTCGAAGATCAGGGTCGAGGGGAGCCGCAACCCCGAGGCGTTGGCCAGCCGATTGCTGAGCTCGACAGCCATCAGCGAGTCGAACCCGAGCTGCTCGAAGGTCCGTCCGGCGTCGATCGCGGTGGCCAACTCCCCGCCGAGCAGAGTCGAGATCTCACCCAGCACGAACTCGAGCACCGCCTGCTCGCGGTCGGCCTCCGACAGGGGCGCGAGCTCCTGGGCTTCGCCGCCCGTGAAGACCGCGTGCCGGGGCCGCTCCTCGCTGGGTGGGACGGGCGCCGCCGATAGCTCCCGCTCGATCCGCTCTCTGAGCTTGAAGCGCTGCGGCTTTCCGTTCAACGTCCTGGGAATCTCCTCCACGAAGCGGATCAGGTGCGGATATTCGTGGTCTCGCAGCCGCTGCTTGCAGAGCGCCCGCAGGCTCTCGCTGAGCTGATCGCCAGGACTCGCCTGCGCCGCGCACTCGACGAAGGCGACGAGCCGCGTGTAGTCGTCGATCTTCGCGCCCACCACTCCCACTCCCGCCACTGCCGGGTGCTCGAGCAGCACCTGCTCCATGTCTATCGGCGAGACCCACAGACCGCCCACCTTCAGCATGTCGTCGGTGCGCCCCACATACACGTACCTTCCGTCCTCGCGCCGCTCGAACCGGTCGCCGGTGGCGAGCCACTCGCCGCGCATGACGCGTCTCGACCGGGCCTGCTGGTGCCAGTAGCAGGCGGCCCGCGAGTCGCCCTTCACCTCGAGCGCGCCCACGCCTGCGCCCTTCACCTCTCCGGCCGTCTCGTCCAGCAGCCGCAGCTCATAGCCGAGTATCGGCCGGCCGGTCGTTCCAGGGGCCACGTCCCCTGCCTTGTTGGAGCAGAACGAGACGATCATCTCGGTCGCACCGATCCCGTCGAGGATCTCCAGATCGAAGCGCTCACGCCATCGCTCGAAGGTCCTGGTCGGCAGCGGCTCCGCAGCCGAGATGCACCGGCGCACCGAGTCGAAGGCGTCACCTGCATCGACATCCGCGGCGAGCTGTTTGTAGAGGGCCGGCACGGAGCAGAACAGGCTCGGTCGATGCGCGCGGAGGGTGCTCAGCAGGCGCTCGGGAGTGGGCGGGCCCTCGAGCAGGACGGCGCTCGCGCCGAAATACAGAGGGTAGGAGAAGCTGTTTCCCAGGCCGTAGGCGTGGTAGAGCTTCGTCGTCGAGAAGATGCAGTCGTCCTCTGACATCTCCAGCACCTCGCGGCCAAACGTCTCACACGTCACGCCGATGGTTTTGTGAAGGTGGACCACGCCCTTCGGCTTGCCCGTCGAGCCAGAGGTGTAGAGCCAGAAGGCCATGTCGTCGGCATGGGTGGCCACGGGAGCAAGCTCGTGATCGTGGGAGCTGAGGGCGCCGTCGAGCTCGACCGCGCCGTCGCCTCCGCCGCGGGCGATGTAGCGCAGCTCCAGGCCGGCCGTCGCTGCCTGCAGGCTCGCCAGGATCCCGGCGTCACACACCGCCACGCGGGCGTAGGAGTCCTCGATGAAATAGCGGAAGTTCTCCGCGCGCTCGCGCACGCTCACCGGCACCGGGACCGCGCCGATGCGGAGCGCCGCCAGGAAGGCCACCGGAAACACCGTGGTGTCGTCGAGCACGAGCAGCACCCGCTCTTCACGGCGCACCCCGAGCTCGCGCAGCAGGTGACCCATGCGATTCACCCGTACGAGCAGCTGCTCGTAGGTCAGCGTCTCCTCTCGAGTGATGTAGGCCGCCCTCTCGCCGCGTCCGGCTTCGACGTTTCTGTCGATCACCAGGCTGGCGTTTGCATTGGCGCTCCCAGCCATCTCAGCCACCACCGACGCTCTCGTCCGCGCAGGGCCCGCCCAAGGCGTTGCGTTCCTCAGAGCCCGACAGTCGGTAGACGCCCCCGCGCATCTCCGTTGCGAAGGCCTCTGAGATCAGCAATGCGGGAAGACCGCCGGTGATGACCCGGTAAAAGCGCCAGAGCACAGGCCCGCCCGGCGCGCCTCCGGGTGACCACGCCGGCTGCTCACCGAGCCCGAACCACAGGAGCTCGCGCCAGCTCTCGAGCCCGATCTGCTGAAGCGAGCCCCCGATGCCCTGCGGGCTGTCGCCCAGCACCGGCAGAAACTCAGGTGGCAGTCGCTTCGGGATCAGATAGGACTCAGCCCAGACCGACGGTTCCCGCCCCGCGATTGTGATCACCACCCGCCGTCTCACGCACTCCTCCCCCTCCGCCCCGGCCAGGTAGCGGGCGTTGAGCCCCGATGTCGTGGTGGCGACCTGCTCCACCGTCTCGACTGCCACTGGCAGGAGGGTGTGGGCCTCGAGGGCCCTCGACACGGTCCCGTCGGTGAAGAGGAGCCCGCGGAGAAACGCGTCCAGCTGCGCGATCTCAACACTCTCGAGCCCCGCCGCGGACTCACTCTGCGCGGTGAAATGGCGTTCGGCTAGGCGTTCGGCGAGTATCGTCGTTACCTCTCATGCGACGGCTCGCCGCCCAAGGCGCGAGTCGATCGGTTTCCGGATACTGCTTGGTCGGGCTCAGGATACGTTTGGCCCCGCCCCCGTCCCGCCCCGCAAACGAGATCCAGCGCCCTGCGCTGAGCTTTATGTCGACCTTAGGTTAGCGGGCGCGGGCCGGGACCGCCGAGGCCGGCAGATCGCTGTCCAGAGCACATCCGAAGGGGGGCGCTCGTGCTCAGATCTCGCGCAGGAAGTCCAGCAGCGCCTCGTTGACCGCCTCCGGCGCCTGCTGCTGAACCCAGTGTCCGGCGTCCGGGACCACGATCTCCTCGCGCAGGTCCGTCACCCAGCCGCCCATCGCCTCGGCGGGCATGAAGCGGCGCACCGGGTCCAGCTCGCCCGTGAGGAACAGCGCGGGCTGCTCCACGCGCCTCTCGGCCACCGCGGCCGTCAGCTCCCAGTTGCGGTCGATGTTGCGATACCAGTTCAGCCCGCCCGTGAACCCTGTGCGCTCGAAGCTCTCCACGTAGACGGCGAGCTCCTCCTCGGACAGCCATGAGGCCCTGCGGGTGGGACGGCCCTCCTCCTCGGCCCACTCGGCCGTCCACTGGCGCGAGGTGGTCAGGGTGCGGCGCACATCGCGCGCCAACGCCTCGTCGGCCACCCCCGGCTCCTGGAACCACACGATGTAGAAGTCCTCGCCTAGGTGCCTGCGCATGATCGGGATCGGGGGCGCCGGCGCGCGCGGAACGAAGGGCACGCTCAGACCGGCCACCGCACGGACGCGCTCGGGCTCCAGCACGGCGAGCTGCCACACCACGCTCGCGCCCCAGTCGTGGCCCACGAACACCGCCGACTCTGCGTCCAGGGCGTCGAGCAGGCCGCACAGGTCCCCGCACAGCGAGACCACGTCGTAGGCCTCGATCTGTGAAGGCGCGGAGCTACCTCCGTAGCCGCGCATGTCAGGAGCCACCACGCGGAAGCCCGCCCCGGCCAACGCCGGCAGCTGATGGCGCCAGGAGAAGGCCAGCTCGGGAAAGCCGTGGCAGAGGATCACCAGCGGTCCCTCGCCCTCGTCGAGGACGTGGAGCTCGACGCCGTTGGCGCTCAGGCGGCGCTCGGTCACATTCCGGTCGGTGCCGAGAGCTTGACGCGCGTACCGTTGCGTGAAGACCGCCTGACCATCGCTGAAACCTCCCGGACACAATTTGGCGATTGGCCGCACCGTGAGGTCGTGGCCAACGGGCAGGATAGCCCTCGCCGGCGATCTAGATGCGTCTCTTCTCTGATTTGATAGGGGTCCAATGCGGGTAGCTATCGAGAACGAGGTTGCCTGAACCAGGCGCTCGAACGCATCGCTCATGCCCTACGACCCTCAGCGAGCCGATCCGGTCTATGTCCCCGATGCGGGGCGTTACGAGCGTCTGCCATATCGGCGCGTCGGCGCCAGTGGCCTGAAGTTGCCAGCGATCTCGCTCGGGCTGTGGCAGAACTTCGGCGACGATCGGCCGCTGGCCGGAAACCGCGCCATCCTGAGGCGCGCGTTCGACCTCGGCATCACCCACTTCGACCTCGCCAACAACTACGGACCGCCCTACGGCGCGGCCGAGAAGAACTTCGGCCGCATCTTCGCCGAGGACCTCCGCCCCTACCGCGACGAGCTGGTGATCTCGACCAAGGCCGGCTATGACCAATGGCCAGGACCCTACGGCGACCTCGGCTCGCGCAAGTACCTGCTCGCCAGCCTCGACCAGAGCCTGCAGCGAATGGGACTCGACTACGTCGACATCTTCTACTCCCACCGCTTCGATCCCGAGACCCCGCTCGAGGAGACCATGGGAGCGCTCGACACCGCAGTGCGACAGGGCAAGGCCCGCTACGTCGGGATCAGCTCCTACTCAGCTCGGCGCACCGAGGAGGCGATCGCGATCCTGGCTCGGCTCGGCACGCCGCTGCTGATCCATCAGCCCTCCTACTCACTGCTCAACCGCTGGATCGAGCAGGGCCTGCTCGATGCCCTCGATCGCCATGGGGTGGGGACGATCGTCTTCTCGCCGCTTGGCCAGGGCCTGCTCACCGACCGCTACCTCAACGGCATTCCCGAGGACTCGCGCGTGCGTCGCGGCGAGGCCTTCGACGAGAAGCTCCTCAGCGAGGAGGCATTGGCGCGGGTACGCGCGCTGAACGAGGTGGCGCAGGCTCGCGGCCAGTCGCTGGCCCAGCTGGCCATCGCATGGGTGCTGCGTGACCGACGCGTCACCTCGGCGCTCATCGGCGCGAGCAGCGTGGCGCAGCTCGAGCAGAACGTCGCTGCACTCGAGAACCTCGACTTCACCCCCGAGGAGCTGGCCGAGATCGAGCGCCACGCCCTCGACAGCGCCATCAACATCTGGGCGCCCTCCAGCGACGCCTGAGCGCTCGCGGCGTCCGAGCGCCCGCGCCATCTGAACGCTCCCCGACGCCGAGCGCCGTCAGCCGTTGGCGAGGAAGCGCTCGAGGCCCGCCAGCAGCGCCCGGGCGACACCCTCGCGAAACGAAGCGCGCTCCATCGGCGCCTCGTCGGCCCGGTTCTGCATGTTGGCCACCTCGACGAACACCTTGGGCACGCGGGAGAGGTTGAGGCCGCCGAGATCCGTGCGGGGCGCCAAGCCGTCCACGCCGTCGTAGGTGGAGGGGTGCAGGCCGGCCCGCTCGAGCGCAGGGCGCAGGGCAAGGGCAAGTCGCCGCGAGGGAGCAACGATCGCCTGATCGCCCCCGCCGGGGATCGGGGCCGGAATCAGGATCGCGAAGCCCGACCCGCTCGTCGGCCCCCCGTCGGCGTGGATCGAGATCGCGGCCGCGCTGTGCGCGCGGTTGCCGATGGCGGCGCGTTCTGTGATGCACGGGCCGATCCCCGTGTTGCTCTGGCGTGTCATCACCACGCGTGCCCCCTGTGCCACCAGCAACGCGTGCAGGCGCACTGCGACGCTCCAGTTGAAGTCCGTCTCGCGGTAGCCATCGGGCGCGGCCGTGCCCGTGGTGTCGCATTCCTTCTCGCCGTTGCCGTCGTTGACCAGCCGCCCTATCTCCTGCGGGTGGGTGAAGTTCCCGCCGTTGTGTCCAGGATCGATCGTGATCACGCGCCCCGCGAGCGCGAGCGCGAGCGCGAGCGCGGGCGCGGGCGCGGGCGCGGGCGCGGGCGCCGGTGCGAGCGATGACTTTGTCGTGGCGGGCGTCGCCGGCACGGTCGCGCCTGTGCTCTGCTCGGCGAGGACCGGCCTGACGATTGCGGATGGGGAAGCGATCGAGCGCCGCTGCTGCGTGCCGGTGCCGCATCCGCACAGGCACTCCAGCGCGCAGGCCAGGGACACGAGCGAGACCGCGCTGAGCCGTGGTGCCATCGCCGGCGAGCCTAGAGGACCAGTGGCGAGGGCGCGCTGCTCCGCTTGGGCGGCGTGAGGCGGACCCGGCGGGTGCCTTCGGCGTAGTGTGTCCGGCGTGCGGTCGCACCGCACCGGTCGTCGCCGTCTAGGCCTGGGAGGGGAGGACGTATGGAGTGGATGAGCCCGATCGACTCGTCGTTCCTGCACGTCGAGAACGACGCCACGCCGATGCACATCGGCGGAGTCAGCATCTTCGCGGGGCCACCGCCTCCGTTCGATGAGTTCAAGGCGATGGTGGAGGGCAAGCTCACGCTCGTCCCCCGCTACCGCCAGAAGGTTCGCTTCGTCCCGCTCGCCGTCGGACCGCCCGCCTGGGTCGACGATCCCCACTTCAGCCTCTCCTACCACGTGCGCCACGCTGCCGTCCCGGTGCCGGGGAGCGACCTCCAGCTGCGCCAGATGGCGAGCCGCATCTTCTCCCAGCACCTCGACCGCAACAAGCCGCTGTGGGAGCTGTGGGTGGTCGAGGGCCTCGACCGCGGCCGCTGGGCGCTGCTGTCAAAGGTCCACCACTGCATGGTCGACGGCGTGGCCGCGACAGACCTGATGTCGGTGATGTTCTCCGACAGCTCACCGGTCGCGTTGCCGAGGCCCTGGTCCGCTCCGCCCGAGCCCTCCGGCGTGGAGGTCCTGGCAGGCTCGCTGCGCCAGCGTCTCAGCCCCGCCGGCCAGCTGCAGGCCCTCCGTCAGGCGCTGCGCGCACCCGGGGAGACCCTGCGCTCGGTCGCCGAGATCGCGCGGGCGACCGTCTCGGCCGGAGGCGCCATGCGACCGGTCGGATCCTCATCGCTCACCGGTCCGATCGGCCCGCACAGGCGCTGGAGCTGGGCGCAGGCATCGCTGGGCGACGTCAAGGCCGTCCGCGAGGAGCTCGGGGGGACGGTCAACGACGTCGTGCTCACGATCATCACCCATGGCTTCCGCGAGCTTCTGCTCTCGCGGCGGCGAGCGCGTCGCCGAGGGGCAGACGGTGCGCACGATGGTGCCCGTGTCGGTCCGCCGCCGCGGCGAGAAGGGGGTCTACAACAACCGCGTCTCGGCCGTGTTCGCAGGTCTGCCGGTCGGCCTGCTCGACCCGGCGGCGAGACTGGCGAGCATCCGCGCCGAGATGGATGGGATCAAGCAGTCCAAGCAGGCGGTTGCCGGCGACGTGCAGCGCTCCGCGCGCCCCGCGGCGAAGGCCAGGACAGGCGCATCTCGCGAGACCGCCTGAGCTGATGCTCGCGAGCATCCCCGAGTTCACGCGCCAGGCCGAGCACCTGCTGCGCGCCCCCGATCACCTCGACTGGTCCACGGTCACGCTCCTCGGGCTCGTCGTCTACGTGTACGCGGTCGAGGTCGAGCGCGCCAACTGGAGCGTGGTGCTCGCCGGGATCGCCTTCTGGCTGATGGACTGGGCCAACGAGATCGTCAACGCCCTGGTCCTGCACTTCGACGGTCACGCAGCGCTGTGGACGGTTACGGGCAACAGCAGCTTCGTGATCCTGATCGGCCTCACGATCGAGATCTCGCTGTTCTTCGCCGTCAACGGGATCGTCTTCGCCAAGCTCCTGCCCGCGCAGCGCGACGCTCGCATTCTCGGCCTCCCCAACCGCTGGGCGATCGCGATCGCGCTGTCGCTCGTGTCGGTGGGCGTCGAGCTGCTGCTGCACGCCGACGGCGTCTTTCACTGGTACTACTGGTGGTGGAACGTGGCGAGCTGGCCCGTGATCGTGGTGTTCGGCTACCTCACCTTCTACGTGGTCGCCTTCTGGGTGCACGACATGCCGAGGCGCTCGCGCCAGCTGCGGGTGGTCGGCTCGCTGGCCGCGCTCGATCTGGTGGCAGGCCTCCTCTTCGGACCGCTGCTGGGCTGGATCTGAGGCCCGTCAGCCGGGCGTGTCCGTCAGCCCGACTCCCCAGCTGGTCGTGATCGACTCCCCCGGCTCGAGTCGCAGCAGCCCGTCACCGCTCTGGAAGGCGTTGGGGGCGCACGTCATCGGCTCCACCGCAAGCCCCCGCCGCCGCCGCGACGGCTCGAGGCTGTCGCCGGTGAAGAGCTCGAGGAAGCCGTGGTGCTCGTCCACCCACAGCTCAACGCAGCGCCCATCGGGACCGGTCAGTCGCACCGTGGCGCGGGCGCCCTCCGCGCGGGCGAGATCCGTGAGCGCCACGTCGAGCGCCATCGTGCCGATCGGGCGGGCACGGCGGAAATCGAAGGCCGTGCCGGCGACCGGCTCATCGGCGGTGGGGATCATGCGCTCGTCTGTCGCGAGCCGTCTTGCGGCGGGCACCTCCAGGGCGCAGTCGTCGACCATGCCGTGCCCCGGCGAGAGATAGGGATGCTGCCCGGCGCCGTAGGGACACGGACGCTCGCCGATGTTGACGGCGGTCGTGGCGACGGTCAGCCCTGCGCGGCCGAGCTGGTAGGCGATCTGGAGATCGAGCGCGAACGGATAGCCAGGCGTCGGGAGCAGCCGGGTCTGCAAGATCGCGTGGAAAGGTCCATGCTCGCGCATGCTCCACGGGCGCCAGCGCAGGAGTCCGTGGATGGCGTTGCCGCGCGTGGGCTCCGTGAGCGCGAGCTGATGGTCGCTGCCGTCGAAGCGGTAGCGACCGCCGGCCACGCGGTTGGGCCATGGGATCAGCGGCGCGCCGTGAGCGCCGTCGCAGATGGACTGAAGCGGATAGGGCTCGAGCACGGCTCGCTCGCCCACGGCGTACTCGCGGATGCCCCCACCGACCTCCACGACGGTGGCGCGCTGTTTCCCCAGTCCGATCTCGAACTGTCGGCCCGAGGGCGGGACGCTCACGCCGACTCGGGTTGCGCTTGCTCCTTCTCGCCCGGCCAGATGCCCGTCACCCGCGCGAAGCCCTCACGTGAGGCGTGGTCGACGAGGCCCTTCACGGCCCGGAACAGCGCGCCCTCGAGCGCAAGGGCAAGCGCGAGCTTGCCGGGGTTGATGCGTCGCTGCTCGGCGCGAGGAGGATCGTTCTCGTCGATCAACCGCCACACGCGATCGAACAGCTTCTTGCCGATCAGCCCTGAGAGGAGGCCGGCGGCGGCGCTCACCGGCAGAAAGATCAGTTTGCTCATGCCCCTACCCTCGCATACCCCGAGGGTTCGTCCTCGGAGCAGAGTGCGTCATCCTAGCCTCGATGACCGAGCGCGAGATCCGCTCATGGCTGATGGACATGGACGGCGTGCTCGTGCGCGAGGAGCTGGCTATTCCCGGGGCCGATCGCTTTCTCACCCGGCTGCGCGAGCTCGGCATGCCGTTCCTGGTGCTCACCAACAACTCGATCTACACCCGCCGCGACTTGGTGGCGCGGCTCGGTGCGAGCGGCCTGGAGGTGCCCGAGGAGGCGATCTGGACCTCGGCGCTCGCCACGGCCCGCTTCCTGGAGGACCAGCGCCCGCGCGGGTCGGCCTTCGTGATCGGGGAGGCCGGCCTGACCACGGCGCTGCACGACGCCGGCTACACGCTCACCGATCGGGCGCCCGACTACGTCGTGCTCGGCGAGACGCGCACCTACTCCTTCGAGCGCATAACCCGCGCCATTCGCCTGATCGCTGGCGGCGCGCGCTTCATCGCCACCAACCCCGACGCCACGGGACCGAGCACGCAGGGTCCGCTCCCGGCCACCGGATCGGTGGCCGCGCTGATCAGCCGGGCCACGGGCGTGGAGCCCTACTTCGTGGGCAAGCCGAACCCGCTGATGATGCGCTCGGCGCTGAACGCCATCGATGCCCACTCCGAGACCGCGGCGATGGTCGGGGATCGCATGGACACCGACATCGTCTCCGGCCTGGAGGCCGGGATGGAGACGATCCTCGTGCTGAGTGGCGTCACGACTCGTGAGGAGGCCGAGCGCCACCCCTTTCGCGCCTCGCGGATCGTCGACTCGGTGGCGGATCTGATCGACACGCTGGGGTGAGCCTCGAGCGAGTGGTCCGCTCGTATTACGCTGTGCCCATGTGCAGAAACATCAGATCGCTCCACAACTACGAGCCGCCCGCCTCGGAGGCTGAGATCCGGGAGGCCGCCCTGCAGTACGTCCGCAAGATCAGCGGCTCGACCAAGCCCTCGCAGGCCAATGCCCAGGCGTTCGAGCGGGCTGTCGAGGACGTGGCGCTGGCGAGCGCGCGGCTGCTCGACGGCCTGGTCACCTCGGCTCCGCCCAAGAACCGCGAGCTCGAGGCGGCCAAGCGCCGCGAGCGGGCGGCCCAGCGCTTCGCCGCCTAGCCTCCACTCGGGAGATGGCCTACGACGAGGACCTCGCCCACCGCGTCCGTGAGCTGCCGCCGAAGGGGTGAGCGCAGGGGCCGCCGCGCCATTCACTGAACCGGCGGAGGCTTTCCCTCTGCGCTGGCGGCGAGCGCCGGATCCCAGTCGCACACCTGGCAGGCGTGACGGAAGGCCGAGCGCGCGAACTCCACACCGGCGGCGTGGGGGTCGGGAGCCGCCAGGACGTCCTCCCAGTCCAGGATGTACTCGCCGAGCGCGCTCTCCCAGCGGGCCTGCGGCGGAGAGAGAGTCGCCGAGGAGAAGCTCTCGGGTGCCGGGTGCGCATACGCGTAGAAGGCGGCCTTGCCGTAGCGGGGATCCCCCGGCCACCAGCCGACCGCAACCTCCTGCGCGTCCATCGCGTTGCGCATGATGAAGTCTTCGGACGGTGGGTCTGCGGGCAGGCCGGAGAAGAGGCTGACGGCGAGGTCGAAGGACCCCCACCATGCGTTCACCGGTGTCGAGCGCCCGCGGAACGGAGCCCTGAGCTCGGCGAGGACCAGCGCTGCCCGCGTGGCCGCGGCGAAGTACGAGGCCACCTGCGTGGGCTCGTAGGTCGCGTGCCGCTCGTCCTCGTCGAGGGGATCGCTCCACTGCACCTCCTGCGGCGTCGGGTCGATGCTCACATCCCCGGCGAGGCTCCTCACGCTCGCCAGCAGCTCGCGCGTGACCGCGCCAACGGCTCGATCCGGTGTCAGCGCCACGCGCAGCGAGCGTCCGTCGCTGTGCTCGACCGCGGCCTCGTGCCGGTGCAGGTCGAGCACGGCCACGAACGCGCCCGAGCCGTCGGGGGCGGGTAGGGGCGCGGTCTCCCAGCCTCGGGCGCTCAAGCGCAGGGCGGCATGCTGGAGCTCGGGCTCGGGCGGCGCCAGCGCGACCGCCAGCTTGCCGAGTACCTGCGTGTGCGCGTGCAGGGTGTCACAGGTCGCGGCCCACTTCTCATATGAGAGCGCCGGCTCGGCTGAGCCCATCGCTCAACAGTAGCGCCCGCCGCGCTCAGGCCTGGGAGGCGCGCGCTCCGTCCTCGAGGTCGGCCGGCGAGAGCGGATGCGCGGGTGGCCGATCGAGGATCCGCCGCCGATGAACCTCGAGCGACTCGGTGACCTGAATCAGCTCGCCCGCGGGGAGCGCACGCCAGCTCGGGTCCGCGTCCATCCGCTCGCTCGCGATCACCACGAGCGGACGACCGGCGCCGTCGGGGGAGCGCACACGAGATCCGAGCGTGCTGGCGTGCTCGAGCGGCTCGCCCGGTTCTCGCTCCAGCAGGAAGAGCGGATGGGTCTCCGGATAGCGCAGCGCCCACACGGAGTCGTGTGTGGCGAGCACGAAGTTGATCGCCAGCACTGGAAGATTCGCCGCGACCCATGTGCATGCCGCCTCGATCCCCGCGCCCACGTCTCCGCCGCGGGATGCGATCTCCCGCGTGATGAGCGCAAAGAAGCGCTCGGAGTCCGTGTCCCCATCGACCAGGTCCAGCGCCTCACCCAGGTGACGCTCGAGCAGGGGAAGCTCCTGGATGACCCCGTTGTGGGCGAACAGTCGCCCCTCGAGCTCGAAGGGGTGAGTGTTGCGCAGTTCGAGCGCTCCCGTGGAGGCGAAGCGGATGTGTGCCACGAAGGTTCTCGATGCGAGCTCTCGCGCCTCTCTCGCGAAATCAGCGTCCCCGAAGGCTGCGATCGGCTGCTTTGCGACGTGGGGCGTACCGTCGGGGGCGAACCAGCCCAGCCCCGTTCCGTCCGGCTCGCGATGGCTCTGCGCGGACAGGCTGTCAGGCGCATCCAGCAGCCAGAACGTCGCTCGCACGGGCTTCGATCCGGCGCTCATCCCGAACAGACGGCACACGGCGTGAGCCTACCCGGCGGAGGCACCGGCGACGAATCGGCGTAGCCTGGAGAGGACCCGTGACTCCCGATCAGGCACCCCCAGCCGCTCCGCCTCGCTCCTCCTCGCCCGTATCCCGGCCGCGCGCCCCGCGGGCGACGACGCCCGAGCCCCCCGCGATCGACCGCATCGCCAACGTGGTCGTGATGCTCGTGCCGCTGGGGCTCGTAGGGCTCGCGGCCTGGCAGGCCTGGGGAGGGGCGCTTCACTGGCAGGACCTGGTCGTCCTCGCGCTCACCTATCTCCTGACCGGCCTGGGCATCACGGTCGGCTTTCATCGCCTGTTCACCCATCGCAGCTTCAAGACCAGCGCGCCGTTGCGGGCGCTGTTTGCGGTGCTGGGCTCCGCGGCGGTAGAGGGGCCGGTGATCGAGTGGGTCGCAAATCACCGCAAGCATCATCAGTTCTCCGATCAGCCGGGAGACCCGCACAGCCCTCACGTCGACCACGGCAACGGCTGGCGCGGTGCGCTCGCGGGCCTGTACCACGCTCACGTCGGCTGGATCTTCAGCGGTGACGCCCTGGCCGACCGCGAGCGCTACGCAAAGGACCTGCTCGCCGACCCGGTCGTGCGGTTCGTCGACGACACGTTCCTGCTGTGGGTGCTCGCCGGACTCGCGTTTCCGTTCGCTCTCGGCCTTGCCTTGACGGGCACGCTCGTCGGTGGCCTGACAGCATTGCTGTGGGGTGGAGCCGTTCGGATGTTCTGCCTTCACCACGCCACCTTCTCCATCAACTCGCTGTGCCACTACTTCGGGCGCCGCCGCTTCCCCACCGACGACGAGTCGCGCAATCTCTCCTGGCTGGCGCTGCCCACGCTCGGCGAGGCGTGGCACAACAACCACCATGCCTTTCCGACCTCGGCGCGCCACGGTCTGCGCTGGTGGCAGCTCGACCCCTCCGCCTGGTTGATCTCGGCATTGGGGCGGGTGGGGCTCGTGTGGGACGTGGTGCGCATCAGCCCCGAGCGCGAGCTGCTCAAGACCCGCCCGCGGCCGCTGAGCCCGCCGAGCTCGCCATGATCAGCCGCCGGCGGCTCGAGGAGCTCGAGGCCGAAGCGCGCTACCACCGCGAGCGCTACGAGCTCTACAAGGCGAAGACCTACGGACCCAAGCCGACGAGCGATGCTCGCCTCAGGGACCTCCTGCGCCGGCACGAGGGCGCCGAGTCGCGGCTGCGCCGGGCACGCGAGGAGAACGCGGCACCGGAGCGCCCGGAGGAGGAGCCCTCGTGAGGCTCCTCAGTTGGCGACGACGGCCAGGAAGTCTCGGCTGTCGGGGTGGAGCAGTTCGCCGGCGATGCCGTGCTGCCCCGGAACGACGGGGACGGGCGAGGGTCCGCTCGGGTGGTGCACGTAGAGGTATCCCGCGACCCAATCGGGGTTGATGTCGAGCTCGATCGCCCGTACGGCGCCAGCGGCGATGAGGGCGTGCGCCAGGCCGGCGGGGCTCAGCTGCTCGCCCGCCGCCCATACCAGCTGACCGTTTGCCGTGACGCCCAACCCGGAGCGTGCCACGACCGATACGGAGCCCACCGTTCCACCCCAGCAGGTGAGCACGCAGCTTTCGAGGCTCGCCGCCGCTACGCCGCGGTCCACGAGCAGGTGCTGGTTCTGCAGCACCGAGAAGACAGGCTTGCCTGAGCTCGGCACGCCCGCGCGCCAGGCGCCGATGTCGCTCGTCCCGTCCGTATAGGTCACGATCGAGGCCAGCCCCGACTTGAGGGCGACCGCGAGGTGGTGGCCCGACAGAAAGCCCACGTCGGAATAGGAGAGCTTGAAGCCGCCGTTGAACGCAGCCACCAGCTTGTGCACCTCGCTTGGGGTGATGCGGTCCCCATAGGTCCACCCGGATTCCCCGCCGTCGTTGTATCCGGCGTGGAGGGTGAGGTGAACGAGGCTCTGGTCGAAGCGCATCAGCGTCACACCCGAGCGCTCGGCCAGCCATGCCGCCGGCTGGCCGTGGACGCGCGCCGTGGTGCTCCAGCCGCCGCCTGGGCCGAGCGGCGCCGTCACCTGCAGCGCGGGGGCCGGCGGGGGCGAGGGCACGGTGGCGACGCGGGTCCTCGCCTGCGAGGACAGGCGCCGGTGCGTTGCCGCATCGACGGCGCGGCTCGGTCTGGGGTTGGTACGACCGGCGCCCACGCTCGCGTAGACGCCGGCTGCGGCGATCAGGAGGACCAGCGCGGCAAGGGCGCCTCGACGCCGGTTGTGCGTATCGCGGATCTGTTGCACCACCATGAATTCACCATCATCCGCCTACGGCCCAGCTAAACGCCGGGTGAGAACGCTCTCACCGACCGTCGAGCATTCGACTCTCGCGCGCCGCTCAGATACATTCGGTGCCTGGCATGAGATTTTCGCTGCTCGCGTTCGCGACCCTTCTCGCCGTGGCTCTCCTCGTGAGCGCCACGCGGAGCGGTGGATCCGCCCCCAAGCCACGACTCGCGGTCGTGCACCCGCTGCGCGCCTCCACGCCATCCGGGCGTGAGGAGTCGACGGCGCACCGGGCCGCTCGGGATGGCGTGAGCGCTCGAGGGTCGCGCACACAGCCCTCGCCCGGCTCGCTCCCCCAGACCCACGTCCTGCCCTCCGGGACGACGGCGCAATTCAGATCGCTGATGGGCTCGCTCTGGTCGGGCATCGTGAGTGGCAGGCTCGCCCCGGCGCTGCCCGCCTTCTTTCCGAGGGGCGCCTATGTGCAGTTGAAGGCGATCGCCTCGGCGGGATCGGACTGGAGCGACCGTCTCGTGCACGATTACGGCCTGGATATCGCAGCCGCTCATGCGCTGCTCGGCCGCGGCGCGGCCGGAGCACGGCTGCTGGCGGTCGATGTCCCCTCCGGATATGGGCATTGGGTCCCGCCGGGGGTCTGTTACAACGACATCGGCTACTACGAGGTGCCCAACTCTCGCGTCGTCTACCGCGAGCAGGGCCGAACGCGATCATTCGGGATCGCTTCGATGATCTCCTGGCGTGGAGTGTGGTACGTCGTTCATCTCGGGGCGATCCTGCGCTCGAGCGATACGGGCGTGGTCGATGAACCCGCTCTGGGCCGTGGCTCTCCGGCCTACTCGGGGACCTGCTAGCGCCGTGACGGCGCGCCGCGACGCCGTGGAGCGGCCGGCCGATCGTGCACGCAATCGGAGTGCCGTACGCCGCCGGCGCCTGATCGTGGGCGGCCTCCTCGGAGCGGCCGCGATCGCAGTGGCGCTCACAGTCGTGCTGGCGAGTGGGGGAACGCCGGCGCACCTCTCCAGCCACGTCACCACGAAGGCGGGCGCCGCGGCCGCGCGCCCCGTGCCGAACAGGCGGCAAGCGAGCTCCTTCGCAGTCGGTCTGCGCACGCTGCGACTCATCGACACGAGCCGGACGATCACCCTTCCCGACGGAGCCACCGAGCCACGAACCCTGATCACGTATGTTCGCTACCCGGCGCTCGGATCCACGGGCCGCACGGATGTCCTCGGTGCGCCGGCCGCGCGCGCCGACGGGCCCTTTCCGCTGATCGTGTTCGGGCACGGCTTCGATGTGACACCCGATCTGTATCGGCGCCTGCTGCAGAGCTGGGCGAGGGCGGGCTATGTCGTCGCCGCGCCGGTCTTTCCACTCGAGAGCCCCGACGCTCCGGGAGGGCCGGACGAGTCGGATCTGAGCAACCAGCCGTTGGACATGCGGTTCGTGATCACCCAGCTGCTGCACGACGCGGCCGGAGCCGGTCCGCTTTCCGGGTTGATCGACTCCGCACACATCGCGGTCGCCGGGCAGTCAGACGGCGGGGACACCGCCCTGGCTGTCGCCTATGACCCACGCTTTCGGGACGCCCGGGTCGGTGCCGCCGCGATCCTCTCCGGCGCCGAGATACCTGGACTCGGGCCCTTCACCTTCCCGCCCGGCGGGCCGCCGCTGCTGGCAACGCAGGGAACAGCAGACACCATCAATCCCCCCGGTGCGACCACTGAGTTCTTCGATGCCGCGCGACGACCCAAGTATCTGCTCCGCCTGCTCGGGGCTGAACACCTGCCGCCCTATTCGACCCAGCAGCCTCAGCTCGAAATCGTCGAGCGTGTGACGATCGCGTTCTTCGACGCCTACCTCAAGCACGGCTCCGGGGATCTGCGGCGCCTTGCCCTGGCCGGGAGCGTCCCCGACGTGGCCACGGTGCTCGCCGAGCCCTGAGGTCTCATTCACTCGGCCGGCCGCTTTTGGTGAGCTGATTCTCACCCGATCTTTGGCGCTCCGTTAGACGCCGGGGTGAAGCTGGGGGAAAGCCATGGACAGTGAGCAGAAGAGCGAGCGGGACCTCTCACACTCCGGACGTGCGACGCCCGGGCCGGGCGGCATGCCGCGAGCGCTGCGCGCAGGGCTCACCACGGCCGCGCTCGCCGGCGGGCTCGGTTTGATCGTGTGGCTGTTGTCCTTCTCCAGTCCCGCATCCACACGGGCCGTGGCGCGCGCGGCCGCTCCGAGCTGCCCCACCCGGGCCGCGGCCGCGCGGGCGACCCGTGCCCTGAGGGCCGCGCAGGCGCGCTACCGGATGGAGGCCCGAGGCACCGTCATACACGCCGACCTCCGCCGGATCGCAGGTGACAGGCGTCTGATCTCGGCGCTTGAAGCCGGCGACCTTCGTGCGGCCCAGCTCGCCGCAGGCGAACAGCTGGTCAACCACGTCGTACAGATCAGGGTCCTGCGTGGCGCACGGGTACTGCTCGATGCCAATCCGACGTCGTTCGACGTGGCCGGCTCGACGATCGGCCTGCGCGGCGCCAACGGCAGAGCCCTCGGCACGCTCCAGATCACGGTTCAAGACGTGATCGGCTTCAACAAGCTCGTGCACAAGCTCGCCGGGGCCGATGTGCTCGTACGCGGCGCCGCCGGACAGATGCGCACCTCGCTCCCGCCGGCGGCCGCAGCTTCGCTGCCGAGCTCGGGATGCTCGCAACTGGGCGCTCGTCGGTATGTGGTCAGCTCGTTCCAGGAGACCAGCTACACCGGGGAAGCATTGACTATCTGGGTGCTGACGGCGCCGTAGGCTCATCCGCCCCGGGCGCCGCCGGCGCGCGCGCCGAGGCGATGCCCCCCTCGTGCTCGAGGATCTCGATCTGGACCCGCTCGAAGCCGACCTCTGAGAGTGCCCGCTGCCACCATGCGGCATTGGCCGGGTGCTCCCAACGCCCGCCGGCCAGCCGCGCGACGTTCTTGACCACACGCCACAGTCCGGGCAGGCCGCGTCCGGCGAGCCGGCGGAGCTTGTCGAGGACCACGCCGCGGTCGCGCGCCTGCATCGCTCGCAGGGAGAACATCATGTCGCCTATCACCAGGCGTCCGCCGGGCTTGAGAACCCTCTTGGCCTCAGCCAGGGCGCGCAGCTTGTCGGTGTCGAGCAGCTCATGCATGCAGTAGTTCGACACGACGATGTCCGCGCTCGCATCCACCAACGGAAGGCTGACCGCGGACGCGAGCACCGTCTCGATGTTCTTCAGCGTCGCGCTGGCCGCCTTCGTGCCCAGATATTCGCCCATCGCGCGCGAGCTGTCGATCGCCCATACGCGCTCGACGCGCTCGGCGAATGCGAGCGACAGCAGCCCTGTGCCCGATCCGACATCGACGATGGTGTCGGTCTCGAGCGGCTCTGCGAGGACCAGTATGCGTTCGCGAAGCTCGCGAAATCCGTCGCTGCGCGCCACGAGCTCGGCGGATGCCACTCGCCCGTCCCAGTTCTTGGATGCCCTCATGAGGATTTGCTGATCCTCTTCCGGGCACCTAAGGCACGCGTATGCGCTTCAGTAGAGTGCTCTCATCCTTGTGGTCACGCGCAAGCGTGAGATTCACACACGAGGCCTCCTCGCGCTCGCGGACGGGAAGTGGCATCCTGCTCGGTGGCGACATCGCCTGGCATTCGGCCGGCGGGCGGCCTGCCCGGCGGTTAAGCGGCAGGGAGGAGCGAGGGGTATGTACGACTACGTGATCGTGGGTGCGGGGTCGGCGGGGTGCGTCCTCGCCAATCGTCTCAGCGAGGATCCTGACCTCAGCGTCCTGCTGCTCGAGGCTGGCCCTCCGGACGTCAACGAGAACATCCATGTCCCGCTCGGGTACCTCAAGCTGGGCGGCACTGAGGTCGACTGGGACTATCACTCCGCCCCCGAGGCGCACTGCCTCGGGCGCCGGATCACGCTTCCCCGCGGGCGGGTGCTCGGCGGTTCCTCCTCGATCAACGCGATGGTCTACATCCGCGGCAACAGCCTCGACTACGACTCCTGGGGAGTTCCCGGTTGGTCCTGGGCGGATCTGCTGCCGTACTTCATCAAGGCTGAGGACAACGAGCGCGGCCCCTCCCAGTGGCACGGCGCGGGTGGCCCGCTGCCGGTGAGCGAGGAGCGCTCGCACAACGTCATCTCCCACGCGTTCGTGGAGGCGGGCGTGGAGGCTGGCCTGCCGCGCAACGAGGACTTCAACGGCGCGCAGCAGGACGGGGTGGGCATGTACCAGGTGACTCAGCGCGGCGGCATGCGCGCGAGCGCGGCGGTTGCCTACCTGCACCCGGCGATGGAGCGCGCCAACCTCACGGTGATGCCCTACATGCACGTCCAGCGAGTCCTGTTCGAGGGCATGCGCGCCGTGGGCGTTCATGCCGCTCAGCTGGGTCAGGTACAGGAGCTCCGGGCCGAGCGGGAGGTGATCCTCTGCGGCGGCTCCTACAATTCGCCCCAGCTGCTGATGCTCTCCGGTGTCGGTCCCGCCGAGCACCTCGCGATGCGCGAAGTCGAGGTTCTGCTCGATCGTCCCGCCGTGGGCGAGAACCTCTCCGACCATCCCGCCGCCCAGCTCGTATGGACCACGCCCGAGCCGGAGAGCCTGCTGCTGGCGCTCGAGCCGGCGGCTCTCGAGCAATTCGAAGCGACCCAGACCGGCCCGTTCGCCTCCAATCTCGCCGAGGCCGGCGGCTTCACCCGGGTCGGCGACTCGGCTCCCGCGCCGGACATCCAGTTCCACGTGGCGCCCGTGCACATCGTCGATGAGGGCCTGCGCGATCCAGAGGCCCATGGCGTGTGGGTCTCGCCGTGCCTGCTCACGGAGCGCAGCCGCGGCTCGGTGCGGCTCGCATCCAGCGATCCCTCGGCCAAGCCGATCGTGCACAACGCCTTCTACACCGACGGCGAGGATCTCGAGCGCATGGTCGCCGGCGTGCGAGCGGCGATGGACATCTGCGGGCAGCCGGCGATGAAGCCCTACTGCGCCGAGCCCTTCAACGTTCCCGACGGCGACAGCGACGATGCGCTGCGCCGGCACGTTGCCCGTACGACCTTTGCCGTCTACCACCCCGTCGGCACGTGTCGCATGGGTGAGGACGCAGACGCGGTCGTCGACAGCGAGCTGCGCGTCAACGGGCTCGAGGGGCTGCGGGTCGTGGACGCGTCGGTCATGCCCGTGGTCCCGCGCGGCAACACCAACGCCCCCACGATCGCCGTGGCCGAGCGGGCCGCCGACCTGATCCGCCACGGCCGGGCGCCGGCCGGGTTCGCGCCGGGCGGCGCGGCCGACCCCGCACGCCAGCCGGCCACCGCGTGAGCGGCGGACGCTCCGTGAACACCTCCCCCCGCGCCATTCACCACCTCAACTGCGGCACGATGTGCCCGCGGGGCGCGCGCATGCTCGCCGGCGAGGGCGGCCTGCTCGCGCCCACCCGGCTCGTCTGCCATTGCCTGCTGATCGAGGGTGCCGAGGGACTCGTCCTCATCGACACCGGCTTCGGGCTGGACGATGTCGGCAGGCCGCGCCAGCTCGGACGGCTGTTCACGACGATCTGTCGCCCCCGGCTCGACGCGGGCGAGACGGCCATCTCACAGATTCGTGGTCTCGGCTTCGACCCCGCCGACGTGCGCCACGTCATCACCACGCACCTCGACCTCGACCACGCCGGCGGGCTGCCCGACTTCCCGGACGCCGAGGTTCACCTGCTCGGGCTCGAGCTCGAGGCCGCGCTGCATCCTCGCTGGCACGAGCGCCTGCGCTACGTCGCCGCGCACTGGGCCCACGGTCCGCGCTGGGTGGAGCACGAGACCGGCGGCGAGCAGTGGTTCGGGTTCGACAGCGTGCGCCCGCTGCCGGACAGCGACGAGGAGATCCTGCTGATCCCGCTGCCCGGCCACACGGTCGGGCACACCGGCGTCGCGATCAGGCGCGGCGAGGGCTGGCTGCTGCACTGCGGCGACTCCTACTTCCACCACGGCGAGGTGCAGACCCCGCCCCACTGCCCGCCGGGCCTGCGCGCGTTCGCGGCGTTCGACGAGGTCGACGCCAAGGCTCGGCGGAGCAACGTCGAGCGCCTGCGCGAGCTCGCGCTGCGCCACGGCGAGGAGGTCGAGCTGGTGTGCTCGCACAGCGCGCCCACGCTGGCCCGCTACGTCTGATCAGGAGCTCTGCGCGCCCGCTCCGCCGCTCGCCCGCGCCTCGCGCACGAGGCGGCGCATGCCCTTCAGCCAGCGCTCGGGATCGGATCCCTTCAGCGCCATGAACCGCGATACGTTCTCGTGGGGAAGGATCAGGAAGCGCTCCTCGGCGATGCCGGCCACGACCGCGTCGGCGACGTCCTCGGGTTCGATCAGGCCCCCCGACGTGAGCGCGGCCGCGCCCGCGGGCTCCTCCATGGCGAGGTCGAGCATCGGCGTGCGCACCCCCTGGGGGCAGATGCACGACACGCGAACGCCGGCGTCGCCGTATTCGATCGCCAGCCACTCGGCCAGCGAGACCGCCGCGTGCTTGGTGACGCTGTAGACGAGCGATGAGACCTGCGTGAGCAGCCCGGCGGCCGAGGCCGTGTTGATCAGGTAGCCCTCGCCCCGGCCGAGCATCTCGGGCAGCAGCGCGCGGGATGCCCACACGTGGGCCATCACGTTGACGCGCCAGGCCTCATCCCATACGTCGTCGTCGGCCTCCGGGCCGCCGATGGCGCCTGGGACGCCCGCGTTGGAGATGAAGATGTCGATCGGGCCGTTGGCTGCGCTCGCCTCGGCGATCAGCGAGCGCACGCTCTCCTCGCGTCCTGCGTCCAGCTCGATCGCCAGTCCGTCGACCTCGCGGGCGATCGCCTGGGCCGGCTCGAGGGCGCGATCGGCCACCACGAGCGCGCCCGCCCCCTCGGCGGCGAAGCGCCGGATCAGGGCCCGGCCGATGCCCCCCGCCCCGCCGGTGACCACGACGTGCTTGTCGGCGAGCTCCATCGGCCTTACTCTATGTCAACTATGCATGCGCAAGCCGGCGGCGCCGGTGCGGTGGCGCCGATCTGGGGGGAGCTGCGCTACAGCGGAGAGTTCGTCCGCCTGCTGGCCGCGGGCGCCTTGCATCCGCCGCGCCGGCGCCATGGTGCTCCCCCGGTGCTCCTGGTTCCCGGGTTCATGGCCGGGGATGCGTCGCTGACGATGATGCGCCACTGGCTGCGTCGTCGCGGCCATCACGTGTCGAGCAGCGGGATGCTCGTGAACGTCGATTGCGCCGAGCGGATCGTCGAGCGCCTGGGCTCGCAGCTGGAGCAGCTCGCAGCGCGGCGCGGACGGCCGGTCTTCCTGATCGGCCAGAGCCGCGGCGGGGCGCTCGCACGCGCTCTCGCCGTGCGCCGGCCCGAGCTGGTCTGCGGACTGGTCACGCTCGGCTCGCCCGTTCGCGACTCGCTCGCGGTGTCTGCTCCGGTGCTGCGCACCGTGCACTGGCTCGCGCGTCTCGGCGACCTCGGTCTGCCTGGGCTGTTCTCGAGCACATGCCGTGACGGCGAGTGCTGCGAGAGCTTCAACGAGCAGCTCTCCGCGCCGCTGGCCCCCGGCATCGAGGCGCTCGCCATCTACTCGCGCAGCGACGCCATCGTCGACTGGAGGGCCTGCCTGGACGCGCACGCCGAGCAGGCCGAGGTGGACTCGAGCCACTGCGGGATGTCGGTGCACCCCGCCGTCTACCGTCTGCTCGACCGTGTGCTCGACGCGGCACAGCTGAGCGCCTGCGAGGCTGCCGCGTAGCGCATACCATCTCGCTCGCCGTGCCCTACGCCGATGAGATGCTCAAGGCCGCTGCCTCGCGTGGGCACGAGCTGGCAGCCCCCGGGCTCAGCCCGCGACCGCGCCGCAAGGTGGCGGTGCTCGCCTGCATGGACACGCGCATCGACCTGTTCCCGATGCTCGGCCTGCAGCGGGGCGACGCGCACATCATCCGCAACGCTGGGGGCCTGGTCACCGACGACGCGCTGCGCTCGCTGAGCGCCTCCCAGCGCCTGCTCGGCACCGAGGAGATCGTCGTCGTGATGCACGACGGCTGTGGCCTGCACGGGGCCTCCGAGGACGAGTTCGCACAGGCGCTCGCCGCCGACGGGGTGCTGCCCAACTGGCGGCTGGGGGCCTTCGAGGAGGTCGAGAGCACCCTGCGTCACAGCCTCGCGCGGCTGGCCGCCGCGCGCGAGCTGCCGGCCCGCGATCACATCCGGGGGTTCGTCTTCAACCCCGAGACGGGCAGCCTGCGCGAGGTGCGTGGCGCGGCTGACGCGTAGGTCCGCCGCTACAGCGCCAGCGCGAGTGGCGCCTGCAGCAGGTCCCTGATCTCTCCCAAGAGCCGCGCCGTGTCGGCGCCGTAGAGGATGCGGTGATCGCAGCTGAGCGTCAGGGTCATGCGAGTGCGCTCCACGATCTCGCCGTCGACGCGCGCCAGCGTCTCGCGCAGCGAGCCCACGCCGAGGATGGCCGCCTGCGGCGGATTGATCACGGGCGTGATCGCCGTCATCCCGAACATGCCCAGGTTCGACACCGTGAATGTCGCGCCCGAGAGCTCGGGCGGCGTGATCCCCCCGGAGCGGACGCGCTCGGCCAGACGCCGGGTCTCCCGTGCGATCGCGCCCAGGGACTTCGCGTCGGCGTCCTTGTCTGTCTCGATCTCCACGAGCTCCTCGCCGCGGTGCACGTGGGCGCCGTCGGCCACCAGCCACTTGAGGATCGTCCCCTCCTCCATCGAGTCGGACAGGCGGGGCATGGGGATCTCGCTCACCTGCGCTTCACCCGATCAGGTCGAGGGCGGCGCCGAGGATCGTCTCGGCGTCGATCCCGAAGTGGCGGTAGAGGTCCTGGACGTCGCCCGACTGCCCGAAGTCCTGCACGCCCAGGCAGGCGATCGGCGCTCCCTCGATCGCGGCCAGGAAGGAGAGCGTGTGGGGATGCCCGTCGAGCACGCTCACGATCGGCGCGCTGCGAGCGGGCGGGAACAGCTCGGCGAGGATCGCCTCCTCGCCGTCATAGAGGCCCTGGCGCGCCTGCAGCGCCCTGAAGATCAGGTCGGGCGAGGTCAGGCAGACAACGTCCACGGCCATCCCCGCCGCCTCGAGCTCCGCGGCGGCCTCGAGCAGCTCGGGCATGATCGCGCCCATGCCCACGAGCGTGACCGCGGGCGGACGCTCGGCTTCGCGCAGGCGGTAGCCGCCGGCGAGCACCTGCCGGCGGCGGCGCTCGCGACCGGCGGGATCAGCGGGCGTCTGCGCGAGCGCCTGCTCGATGGGGCGGGTGCTGAGGCGCAGGTAGGCCGAGGTCCCGTCCGGACGCCCGAGCCGTCCGAGGGCGTGCAGCAGGATCCACTCGAGGTCCTGGCCCCAGGCCGGCTCCCAGGCCATGCAGCGCGGCTGCTCGATCCCCACCGAGGGCGTGATGATCGACTGGTGCGCGCCGCCCTCGGGCGCGAGCGTCACCCCGGCCGGCGTCCCGACGAGGATCGACTGTCCGCCGGCGTAGATGCCGAAGGACCACTGCTCGAGCGCACGGTTGACGAAGGGGTCATAGAGCGTGCCGATCGGCAGCAGCGGCTGCCCGTCGCGCGAGAAGGTGGCGCCAAGCTCGCCCAGCAGGCCGACGAGGTTGCCCTCGGCGATGCCCAGCTCGATGTGCTGGCCGTGCTCGGACTCGCGCCAGCGCACGAGCGTGTCGCTGTCGTCGGCGAACCAGTCGATCCGCGGGCCGACATTCCACACGCCCACGCGGTTGATCCAGCCGCCGAGGTTCGTCGAGGAGGCCACGTCGGGGCTCACAGACACGACCGCCGCGGCCGCCTCGGGCGCCTCGTGGGCGAGGTCCATGAAGAAACGCCCAAAGGCCTGCTGGGTGGACGCCGAGCCGCTGTGCGAGCGTCCCAGATCACGTGGCATCGCGGGCGCTTCATGCCGGGGTGTCTCGGTGCGGGCCAGGCGCTCGGCCGCCGCCGCGCACAGCCGCGCCTCGGGGGAGTCGCCAGCGAAGCGCGCCCATGGGTCGCTCGCGTCGGCGTCCAGCTCCACGGCGAGCTCTTCCCACTGCTCGCCCGAGAGCAGAGCCGAGTGGTTGCCCGGGTGCCCCGCCGTCGGTAGGCCCCACGCCTTGATCGTGTAGGCGAAGATCACGGTGGGGCGGTCGCCGAGCTCATCCGCGCGTCGGTAGGCGGCGAGCAGGTCGGCCAGGTCGTGCCCGCCCAGGTCGCGCAGCGCAGCCCCCAGCTCGAGCTCGTCGAGATCGCCGATCAGGCGCCGCACGTCGCGGCGGCCTCGCCCGTCCCCGGGCAGGCGCTCGCGCAGCTCCTGCACGGGCACGCGCAGCAGGCGCTGGTACTCCTCGTTGGGCATCGCGTCTATCCGCCGTCGCAGAGACGGGCCCCCCGGGCGTTCGAACAGCTCGCGCAGGCGCCGGCCGTACTTGATCGTTATCGCCTGCCATCCGGCGGCCTCGAACATCGCCGCCCTGCGCGCCACCGCGATGTCGGGGACGACGCGGTCGAGCGACTGGCGGTTGACGTCCACGATCCACAGCACCTCGCCGAGAGGTGCCACGAGCGGGTCCACGAGCGCTTCCCAGATGGCGCCCTCGTCGAGCTCCGCGTCGCCCACCAGCGCCACGTGGCGCCCTCCCCGCGGGACCTCGAAGTGGCCGGCCACGTAGCGGTGAGCCAGGGCGCTCCACAGGGTCGCGGTCGCACCGATGCCGACCGAGCCCGTGGAGAAGTCCACCGTGTCGGGGTCCTTGGCCCTGCTCGGATAGCTCTGCAGGCCCTCGAACGCCCGCAGCTCGGTCATGTAGCGCTGATCGAGGCGGCCCAGCAGGTAGTTGACGGCGTGCAGCACCGGCGCCGCGTGCGGCTTCACCGACACCCGGTCGGGGCCGCGCAGGTGCTCGAAGTAGAGCGCCGACATGATGCCCACCATCGACGCCGATGACGCCTGGTGACCACCCACCTTGACCCCGGAGGGTGTCTCGCGGACCTTGTTGGCGTGATGGACCATGCTCGTCGCGAGCCACAGCACACGCCGCTGGACCGCTTCGAGGGTCTCGATCGACGAAGCCGTCTCGCCCGCGGCCGTCTCGCCCGCCGCGTTCTCGCCGGCCGCGCTCGTGCCGGGCGGGGAGTGCAGCGCCGGAACCCCTGAGGACATCGAGCTACATGGAAGTCGATTTGACATCGCGACGCAACCGATACCGGGTCACGGATCACATCTACGCAAGATTCGACCATGAAATAGCGATCAGGTATACGATTCTTGCGTGCTGGAGCCCTCCGAGATCGATGACACCGACCTGGAGATCATCGAGCTCCTGCGCAGCGACGCGCGACGCACGCTCGCCGACATCGCCGAGCGCGTGTCGCTGTCGGCGCCGGCGGTCAAGCGCCGGGTCGATCGCCTGGAACGCGAGGGGGTGATCACGGGCTACACGGTGCTCGTCGACCACGCCATGCTCGGGCAGCCGTTGCAGGCGTTCACCGAGCTGCGCTTCGCGGGGAACTCGACCGTCGATGAGATCGCGGCGATCGCTCAGGACATTTCCGAGGTACAGACGATCTTCACCACCGCCGGCGACCCCGATGCGCTGGCGTGGATCCGCGTGCGCGATGTCGAGGATCTCAAGCGGGTGATCGACCTGCTGCGCCGCAGCGGCCGCGTGACGGGGACCAAGACCCTGATGGTGCTCGGGACATCGGCCCGCACCGCCCGGGCATGACGCTCGCGGGCGAGCACGTGGCGATGGTGGGCGCCGGGCTGATGGGCTCGCAGATCGGCTGCGAGTACGCGCTGGGCGGCTGCAAGGTGAGCTGGATCGTGCGGGATCGCGAGGGCGCCGAGCGCCGCATCGAGCAGGCGCTCGCCCTGGCGCTGCGCCGTGGGCTCACCGACGCCGGCGAGCTTGCGCGGGCTCGCGAGCGCATGCGCTTCACCGATGGCGACGCGGGCCCGGAGGAGGTTGGCCTGATCGTGGAGTCGCTGCCCGAGGACATCGAGCTGAAGGCTTCGGTGCTCGGCGAGGTGTGCGCGAGCCATCCCGAGGCGGTCGCGGCGAGCAACACCTCCTCGATCTCCATCACGGCGCTCGGCGAGGCAGCCGGAGTGGGGGAGCGCATCCTCGGCACGCACTACTGGAACCCGCCGCTGCTGATGCCGCTGGTGGAGGTCGTTGCGGGGGAGCGCACCCCGGTCGAGCTGCGAGAGCGCGTGGTGGCGCTGCTGCGGGCGATCGGCAAGCGCCCCGTGCCGCTCGAGCGCGAGGTCCCGGGCCTGCTCTGGAACCGGCTGCAGCTGGCGCTCCTGCGCGAGTGCCTGTGGCTGGTCAATAACGGGGTGGCCTCGCCCGAGACGATCGACGCGGTCATGCGCGACGGGCTCGCCGGGCGCTGGCGCCTGACGGGCCCGTTCGAGACGGTCGGCCTCGGCGGCGCGCGCACCTTCGACGCGATCGCTGCAAACCTGTTCCCGCTGCTCTCGGACGCCGAGGACGCCGGCGGCGGGTTCGCCGCCCACGTGCCCACGGACCCGGGCCTGCTCGAGCGGCTGCGCGAGCGCAGAGACGGCGCCCTGGCCGCGGAGCTGCGCGCCGAAGGCGCCAAGTTTGACCGTGAGCGGGAGCACCGGTAGCCTATATCGACTGATCGATATGGCAAGGGCACGACGGACATAGGAGGGATCGATGGCTCGGGATCCTCGTCACGACATCCTCTTCGAGCCTGTGCCGATCGGCCCGAAGACCCTCCGCAACCGCTTCTACCAGAGCCCCCACTGCACGAGCTTCGGCGCCGAGCTCCCGGGGGCCCAGGCGCACATCCGCGCGATGAAGGCCGAGGGCGGCTGGGCGGCGGTCAACACGGAGTTCTGCTCGGTCCACCCCTCGAGCGACTCCCGCCCGCTCGTCTCGGCGCGGCTGTGGGATGACGACGACGCCCGCAACCTCGCCAGGATGGCCGAGCTCGCGCACGAGCACGGGGCGCTCGCGGGGGTGGAGCTGTGGCACGGCGGCTGCGTCGCCGGAAACCTCGAGAGCAGGATGCCGGCGCGCTCGGTCAGCCAGCTGACCGACGACGGCCTCTACGCGACGAGCTGCTACGAGCTCGACAAGGCCGGCATCCGCGAGATCCAGGGTTACTACGTCGCTGCTGCGAGGCGGGCGCGGGACGTGGGCTTCGACATGATCAACATCGAGGGCGCGGAGTGCGGCGCGCTGCCCCAGCACTTCCTGATGTCGAAGTTCAACCACCGCACGGACGAGTACGGGGGCTCGGTGGAGAACCGCGCCCGCTTCTGGCTGGAGACGGTCGAGCAGGTGCGCGAGGCCGTGGGAGACGACTGCGCGGTCACGATCCGCCTGTGCGTGGACACGCTCAACGACGATCCGCGCGGCATCCGCGCCGCCGAGGAGGCCTACCGCTTCATCGAGCTGGGCGATCACCTCGTGGACTTCTGGGATCTGCAGGGCGGCGGCTGGGCGGCCGCCGAATGGGCCGGCGACGACGCCGTCGCCTCGCGCTTCGCCGGCGAGTTCAGCCACCGCCCCTACATCGAGGCGGTGAGGCCCGCGACGAAGAAGCCGATCGCCACGGTCGGGCGCTTCACCAACCCCGACACGATGGCCGCGGCGGTCAGCTCGGGGCTGATCGACATCGTCGCCGCGGCGCGGCCCTCGATCGCGGACCCGTTCCTTCCCCGGAAGATCGAACAGGGCCGCTACGAGGAGATCCGGGAGTGCATCGGCTGCAACATCTGCGCCTCGCGCTTCGGCCTGGGCGCGCCGATCGTGTGCACGCAGAACGCGACCCTCGGCGAGGAGTTCCGCCGCGGCTGGCACCCCGAGCGCTTCACCGTGGCCTCCAACCACGACAAGAGCGTGCTCGTCGTCGGGGCCGGCCCGGCGGGGATGGAGTGCGCGATGGTGCTCGGCAAGCGCTCCATGAGCGCCGTGCACCTCGTGGACGAGCAGGACGCGCTCGGCGGGTGCATGCGCTCGATCAGCGCCTATCCCCACCTCGGGGAGTGGGGCCGAGTGACCACCTACCGCCAGGTCCAGCTCGGCAAGCTCGCCTCCGTGGAGGTCATCCTGGGCACGCGCCTGGACGCCGAGGCGGTGCTCTCCTACGGCGCCGAGATCGTCGTGATCGCGACCGGCGCCCGCTGGCGCGCCGACGGCATGAACGGGCCGACGCAGCTGCCGATCCCGGGAGCGCAGCTCGACTTCGTCCACACCCCCGAGCAGGTCTCGGCGGTCAAGGGAGCGATCGACGGCGAGCACGTGCTCGTGTACGACACGGACGGCTACTTCACGGGAGTCGGCATGGCCGAGATGCTGCTGGCGGCGGGCAAGCGGGTGAGCGTGGTGACGCCCTCGCCGAACCTCGCCCCGTTCATGTTCTACACCGGCGAGGCCTTCCGGGTGAACCGCGAGCTGCGCGCCCAGGGCGTTGAGATCGTCACCTCGCACGTGCTCGGCGAGATCACTCCGGACGGGCTGCACGGGCAGAACGTTTGGGCGCCAGATCCGGTCCACTGGGAGGCGGACGCGGTCGTGCTCGTGACCCAGCGCCAGCCCTGCGACGAGCTCTACCACGAGCTGCGCGCCGACCCCGATCGCCTCGCGCGCGAGGGCATCGATTCGGTGTATCGGATCGGCGACTGCCTGGCCCCGCGCACGATCGCTGAAAACGTCTTCGACGGCCATCGGCTCGCGCGCGAGATCGACACGGCCGACCCTGCCACTCCCCTGCCCTACATCCGCGAGCTGCCCGACGTGAATCGTCAGCCCGCGGCCGTTCCCGGCGCAGGCTAGCCCACCAACCGCACGACGAGCCGGAGGAGAGACATGGCGCAGACCACCGCTCCCATCCCCAAGTACTCGGTGCGCGACGCACCGGTAGAGCCCGCGGTGAGCGCGGGCGAGGTCGCGTTCATCCCCGAGGCCACCCGCGCTCGCTGGGACGTGCACGAGACGGTCCGCAAGGGCTTTCACTCCCACGACTCGACCGGCACGCTGCTCGGGCCGGCCTAGTGGCCGCTTCCACGCTGCCGGCTTGATGAAGATCCTCGTACCGGTCAAGCAGGTTGCGAGCATCGACGGGGACTTCACGCTCGACGGCGCCGGCGAGCTGGATCCGCGGGCGCTCCACTGGCAGGCGAACGAGTGGGATGCCTTCTCGCTGGAGGCCGCCCTGCAGCTCGCCGAGTCTTCCTCTGCCGGCGAGGGTTTCGAGGTCGTGGTTGTGACGGTCGCCGACGAGCACGGCGAGGAGGGCCTGCGCGCCTGCCTTGCCATGGGCGCCGACCGCGCGCTGCGGGTCTGGGACCCGGCGCTCGCGGGCGTCGATGACCCGCTGGCCATCGCGGCGGTGCTCGCCGCCGTGGCGCGCAGGGAGGACCCCGGGCTGATCCTGTGTGGAGTGCAGTCCTCGGACTCGGCCAACGCGGCCACGGGCGTTGCGCTCGCGGGACTGCTCGAGTTGCCGCGAGTGGCGGTCGTGACCGCGATCGAGCAGGACGGCGGGGGGCTGACGGTGCAGCGCGAGCTCGACGGCGGCGCTGTGGAGGTGCTGCGTCTGTCGCTGCCCGCTCTGCTCACGATCCAGACGGGAATCAACGAGCCGCGCCGCGCGAACCTGCGCGCGATCAAGCTCGCGCGGAGCAAGCCGTCGGCAACCCTCGCCCTGTCCGATCTCGACCTCGATGTGAGCGACGTGCGTGAGGTCGCCGGCGCGCGCACGGTGCGCCTGCTCGAGCGCGGGCGCGGCGAGGGCGCGAGCATGATCGAGGGGCCGGCAGAGGCGATCGCGGGGCGCATCGTCGAGCTCGTGACGCGGGAGCTGCGCGCGTGAGCGGCGGCGTCCTGGTCCTGGGGGAGATCGGCGATGACGGACTGCGACCCTCGACGCTCGAGCTGATCGCGGCGGGTCTCGAGCTCGCCGATGGGGGTGCGGGCCGGGTCGCGGTTGCGCTGATCGGTGCGGATGCTCCCGCGCATGTGCAGGCCGTGAGCGTGGCGGGCGTCGAGGAGGTGATCCTCGCCGCACCTGAGCGGGAGCGCTTCGAGGCGCACGTCTGGGAGGCCGCGCTGGGCGCGCTGATCGAGGCTCGCCGGCCGGCGGTCGTGCTCGCGGGACACACCGCGGACTCCCTCGGCTTCGCCCCTGCGGTGGCGGCCCGCCTGCGGCTGGGCTTCGCGAGCGACGTGACCTGGGTGGCCTGGGAGCAGGGTGGGCCGCTCGCGCGCCGCGGCGCCTACGGCGAGCGGCTGATCGCCGAGCTGGACTTCCCCGCCAAGGAGACCGTGCTGCTGCTGCTGCGCCCGGGAGCGTGCGGGGCCCGCGCCGACGCCGACGCCGGCGCCGGCGGCACGGGCGCGAGCGCGAGGATCTCGCGGGTGGAGCTCGACCTGGATGGCGTGGCGCGCACAGAGCGGATCGAGTTGCGCGAGGCCCCGGCCGGCGAGGTGGACATCGCCAAGGCCGACTTCCTGCTCTCGATCGGCCGCGGCGTCGGCGGCGGCGAGCGGATTGGAGAGCTCGAGCGCCTGGCGCGCCTGATGGGCGCCACGCTGTCGGGCTCGGGCCCGCTGGTCGAGGCCGGGCTGCTCTCCCGTGCGCGCAAGGTGGGGCAGTCGGGCCGCACGGTGGCGCCGCGGGTGTACCTGGCGCTCGGGATCTCGGGCGCGGCGCCGCACGTGGCCGGCATGTCCAAGGCGAGGACGATCATCGCCGTCAACTCAGACCCGGGCGCCCGCATCTTCGACGTGGCCCACTATGGTGCGGTCGCCGACCTGTTCGAGGTCGCAGCCGAGCTCGAACGACAGCTCTCCTAGAGGAGACCCGATGGACTTCACCGAGCCGCAGGACTCACGCGCCATCCGTGATGCGGTGCGGGCGCTGTGCGAGCGCTTTCCGGGCGAGTACTGGCGAGGTCTCGAGCCGGATCGCTATCCGAGCGAGTTCGTGGCGGCGCTCACCGATCAGGGTTGGCTGGCGGCGCTGATCCCCGAGGAGCATGGCGGATCGGGCCTGCCGCTGGCCACGGCCAGCGTGATCCTCGAGGAGATCTGCGCGTCGGGGGCCAACGCGGGGGCGTGTCACGCGCAGATGTACACGATGGGCACCCTGCTGCGCCACGGCTCAGAGGCACAGAAGCGCTCCTACCTGCCGCGGATCGCCGCCGGCGAGCTGCGTCTGCAGGCCTTCGCCGTGACCGAGCCGGGCGCCGGCTCGGACACCACGCAGATCACCACCCGGGCCGAGCGCACGGCCGACGGGTACGTGGTCAACGGGCAGAAGATCTGGACCTCGCGCGCCGAGCACTCCGACCTGATGGTGCTGCTCGCCCGCACGACCCCGATCGAGCAGCTCGAGAAGCGCACGGGGGGCCTGTCGGTGTTCCTCCTGGACATGCGCGATCGCGGCGCGGAGCTGACGATCAGCCCGATCAAGACGATGATGAACCACGCCACCACGGAGGTCTTCTTCGAGGACCTCGAGCTGCCCGCCGAGGCTCTGATCGGCGAGGAGGGCGAGGGCTTCGGCTACATCCTCGACGGCATGAACGCCGAGCGCATCCTGATCGCGGCCGAGTGCATCGGTGACTGCCGTTTCTTCCTCGACCGCGCCGTCGCCTACGCCAACGAGCGGGTCGTCTTCGGCCGCCCGATCGGCGCCAACCAGGGTGTCCAGTTCCCGCTCGCCCGCGCCCACATGGCGATGAGCGCGGCCGACCTCGTGCGCTGGAAGGCCGCATGGCTCTACGACCAGGGGCTGCCGGCTGGAGCGGAGGCGAACATGGCCAAGTACCTCGCCTCGGAGGCCTCCTGGGAGGCCGCCAACGCGGCGCTCGACACCCACGGGGGCTTCGGCTTCGCCCAGGAGTACGACATCGAGCGCAAGTTCCGCGAGACCCGCCTGTACAAGACCGCCCCCGTCAACAACAACCTGGTCCAGGCCTACGTGGGGCAGCACGTGCTGGGGTTGCCTCGGTCCTACTAGTTCCTGGAGGCATAGGATTCGCAAGGATGGATCTCTACGTCTGCTACGGCACGCTCGGTCCGGTCAAGCATCACCCCTGCGCGAGGGCCTACCGAGCGCTCACCGCCGCGGGGCATCGACCGAACGTCATACGGACCTACGGTTGCTACGGCACCGACCGCTTCTTCAGCGGGCGGCGAGCGATCAAGGATTTGACGGGCAACTACAAGGTCCCGACGCTCGTGCTCGAGGACGGCACGGTCATCGACGAGTCCGAGAACATCGCCGCGTGGGCCGCGCAGCAAGCCCCAGATACGCCGGTTATGGATGTCTCATGAGCTGTTCCGGTCGGCGCATGCGCCGACCGGCGGGGCCGCACATGTGCGGCCCCGGACAACGCCGCATGCGGCGTTGTCTCCTATGAGGGCTTGAGCCAGAGCTTCCCATGGGCGCCTGGCCGGCTTGCGTGGCTCAGCTCGAGCTGTCCTTCGGGTATTCGTGCACTGAGACGAAGCGCACGGGCCCCTCGATCACCCGGTAGGTGTGGGGGCGATCGGCGCGGAAGCTGATCAGGTCGCCCTCGCTGACGACCTCGGTGAAGGCATCGGTGGAGATCTCCACGGTCCCGGCCACGATCGTGAGGTGCTCGAACAGGCCGGCCACGTGGGCTCCGGCGTGGCGGACGGCGCCCTCGTCGAGGGTCAGCGTGTAGATCTCGATCAGAGCGCCGCCGGTGCGGGTGAGCAGGTGGCGGATGATGAGGCCGTCCGTCTCCAGCCCGGCCTGGTCGATGGCGACGAGCGAGGCATCGTCGGCGCGCACCACGGTCACGTCGTGGGCGGGCGGTTCGTCGTGGAACAGGCTCGCGAAGGGGACACCCAGCGCGGCCGCGAGCGCCCACACGGTGTCGATAGACGGGTTGCCCTGCCCGCGCTCGATCAGGGAGACCGTGGACTTGGCCACGCCCGCCTGTTCGGCCAGGGCGGACAGCGTCATCTCGCGGGTCATCCTCCAGCGACGCAGGTTGCGGGCGATCGGTTGAACGGCCCCCGGCACGGCGCTATTTGTACCGCACGGATGCATGCGCAAGCAGCTCGCTCCTGGTGGTAGGCTAAATCGGTCGCGTGGCCAAGATATCGAACGCTGTTCTAAAGGGTCGAAGAGGATGACCAGCGTCATCCCACGAGCCGACGCTCGCGCCGGCCTCGAGGAGATCTACCGCCGTCGCACTCCGCGCTCAGAGCAGGCGATGGAGCGAGCGCGGCGCTACATGGTGCGAGGCATCACGCGGGGGTGGGGATACCATCGCCCCTACCCGATCGTGGGGGCGCGCGGCGAGGGGCCCTACCTCTTCGACCTCGACGGCAACCGCTACGTGGACCTGGTCAACAACGGCCTCAGCCTGATCCACGGCCACGCCTTCCCCCCCGTGGTGGCGGCTCTGAAGGCGGCCGTGGAGCGTGGCTCCGGCTGGTTGGTGGCCTCCGAGGAGCAGATCGACTTTGCCCAGCTGCTGTGCGAGCGGATCGAGGTGTTCGAGCGCGTGCGCTTCACCAACTCGGGCACGGAGTCCGGGATGCTGGCCATGAAAGTCGCCCGCGCCTTCACCGGACGCCAGGCGGTCCTGAAGGCGATCGACGGCTTCCACGGCTCCTTCGACGATCTCGAGGTCGGCCTCTACGACCGCCCCGAGATCCCCGGGCGCGTGTACCTCGCGCCGTTCGGCGACGCCGAGGCGTTCGAGCGCAAGCTCGCCGAGCACGGCGATGAGATCGCCGCGGTGGTGCTCGAGCCGCTGATGTTCAGCGGCCTCGTGACGACCGCGCCGCCCGGCTTCCTTCAGCGCGTGCAGGAGGCGGCCAGGCGCGCCGGCGCTCTGTTCGTGCTCGACGACTGCCTGATGCTGCGCCTCGCCTACGGGGGCTCGGCCGAGCGCTACTCACTCGATCCGGACCTGACCTTCCTCGGCAAGTTCATCGGCGGGGGGCTGCCGATGGGCGTGCTCGGCGGGCGCTCGGAGATCATGGAGGTGCTCGACCCGCACCGGCCCGAGCCGCTCTATCACGGAGGCTCCTTCAACGGGAACCTGCTCTCGAGCGTGGCCGGACGCGTCAGCCTCGAGCACTTCACCGCCGAGACGATCACCGCGATGGACGCCCGCGCGGGGAGCCTGCGAGCCGCCCTGGTCGCTGAGGCCGATGCGCTCGGACTGCCCCTGAGCGTCGTCGGCGACGGATCGGTGCTCGGGGCGTACGTGACCGACACGCTCGAGCGCCATGACGGCAACACCTTCAACGCCGGCGAGCCCACGCAGCTGCTGCACCTCGCTGCCCTCACCCACGGGGTCTTGATGGGTCCCGGCGGCGAGATCGCGCTGTCGAGCGTCACCGCGGGCAAGGCGCTGGACAGCGCCCACGAGGGTCTGATCCGGGCGCTGCAGGACGTGTCCCGGCTGTGCACAATCGAATGAGAGGAAGGGAGCGGCAATGGACAGGCAGCGCGTACCAAGTCCGTGGGGAACCACGTTCTGCGACTCCATCAGCTTCAGCGGCCCGGGTCGCTGGATCTACGTGTCGGGCCAGATCGGCGCCGACGAGGATGGCCAGATGGTCAACGACACCTTCGCCGCCGAGGCCGAGCAGTGCTTCGCGCGCATCGCCCTCTCGCTGGAGAAGGCCGGCGCGCAGATGAGCGACGTGGTCAAGATCACCGGCTACGTGACCAGCACCGATCACTACCCCGACTACGACGTCGCGCGCGGCAACGCCTTCGCGGGCAACCCCCCCAGCAGCGCCACCGTGCAGGTGGCCGGTCTGGTGGCCGATGCGCGCGTGGAGGTCGAGGCCGTCGCGTTCGTGGCGGCGCAGGAGTGAGTTGAGCCTCACCTGGTCGGCTCACATCTCCTGGCTGTTCGGCGAGCTCCCCTATCTCGAGCGGGTGGGCGCGGCCCGCCGCGCGGGCTTTCACCGCATCGAAACGGCCTGGCCTCCCGACGACGACGAGCGCGACGGCCTGGCACGGGCGCTGGCCGCCGAGGGCATGGAGGTCGTCCTGCTCAACTGCGACGCGGGCGACGCCGACGCAGGGGAGCGCGGCTTCCTCAACGACCCGGCCCGCCGCGAGGAGGCCGAGCGCGCGTTCCTCGCAGCCGCCGAGCTGGCGCAGCGCGTCGGCGCTCCCAACCTCAACCTGCTCGTGGGCAGGGAGCTGGCAGGCACGAGCCCTGCGGCCCAGAGGCGCGCGGTGGCGGAGGCGCTGAGCTCATTCGCACCCGAGGCCGCAGCCCGCGGGCTGCGCATCCTCGTGGAGCCGATCAACTCGATCGAGAACCCCGGCTATCTGGCTCCGACCCCGCGGCACGCGATCGAGCTGATCGAGCAGTGCGGCTCAGATGCGCTCGGGGTGCTGCTCGACGTCTATCACGTGGCGCGCAGCGGCGAAGATCCGATGTCCGCGATCGAGCGCTGTGGCGCGCTCATCGGCCACGTGCAGCTCTCCGACTGCCCCGGACGCGGCCGGCCGGGCAGCGGGGAGCTCGACGTGCCGCGCATACTCGAGTCCCTCGGCGCAAGCGGCTATAGGGGATCAGTCGGGTTGGAGTACGCGCCCCGCGGCACAACTGAGAGCTCACTGGAGCTCCTTCGAGAGGAGCGATACCCGGTACTCCTGTAGATGAAGCTCACACACGGTCGACCACCGCCTCGGCCACGTCCGCCAGCGCGCAGCGCAGCGCAGCGCCGGCCTGGGCGATCTCGAGGTCGGTGAGGGCCGTGCACAGGCCGAACTCGCCGCCCACCCCGTAGTAGAGGCCGCGGTTGACCGCGGCCAGGTGCAGCAGCCTGCTCGCCGGCCAATCGATCTCGCCGTCGGCTCCGTCGAGCACGTACAGGCCGAAGGCCGAGCCCACGCCGCTCGTGCGCAGCGGCACGCCGGTCGTCTCCGAGGCGCCAGCCAGCTCGCCGCGCAGCTTCTCGCCCTGCCCTTCGATCCTCGCGATGTCCGCCGCCGTGAGATCGCGAACGGCGATCGTCCCCGCGATCATCCCCAGCAGGTTGCCGTTGAAGGATCCGCCATGGTAGAGCGGGCGCTCGGGGTCGAGGTCGAAGATGCTCATCAGCTCGGCCGAGCCGGCCACCACGCCGACAGGCAGCCCGCCGCCGATCCACTTGCCCAGACACGTGATGTCGGCGTCCAGGCCAAAGCGCTCGGCCGAGCCGCCCTCGGCCAGGCGGAACATGAGGCAGTCGTCCAGCACGAACAGCACACCGGCCTCGCGCGCGAGCTCGCGCAGCGCGGGCAGGAAGCCCTCCGGCGGCGGGGTCACCACGCCCGTGTACTGCACCGGCTCGACGATGATCGCGGCCACCTCGCCGGCGTGGCGCTCCAGCGCGGCGGCATAGCTGTCGAGGTCGCCGAAGGTGGCCAGCGCGACGCGGCCGGCCACCTCTCCCTGGCCCTGCAGGCCGACCTCGAGATCGTCGTAGGAGCCGTGGTAGCCGTGCCAGGCCTTGATGATCAGCTGGCGCTGGGTGACGTGGCGGGCGAGTTTGACAGCCAGCATCGTGGCCTCGGTGCCCGTGTTGGCGAAGCGGACCTGCTCCGCGGCTGGCACCCGCCGGCACAAGAGCTCGGCGAACTCGACCTGCGCGTCGGAGGTTCCCGGCCAGGCGGTGCCGCGGGGCAGCGCCGCGCGCAGCCCGTCTTCGATCGGTCCGTAGGCGTGACCGTGCATCAGGCTCATCCCGTTGCTGAAGAGGTCGATGTAGCGGTTGCCGTCGACGTCCACGAGCGTCGCCCCGCGGCCGCGCTCGAACACCACCGGGTAGGGCGCAAACGAGCTGAGCGTGCGCGTGAGCCCGCGCGGCATCGACTTGGCCGCGCGCTCCATCAGCTTCGCCGAGCCCGGGGTGAGCCTCAGATACTCCTCATGGATGGCCGTCTTATCGTGCTCGGACACGGCGCCTAGAGCTCCCCCCGCCGGGCCGACGCTGCCACCGGCGACCCGCTTGACGTTTGCATATCGACTGGTTGATATGCAGCATACCGGAGGGGTGCCTCGCGATGCAAGCGATTCACCATCGGCTTCAGGATCCCCCGCCGCCCGCAGCGGCGCGCGCCCCTGCCAGCGTCTCGCGACGCTCGCGCGTGCCCGCGAGGTCAACGGCCAGCCCGCCGCCCGGGCCGTGCTCGGAGAGGACCACGCCGTACACGTCGAGGGCCGCCCGGGCGCTCACCCAGCGCTCGAGCACGTCCCGCAGGACGGCCTCGGGGTCGCGCTCCAGCGGGTCGCCGTAGCCGCCGCCGCCGGCCTCGACCCCGCGAATCCACTGCCCGGGCGCGAGCAGCGAGTCGCCGACCGGCTCGACCTCGCGCTCGCTGCCGTCGGCGTCGATCACGCTCGCCGAGGCCGAGGCACCCGGGAGCCCGCCGCGAACCCCTTGGGCGGGATAGCGGGCGTAGTCGGCGAGGTAGAAGACGCGCAGCGGCGTGGCACGCGGCCCGTAGATGACCTCGGAGGCCGGGCCGCCGCGCAGGCGCCCCGCGCCCCCCGAGTCCGCGAGCAGGCGAAACGAGCGGAAGTGCAGCGGGTAGGTGCGCTCGAGCATCTCCACGCTGTCGATGTAGATGGTCTTGGAGCAGTCGGGCATCGCATACGTGATCCAGCCATCGCAGTGGGGCGAGGCGGGACCGCCGTTGTTGCCGATCACCATCTCGCTCACGTAGGGATCCTCGTTGCCGTAGGTGCCCGAGAAGACCGCGTAGCCGACGCCCATCGCCCCCGCGCCCTCGGCCAGGCCCTCGCCCTCGCCGAGCTGGCAGAAGGCGCTCTGGGCGGCGTTGATCATGCGGTTGAGCACGTTCGTCGTGGCCACCGAGGCCGAGTACGGCTCGATCAGGCCGCCCATGATCGAGCCCTCGCGCAGCAGCACCTCGACCCTGCGGAAGGAGCCGGCGTTGCGCGGGATGTCCTCCTCGAGGCAGTTGAGCAGGGCGATGATGCAGCCGCCGCGGGCGCAGCTCTCAGAGACGTTCAAGCCGAACGGGATGCAGTCGGGGTTCTCGCGCAGATCGAAGCTGACGCGCCCGGCCTCGGGATCCACGTCGATCGTGACGTTCACCTCCACGCCCTCGGGCAGGCCCGGGATCGGGTCGTGGCGCGAGCGCGCCCGCAGCTGTCTGGCGGGCAGCTTGCGGATCGCCTGCTCCATGCAGCGCTCGGAGTAGTCGAGCCAGGCCGTGACGAATGCTCGGATCGTCTCCACGCCGTAACGCGCGATGACCCCCTGCAGCCGGCGCTCGCCGATGCGCGCGGCTCCGAGCGCGGCGAGGTAGTCGCCATACCAGACCTCCGGCACGCGAATCCGCCGCCGGCACATGCGGATCACGTCCTCGACGTCCTCGTGGTCCTCCTGGACCTTCACGCACGGGAACACCAGGCCGCCCTCCGCGTAGACGTCCTCGACATAGGTGACGTAGGTGGAGGGCTCGGCGTTGCCGCAGTCGGCCTGGTGGGCCTTGGCCGAGGCCGTGAAGACGTGCTCGCCGCCGAAGAACACCGGCACGAGGATCGTGTGGTCGGCCGTGTGCGTGTTGCCGAGCATCGGATCGTTGTGCAGGTAGGCGTCGCCCTCGCGCAGGTCCGGGTGCAGCCTGCTCATCGAGCTCGTCTGCAGGCCCGCGCCGAGCACGTGCACCTGCAGCCCCTCGGCGGCCGCGAACAGCTGATCGTCGGCGGTGATGATCGAGCAGGAGAAGTCGCGCGCCATGTTCAGGATCGAGCTGCGACCCGTCCGGAACAGGGTGTTGGTCATCTCGCGCACGATCGCTTCGAAGCGGTGCGCGAGCACCGCCATCAGCGTCGGATCCAGCTCCCGTGGCGAGGCGCCTCCCGCGGGGTTCGAATTCATGACCGCAGCCCCAGCTTGTAGTTGCCGAGCGTGCTCACGTGAGCGCTCCAGCCGGGGTAGACCACGATCGTGGTCTCGGGCTCGATCACGAGCGCGGGACCGTCCACCTCCGCACCGGGCGCGAGCTGCTCGCCGAGGTGAACCGGGATCTCGACCTCGCCCAGCTCGGGGAAGTAGGCGAGCCGTCGATGCGGCGTGGTGGCGCTCGCGGCCCCCTCGCGCGCCACGCCGAGAGGCGGCTTGGCGGTCGATGCGATGACCCGGCCCTTCCATTGGCTCATCTCGATCTTCTGGCCCGGCTCACGCACCGCGAAGATGCGCTCGTGGGCGTCGTGGAAGCTTTCGATCAGGCGCTCCAGCCCCGCGGCGTCCTCGATGCCCTCGCCCTCGAGCGGGATCGAGAGGTCCCACACCTGATGGGCGTAGCGGGCCTCCACGAAGTAGCGTCGCTGCGACTCGCCGGCGAGACCCTCGGGCAGCTCGGCCTCGAAGGCCGCCAGGCGCTCGCTCAGCCGGCCGAGCGCGCCGCGCACCCCGTCGAAGTCGAAGTCCAGCGAGTTGGTCACGTGGGGGGTGCTCAGCTCGCGCACGATGTCCGAGTGCTGTCCGCCGAACGCCGAGAGCACACCGGCGGCACGCGGGACCAGCACCTCGCGACAGCCGAGCTCGCGGGCGATCGGCAGGATCGTCAGGCCCGCTGCGCCGCCCCCGGCCACCAGGGTGCTGTCCCGCGGGTCCACGCCCTCGTTGACCGTCAGCTCGTGGATCGCAGCGATCATGCGCTCGTTGGCGACCGAGAGCACCGCGTGGGCGGTCTGCTGCGGGCCGATGCCCAGCGTCTCGGCGAGCTCGCCGAGCGCTCGCTCGGCCGCCGCGGTGTCCAGTTTCATCGCCCCGCCGAGGAAGCGGTCGGGGTCCACGTATCCGAGCACCAGCGCCGCATCCGTCACCGTCGGGCGGGTGCCTCCGCGCCCGTAGCAGGCCGGTCCCGGATCGGCGCGAGCGCTCTCAGGGCCAACGCGCAGGAGGCCGCCCGGATCGACCCACGCGATCGAGCCGCCGCCGGCGCCGATGCTGCGCACGTCCACCGAGGAGAGCCCCGTGAGGTGGCCCGCGAACGGCTCGCCCAGCCACGTCTCGCTCGTGAACACGAGGTCGCCGTCACGCACGAGGCTCACGTCGAAGCTCGTGCCACCGGTGTCGCAGACGATCACGTCGCCGTTGCCCGTCTCCGTCCCCGCCACCGTGCGCGCGGCCACGGGCGCCAGCGAGGGACCCGAGCGCACCGACCACAGTGGGCTGTCGATCAACTCGGACATCGGCACCACGCCACCGGCCGAGCTCGCGGCCAGCAGCTCGCCGGCGAACCCCTCGGCCTCCAGGCCGCTGGCGATCTCGGGCAGGTGGCTCTGCATCAGCGGCTTCAGCGAGGCGTCGATCGAGGTCCCGGAAGCGCGGCGGTACTCGCGCACGATCGGGTTGATCTGATGGGAGAGCGAGTAGGGCACCTCCGGGAGCTCCTGCTCGATCAGGTCGGCCAGCGCCAGCTCGTGCACCGGGTTGGCAGTGGACCACAGCAGGCACACGGCCACCGCCTGCGCTCCCAGCTCGCGGACCTGCACGAGCTGCTCGCGCGCGCCCCGCTCATCGAGCGGGCGCAGTACCCCGCCATCGGCCTCGATGCGCTCCGGTATCTCAAACGTCAGCCGGCGCGGCACGTACGGGTCCGGGAAGGGCCGCGTGTAGTCGTAGGGGCGCAGCGAGCCGCCCTCGCGGCGCACGAGGATGTCGGGGAAGCCCTCTGTGCACATGAACGCCGTGCGGGCCGTGGTGCCCTCGAGGATCGCATTGGTCGCCTGGGTGGTGCTGAAGATGAACAGCGAGGCCCGGCCGAGCAGGGCCGCCAGCGGTTCGCCCAGCTGCTCGGCTGCGCGCTGCAGCGCGGCGTGCAGCCCGCCGAACAGGTGCGCGGGCTCGGTCAGCGCCTTGGCCACCGTGAGGCGCCCGCTCGCGTCGCTGACCACCACGTCGGTGAACGTCCCCCCGATGTCGCAGGTGATTCGTGCGTTCGTGTGCTCAGCCTCGGTCATGCGGCCCCGCGAACTATATCGATTGATCGGTTTAGAATGATCGTGCCTCGCCCACGCCCGGCTCAGGCGTCGGGGACGAAGGCTACGGCGTCGATCTCGATGTGGGCGCCCACCAGCAGGCCCGCGACCTGGACCGTGGCGCTCGCGGGCAGCTTGTCTCCGAAGCGCTCGGAGCGAGCGGTCGCATAGTCGCCGTATTCCTCCAGCGAGGTCACGAAGGCATTGATCTTGACCACGTGGGACATGTCGGCGCCGGCTTCCCCGAGCGTGCGTTCGATGTTGTCGAAGGTGGCCCTCGCCTCGGCGCCCATGCCGCCCGCCACGACCTTGCCGTCGGGGCCGAAGCCGACATTGCCGGCCACATGGATCAGGCGGCCGGGACCGACGGCGGTGACCGCGTCGCTGAAGCCCGATGCGGGGTTGGTGGTGAGACGCTCGATGCTCATTGTGCCTGGTTCCTTTCGGCCGGGGCCAGCTATTGCAAACCGATCACGCGATATGCGACTATAGGCGGGTATGGAAACCTGCGCAAGCAGTGCGTAGGGCTTCCGCCGCAGGCCATCGAAATTCGAGAGCGGTACGTCATCCCACCCATTAGCATCAGCGGCGTGGTGCAGTGCGACCTCTCCGGGCTGCCACGGCTCGGCGGAGAGGCGCCCGGCAAGGAATAAAACTGGAGGAACGCGGTGCCAAAGCTCGGGATGGGCCCGATCAGGCGAGAGCAGATCTGTCGTGCCGCCGCAGCCGTGATCGCGCGGGAGGGATTCGCGGGCTCGACGATGCGCATGGTCGCCGAGGAGGCGGGCGTCAGCACGGGAATGATCAACCACTACTTCGCCAACCGCCAGGATCTGCTCACGCAGGCGCTCGTGTTCGTCTCCGAGCGCACGCAGGATCGCTATCGCGAATCGATCGAGGACATGCCCCCGGGACGCGAGCGGCTCAACGCCCTGCTCGACTGCGCGCTGGCGTTCGACGAGCACATGACGGAGACGTGGCGCTTGTGGATCAACGCCTACGGCGAGGCCGTCCGCCTGCCCGAGCTTCGCCACACGATCGACGGCCGGCTGACGAGCTGGTATGAGCTGATCGATCGAGCGCTCGAGGGCATCGCCCCGCCCGACCCGCCCGACGGCATCCCCTGGAGCTGGCGCTTCGACGCCGTGCTCAACGGGCTCGCGATCCAGGCGCTCACCTCCGAGGCCACGCTGGACACGCGCCAGATACGCGAGGAGGTCATCCGCACGCTGTTCCCGCAGGAGCCGCTCGAGAACGCTGGCAAGGGCAGTCGGCGGACGGGCGCCGCCGGCCCGCGTGTCCCGGTCGGCGGCTGAGCAGCGGCGAATGTGATGGCGCTCGTCCACCTGGAGGAGATCGAGGTGGGAACGGGCTTCCAGACGGCCAGGCGCACGGTCACCGAGGCGGACATCGCGGCCTTCGCGGGCGTCTCGGGCGACTTCAATCCGCTGCACACAGACGAGATCTTCGCGCGCGAGGAGACGCCCTTCGAGGGTCGCATCGCCCATGGTCCGCTGGTGCTGTCGATGAGCTACGGGCTGCGCAGCGTTCGCGACGATTGGAAGGTCCTCGCGCTCGTCGAATGCCAGCGCCGCTTCCGCGCGCCGGTCTATCCCGGCGACACGGTGTGGGCGAGCTACGAGGTCCTCGACCGCCGCGCCAGCCGCTCGCGGCCGGGCCGGGGCTTCGTGACGCTCGGGGTGCAGGTCCACAGCGATCGCGGCGAGATCGTCCAAGAGGGTCGCGACGTGCTGATGGTGGCCGCGCTCGCCGCTCGCGCGGCGGCGGCGAAGGGCGGCGGGTCCGATGATTGAGCGCTTGCGGGCTGCGCTCGCCGTCGGGACGTTTTATCGGTCCATGGGCCGAAATATCGAACAGGCGCCAACGAGCGGTCACGCGCATGCCGATGCCGACGCCGACGCGCGGAAACGGCCCGAGTAGCCCGGTGCGGCTGGCGGCAGACACGGGAGGGACGTTCACCGACCTCGTGGTCGAGCAGGCGGACGCCGTGCGGCTCTACAAGGCCTCCACGACCCCGCACGATCCGGCCGAGGGGATCCTCGACGCCATCGCGCTCGCGGCAGCCGACGCCGGGCGCTCCACCGAGAGCTTCCTGGCCGACGTCGAGGTCTTCATCCACGGGACCACGCGGGCGATCAACGCGATCCTCACGAACACGACCGCGCGCACCGCGCTGCTGGCCACGCGCGGGCATCCGGACATGCTGCTGTTGCGCGAGGGCGGCAGGACGGACGCGTTCAACTGGAGCTACGGCTATCCCGACCCCTACATCCCGCGCGCGCTCACCTTCGAGATCGACGAGCGGATCGGCAGCCAGGGTGAGGTGGTGCACCCGCTCCAGGAGGGCTCCACCGTCGAGGTGCTGGCACGGATGGCCGAGCTGGAGGTTGAGTCCGTGGCGGTGTGCCTGCTGTGGTCGATCGCCAATCCCGCCCACGAGCTGGCGCTCGGCGAGCTGATCGAGCGACACCTGCCTGGAGTCCCCTTCACGCTCTCGCACGCGCTCAACCCGACGCTGCGGGAGTATCGCCGCGCGTCCTGCGCCGCGATCGACGCGTCGCTGAAGCCGCTGATGACGGTCTACCTGCGCGGCCTGGAGGATCGCCTGCGCGCCTCGGGGTTCGCGGGGAGGCTGCTGATGGTCACCTCCAGCGGGGGCGTGGTCGACGCAGCCGACATGGCCGCCGCGCCGATCCACTCGGTCAACTCGGGGCCCGCGATGGCGCCGATCGCCGGTCGCTATTACGCGGCGCTTGACGGGCTCAGCGAGGACGCGGTCGTCGCCGACACGGGCGGCACGAGCTACGACGTGGCGCTGGTGCGTCGCGGGCGCATCCCGGTGACGCGCGAGACCTGGCTCGGCCTCGAGTACGAGGGCCACATCACCGGCTTCCCCGCCGTGGACGTGCGCAGCGTGGGCGCGGGCGGCGGCTCGATCGCGTGGATCGACTCCGGCGGGCTGCTGCACGTGGGCCCGCAGAGCGCCTCGGCCGATCCGGGTCCAGTCTGCTACTCGCGGGGGGGCACCGAGCCCACGGTCACCGACGCGGCGGTGGTGCTCGGCTACATCGATCCCGACTACTTCCTCGGCGGCAAGATGGCGCTCGACGCGGCCGCCTCAGAGCGCGCCGTGGCCGAGCGCGTGGGGGCGCCGCTGGGCCTCGACGCCAACGAGGCCGCCGCGGCGATCATGGCGGTGGCGACCGAGCGGATGATCCAGTCGATCGAGGAGATCACGGTCAACCAGGGCGTGGACCCGCGCACGGCCGTGCTGATCGGCGGCGGCGGCGCGGCCGGTCTCAACGCGGTGGCGATCGCCCGGCGACTCGGCTCTCCCCGGGTCGTGATCCCGCAGGCAGGCGCCGTGCTCAGCGCCCGCGGCGCCTTGATGTCGGACCTGATGAGCGAATACGCCACGGCCTTCTTCGCGGGATCCGATGCCTTCGACCACGCCCGCGCGGGGGAGATCCTCGAGGAGCTGCGCGGTCGCTGCCTGCGGTTCGCCGAGCGTTCGAGGGTGAAGGCCGAGCCGCAGATCGATTACGTCGCCGAGGCGCGCTACCGCCACCAGGTGTGGCAGATCGATGTGCCGCTGCACGCCGGGCTCGACGCTCCGGAGGGGCTCGGGCGGCTGATTGAGGACTTCCACTCGGTTCACGAGGAGATCTACGCGGTGCGCGACGAGCGCGCGGTGATCGAGGTGGTCAACCTGCGCGCACGGGTCACCTGCCCGCTCGGCGGAGGCGTGGCAGACACGATCGCGCTGGAGCCGGCGGGGTCCGAGCCCGCGGCCCGCACGGCCTACTTCAGCGGGGCCGGTGCGGTCGAAGCGGCGATCTGGCGCCTGGAGGCGATGCGGCCAGGGACGCTGGTGGAGGGGCCGGCGATCGTCGAGTCCTCGTTCACCACGATCGTGCTCAACCCCGGCGCGAGCGCCGAGCGCTCGGCGAGCGGCAGCCTCGTCATCACTCCTCAAATCGAGGCGCCCGCGCGCGGGCGCGCGCACGCGCGAGTCGGCTCTTCCGGGACTGATGTCCCCCCATCCGGAGCCGTCGACTCCCCCGAGGCGGTCGCCTGAGAGTCATGGCCGGCGAACCCCCCCAGCGTCGCCGCGACGTGGTCGCCCTGGCGGTGATGACGAACCGCATGGAAGGCGTCGTCCGCAAGATGACCAACACGCTGTTCCGCACCGCTCGCTCAACGCTGCTGAACACCGCGCGGGACTTCTCCTGTTGCATCGTCACGGCCAACCACGAGTTGCTCGTGATGGCCGAGTCGCTGCCGATCCACGTGATGAGCGGCCCCGACCTGATGAGCCGCTGGCTGGCGCAGTACCACCCCAACCCGCGCCGGGGCGACGCCTTCCTGCACAACTCCCCCTACCACGGAAACTCCCACGCCGGGGACCACTGCATCATGGTCCCCGTCCTCGACGACGAGGGCCGCCACCGTGCCACCGCGCTGGTCAAGGCGCACATGGCCGACATCGGCAACGCCGAGCCGACGACGATGACGGCCACCGCCCGCGACGTCTACGAGGAGGGCGCGCTGATCTTCAACTGCGTGAAGGTCCAGGAGGACTATCGCGACGTGGAGGACGTGATCCGCATGTGCCAGACGCGGATCCGCGTTCCCGAGGACTGGTACGGGGACTTCATGGGCATGATCGGCGCCGCGCGGGTGGGCGAGCGCGAGCTGCAGAAGGTCGGGGAAGAGGTCGGCTGGGATGTCTTCGACGGCTATGTGGAGGACTGGCTCGACTACAGCGAGGAGCGCATCCGGGCGACGATCAAAGCGCTTCCCGCGGGCAGGCGCACGGGGTATGACCTGCATGACTCGATCCCGCTCCCCGGGGTGGAAGAGGGCGTGAAGCTCGAGGTCTCCGTCGAGGTGGACCCCGAGGCGGGCGAGATCGAGATCGACCTGCGAAGCAATCCCGACTGCCTGCCCTGCGGGCTCAACCTGACCCAGTCGACCTCCACCACCTCGGCGCTGATCGGGGTGTTCAACAGCATCGACCACACCGTCCCGCGCAACTCGGGCAGCGCCCGCGCGATCAAGGTGCTGCTGCGCGAGAACTGCTGCGTTGGCATCCCCGTGCATCCGGCGAGCTGCTCACTGGCGACGACCGGCCTGGCCGAGCGCCTCGGGGCGATCGTGCAGTGCACGCTGGCCGAGTTCGAGGACGGGATGGGCATGGCCTCGCCTGGACCGGAGTGCCCACCCGCCACCGCCAGCCTCTCCGGGCGCGACCCCAGGCACGGCAACGCCCCGTTCGTGGACATGATGATCCTCGGCAACTCCGGCGGCGCGGCCCACGCCCACGGCGACGGCTGGCTGACCAACGGCGAGACCAGCGACGGCGGCTCGATGATGCGCGACTCGACCGAGGTGCTCGAGCTGCTGCGCCCGATCCGGGTGTGGGCCGACCGGATCGTCTGCGACACGGGCGGCGACGGGCGCTTTCGCGGCGCGCCCTCGCTGTATGTGGAGTACGGGCCCGTGGACACCCAGCTCGAGGTCTTCTACGCGGCCGACGGCACCGTCAACCCCGCGCTCGGCGCGCGCGGGGGCGAGCCCGGGGCGCTGCTGCGGCCGTTCATGCGCACGGCCTCCGGCGAGGTGATCGAGCAGGATCCCTGGGGCCACGTGATCCTCGAGCCCGGCGAGACGATCATCTCGATCTCGTCCGCCGGCGGCGGCTACGGGCCCACGGTCGAGCGCGACCCCGAGCACGTGCGCCACGACGTGGCCGAGGGCTGGATCACGGAGCAGCGGGCGCTCGACACCTACGGCGTGGTGCTCGCCGCCGATGGCAGCGTCGATCTGGACGCCACCGCTGCGCGGCGGGCCGGGATGGGTGATGGCGCCACCGGATCCTCGTCGGTGCGCTCTCCGGTGGGCGAGGACCCGGTCCTGCGGCTGATCGAACCGGGGACGCGGTTGTGGCCCACCGGCGGTGGCTCCTCCGGCTCGGCCGGCGCGCAACGGCGGCAGTAGATACCACGCGCTCCGCGGGAGCGGCTACGGACGACGTGCCGCAGAGGCACGGTTAGCGTTGTCCAATCCGGTCGTTTCATCGCACGCGAGGGGGCGATTTCCGATGGCAGCGTCGGGCGAATCCGGCGGTACTTCTCCATCCCTCTGACGGCACTCGCGGTTCGCGACACGGTCGCCCTGGAATACGCAGGCCCGTCATCACCGCACCGCGTGCTGACGACGCTGAACGTGAGCACGCTGCGCGCAGACGTCCTCCAATCCAAGGGCAGCTTCGAAGGGTCCTCGGGCACGCTGCTCTCCAGCACCGGCCGGGCGAGGCGTCTCTGCGCTACTTCCCAGTGGTCCGGTGCATGGCAGCGCGCTTGTGCCCGGCGCTGCTGCCCTGCCCGCCGGCGACCCCGGCCTTGCCCGCGCCGCGAGCGGGTGGCGGTGTGCGACGCACGAGGAGATGCAGCGCGTGGTCGTCTGGGCCCTCCTCGGTGCGCTCGGTCAGCGTCTTCGGGTGAACCGTTCGGAACACAGGACCGCGGGCAGCGTCCATGACGGCCACCACGACCTTGGAGCGGCTGGGCGTGTCGAACACGATCCCGTCGAGCTCCGGGCCGCCGCCGGCGACCTTGACGAGCTCTCCGGCGCTTGTCTGCTCCATCGGGACAGCCTACTGCGCGGCGGTCTCGGTGTGGCCGGGGTGTGCCGTGCCGTCGCCGTCGCCCGCGTTGGTGCCTGCGCCATTGCGTCTGGCGCCGTGAACGGAGACTTCGCCGGGGAAGTGGCAGGCCACCTGGTGACCGGCGGCCGGTTCGGTGATGGGCGGGCGCTCGGCGCGGCAGATGTCGCGACCGCGGCCCACGGGGCAGCGCGGCTCGAAGGGGCAGCCGGGTGGGCGCTCGATGACCGAGCCGACTTCGCCGATCGGCTGCGGGCGCTCGGTCCTGCGCGCGCGCCCGCCTGCGAGTGGCACCGGGACGGCGCTGAGCAGCGAGACGGAGTAGGGGTGCAGCGGGTCGCTGAAGAGGGCGCTGCGGTCGGCCACCTCCATGACCTGGCCGAGGTAGAGCACGGCCACGCGGTCGCAGAAGTACTCGGCCACGGCGAGGTCGTGGCTGATGAACACGTAGGTCAGCCCGAGCTGCTCCTGCAGCTTGGCGAGCAGGTTCAGGACCTGGGCCTGCACTGAGACGTCGAGCGCGGAGATCGGCTCGTCGAGGATGACCACCTCGGGACGCAGCACGAAGGCGCGCGCGATGCCGATCCGCTGGCGCTGCCCGCCGGAGAAGGCGTGGGGGCGTCGCCGCGCCTGCTCGGCCGTGAGGCCCACGTCGGCGAGCATCTCGAGGGCGGCCTGGCGACGCTCGCGCTGGTCGCCGAGCTCGTGGATCTCGAGCGGCTCTTCCACGATCGCGCCCGCGGTCATGCGGGGATCGAGGGAGGCGAAGGGGTCCTGGAAGACGAACTGCATCCGTCGCCGTAGGGCGCGCAGCTCGTCGCGGTCGAGCGTCGTCAGGTCGACGCCGTCGAACAGCACGCGCCCGGCGCTGAGCTCGAGCAGCCGCAGCAGGCAGCGCGCCAGAGTGGACTTTCCGCAGCCGGACTCGCCGACCAGCCCGAAGCTCTCTCCGCGACGGACCGTCAGGGAGATGTCGTCGAGCACGGTCACCGGATGCTTTCGCCCGAAGCGATCGCCACCGCGCACCTCGAACACCTTCGAGAGCCCCTCGGCCTGGAGGATCGGTTGAGAGGCCCGCTCGGGCTGCCGGGCGATCGGCTCAACCGGTGCGGAGGGCTCGCTCATACCGCCACCTCGCGGATGCGCTGCTCGGCGAAATGGCACTCGACGCTCGCCTCGCCGGCGGGTCCGCTCACGCGATGGGGTACCGGTGCCTGCTCGTGGCACTGGGGAAGGTCGCGGCCGACCGGGCAGCGGGGCGCGAACGAGCAGCCGCTCGGAAGCTGGGAGAGGTCGGGCGGGAAGCCGCTGATCGCCGGCAGCGGACCCTCGGCGAGGCGTTCGGGGTTGGGCACGCACTTCAGGAGCGCCTCGCTGTAGGGGTGGGTGGGCGCCACGAAGATGTGATCGACGCCTGAGGTCTCCACGAAGCGTCCTGCGTACATGACGGCGACCGAGTCGCAGAAGTCCGAGACGATCCCCAGGTTGTGGGTGATCAGGATGACCGCCGTGCGGTGCTCGTCGACCAGCCGGTCGAGCAGCGCGAGCACCTGTGCCTGTGTGGTCACGTCGAGGGCGGTCGTCGGCTCGTCTGCGATCAGCACGCGCGGGTTGTTGGCGATCGCGATCGCGATGGCAACGCGCTGGCGCATGCCGCCCGAGTACTGGTGAGGGTAGTCGTCGAGCCGCCGCTCGGCCTGGGAGATGTCGACCTCGCGCAGCAGCTCCGCCGCGCGCCTGCGTACGGCCGCGCGGCGCAGGTCGGGCTCGTGCACGGTCAGCGCCTCGACGATCTGCGAGCCGATCGTCTTGACGGGGTCCAGGGCGCTGGAGGGGTCCTGCAGGACCAGCGCGATCTCCTTGCCCCTGACCGCACCGAGCTGGCGGTCGCTCAGCTTGGAGATGTCCCTGCCGCCGAGCACGATCTCGCCCTCCACGACACGCCCGGGCGGCTCGATCAGGCCGAGGATGGAGAGCGCGAGCGCAGACTTGCCCGAGCCGGACTCGCCCACCACCCCGAGCCGTTCGGTCCGGCGAAGGTCGAAGCTGACGTCGCGCACGGCGTGGACCACCGACCCGCCAGTGTCGTAGACGGTGCTCAGGTTGCGCACCGACAGGGCGAGCTCGTCCATCAGGCCGTGGCCACCGTGGGGATGCGAACGCGCGGGTCGATCACGGCGTAGAGCAGGTCGACGGCGAGGTTGACGAGCACGAACATGACGGCGCTGAGCAGGATGAAGGTCTGCACGATCGCGTAGTCCTGCTTGACGATCGCGTCGAACACGAGCGAGCCGACGCCGGGCCAGTTGAAGACGCGTTCGATCAGCACGCTGCCGGCGAGGAATTCGCCGAGCACGAGACCCCCGGCGGTGAGCGTGGGCAGGAAGGCGTTGGGGAGCGCGTGGCGGCGGAAGGCCGTCCAGCGGCGCAGGCCCTTGCCGCGGGCGACCGTGATGAACGGCTCGCGCGAGACCTCGAGCAGGTTGGCGCGCAGTAGGCGCACGAGGAAGGAGAACGAGGAGATCCCGAGCGCGAGGCCGGGCAGGATCAGGTGCTTGAGCGCCTCCCAGAACGTCCCCAGTTCGCCTGCCAGCAGCGCGTCGATCGTGTACATCCGCGTGACCGCCGCCGGCGCGGCTGCCTGCACGCCGAGGCGACCCTCGGGACCGGGCAGGATGTGCAGCGTGCTGAAGAACACGATCAGCAGCAGCAGCGCGAGGAAGAAGGGTGGCGTGCCGAAGCCGAGGTAGGAGGCGCCGCGCACGATCCGGTCGGTGATCGGCCGGTGGCGGTAGGTCGACAGCAGCGCCAGCCCGACCGCGGCGAGCATCGTGATGACGAACGAGAACAGCGCGAGCTCGATCGTGGCCGGCGCGCGTTCGCCGATCAGTTTCCTGACCGAAGCGCCGTCGCTGTAGGAGTAGCCCCAGTTGCCCTGGAAGAAGTCGGAGATGTAGCGCCAGTACTGCGTGTAGAGCGGCTGGTCGAGTCCGATGTGATGGTTGAGCGCGGTGACAGCCTGTGAGGTCGCCAGGGGGCCGAGGATCAGGCGGGCCGGGTTTCCCGGCAGCACGCGCATGATCATGAAGGCGAGGACCGTGGCGCCGAAGACCGCTCCGACGGAGCCGAGCACCCTCATTGCGATCACGCGGCCCATCGGCTACAGCCTCGCGTACTGGCCGCGGGGGTCGAGCAGGTCGCGCATCCTGTCCGAGAGCATGCTGGCGGCGGTCACGGTGATCAGCAGCGCCACGCCCGGGCAGATGCTGATCCACCACTGCCCGGTCAGCGAGTAGGAGAGCCCTTCGGTGATCATCGCGCCCCACTCGGGCGTGGGGACCTGGGCTCCGAGCCCGACGAAGCTGAGCCCGGCGAGCGCCAGCACGGCGTAGCCGAAGGCGGCGGCCATCTGGATGAACAGCACGGGCAGCATGTGTGGCACGACGTGACGGGCGATGATGCGTCCGCGGGTGGCGCCCATCGCGTGGGCGGCTTCGATGAAGGGGAGGGAGCGGATGCGCAGGGCCTCGCTGCGCAGCAGCCGCGCGTACCACGGAACGGACACGAGGGAGACGCCGATCGCGGCTGTGTCCAGGCCGATGCCGAGGCCGACGGTCACGGCCATCGCGAGGATCAGCGGGGGGAAGGCGAGGATGGCGTCCATCACGCGCATCACCACCCCGTCGCTGGCGCCGCCCAGGGTGCCAGCAAAAAGGCCGATCAGCCCGCCCACGATCGCGCCGGCGAGGGTCACGAGCGTTGCCACCACGAGCGAGATGCGCGCGCCGGTGGCCACGCGCGCCAGCACGTCGCGCCCGAGCTGGTCGGTGCCGAGCGGGTGCGACGCCGAGGGCGAGCCCAGCGAGTTGATCAGGTCCTGCTTGTCGGGCCCGTGACTCCAGAAGATCGGCATGAAGATCGCGAACAGGACCATCAGCGCGAGCACGCCGAGGGGGACGGCGAGCTTGCGGTCGGCGAGCACCGCCCGCAGCGCCTGCCCGCCGCGCACCGACAGGCTCGTCCTGTCCGGCCCCGGCGGACCTCCAGGTCGGGCCGCGGCTACGTCCTCGCCGATGCTCAGCGTTCCCGGACCCATGTGCTACCCCAGTCACGTGTTCGATTTGCGAGTACTTCGTTCGGTATGTTACGGGTGAGATGAGCGACACCGTGATGCTCACGTGCGCAGTGGCCGGCGGCGTGATCACCGGCAACCCCAATCAGCCCGTCACCCGCGACGATGTGATCAGGGAGGCCGTCGGGGCGGCCAGGGCCGGGGCCAGCATCCTGCACATCCACGCGCGCACCGCGGACGGTGAGATGACCCAGGCGCCCGAGGACTACCTGGCGATCAAGCAGGCGATCCGCGAGCAGGTCGAGGACGTCGTCCTCAACTTCACCACCGGGGGCAAGCTCGGGGCGCCCGCCGAGGAGCGCCGGCGCTCCCTGCGCGCGCAGCCCGAAGTCGCCTCGCTGAACTGCGGCAGCATCAACTTCGGAGGAGACGGCGTGGTCTTCCTCAACCCCAGATCGCTGATCGCCGAGCTCGCCGAGGAGATGGCACAGCGCGGGATCGTCCCCGAGTACGAGTGCTTCGACATCGGCATGGCGGTCACGGCTGCGAACCTCACCGCCGCGGCGCGCGGGGCGCGGGGCATGATGCACATGGTGCTCGGCGTGATCGGCGGGGCGCCGCCGACCGTCGAGACGATCTCGCTGTTCGCGGGGCTCGTCCCGGCAGGCATCCCGTGGATGGTCACTGCGATCGGCCGGCACAACTTCCCGATGATGGCGGTTACGCTTGCGCTCGGGGGTCACATACGCACCGGGCTCGAGGACGTCGTCTATGTGGCGCCGGGCGAATACGCGGAGTCCAACGCGCAGCTGGTCACTCGCGCGAGGGCGGTCTGTGAGGCCATCGGGCGCCCTGTGGCCACGCCGGCGCAGGCTCGCGAGACCCTCGGCATCGGCGACTGAGCGCCACGCTTCGGTGCTCACTCGGCCCGGCTCGCAGATCGTCTAGCCTGGTCCATCTTCCGGAATGACTCCGATCCGTGGTCTAAGGCCTCGACGAGAAACGAGCAGCGCCCGGCCTACGGTTTGCATATCGATCAGTCGATTCGGAACCTAGCCCCATGCCCTCGAGTTGTCAAGCGACCCCTGGACAAGGGCTTTGGACAGGTGTCCAACGTGGGGCCGAGGGCTTGTGACGCCGGCCCTTGACGGAGGGGCCGGGAGACGGATAGGTTTGGCATATCGACTGATCGTCATCAATAAGACGGACCGGCATCAGCGATCGTTCCGGTGGGGTTGCGCCGGTGGCGGGGGTGTTCAGGAGCGTGTCGGGCCGAGAGCTGAAAGACAATTCCCCCGTCCGCTCGATCGATACGTCAGAGTCGCGATGCACACGAGACCCGATGAACCGCACTAGCGATGGAGGCCAGATGAAGCCCATTAGAAGACAAGGCACAGGACCGCAGGGCGGGGTGGCCGCTCTCGCGGGAATCGCCGTCGCGCTCCTGCTGGCAGCCTGTGGGAGCAGCTCGAGCTCGAGCTCGAGCGCCGGCTCCTCGGGCCTGAGCAACGCTGCGGGCAATCCCAACGCGACGTTGATCGTCAACAACTCGGTGCCCGTGGCGACGCTCGACCCTGGCCTGACCACCAACGATCAGGACCCCGGTTTCGACGGCGCGATGTACTCGACCCTGACCCAGGTCACCCAGGTCCCCGGGAAGGTCGCCGGCACGACCGAGCAGAACCTGGCCATAACCGCGGTCAAGCCCTACGTGGCCCAGTCCTATGCCTACAGCAACGGCAGCCGCACGCTCACCTTCCAGATCCGCCCGGGGCTGAAGTTCCCGAGCGGCGACCCGCTCGACGCCAAGGCGGTCGTGTGGTCGATCGAACGCGACATCAAGCTCGAACAGGGTGGCTACTCGGTGCTCGAGGAAACCGACTACACCCCGCCGCTGATCAAGTCGGTGAAGGCGACGGGGCCGCTGACGGTGGTCTTCCAGTACAAGCGCCCTGCTCCCAACCAGCTGCAGGTGCTCTCGACCCCGACGGCGGGCGCGATCTATGACCCCAAGCTGGTCGAAGAACACGGCGGCGTCAAAAAGGGCTCGCCCAACGAATGGCTAGCGAGCCACGACGCCGGCTACGGCCCCTACCTGCTCAAGAGCTACAGCGCCAACCATCAGCTGGTGCTGGAAGCCAACCCCAGCTTCTTCGAACCGCCGAAGACGAAGAAGATCATCCTCAACTTCATCCCGGACAACGAAACGCTGCTGCTCGACGCTCAGTCGGGCGCCGCGGACATCACGCTGGGGCTGACAAACCAGGCCGCCCACAGCCTCGTGGGCAACGCCTGCTGCACGGTCGCGTCGTTCAAGTCGCGCCAGGCCGAGACCCTGAACTTCCCGGAGAACGCCAAAAACCCGTTCTTCAAGAACCAGGACTTCCGCCAGGCCCTCAGCTACGCGTTCCCCTACGAAGGGGTCCTGCAGAAGGTCGCCTACGGCTACGGCAAGCTGTACTTCGGCGAGTGGATGCCCTCCTACTCCTGGTATGACCCGAAAGTCGGGGCGCCGAGGCCGACGGACATAACCAAGGCCAAAGAACTGCTGGCCAAGTCGGGGATCAAGACGCCTGTCAGCTTCACGATCTACGTCGGCCAGGGCGACAACATCGGCAAGGAAATCGCGACCGCGGCGGCGGGTGCCTGGCAGCAGCTGGGCGTCAACGCCAAGGTTCAGGTCGTCTCCGCGGCGGCCTTCCTGGAAGTCGTCTACACCAACCACGCGGGTGCGTCGGTGTTCCTCGACGGACCGCAGGTGGTGGCGCCCGACTACCACTGGGCCTATGACCTGCAGTGTCCGCCCAACAACCAGTTCAACGACACCGACATCTGCATCCCGGCGGCGGACAAGCTGATGAAAGAAGTCGCCATCACCACCCAGGAACCGGGACGCCAGGAAAAAATCAACAAGGCGGACGAGTACTACATCGAAGCCACTCCCAGGGTGTGGGTGTATGACAGCGAACTGGTGGCCGTGCTCGGCAAGAACGTGACGAGCTACTACTCCAGCGACCTGCCCGACATGCGCTTCTGGGCGAATGGTTAGAGGCGAGCAGAACCGCACCACGTGTAGGCTGCGCCAGCCATGAGAGCAGTCACCTTCCAGGCCCCCGGCGTCGTCAGCGTCGAGGACCGTCCGGAGCCGGAGATCGTCGACTCCGAAGACGCGATCGTCAAGGTTGAGGCGACGGGCGTATGCGGCTCGGACCTGCACATCTACCACGGGCGCGTCCAGATCGAGCCCGGCTTCACGATCGGCCACGAGTACGTCGGCACGGTCCTCGCGGTCGGCGACGGGGTCACGCGCGCGGCGGTCGGCGACCGCGTCCTGGGGTGCTTCCAGACGGCGTGCGGGAGCTGCTGGTTCTGCCGTCGCGGCCTCTTCCACCGCTGCCTGCAGTCGCGCACCTTCGGGCACGGCGCAACGCTCGGCTCGTTGCAGGGCACGCAGGCGGAGATGGCGCTGGTGCCCCGCGCCAACCTCGTGCTGCGCAAGGTACCCGAGGGCATGAGCAGCGACACCGCCCTGTTCGCGGGCGACGTGATGGGCACGGGTTTTCATGCGGTCGAGGACAGCGGCCTGCGGCCGGGCGACGTGGCGGCGGTGCTGGGGCTCGGGCCGGTGGGACTGTGCGCGGTGCAGGCCGCGCGAGCGGCCGGCGCGGCGCACGTGTTCGCGATCGACACGGTGCCCGAGCGCCTGGCTGTGGCCGAGTCCTTCGGTGCCGAGGCGCTGCACCTGGGCGAGCAGGACGTGCGTGCGGCCGTGCGTGCGGCCACTGAAGAGCGCGGCGTGGACGTGGCGATCGACGCCGTGGGCGACCCGAAGGTTCTGGAGAGCGCCATCCGGCTCACGCGCGCGTGCGGGAGCATCCAATGCATCGGCGTGTACGCCGAGCGCGCCGAGGTGCACATGGGCCTTCTGTGGCTGAAGTCGCTCACGTTGCGGGGCGGGCAGGCCAACGTGATCGGCCACGTGGACCGCGTGCTCGCGATGCTCTCGGCAGGCGTGCTCGATCCCACGGCCCTCGTCACCCGCCACATGAAGCTCGAGGAAGCGCCCGAGGCCTACGCCGTGTACGACCGGCGCGAGGCCTTGAAGATCGTGCTCACGCCCTGAGCGCCGGCCGCCGGCTGCCACCGCTCACGCACGCGCGGGGGCGCGTGCCCCTCAGGCGACGAGCGCGACGAAGCGCCAGTCCAGGACCGCCACCGGCTCCCGGCCGGCGGGGTCCCCCTCCGCGTGGGCGCAGACGCGCGAGCGCAGGTGGACCAGGGCTCCGCCGCCGGCGAGCTTCTCCAGGCGCTCGAGCTCGAGCTCGCTGCGCAGCGTGTCGCCCTCGTGTACGGGCGCGAGATGCTCGCAGGAGTGCCAGCCGACGATCGTGACGATCTCCGGCAGCGCACGCGTTGCCTGGGCTGCGGCCAGGCCGATCGTGTGCCCGCCGTAGACCAGGCGGCGAGCATCGTCCTGGCGGAGGCGGTCGTGGTGCACCGCGGCCACGTTCAGCGTCAGGCGCGCGAGCTCCGGCGCCGAGCTGACCACGTCGCCGCCGTGCGGGCTCAGGCGCGCGCCGGGGGCCATCCGGTCCAGTCGCCCGCCGCCGGCGCCCGGGAAGGCGTCCAGGCGCCAGGAGGAGGTGGCCGCGCGCAGCGCCTGGCCGTCGAGCTGTGAGGGGATCTCCGCGAAGGAGTCCGCGTGGCCGGTATCGCCTGCGGGGTCGCGCAGTGGCAGCATCGCGCAGCGCCAGAAGTCCAGGACGGGGCGACCCTCCTGATCGGTGGTGCGCACGCGCAGCGCGGCCAGCCCGCACGTCGGGCGTCCGGGGCGCGGCGCGGTCTGGCGCAGGGCCACGACCTCCGTGGTGGTCGAGAGCGTGTCGCCGATCAGGGGAGCCCGCATCAGGACCAGGCCCCGGTAGAAGAGGTTGGCGATCACGCGGCCCGTCAGCACGGTGGACTGCCCGATCGCCACGTCCCACACGAGCGCCGGATGCGCGAGCGCGGCGCGCAGGCCGAGCACGTCGCGCGCCAGCTTGCGGTCGAGCGCCAGGCGCAGGCGGTCGCCCACGATTGCCTGGTGCACCGCCGCCATGCCCTCGCTCAGCGTCACCGAGGGCGCCGAGCGCTCCACCTGGCCGATCGACAGCTGCTCGAAGAACGGCGCATCCAGATCCTCCGGCGATCCCGTCGCGTGCACCTCAGGGCCTCCCCAGGGGCAACGGGGCTCCCGTCGGCTCGCGCCTGCGCGAGAGTGCCACGAAGCCCGCCAGCAGAGCGGCGGCGATGACCGCGTAGGCCCAGCGCTGCCCTGCCACCTGTGCGATCGCGGACCCCCCGGTCGACCCCAGGGCGTTGCCCGGGGGCCAGGTCAGGTCCATGATCGCCACGGCCATCACCTGTCCGACGCCGGCCGCGGTGCAGGCGTCTGAGAGCATCACCATCAGCGGCGCCCACAGCACGCCGGTCAGCACGAGCGCGCCGATCACGAACAGCGCAACCGCCCAGCGGCTTTCCAGCCAGGGAACGACCAGCACGACCGGGGCGCTCGCGAGCAGGCCGAGGCGGATCGGGCGCACCGGCCCCTGCCTGTCCGACCAGCGGCCGAAGAGGGGACGGACGAGGATCCCCGCGAGCGCGGCCACGCCGAAGGTGGCCGCGATCTCGCCGGCTCCCGCACCCAGTTCGTGCTGCTGCAACGGCGCGAGCACGCTGATGGCGGCGAGCAGCACCGCGGGCAGGATCGCGATCCACATGGCGGTCCGCACCTGTCCCGAGGAGAGCATCGAGCGCAGCCGCAGGCGTCCGTCCACGACAGCGGGCGGAGCGGTGAAGCGCGTGGCCAGGAGCGCCAGCGCCAGGCACAGCACGGCGATCAACACGAACGTCACCCCTCGGCCCGCGGCCGCGGCCAGGCCGCCGACGACCGGCCCGGCGATCGCGCCGGCCTCGCTCACGCCGAACGCGAAGCCGAGCATCTCACCGCGTCGCTCGCCCGGGGCGGCCTCGAGCAGCCACACCATCGCCGCCGTCCACAGTGCGGCGCCCGCGAGTCCCTGCGCGAAGCGCGCCGCCATCAGCGCCTGGTAGCTGTGCACGAGCCCGAACGCGACGCTCATCCCGGCAAACGTCACGAGGCTCACGATCGCCATCCTCTTCACGCCCGCCCGCACCGCCACGAGCGTCGCGGGAACGGCGGCCACGAGCGCGCCGATCGCATACATCGCCACCAGCAGGCCGGCCTGCGAGGTCGAGAGCTGCAGGTCGTGCTTGAGCCCGGGGAGCAGCGGCGCGAGCACCGCGAAGAAGAACAGCTCCAGGAACATGAACGAGGAGATCAGGAGCAGCAGCCGACGCACGTGGCGAGCCTAGCCCTGCGCCTGCCGTTGCCGGCGATTCCTGCTCACGGAAAGGAGCTCCCTCGTCTATTCTCGTCTCAGACTCTTATATCGATTGGTCGATATGCTAATCGAGGAGGAGCATGAGGGCCTGCAGGGTCGGGCCGCCGGGGATGGCGGGCCTACCACCTAGCCCTCGCTGGCCCAGCCGAAGGAGCGCGTTACGGCCTTCTTCCACTGGGCGTACTCGCGCGCGCGTGTGCTCTCGTCCATCTGGGGCTCCCAGCGCCGATCGAGCGTCCAGCGCTCCCGCAGCTCGGCCTGGTCCGACCAGAAGCCGACAGCCAGGCCTGCGGCGAAGGCGGCGCCGAGCGCGGTCGTCTCGGTCACTGCCGGTCTGATCACGGGCACACCGAGCACGTCGGCCTGGAACTGCATGAGCAGCTCGTCGGCGGTCATGCCGCCGTCGACCTTCAGCTCGGTGAAGGGTGCTCCCATGACGGCGTTGGCGGCGTCCAGGACCTCACGCGTCTGCCAGGCGGTCGCCTCGAGCACGGCCCGGGCGATGTGACCGGCGCGCGCGTAGGCCGTCAGCCCGACGATCACCCCACGGGCATCATCGCGCCAGTAGGGGGCGAACAGGCCCGAGAAGGCGGGCACGAAGTACACGCCGCCGTTGTCCTCGACGGTCCGCGCCAGCTCCTCGACCTCGGCGGCCGTTCGGATCAGGCCGAGCTGGTCGCGCAGCCATTGCACGGCCGCGCCGGTGACCGCGATCGAGCCCTCCAGGACGTAGGTGGTCGGCCCGTCGCCCACCTTGGCCGCGACGCTTGTCAGCAGCTTCTCGCAGTGCACGATCTCCTCGCCGGTGTTGACCAGCAGGAAGGAGCCGGTGCCGTAGGTGTTCTTGGCCTCACCCGGCCCGAAGCAGGTCTGGCCGAACAGCGCCGCCTGCTGGTCGCCGAGGATTCCCGCCACCGGGCGCCCACCGAGCGCGGTGCCGGAGGCCTCGCCGTAGATCTCGCTCGAGGAGCGGATCTCGGGGAGCATCGCGCGGGGGATGCCCATCAGCTCGAGGCTCGGCTGATGCCACTCGAGCGTCTCGAGATCCATCAGCATCGTGCGGCTCGCGTTGGTCACGTCGGTCGCGTGGACGCCTCCCTGGGTGGCGCCCGTGAGGTTCCAGAGCACCCATGTGTCCATGTTTCCGAAGGCGAGCTCGCCGTTCTCCGCGCGCTCGCGGGCCCCTGGTACGTGGTCGAGGATCCAGGCGATCTTGGGGCCGCTGAAGTAGGTGGAGAGCGGCAGGCCGACGTGACTGCGCAGGCGATCGACCCCGGCCTCGCCCGCTAGCTCGCGGACCAGCCCGTCCGTGCGGGTGTCCTGCCACACGATCGCGTTGTGGATCGGCTCGCCGCTCTCGCGGTCCCACACGACCGTCGTCTCGCGCTGGTTGGCGATCCCGATCGCCGCGATCTCACCGGCCTCCGTGCCCGAGGCCGCGAGCGCCCCGCCGATAACCTCGCGCGTGCGACGCCACACTTCGCTCGCGTCGTGCTCGACCCAGCCGGCGCGGGGATGGATCTGCTCATGCTCGCGCTGATCGGACGCCGCGATCCTGCCGTCCGCGTCGAACAGGATCAGGCGGGTGCTCGTGGTCCCCTGGTCGATGGCCGCCACATACCTCCCCATGGGGCGCACCCTACGCCTGGGCGCGCGCGAGTGGCGGCATGTGCGGGCTCGGGCGATGTTAGGCTCGAGCCCCGATGGCTCCCTCGCCCCAGGACCCGTTGATGGGCAGGTGCGCATGCGGTGGCGTGCGCTTCGCCGTCAGCGCGCCGTTCGAGTCCGCCCGCTACTGCCACTGCCACAACTGCCAGCGGCGGACCGGCACCTCTTCTTCCGCCAACGCGCGCCTGCGCGGCGAGGCCTTCGAGGTGCTCGAGGGCGCCGAGCTGCTGCGCTCCTGGCAGCCCGAGGGTGGGCAGGCGAAGTGGTACTGCGCCGGCTGCGGCGGGCACCTCTTCAGCAGGCCGCAGGGCGCGGAGCACCTGTTCGTGCGTCTCGGAGTGCTCGAGGGCGACCCGGGCATCAGGCCGAGCTACCGCCAGTGGATCAGCTCGGCGGCGAGCTGGGAGGACATCCCGAACGACGGCCTGCCGCGCTTCCCCGGGCCGGGCGACGCGTGAGCGCGAGTCGCATCAGCGCTCGTCTTCGCGCCGTTCTCGGTCGATCCCCGGCGATGGTGTTGACGCTCGCGGCCTTCGCGGCGGGCGCGGAAGCCTTCCCCGGCGCCGGTGGCGGCGCCGCGAGCCGGTTGCTGTCGAGCGCGCTGCCGGTGGCACCGGCTCCCGCGAAGCCGGCCAAGCTCTTCAGGATCGTCGGCTGCCGCAGCCACGGCGGAGCCTACCGCGGCGGTCCGGGCAGACGAGCGGTGGCGATCGGCTTCGACGACGGTCCCGCCGCGGACACGCCGGCCTTCGTGACCATGCTCGAACGCAGCCGTGCCCAGGCCACCTTCTTCATGATCGGCCGTCAGGTCAGCTCGACGTTCAGGGCGACGCTCCTGCTCGAGCTGCGCAATGGAGACGTGCTCGGCGACCACACCTACAGTCATCCCGATCTCACGCGCAGCGGCGAAGTCCGCGCCCAGCTGCAGAAGACGATCGGGGTGATCCGCGCCGTCAGCGGCTACACCCCGTGCGTCTTTCGCCCGCCCTACGGCTCCTACGATGAGTCGGTCGTGCAGACCGCCCGCTCGCTCGGCCTGGCCACGGTGCTCTGGAACGTCGATCCCAGCGATTACACCCAGCCGGGCACCGCCGCGATCGAGCAGCGTGTGCTGGCCCAGGTCCGCCCGGGTTCGATCATCATCTCCCATGACGGCGGCGGCCCGCGCGGGCAGACGCTCGCGGCCTACCCGGGGATCATCGCCGCACTGCGAGCCCGTGGCTACCGGATCGTGACGATCCCCGAACTGCTTGGCTTCCGCCCCGTCTACGTCCCCTGCATCCGCCTCTGCGACGGCATCGGCGTGGCGCGCTCGGCGGTGCCGCGCGGCGCGATCGTCGAACGCGCGCCCTAGCCGGGGCCGCGCGCGCTCTTCTGGGAGGCTTCGACGATGATCATCGATGCCTGGATGCAGCACCCCACGCGGCGCTTCCTGGACCACGACATGTTCGAGTCGCTGCGGCGCTGGAGGGGCGGGGAGGTTCCGGAGGGGGAGATACCGATCGACGGGAGCATCCAGGCGATGGACGGCGCCGGCGTCGCCTTCGGCCTGCTGACCGCCTGGCACGCTCCCCGCGAGGGCGCTCTGATCTCCAACGACGAGGTCGCCGGCTGGGTGGCCGCGCACCCCGACCGCTTCGCGGGTCTTGCGGCGGTGGCGCTGGACAGGCCGATGGAGGCCGTGCGCGAGCTGCGCCGCTGCGTGAGCGAGCTCGGGTTCATCGGCCTGCGCATGCTCCCGTGGCTGTGGGAGACACCGCCGACCGACCGGCGCTTCTATCCGCTGTATGCGGCCTGCGTGGATCTCGGCGTGCCCTTCTGCACCCAGGTCGGACACACCGGCCCGCTGCGCCCCTCCGAGCCTGGCCGCCCGATCCCGCACATCGACCAGATCGCCCTGGACTTCCCCGAGCTGAGGATCGTCGGCGGCCATATCGGCTATCCGTGGACGGAGGAGATGATCGCGGTGTGCCGCAAGCATCAGAACGTCTACATCGACACCTCCGCCTACACCAGCAGACGCCTGCCGCCGGAGCTCGTGGCGTACATGAAGAGCCGCTCCGGGCGCCACAAGGTCCTCTTCGGGAGCAACTACCCGATGATCTTCCCCGAGAAGGCCCTCGAAGGGCTGGATGAGCTCGGGCTCGACCCAGAGACGCGCGAGCTCTACCTGCACGCGAACGCCGAGCGCGTCTTCGGGCTCGCCCAACGGGAGCGGCCTGCTTAGAATAGGCTGCTCAGCAGAAGGTCAAGCCGGTCCAGACGTCTACAGCGCGCGCCCGTAGCTCAGTGGTCAACGGTTCTCTTCGGGGAGCCAAAGAGCAGCGGTCTTTCAAGCCGCAGGCCGCGGGTTCGATTCCCGCCGGGCGCACTCCTCTCCTCCAGGCCGGAGCCGCGATCGCCAAGCGCTCCGCTTTCGCCGTCCGACACCCCCGACCTCCCCGGGGTACCTCTCATCACATTCATCCGGCCCCGCCCCGCGGGGTCCAGGGGTTGCATGTCATCCAATCGGGTTAAGTTGACATTCTGCGTAAAACCTGATTTATATGTCCCTGACGGGGAAGCGGCCCGTCCCATCCGAGGGCTTTGCGGATGGCAAGACTCCAAAAAGGGACTGAAGGTCGGGACTATGGGCGTGAGGTCAAGCACGATGCGAGACCGGGAGCGGCTGGCGGGCCCGAGGGCATCCGCCAGAACAACGTCGAGTGTGGCCGCAGAGACGGGTCCGGTTCGGCACAACTTGATCGCGGGCGTTGGCCATCTCGGCGGCCCGGGATCGAATCGATCCATGTCCGCGGGGCCGCCCAACGCGGGCGCGCACATGGGGATGGAGGTCATATGGAGATGAGGGTGTTCGTCTGCCACGAGCAACGGATGCTGAGGGCGCTGCACGGTCGTTGGCCCTACCGTCGCTCGCACTGCCGCCACGACCTGCACTGGCTGGTGCGCGTCAGGCAGCAGTCGTGCCTGTGTCCCAGTGCGCGCACGCACTCCGTGACGGGACTGCGGGCCTACAGCCGCCGGCCCAAGGGAGCCTGAGGGGGCCTCGAGGGGGACCTATCCCCGCAGGCCCGGCACGGACGCGGCTCGGGCCTGCGGGGGCAGGTGGGTCCGGGCTGCGTCCGCAGCGCGGGCGTGCTCTGAGATCGCGTCGATCAGCCTCGGCCAGACGGCCCGCGGCAGGTCGTGTCCCATGTCCTTCACGCGCATCAGCTCGGCGTTCGGGATCGCCCGCGCGGTCGCGCGCCCGCCGGAGGGCGCAACGAGTGGATCGGCGGTTCCGTGGATCACGAGCGTCGGCGCCGAGATCCTGCGCAGTTCGGCGGTGCGATCGCCCGAGGCGATGATCGCGGCGAGCTGGCGTCCCGGGCCCTCGGCGTCATGGTCGCGGTCATAGCTCGCGCCGGCGAGCGCGCGGATGTCCTCGGTGTCCCGCTCCAGGCGGCGTGAGCCGATCGCGGCGAACACGCCCTCCATGTGCGCGACGAACGCCTCGCGCTCGCGGGGGGCGCGCCGCAGCAGCGCGGCATAGACCCGCGGCGAGGGTTGTCCGCTCCAGCGGTTGCCGGTGTTGGACATGATCGAGACCAGCGAGCGCACCGTCTCGGGGTGGCGTGCCGCGAGCGTCTGGGCGATCATCCCCCCCATCGAGGCGCCGATCACGTGCGCGGGCGCGAGATCCAGCTCGCGCAACAGACCGGCCGCGTCCTCGGCCATGTCGGCGAGCGTGTACACGCCGGCCCGCTTGGAGCGCATCAGCAGCTGGGGGACCGTGGGCGGACGGCCCTGAAGGTGGGTCGAGCGCCCGATGTCGCGGTTGTCGAAGCGCACCACGTGCAGGCCGCGCTCGGCCAGCTCCCGGCAGAAGTCCTCGTGCCACGCGATCATCTGGGTGCCCAACCCCATTACCAGCAGGGCCGCGGGGTCCGCTGGATCGCCAAATGTCTCGTAGCAGAGGGTGATGCCCCGGCCGACGTCGCAGAACTGCTCTGACACGATCGTGCGACTCTAGCGCCCCTCTCGATAGCATCGGGCCGGTGGACGCCGACACCGACATTCGCAAGCTCTCGATCGACACGATTCGCGGTCTGTCGATGGATGCCGTGCAGAAGGCCAACGCCGGCCACCCGGGGACCGCGATGGCGCTCGCGCCGCTGGCCTACACCCTGTTCAAGCGCTTCCTGCACGTCAATCCCGCCGACACCGAGTGGCCGGATCGCGATCGCTTCATCCTCAGCTCGGGCCACGCCTGCGTGCTGCAGTACTCGCTGCTGCACCTCTGCGGCTATGACCTCGAGCTGGAGGACCTCAAGCAGTTTCGTCAATGGGGCTCGCGCTGCCCCGGTCACCCCGAGCGCGGTCACACGCCCGGCATCGAGGTGACCACCGGGCCCCTCGGACAGGGCGTCGCCAACGCCGTCGGCATGGCGATCGCCGAGCGCTTCCTCTCCGACCGCTTCAACCGTCCGGGCCGCGAGCTGGTCGACCACCACACCTACGCGATCTGCTCGGACGGCGACATGATGGAGGGGATCAGCCAGGAGGCGGCTTCGATCGCCGGGCACTTCGGCCTCGGCAAGCTGGTCGTCTGCTACGACGACAACCACATCACGATCGACGGAACCACCTCGCTCTCCTTCGACGGCGAGAACCACACGCGTCGCTTCGAGGCCGACGGCTGGCACGTGCAGCGGGTCGAGGACTCCGAGGATCTCGATGCGCTCGAGGCCGCGATCGCGGCGGGGCGAGACGAAACCGAGCGGCCGTCGTTCATCTCGATCCGCTCCCACATCGCCTATCCGGCCCCCCATGCGATCGACACGGCCAAGTCCCACGGCGCGGCCCTGGGCGAAGACGAGGTCAGGGCCACCAAGGAGGTGATGGGCTTCGATCCCGAGCGCACCTTCTGGGTCGACGAGCGGGTCTACGAGCACATGTCCCTGCGCGAGCAGGGCGCCTCCGCGCAGGCGGCCTGGCAGGGGCGCTTCGACACCTGGGCCGAGACGTTCCCCGACATGGCCGAGGACTGGAAGCGAGCCTGGAGCGGAGGGTTGCGCGACGGCTGGCGCGAGTCGCTGCCCACGTTCGCGGCGGGCGAGAGCATCGCCACCCGCTCCGCCGGGCAGAAGGCGATGGGCGCCTTCGCCGAGTTCGCACCCACGATGATCGGCGGCGCCGCGGACCTGGTCGAGTCGACCAAGACGATCTTCGAGGGAGGCGGCGAGTTCTCCAAGGTGCACGCCGGGCGCAACATCCCCTTCGGCATCCGCGAGCACGCGATGGGCGCGATCGTCAACGGCGCGGCCGCTCACGGAGGGATCGTCAAGCCCTATGGCTCGACCTTCCTGATCTTCTCCGACTACATGCGCGGCTCGGTACGGCTGTCGGCGCTGATGGGCCTGCCGGTGGTGTGGGTCTGGACGCACGACTCCGTGGCCCTCGGCGAGGACGGGCCCACCCATCAGCCGGTCGAGCACTACGCGGCGCTGCGGGCAATCCCCAAGCTGTGGGTGATCCGCCCGGGAGACGCCAACGAGACCTCCTTCGCCTGGAAGGTCGCGCTCGAGCGCGAGGACGGTCCCGTGGCCCTGCTGCTCTCGCGCCAGAACGTCGAGACGCTCGACCGCTCCGAGACGGCGCCCGCCGACGGGCTGGAGCAGGGCGGATACGTGCTGTGGGACTCCAGCGCCGGCGACGGCGCGCCCGAGCTGATCCTGATCGCGACCGGCGCCGAGGTCGGCCCCACGCTCACGGCCGCGAAGACGATCGCCGGGGAGGGCGCGCGCGTGCGGGTAGTCTCGATGCCCTGCATGGAGCTCTTCGAAGCGCAGAGCGAGCAGTACCGCGAGCAGGTGCTGCCGCGGGCGAGCACCGCCCGCCTGGCGGTCGAGCCCGGGGCGAGCATGAGCTGGTGGAAGTGGGTCGGCAGCGACGGCGACGTGCTTGGCCTCGATCGCTTTGGAGCCTCCGCTCCGGGTACTACCGTGCTGAAGGAGCTCGGCTTCAACACAGAGAACATCGCCACGCGAGCACGGGCCCTGCTCGACTCGAGAACCTAAGGAGACAACATGCCCTCCGACGCACCCTCGCCCCTGCAACGCCTCTCGGCCCTCGGGCAGAGCGTGTGGGTGGACTTCCTCTCGCGCGAGTCGATCCGGGGCGGCCATCTGCAGGAGCTGATCGACGAGCACTCCGTCGTCGGGGCGACCTCCAACCCGACGATCTTCCAGAAGGCGATGTCCTCGGGCGACGCCTACGACGAGCAGATCCACGAGCTCGCGGCTCAGGGCAGCGACACCTCGCAGACCTTCTGGACACTCGCCCAGCAGGACATCACGGAGGCCTGCGATCTCTTCCGACGGATCTGGGAGGAGGGCCGGGGACGCGACGGCTATGTCTCGCTCGAGGTCGACCCCCGCCTCGCCTACGACACGCTCGAGACCTACCGTGCGGCGATGGCCATCCACGAGGCCGTCGATCGCCCCAACCTGCTGGTCAAGATCCCCGCCACCAGGCCCGGGCTGGCGGCGATCGAGGACGTGATCGCGAAGGGCCGCTCGATCAACGTCACGCTGATCTTCTCTCTGCAGCGCTACGCGGAGGTGGCCGAGTCCTACATACGCGGGCTCGAGCGACTGGTGGCCGAGGGTGGCGACCCCGGCACGGTCGCCTCGGTGGCGAGCTTCTTCGTCTCGCGCATCGACACCGAGTGCGACCGGCGTCTCGATGAGATCGGCGGGCAGGATGAGCTCAAGGGCAAGCTCGCGATCGCCAACGCCAAGCTCGCCTACGCCCACTACCTGGAGGCGTTCTCGGGTCCCCGCTGGGAGTACCTGGTGGGCAAGGGCGCAACGCCCCAGCGCGTGCTGTGGGCATCGACGTCGACCAAGAACCCGGACTACCCCGACACCATGTACGTCGAGGGCCTGATCGGGCCAGACACCGTCGACACGATGCCCGAGGAGACGATCATGGCCTACCAGGACCACGGCGACCCCGAGCCGCGCCTGCAGAGCGGGCTCGAGGACGCGCGCCGGGTCCTGGCGGATCTGGAGCGGGTGGGCATCGACTACGACGACCTCACCGACACGCTCGAGCGCGAGGGCGTGGAGAAATTCGCTGACTCCTTCGACGAGCTGATGAAGTCGCTCGCGGACAAGCGCAAGGCGCTCGCCCCGGCGTGAGCCTGGACGAAGCCGGGACCCGAAGCGGCGGGGCTAGGCGTAGGGGACGGGAATCAGCACGCGGATCGTGAGCGGACCGGACGGGAACGCCCTCGCATCCAGCGTGAGCACGCGGAACTTCTTTCCGCGGTAGCTGTAGGAGCCGCTCGCGGGCACGTTGCCGGGAGCGGCCCCGAGGCTGTTCTTCACCAGCTGCTGGTGGCCGTTCACGTTCATGTACATCAGGACGTCGAGCCCCGCCAGGCGACCGGCGAGGCGCTTGTACCCCTCGTCGTCCTGGATCGAGAGGACGAAGCTGCCGATCGTGCGTCCCTGCAGGCGCAGCGGGGCGGTGACCGGGGCGAGCACGTATGGGCCGCCGTCATCGGCGAGCAGCTGTCCTTCGGTGCTCACGCGCAGGCGGACGATGTGCTGGTTCAGCAGGACTCTGACCGCAGCGAGGGTCGCCGCCGGGTCCCGGCGCGCCACTGCTTCGAGCAGCGCCACGTTGCGCTGGACGCGCCTGACCTGGGGCTGCGTGCGCGAGCCGCTCTCCCCGGCGTAGATCAGCCTGGCGACGCGGCTGAGCGTGTTGAAGACGGTGTCGTCGGTCGTGGCACCGCAGAAGGCCCGGGCCGCGCTCACGGGCTTGAGCAGGTAGACACGCAGGGCACCCGACGGGAATGCTTCGCCGGCGAAGGAGGTGTACTGGTATCTCACCCCCTTGAAGGTGAGGGTGCCTTCGTCGGGCAGCGATCCCGGCGGGAGCGCGAGCGAGCCGCCGACGCTGGCGCCGTTTGCGCGCAGGGCCACGAAGCCCTCGCCGACGCCCTCGGACTCGGCCACGAAGCCTTCGTCGGCCCACACGCTCGTGGTGTAGGTGGCGATCGCGGCGCCTTTGGCGTCCTTCAGCGTGCCCTGCAGCGGCGTGAGGGCCGCCCCGCCCACGTCGGCGAGCGTCTGCCCGCCCCGCACGACGCGCAGGTTCGTGAGCTGGCCGGCTGCCACGAGCGTCTTGGCGACGGCCGTCGTGGCTGCGGGGTCGCCTGCTTCGACGGCGCGACGCAGGGGCAGCGAGCTCGCGATCTCGCGCTTGGCCACGACGGTCCGTTCGCTCGAGATGCCCTCGTGGTAGACACGGGCGACGACACGGCCGAGGGTGTCGAGCACGGTGGCAGGACAGCTGCTCGGCGCGGGATTCGGGTAGGGATTGAACGCCAGGCTCGTGCTCGCGTGGGCGGTGGAGCTCGTCTTGGTGCTCGATCCGCACCCGGCGAGCACGGCGAGCGCCACCACCACGACGGTGGCGCGTGTGAGACCCCGGGGCATGCGCACGCGCGGAACCATCTCGGCTCATCCTAAGCAAGTGCTAACGGTGAGATGAGACTGCTCATAGCCCACGCTCTCGGGTAACGTCGCCTGCATGCCACTCGCGTTGATCACGGGCGCCTCCACGGGCATCGGGCGCGCGACGGCGCTGCGCCTGGCGGCCGGTGGCTGGACGGTGCTCGCGGGCGTGCGCGCCGCGGCCGACGGCGGGCGCCTGGAAGCCGAGGCGCCGCAGGGCCGCGTGGTGGCGGTGACGCTCGACGTGACCGACTCGGCGCAGATCGCCGAGGCGGCTGCGCGGGTTTCAGAGCAGACGGCCGCAGGCGGATTGGATGCGCTGGTCAACAATGCCGGCATCGGCATCGGCGGTCCGCTCGAGCTCGTCTCCGCGGAGGATCTGCGCAGGCAGTTCGACGTCAACGTCTTCGCCCAGGTGGCGGTGACCCAGGCGATGCTGCCGGCGCTGCGCCGTGGCGGCGGGCGGATCGTGTTCGTGTCCTCGATCGGGGGACGCGTCGCCATGGCCTTCACCGCCCCCTATGCAGCGTCCAAGCACGCGATCGAGGCGTTCGGCGACGCCCTGCGCGTTGAGCTGCGCACATCGGGCGTGAAGGTGGCGCTCGTCGAGCCGGGATCGGTGGCCACGCCGATCTGGGACAAGAGTCGTGTGGAGGCCGATCGGGTCCAGGTGCCGCCCGAGCTGCAGGCGCAGTACGGGCACGTGCCGGCCGCGATGGACAAGGTCCTGCAGGACACCGCGCGCCGAGGCGTTCCCCCCGAGGCGGTGGCCGCGACGATCGAGCACGCACTCACGGCGCCGCGGATGCGGGCCCGCTACGTGGTGGGCCGCGACGCCAAGGCGATGCTGCTCGCCAAGCGCCTGTTGCCCGACCTGCTGTTCGATCGCCTCGCGCGCCGGGCGCTCGGCGTCTGAGCGCTTCCCGGGCGTGCGCGGCGACGGCCCGGCCGGCTGACGCTCAGGCCGGCGGCGGGTAGACGGCCAGCCAGGCGAACACGCTCGTGGTGGCGGCCTGGGTCTGCAGCATGCCCGGCAGGGCGTAACCGGTGGGCAGCGTTTCCCCGTTCCAGGAGCGCAGGTACAGGCCTTCGCCGTTGACCGCGTGGGTCTGGGCGTCGCGGGCGTTGTCTGCGACGAGCGCATACAGGCTGCGATCGCCGTCGAGGGCATAGAGCGCGAGCATCCACTGCAGGTAGATGGCGTCGTACTGCGGCGAGAAGTCGAGCAGGTAGCCGAAGCGCGAGAGCGCGGTCGACTTCAGCGTCTCGGCGCGTTGACATTCGCTCGGCGTGGCTGTCAGGCGGCAGAGCGTCGCCTGGGCATAGATCAGCGGGCCCTCGATGTAGTCGATCGGCGTGGGGCTCACATTGCTGGCCGCATACAGGCGGTCTGCCGCGCTGAAGCCGCTCGAGTTGGCCCAGGTCAGGAGCTTGCGCGCCTGGCCGAGGGCGAAGCTCGAGTGCGTCTGCTGGAAGATGAGCGTCGCCAGCAGCGTGCCCGAGGCGAGCGCCTCGCCGGCCTTGTAGGGGTGATGGGTGTTCCACCAGATGCCGCCGCCGTTCGGATCCCACCCCGCCGCCGCGATGTAGCGCAGCGCCCGTTCGGCGTCGAGGAGGTAGCGCCGCATCCCGGTGGCGCGGTAGGCGTTGACGAACGCGAGCCCCCACCAGCCGTTGTCGTCGAACCACGTCTCGGTGTTGGCTTCGCGGTCGCCCGGATAGGGGGAGTAGCCGGGCACCGGACGCAGGCCGCGGTTCAGGTAGCGCTCGGCGCCCGAGGCGAAGCGCGACGCGGCCCGTCTGTTGGCGGCGCTGGGCTGGGCGATGGCGATCGCGTCGATCGACTCGAACAGCGGCACGATGTCCCAGATCGTGGCCAGGGGATAGCGTTCGCGATCGCCAAGCCGGGCGTCATACCAGCCGCGTCGCCCGTCCCGCCAGCGGCGCTCGGCCTGCGCGACACCGCTCTTGGCAAGGGTCAGGTAGCTCTGCTGGGCCGAGGTGAAGGCGGCTCCCGGGCTCTGCGGGGAGGGAGACCGGGAGGCGTGCGCGGCGGCGGCGAGGACCAGGGCGAGCAGGAGCGTCGAGAGGCCGGCGGCGAGGTGACGCATGCGGGCTGTAACCCGCTCGCGGGCACTTGGTCGCGGTGAGCACACGAGTTGATGATTGAGCGGGACGGCGGCCACGGTACGGTTGTATCGGCCCGTGACCCACCCTGAGCAAGCACCCCCGGCGTTCCCGGACGAGCGACCCGGCGCGCCTGCGCCTGCCTCGCCGCCGTTCGCGCACCTCCCGGCGCCCGCCTCCGAACGACGGGCGTGGCTGCTGGCAGGCTCCACCGGCCTGATCGGCGTGGTCGTGCTCGTGGCCGTGCTCAGCGGGCTCGTGGGCAGCACCACGATGACGGCGCCGCCCCCGGTGGTGGTGTCGGTCGCGACGCCCACGCCCGCTGCCACCGCGAGCGCCGCCGCGCAGCAGCAGCCGGCGCGGATCCTCGCCCGTCCCTCGGCCGGCCAACAGAGCCTCGACGCCAGACGCTTCGCGGCGGCCACCCAGACGCACATTGCGAGACGCTGGATGGAAGGCTTCTACCCGATCTACGCCACCGCGCAGAGCACCTTTGGGGTCAACTGGCTGCTGCTGGCCTCCATCCACATGCAGGAGAGCGCGTTCTCGACCGCCCCCAGCACGTATCACGGCCTCAACTTCGCCCACTGCTGCGGTGGGCCGATGCAGTTCAACGTAACCAATGGGCCCGTCACGACCTGGAACCTCGTCAGCGACTCCTACCGCTACAGCCGCCGTCCCGCGGCCTACGACCACATGACCAGGGTGCATCCGTCGATCTACGACGACTTCGACGCGATCATGGCCGCCGCCCACCTGCTCTCGGCCGACGGCGCCGGGTACGCGCTCGACGGCTCGGCTTGGGGCGCGGCCTACGACTACTACGGCCACGATGTCACCGGCGTGACCTACGCCGATCAGGTGCTGGCGCGGGCGATCGGCTGGTCACAGCATGGCTTCTGCATCAACTGCGCCACTGACGCCTCGCTCGTGGAAGCGGTTCACGCGGCCTACGGGGCACCGGTGCTGGCTGCGTTGATCGAAGCCGCACCGGCCGCCAGGCCGAAGGCGAGCGCGGCACGAGCCAGGCGCTAAGCCGCGTCCGCCTGCGCGATCAGCTCCCCGGCCACCCGGTCGGTGGCCCGCCCGGTTCCCCCGAGCAGCCGACGCGAGAGCTGCGCCCGGCGGAAGTAGAGCGGCGCGTCGTGCTCCCACGTGGCGCCGATGCCGCCGTGGACGGAGATCATCGTGCGGGCGGCCGTGTCGAGCGCGCGCCCGGCGACGGAGCGCGCGGCGCTGGCTGCGAGCGGGAACTCGTCCGGCCCTCCCGTTCGCGCCCAGCCGGCGTAGTAGAGCAGCGAGCGCCCGTTCTCGAGCTGGCGCAGGACCTCGGTGAGACTGTGCTTGACGGCCTGGTAGGAGCCGATGGCGCGCCCGAAGGTGAAGCGCTCCTTGGCGTAGGCCACTGAGACGTCGAGCGCGGTCTCGACACTGCCGAGGGACTCGGCCGCGATCAGCGACTGCGCGAGATGCCAGGCGCCGGCGAGGGCCTCGACGGGTGTGTCGAGGATCGTGGCGGGGGCCTCCTTCAGCGAGACGTGACCGAGTGAGCGGGTGGAGTCGTAGCGCGTGACGGCTTCGATGGAGACGCCTGCGGCGCTTCCCTCGATGGCGACGCCGACGGGGCGACCATCCAGCAGGGCCACGCCCACGAGCAGGTCGGCGCCGGGGGCGTCGGGGACGAAGGCGAGCTCGCCGCTGACGCGCGCCTGGCCGTCGGCCTCACTCACCCGCGGTGCGGACGGGCGGGCGAGCCCGTGGGCGGGATCGACGCTCCAGTCGTCGGCGAGGTCGTCGGGTGGGCAGGCGGGCAGGTAGGCGGCTCGCTTCTCGCCGGTGGCGAGCTCCTCGAGCATTGGGGCAGAACCGTTCCCACCCACCCCGTCATTCAGGATCGCTGTAGCGGGGAGATGCCCGAGCAGCTGGATGGAGGCGATCACGCGCCCGCACTCGCTGAGCACGAGCATCGCGTCGAAGGCGTCGAGGCCCGCGCCGCCGTGCTCCTCGGAGATCAGCAGGCCGGGCCAGCCGGCCTCCCTGGCGGTGGGCCACAGGTCGGGCAGGGCGCTGGCGTTGCCGCCTGTGCCCCCTTGTGGGGTATCGAGCGCCTCGCGGGCTGCCTCGAGCGTCTTGAAGCGCGAGAGCGCCCCGCGGGCGGCCTCCCGCAGGAAGACCTGCTCGTCTGAGAGTGCGAGGTTCATGCTGGCGCCCCTTCCTTTGAACGCAGCTCGGAGAACGGGATGCCCTTGTCGAGCCGTGGCTCGGGGGGCAGCCCGAGCACGCGCTCGCCGATCGTGTTGCGGAGGATCTCCTCGGTCCCGCCGGCGGACTTCAGGCCGGGCAGGAAGGAGATCATGTAGGCCCACTCGCTGTCCTCGAGCAGGGCGTCGGGGCCGACCACGTCGGCGATCAGATCGCCGGCCTTGATGGCGCCGCTGACGATCGTGACCTTGGCCAGGCCGGCCTCGGGGCCGGGGATCTGGCCTTTCTGCAGGGCCGTCAGGGTGCGGTAGCCGGTGAAGCGCACGGCGAGCAGCTCGCTGGCGATCTCGCCGAGCTGGTGGCGCACCTCGGGGTTGCGCCGGGCGTCGGGGTCGGCGGCGATGGCGCCGGCGAAGCGGGTGGAGTTGTAGCCGAGGCCCTCGCCGCCGAGGCCGATGGTTACGCGCTCGAACATCAGCGTGGTCAGGGCGGTGCCCCAGCCGTTTCCGACTCCGCCCACGACAGCGTCGGCTCCGACTGAGACGTCATCGAAGAAGACCTCGTTGAACTCGGCCTCTCCGGAGATCTGGCGCAGCCCGCGGATGGTGACGCCCTCGGCGTCCATCGGCACGACGAACATGGTCAGGCCCTTGTGCTTGGGCACGTCGGCGTCGGTGCGAGCCAGGAGCAGCCCGTAGGAGGCGAACTGGGCGTTGGTCGTCCACACCTTCTGGCCGGTGAGGCGCCAGCTGCCATCGTCCTGGAGGCGGGCGCGGGTCTGCACGGCGGCGAGATCGGAGCCGGCGGCGGGCTCGGAGAAGAGCTGGCACCAGACCTCATCGCCGTGGAGCATCGCGCCGAGATAGCGCGTCTTCTGCTCCTCGGAGCCGTGGGCGATGATCGTGGGGCCGAGCATGCCGACGCCGATCGCGTCGAGGATCCCCGGCACTTTGGCGCGGCCGATCTCCTGGTTGGAGAGCACCTGCTCGATCGGGCCGAGGCCCTGGCCGCCGTACTCCTTGGGCCAGGTCACTCCCGCGAGGCCTGCCTCGGCGAGCTTGCCCTGCCAGGCGCGGCGGGCGGCCAAGATCTCCGCCTCGTCCTGCAGCGCTCCCGGTCCTGTGAGGACGGGCGCTTCGGATGAGTGCTCCTCCAGCCAGCCTCGCGCCTGTGCGCGGAAGGCGGCCTGCTCCGGTGTGTCGTCGAGATCCACGGCTTCTCCTTTGGCTGACTGGCCAGTCAATCCTTGTAAGGGGGGGAACGGTACCCCAAGCCGGGCGAGCGCGCGGAGCTGGCCGCTCAGGCGCCCGCGGGCATTGGCGTCTCGGGCACCTGGGGCAGGTGGTAGACGTCATGGAAGCCGCGGTCGAGCAGCTGTTTGGCCTCGGTGCCAGGGGCGGTGGAGTCGAGGATCACGACCCCCAGGCGCACGCCGTGGCGTTCGGCGGTGGCGACCAGGCAGCGCCCGGCGGCTTCGGTGTAGCCGGTCTTCAGCCCGGTGGTCCCCGGGTAGCGGTAGATGAGCAGCGGGTTGTTGTTGTAGAGGTAGAGCTTGCCGCCCTTGATCGGGAAGGGCAGCACGGCGGAGTAGGTGTGGGTCACGCGCGCGATGCGCGGCTGGGCGAGGTCGGCGCGGGCGAGCTCGGCGAGGTCGGCCGCGCAGGAGAAGTTGCCGGAGTCGTAGTAGCCGGAGGGAGAGGAGTAGCGGGTGCAGCCCATCCCCAGCCCGGCGGCTTCGGCGTTCATCTGCCTGACGAAGGCGTTGACGCTTCCGGAGACGTGCTGGGCGAGGGCGACCGCGGCGTCGTTGCCGGAGGGCAGAAGCAGGCCGTAGAGCATGGTCTCGAGGAGCACGTGCCTACCGAGGGGCAGCACGCCGACCTTGGAGCCATTCGAGTCGACGGCCTGCCTGGTCACGAGCACGGGTGCGGCCGGCGGCGCGGATTTGACGGTGATCAGGGCGGTCATCATCTTGGTCAGGCTGGCGACAGGAACGCGCATGTGGGGATCGAGCTCCCACAGGACCTGCCCGGTGTCGAGGTTGAACAGCAGCCCGGCCCTGGGCGGGTGGTGGAAGCTGAGCTGGATCGGGTCGCGCGCCGGATCGGCGATGCCTGTGAGCGCCAGGGCGGGCTTGGCGAGCGGCAGGCCATAGATGGAGAGGGCGGGCGCCGGCGGGGCCTTGACGGCGGTATGCGCAACGACCCGGCGTGAGGAGCCATGGGCGCTGCTCTTGGAGCGGCTGGTCAGCGCCAGCACGCCGCCGGCGATGAGCACCGCCAGGGCGAGCAGGGCGAGGGCGGTGAGCTGGCGGCTGCGGCGGCGCTTGGCGGCCAGAGCCCGCCGGGCGCGGCTCTGGGTGGGTGTCAGGAAGGGCGAGTTGCTCATCGGGGTGGGTTTCGAAGCGCGCCGATGATGCCCACGGCGAGCATCACGAGGATGAACACGGAGAGTGCTCCTGCGACTGTAACGCCCTGTTCGGCGATCGCGCGGAAGGTGAGGTAGCCGAAGCCGGCGATGAACACCAGGGCGAGGCACAGCACGAACAGGCGCGTCACGCAGATCTCCTGGCTTTCCGGTCCATGGCGCCTAGTACACAGGCAGCCGCGGCCGATTGGCGCGTCGGAGGGCGAACAGCCTGATGGCGAGCAGCCCGAAGGCGAAGCCGCCGATGTGTGCGAAGTAGGCGACGCCTTCGCCGCTCGATCCGATCCCGCCCACCCTGTCCAGGCCGGCGAGGCCGAAGTAGAGCTGCTCGAGGAACCAGAAGCCGAGCAGGAAGACCGCGGGGACCTCGATGATCGTGACGAAGAAGACGATGAAGACGAGGCTCAGGACGCGGGCCCGGGGATACAGCAGCAGATAGCCGCCGAGCACCCCGGCGATCGCGCCGGAGGCGCCGAGCGTGGGGCCGGTGGAGCTCGGGTCGACGAGCACCTGGGCGCCGAGCGCCACGAGCCCACCGAGCAGGTAGAAGGCCAGATAGCGGGGGCGGCTCATGGCGTCCTCGACGGTCGGCCCGAAGATGGCCAGGAAGAGCATGTTCCCGAAGATGTGCAGGAAGCTCCCGTGCAGGAACATGGAGGTGAAGGCGGTCTCCCAGGTGGCGGGCTGGGCGCCGGGGCTGCCGAGGACGCCCGGCTGGCCTACCCTGAAGGGCACAGGCTGGCAGGCGACGCTGCGCCCCACGCCTTCGAGCGTCTGGACGGAGACGAGCTCGCAGTGCTTGCCCGGGTGGGTGAGCTCGTAGGGGATGGCGCCGTAGTGCACGGCCACGCTGTCGGCGGGACCTCCGAAGAAGCTGCCGCCGTGGCGGATCTCGAGCAGGTAGGCGATCACGTTGATCGCCACGAGGGCGACCGTGACGAGCGGGAACCGCGCGAGCGGGATGTTGTCTTTGAGCGGGAACATCGCTGCGGGCCCGCAGCGGGCGGGGGTGGTTCAGAGCCTATCCCCCGTGCTCTCACCGGGGACTGGGGTGCGGTTGGTGTGTTGATCGCAAGGGGACCACTCGCGCGCGGACGCACGCGCGCGCGCGAGTCGCCTCCTCGAGGGCGCTCTCCTCGGGGGTGCGACCCGGCCTATGCCCGCGCCGCCAGGGGGCCGATGCCGGCCTGTTTTGGCATGCCCGCCCACCCAACGTGCTGGTCGGCGTGATAGGAGGAGCGCACGAGGGGACCGGCTGCGACGTGGTCGAAGCCGAGCCCATATGCGGCCGTCTCCAGCGCGGCGAACTCGTCGGGGTGCCAGTAGCGCACGACGGGGAGGTGGCGCTCGGAAGGGCGCAGGTACTGGCCGACGGTGAGCACCTGCACGCCGCTCTCACGCAGCGAGCCGAAGGTCTCGACCATCTCCTCATGGGTCTCGCCGAGCCCGACCATCAACCCGGACTTGGTGACCACCTCGCCTTCGCCGAGCTCGCCGGCGACGCGCAGGACGCGGCAGGAGCGCTCGAAGCGCGACCCGCGGCGGGCGATGGGATACAGGCGGGGGACGACCTCGACGTTGTGGTTGAAGACGTCGGGCCGCTCGGCGATGACCTTGGCGAGCGGCATCTCCTGTCCCTGGAAGTCGGGAGTGAGCACCTCGATCTGGCAGTCGGGGGCCTGGCGGCGAACCTGGCGGATGACGCCGACGAAGGCCGAGGCGCCCTTGTCGGGCAGGTCGTCGCGGTCGACGGAGGTGATGACGGCGTGGCGCAGGCCCATGCGGGCGATCGAGCGCGCCACGCGGGCCGGCTCGAGCGGGTCGTTCCAGGTTGGCTTGCCGGTCTTGACGTTGCAGAAGCCGCAGCGGCGGGTGCAGGTGTCGCCGAGGATCATGAAGGTGGCGGTGCCCCGCTCCCAGCACTCCCCCACGTTGGGGCAGGCGGCCTCCTGGCAGACGGTGTGCAGGTTCTCCTCGCGGATCAGGGCGGTGAGCTCGCGGTAGCGCTGACCGCCGGGCGGGGGCACCTTGAACCAGGGCGGCTTGCGCTCGCGCAGCGGGCGCACGTCGGAGCCGAGCACCGTCAGGACGTCCATGCCTCCCGGGTTGGAGCGAGACCTGGTGGCGCTCACGCGGGCACTGCCTCTCGTGGCGAGGAACGATTTATGGGCGCTCGCTCCGCGAGCGGGGAGGGGTTCGCAGTGCCGATGCCCAGGCGCCAGGGGGATACGAGGCGCTGGCGGCGGCCGTGGGCGTTTGCGAAGTGGAAGGCCATGCGACGACGGAAGCAGGGCAGGCCGGTGGAGCGCCCGGGCGCGAGCTCGGTGGCGAGCGAGGTCATGGCGACGTCGGGCAGGCCGCAGGCCACGACCCAGGAGAAGGGCTCGAGGTCGTTGGCGACGTTGACGGCGAAGCCGTGGGTGGTGACGCCGCGCGAGATGTGCACGCCGATCGAGGCGATCTTTCGATCCTCGACCCAGACCCCGGTGTAGTCGATCCCCTCGTCGTGGCGGGAGCGCGCCTGCACCGCTTCCTCGGCGAGCGCGGCCACGATCGCGTCTTCCATCGTGCGCAGGTATCGCCCAACGTCCTCGATCTGCATGATCGGGTAGCCCACGAGCTGCCCGGGGCCGTGGTAGGTGAGCCGCCCACCGCGGTCTGTGTCCACGACGTCGATGCCTTTGGCGCGGTAGAAGTCCTCGCCGAGCGGCAGGTCCTCGGCGCCGGAGCGCCGCCCGCGGGTGTAGACGGGGGGGTGCTCGAGCAGCAGCAGGAGGTCCGGCAGCTCGCCGGCGATGCGCCGTTCGCGCAGTGTCTCCTGGACCGCGATCCCGTCGGAATAGGGGACATGGCCCAAGTGGGAAACCCAGAGCTCGTCGGAGTGCGGGACCGCATTGCGCATGTGCTCCCTCAAGCCTAGCGTCGAAGTGGTCTTGCATCATGACAGCTTGAGCACTGATGATATGATGCTCCAATGCGCACGACGGTCACGCTCGACCCGGATGTGGAGATGAAGCTCAAACAGGTCATGCGCGAGCGCGGCGTCTCGTTCAAGGTCGCCCTCAATGACGCCGTGCGGGCGGGTCTCAACGGCGCTGCTCCAGCCGCACGGCGCTTCAAGATGCCGACGGCGCCGCTCGGCGTGCTCCCGGGGGTCAACCTCGACAAGGCGCTCAGGCTCGCCGGCGAACTGGAGGACGAGGAGATCCTGCGCAAGCGCGAACTGGGCAAGTGATCCTGCCCGACGTCAACCTGCTCGTGTACGCGGCAGACGAGACGGCGACCCATCATGAGGGGGCCCTCGACTGGGTCGAGACGACGCTCTCGGGCGCCGAGACGGTTGCGTTCGCCTGGCTCGTGCTGATCGGCTTCCTGCGGATCACGACCAACGCGAGGACCGTAGCTCGTCCATGGAAGGCGGCGCAGGCACTCGACGTCATCGACCGCTGGCTCGCTCAGCCGGCCGTCACGGTCGTCCATCCCACCGACCGGCACGCTGCAGTGCTGCGCGACCTGCTCACACCGCTCGGCGCGGGCGGCAATCTGACGAGTGACGCTCACCTCGCGGCCCTCGCGATTGAGCATGGGGCCACCCTCTGCTCGGGCGACAACGACTTCGCGCGCTTCCCGGGGCTGCGCTGGGTGGACCCGCTGCGCCTCCGCCCGGCCTAGCGCCCGCGCGCTGTCCGGGCCCGCCAGGGGGTTCGACCCCAGCGTCGACGGGGAACTAGAGTGGCCTAGCAGGCAAGCCTCCGGGACATGGCCCGGGGGGAAGCGGACGGTGAACGGAGGCGGATCGGATGACCTGTGCAAGGAGGTTGGTTGCCGCGTGCGGCCTGGCGGTGCTGCTGGGGGCGCTGGCGGGCCCGGTGACGGGGGCGATGGCCAGCAAGGCGAGCATCAAGGAGGCGTTCAGGAGCTACTCCAGCAAGATCGCGGTGGCGGAAGGCCACACGCTGACGGCGGTGGGCGAATACAAGACGACCAAAAATGCGGCGCCGGTCGAGGAAGCGATCACCAACTCGATCGCCGTGATCGGCGGCCTGCGCAGCAAGGTCGCGCATCAGTCGGCCAAGACCCCCAAGGTCAAGGCGGCCAAGGCCAAGTTCGTCAAGGGCCTCAAGGCGATCATCGTCTCCTACGAAAAACTGAAGGCGGCGTTTGCGGACAAGGCGAGCAATCCCGAAGCCGCCCAAGCGGAAGCCACGAAGGCTCTGGCGGCGCTCAAGAGCGGGAGAAAACTGCTGGGCGAAGCCGTCAAGCTCCTGGGCTGAGCCGAGCGGCCGGGCCGCCGCGCCTCGCAGATGGGGCGCGGCGGCGGCTTCGAGCCCTACAGCGTGAGCGCGGAGGGGGCCTGCAGCAGCTCGCGGATCCGGGCGAGCAGCTGCGCGGCATCGGCGCCGTAGAGGATGCGGTGATCGCAGACCAGCGTGAGGGTCATCGTGTGACGCACGAGCACTGCCCCGTCGCGGACCACGGCGCGGGGCTCGAGCGAGCCGACCGACAGGATCGCCGCCTGCGGGGGGTTGACGATCGCGGTGAAGCTGCGCACCCCGTACATCCCGAGGTTCGAGACCGTGAAGGTGCCACCGCCGAGCTCCGGCGGCGTGATCGTCGCCGCGCGTACGCGCTCGGCGAGCCTGCGGGTCTCGCGTGCGATCTCGCCGAGCGACTTCTCGTCGGCGTCGAACACGGTGGGGACGACAAGCGCGTCCTGGGCGGCCACGGCGACGCCGACGTTGATGCGCGAGTGCAGCTGCAGGCGCCCGTCGCGGTAGCTGCCGTTGGCGCGCGGGTGCTCGCGCAGCGCCAGCGCGCAGGCCTTGACGACCATGTCGTTGTAGGTCGGCGTTTGGCTCTGCTCCTGGCCGGGTCCGGCGCTCCCGGCGAGCTCGGTGTGTGCGATGCGCTTGAGCTCTGAGCGCAGCTTCACGCACTCCTCCATGTCCACCTCGGCCTGGATCGAGAAGTCCGGGATCGTGGCCTTGGACTCGGCCATGCGACGGGCGATCGTCTGCTGCGTGCGCGAGAGCTCCACGTCGGTCGTCTCGCCCTTGGCCTTAGCCACGCCCTCGAGGCTCGGAGCGCCCGCAGGAGCCTCCGGGGCGGCGCTCGCGCCCGCCGCCCCGTCGCCCAGCACGTCGGCCTTGACGATCCGCCCACCCGGGCCGCTGCCCGTGAGCGCATGCAGGTCGATCCCGCTCTCGCGGGCGATGCGTCTGGCCAGCGGCGAGGCCTTCACGCGCTCGCCCACGCCGGGCGCGCCCGCGCTGGGCTCCCGTGCGGACACCTCCTCTGCGTCCTCATCAGTGGTCGGCTGTGCCGTTGTGTCGGCCTGCACCGGGGCGGCGCCGCTCGCCGCGCCGCTATCGCCGGCAGCCGCCGGTGCGCGCTCGCTCGCGCTCGCCTCGCCGACGGTCGCGATCAGCTCGCCCACGGGCAGCGTGGCGCCCTCGGCGGCGACGATCCGCAGAACGCCCTCGAGGTCTGACTCGTAGGTCATGGTGGCCTTGTCCGTCTCGATCTCCACGAGCTCCTCGCCGCGGGCCACCTGATCGCCGTCTCCCTTCAGCCAGCGCAGGATCGTGCCCTCCTCCATCGTGTCCGACAGGCGCGGCATCACGATCTCGCTCATCGCGTGGCTCCCTGCGCGCCGGCGGCGTCCGCGCGCGTGCCCAGCGCGGCGAGGGCCGCGTGGACGATCTGCGGCTCGTGCGGGTAGGCGATGTCCTCCAGGGGCTTGGAGTAGGGCATCGGCACGTCGGCTCCGGCCACGCGCTGCACGGGCGCGTCGAGGTCGTCGAAGGCCTGTTCGGAGACGAGGGCGGCGAGGTTGGCGCCGACGCCGCCGTGGGGCCAGCCCTCCTCGACGATCACGCAGTGGTTGGTCTTGCGCACGGACTCGAGGATCGTGTCGAGGTCGAGCGGGCGCAGGGTGCGCGGGTCGATCACCTCGGCCTGCACCCCGTGCTCGCTCGCGAGCGTCTCGGCGGCCCGCTCGGCCGTGAGGGCCATACGCGAGACGCCCACGATCGTCACGTCCGAGCCCTCGCGCGCGACCCGCGCCAGGCCGAAGGGCACCAGCTCGTCCTCGCCCTCGGGGACCTCGCCGCGGACGCCGTAGAGGGACTCGTGCTCGATGAAGATCACGGGGTTCTCCTCGCGGATCGCGCTCTTCAGCAGGCCCTTGGCGTCGGCCGCGGTTGCGGGCACGGCCACGAGCAGGCCGGGGACGTGCAGGAACATCGCCTCCAGGCAGTGGGAGTGCGTCGGTCCCAGCTGGTGCCCGGCGCCCTGGGGCATGCGCACGACCAGCGGCACGCGCACCTGCCCGCCGAACATGTAATGGATGTGGGCCGCGTGGTTGACGATCTGGTCGAAGGCCAGCAGCGCGAAGTTGATCGTCATCAGCTCCACCACCGGGCGCAGCCCGGTCATCGCGGCGCCCACGCCCACGCCCACGATCGTGTTCTCCGATATGGGCGTGTCGCGGATGCGCTTCTCGCCGAACTCCTCGAGCAGGCCGTCGGTGACCTTGAAGGCGCCCCCGAACACGCCGATGTCCTCGCCCATCAGGATCACGCGCTCGTCCCGCCCGAGCTCCTCGCGCAGGGCCGCGTTCAACGCCTCGCGGTAGCGCATCTGGGCCATCAGGAGGCCCCCGCCGCGGAGCTTCCCGCCGCTGAGCTTCCCGTCGCCGAGGTCTCGCCGCCGTCCTCGCCCGCGGCGAGCGCCTGGGTCAGCTGCTGGGGGATCTCGTCGTTGGCCGCCTGGGCCGAGTCCTCGGGAGCCGCCGCGGCGGTCCGGGCACGGTTGGCCTGCTCCTCGGAGGTCTGTGCGGAGTAGCGCCCGCGGACGTTCGGGTCGAGCACGTACACGTCGTCATACAGCGACTCGGGCGCCGGGAACGGCGAGGCCTCGGCGAACTCCACGGCCGCGTCCACCCGCGCGATCGCCTCGGCGTCGATGCGCTCGCGCTCGGCCTCGTCGATGACGCCCTCTCCGATCAGCAGCTCGGCGAACGCCGGGATCGGGTCGCGCTCCCGCCAAAGGGCGACCTCCTCCTTCGTGCGGTACTGCTCGGGGTCTGCCATCGAGTGCCCGCGGAAGCGGTAGGTGACGGCCTCCACGAGCACCGGGCAGCGCTCCTCGCGCACCCGGGCCACGGCCTCGGCCAGGACGGCGTGGGTGTCGAGCACGTCCATCCCGTCGCAGCGCATGCCCGGAACTCCGAGGCTCTCGCCCTTGCGCTGCAGGTCGGTCACGGCCGAGTGGCGGCGCAGCGCGGTGCCCATGCCGAACTGGTTGTTGGTGACCATGAACACGACAGGGAGCTTCCACAGGGCGGCGAGGTTGAGCGTCTCGCCGAAGGTCCCCTGGTTGGAGGCGCCGTCGCCGAACACGCAGAGGGTGACCTCGTCGGTGTCGCGGTAGTCGCTCGAGAGCGCGATCCCAGCGGCGATCGGGAGGTTGCCGCCGACGATGCCGTAGCCGCCCATGAAGCGGCGGCTCAGGTCGAACATGTGCATCGAGCCGCCGCGGCCGCCCGAGCAGCCGTCCACGCGCCCGAACAGCTCGGCCATCACGTTCTCGGGCGGCGTGCCGCGCACGAGCGCGTGCCCGTGGGAGCGGTAGGTCGAGATCAGGTAGTCGCTGTCGCGCAGCGCTCTGGCGCTGCCCACGATCGTGGCCTCCTCGCCGATCGACAGGTGCAGGAAGCCTCCGACCTTGGCCCGTGCGTACATCTCGCCCGCCCGCTCCTCGAAGCGGCGGATGAGCGTCATCGTGCTCAGCCACTCGCGCGTGCGGTCCGGTTCGGGGAGGCTTGCCATCAGTGCTCCACGGTAGCCCAGCGCGCCATGAACTCCTCGGCCTGCAGCTGGGAGAGGTCGGCCCGCAGCGCCCGCGCGAGCTTCGAGGCCGCCTGCGGGGGGCGGTCCCAGAAGAGGACCGCTTCGCCGCTGTCGACCTCCACGACCTCGATGTGGTCCACGCGGCTCGTGTCCGCCAGCAGCGCCGGCGCCCGCCCGCCGCGGGTGACGATCAGCCGGTAGGCGTCCTTGGCTCTCACCGTCCGGCTCCCGCGACGGGCCGACCGCGCACGTGCGCGCGCATGTGCGCGGCGGCCTCCTCGGGTGCGCGCTCGCCGTGGAAGACGCGTCCGGCGATGGCCACGGCGGGTACGTCGGTCACGCCCGCCTCAGCGGCGGCCCGTGTGGCCGCGCTGAGCTGCTCGGCGACGGAGCGCAGCCCCGCCCCTTTGAGCACGGCTGCCGGGTGCATCTCACAGGCGGCGGCCGCGATCAGCACGTTGTCCGGATCCGCCAGCGAGCGTCCGCCCGCGAAGGCCTGGCGGAAGGCGGCCTGGGCGAAGGGCACGGTGCGCCCGATCGACTTGGCGTAGGTGGCCACGCGCATCGCCAGGGAGCTGTCGAAGGGGAAGGGCTCGGGCAGGCGCAGCGGCTGCAGTTCGAGCTCCTGGGCGCGGCGGGCGATCTCGGCGCTGAAGACCTCGCGCTCCTCGGCGCAGCGAAAGGACTCGAAGCTCTCTGCGCCGGGGAGCTCGCGCGCGAGCACCGGCTGCCACTCGGCCGGCGCGCCGAGCACCTGCAGGATCCGCTCGGCCGCGAGGTAGGCCAGCGGGCTGGCCAGGTCGAAGTAGAAGGCGGCCGCGTCTGAGGACACGTCCTCAGCCGTGGATGAGCCAGCCGTCGGCGGCGCGCCCGGCTTCCATCACGGCCTCGGACAGGGTGGGGTGGCCGTGGATGATGCGGGCGAGCTCCGGGAAGCCCCCCTCCAGCGCGCGCACGTTGACCAGCTCCTGGATCAGCTCGGTGGCGCGTGAGCCCACGATGTGCCCACCCAGCAGCTCGCCGTAGGAGCTCTCGCCGACGACCTTGACCAGGCCCGTGCGGTCGCCGTAGACCGTGCCTCCGCCGACGGCGCCGTAGGGGACCTTGCCGACGACCACGTCGTAGCCCTGCTCGCGGGCCTGCGCCTCGGTCAGACCGAAGGAGCCGACGTTGGGCGTGCAGAAGGTGGCACGGGGGATGTCGTTGTAGGCGATCGGGTGGGTCTGCAGTCCGGCGATGTCCTCGGCCGCGATCACGCCCTCGTCCGAGGCCTTGTGGGCCAGCGCAGGCCCCTGCACGAGATCCCCGATCGCATAGACCCCCGGACGTGACGTGCGCAGGGCGCCGTCCACCCTGACCAGCCCGCGATCGTCCAGCTCGACCCCTGCCTCGGCCAGGCCGAGGCCGTCCACGTCCGCGGCGCGCCCGGCGCAGATCACGAGGTAGTCCGCCTCGCCCGAGCTCTCGCCGTAGGAGAAGCTGACGCTCGTCTCGCCCGTGCTCACCTCGGCCACGGGCGTGCCCGTGTGCACGTCGATGCCCTGGCGCTTGAGTCCGCGCTCGACCAGTCGCGAGATGTCGGCGTCCTCGGTGGGCAGCACGCGGTCGAGGGCCTCCAGCAGGATCACCTCGCTGCCGAGGCGCGCGAAGGCGGAGGCGATCTCGGCGCCGGAGGCGCCGGCGCCCACCACGGTCAGACGGGCCGGGACCTCCTCGAGCGCCCAGGCCTGCTCGGTGCCGATCACGCGCCCGCCGAACTCGACGCCCGGGATCGCGCGCGGGACCGACCCCGTGGCGAGGATCACGCTGCCCGCTCCGTAGGCCTGCTCGCCCGCCTGCGCCCCCGCAGGGGGTGTGCCCCCTTGTGGGGTGCCGACGCGGACGTCGCCGTCGGCGGTCAGGGTGCCGTCTCCCTCGATGTAGTCGATCTTGTTTTTCTTGAACAAGCCACTGACGCCGGAGGTGAGCGTGGAGACGACCTTCCCGCGGCGCGCCTGGATCGCCGCATAGTCCACCTCGACGCCGCTCACCTTCAGCCCGAACTCCTCGGAGTCGCGGATCTCGCTGAGCAGATCGGCCGAGCGCAGCACCGCCTTGGCGGGGATGCAGGCGTAGTTCAGACAGCGCCCGCCGACCTTGTCCCGCTCGACCACAGCGGTCTTCTTGCCGAGCTGGGCGGCGCGGATCGCGGCGACATAGCCACCGGGTCCGGAGCCGATGACGATGACGTCGTAGGAGCTCTCAGCCATATGAGCTGAGCCTATCGAAGCGTTGAAGGGCCGGCCCGCACGCTACCCGGCGGGCGGGCGATCGCGCTGTTCGCCCGCCTGGATGCGACCCATCACGCGTACGAGCTTCCAGAACAGCCAGCCGCCGAGCCCGACGCTGGCCACGCACACCGCCGCCGCGGCGATCGTGGAGGCGACCACCAGCGCCAGCGAGGTGACGAGGATCTGGAAGGCGAGCAGCGCCTCGAAGCCGAGCACCGCCCAGTAGCGTCGCGCGTACATCCCGCGGGCGAGCAGCGCCAGCAGCGCCGCGATGAACAGCGCTCCCGGGAGCGAGCCGCCACGACGGGCGAGGTCGTGGACGCTCAGCGCTCCGACGAGCACGGCGACCCCGAGCGCCACGGACACGGCCACGGCGACCAGCAGCGGGGTGGGGCGCTCGTCGTCGGCCAGCGGCGTGAGGGCCGCGCGCGCGGCCTCCTCGCGCCGGGCCCGCTCGAGCGCGCGGCTCTCCGTCTCCTCGCCGCTCTCGCCAGGCAACTCAGCGCTCCGGCGCTCGCGGGCGCTCCGGCGCCCGCGGGTCCAGGCGCGCGCGAATGGCGGCCGCCGCAGTCTCGGGGTCCTCGGCGTCGGCGATGGCGCGCAGGACGCACACGCGCTCGGCGCCCGCGTCGAGCGCCTCGTCGAGGTTCTCGGCGGAGAGACCGCCGATCGCGAAGAACGGCACCGGCGCGTGGGCGGTGGCGTAGCGGATCAGCTCGAGGCCCACGGCCGGGCGACCCTCCTTGGTGGGAGTCTCGTGGATCGGGCCCACCCCGATGTAGTCCACGACGGCGGGGTCCACCGCGTCGATCTCCTCGGGGGCGTGCGTGGAGAGGCCGATCAGCATGTCGGGGCCGACGAGCTCGCGCACCTCCGCCACGGGCATGTCGTCCTGGCCGACGTGGACCCCGTCCGCGCCGACCTCGCGCGCCACCAGCGGGCGGTCGTTGACGATCAGCAGCACCCCGAGGCGCTCGCACAGTGCCCGGCAGGCGTTGGCCACGGCCGCGAGCTCATCGTCTCCGAGCTGCTTCTCGCGCAGCTGCACCACGTCCACGCCGCCCGCCACCGCGCCGCGCAGCAGGTCCGGCAGCACGCCCGCGTCGGGGTAGCCGGCGCACACGAGATACAGCCTCGCGGCTGCCAGGCGCGCACGACGCTCGGCGCCTTGATCGACGGTTGCCATGGCGCGATGCAGTCTCGCAGGCCCGCCGCCGCACCCCGCCGCAGGGGGCGGGCTAGCATCACTCCCATGCCCGAGAATCACCCGGTTGACGTGGTCGTCGTGGGCGGCGGCATCATCGGCCTTTCGCTCGCCTGGCGCCTGCGCGAGCGAGGCATGTCGGTGACCGTGCTCGAGCGCGACGAGGCAGGCGGCGCCACCTCGCGCGTGGCCGCCGGCATGCTCGCACCGGTCACCGAGGTCGAGTTCGGCGAGGCCGGCCGCCGGGTGCTCGAGCTCGGGCTGCGCTCGGCCCGGATGTGGCCGCGGTTCGCCGCGCAGCTGACGGAGGCCTCCGGGATGGAGGTGGCCCTGCTTCAGACGAGCACCCTGCTGCTGGCCCGCGACGAGGACGAGGCGCGAGAGCTCGAGCGCCAGCTCGCCTTCCGCGAGTCGCTTGGCCTGCGCGTGGCGCGCCTGCGCCCGAGCGCCGCCCGTGAGCTCGAGCCGGCGCTCGCGCCGACGCTGCGCCTGGCGCTCGAGGTGCCCGACGATCACGCGGTCGACCCCCGGGTCGTGCTGGCGGCGCTGCGCCGCGCCTGCCAGGCGAGCGGGGTGCAGCTGCGCGAGCAGACACGCGTCCGGGCGGTGGAGCTGGACGCAGCCGGAGAGCGCGCCGTCGGTGTCCTGCTCGAAGGCGGCGAGCCTGTGCGTGCAAGGGAGGTCGTGCTCGCGGCCGGGCCGTGGACACGGGAGATCGGCGGTCTGCCACCCGGCGCGGGCGTGCCGGTGAGGCCCGTCAAGGGCCAGATCCTGCGGCTGCGCGACCCCGAGGGCCCGGGCCTGATCGCGCGCGTGTTGCGCTTCGAGGGCGGCTATCTGCTGCCGCGGGGAGACGGGCGCTATGTGCTCGGCGCGACCATGGAGGAGCGCGGCTTCGAGCTGCGACCGACCGCTGGCGGCGTCTACGAGCTCCTGCGCGACACGCGGAACCTCGTCCCCGGCATCAGCGAGCTCGAGATCGAGGAGCTGTCCGTGGGGCTGCGCCCGAGCACCCCCGACAACGCGCCCGCGATCGGCCGCGGCGCTCTCGCCGGTCTGACGTGGGCGACGGGCCATCACCGCAACGGGATCCTGCTGGCTCCCCTGACCGCCGAGCTGGTGGCCGGATTGCTCGACTCGCGCGCGCGCGAGTCGAGTGAGAACGACCTGCTTGCGGCGTGCGACCCCGCCCGCTTCTCAGACACGTGGGCGCCAGGGCTCTCGACGGCGAGGGCCGCGCCATGATCGTTCTCAACGGCGAGGGCTCCGACGTGGCCGCCGGCGCGACCGTGGCCGCGGTCCTGGAGCGGATGGGCCTTGCGCTCGACGCTCGCGGCGTGGCCGTGGCCGTCGACGGCGAGGTCGTACCGCGTACGGCCTGGGGGTCGTTCACGCTCGGCGAGGACGCGCGCGTCGAGGTCCTGACGGCGATGCAGGGAGGATGAGCTCGATGCCCGACTCGCTCGAGACGCCCGTGGCCGAGGAGGATCTGCTGACGATCGCCGGACGCACGTTTCGCTCGCGGCTGCTGCTGGGGACGGGCGGCTTCCCCTCGCTCGAGCTGATGGCAGAGGCGATCGCGCGCAGCGGCAGCGAGCTCGTGACCGTGGCGCTGCGGCGGGTCGGAAGCGGGGAGCAGCGCGGCTCACTGGTGGACGTGCTGGCGCAGGCGGGCGTGGAGCTGCTGCCGAACACAGCCGGCTGCCACACCGCACGCGACGCGCTGATCACGGCGCGCCTGGCGCGCGAGGCCTTCGCGACCGACTGGATCAAGCTGGAGGTGATCGGCGACGAGGACACGCTGCTGCCCGACGCGCCCGAGCTGCTGCGCGCGGCCGAGGAGCTCGTCGACGAGGGCTTCGTGGTGCTCCCCTACACGACCGATGACCCCGTGCTCGCCCGGCGCCTCGTGGACGTGGGCTGCGCCGCGGTGATGCCACTCGGCTCGCCGATCGGCAGCGGCATGGGCATCCGCAACCCCTACAACATCTCCCTCATCCGCGAGGCCGTCGCGGTTCCGGTCGTGCTCGACGCGGGCATCGGCACGGCATCCGACGCCGCTCTGGCGATGGAGCTCGGATGCGATGCCGTGATGGCAGCCTCGGCGATCTCCCGCGCGCAGGACCCCGTGCGGATGGCCGGGGCGATGCGCGCCGCTGTGCAGGCCGGACGCCTGGCGCGGCTGGCCGGGCGGATCCCCCGCCGCCGCTACGCCGATGCGTCCACGCCCGACGAGGGCCTGCCGGCCTTCGACTGAGGAGCGGCGCGCGCTCACCGGGCGGCGCGCGCTCCAGCCACGCGCCGCGCTCTCAGGATCGCGCCGCAGCCATCATCACATCCTCACTTCACCACTTCGATCGTCCCGTTCATGGATGCCGGGTGGATCGTGCACTGGTAGTGGATGAGGCCGGGTTTGTTGGCCTTGATCTCGAACGTGGCGTTTTCGCCGAAGTCCTTGGAGGCGAACTTCTGCGGGCCGCCCTCGCTGGTGACGTTGTGTTCGACCGAGTCGTAGTTGGTCCACCTGATCGTGCTCCCCACCTTCACTCTGAGCGTGTCCGGGTCGATCGCGATGTTGCGATAGGCGATCTGCACGAGCCCGCTCTGCACCGGCGCCGAGGCCGACGGCTTGGCGTAGTTCGGTGTGGTGTTCGGTTTCAGCCCGCTCGCGGCGGTGGTGGCGGTGGACGTGGTGGTGGAGTTGCTGCTCGAGCTGCTCGAGGAGCCGCAGCCCGCCATCAGGGCCAGCGCGCAACAGGCGATCGAAGCGGTGATGCCTCGTCTCATCGGTGATGGATCCTTTCTCAGGCCGAAGTTCGGGTGGGCGGACCTTCGCACATGACCAGCTTCGCGGCCGCACGGCACGAGCCTTCCCGCCATACGCAGGTCGCGGGCAGGTCAGATCACCGAGAGGTCCTAGACTCACCGCTTCGATGGCACGCCACTTTCTCACCGGCGCAGAGCTGACGGCGGCCGAGCTGAACGCCCTGCTGGATCGCGCGCTCGAGCTGAAGGCCGCGCCGCTCTCCTCGCAGGCGCTGGCCGGCCGCAGCGTCGCGCTGATCTTCCAGAAGCCCTCCACGCGCACGCGGATCTCCTTCGAGGTCGGGGTGCACGAGCTCGGGGGGCATCCGGTGGTGCTGCGCTCCGACGAGATGCAGCTCTCGCGCGGGGAGGCCGTGCGCGACACCGCCCTGGTGCTCTCCCGCCACGTGGTCGCCGTCGGGCTGCGGACCGGCCCGGACAGCATCCTCGAAGAGCTCGCCGCATACAGCTCGGCGCCGGTCCTGAACATGCTCAGCGCCCGCCACCACCCCTGCCAGGCCCTCGCCGACCTGCTGACCCTGCGCGAGGCCTACGGGTCGCTCGAGGGGCTGCGCGTGGCCTACGTCGGCGACGGCAACAACGTGGCCCGCTCGCTCGCCGTCCTCGGCACGATCGCGGGGATGCACGTGGCCGTGGCCTCGCCCGCGGGCTACTCGCTCGAGGACGATCTCTCGCTGGCCCCCGGCGCGCGCGGCCTGGTCACGCTGCACGAGGACCCGCGCGAGGCCGTCAAGGGCGCCCGCGCTCTCTACACCGACGTGTGGGTGAGCATGGGCGACGAGCAGACCGCAGCCGAGCGCCGGGCGGCCCTCGCCGACTACCGCCTCGACGAGGAGCTGCTCGACGCGGCCGCTCCCGGCGCCTTCGCCATGCACGATCTCCCCGCCCACCCCGGCGAGGAGATCACCGCCGAGCTCCTGTACGGCACGCGCCAGCGCATCTGGGACCAGGCCGAGAACCGCCGCCACGCGCAGAAGGCGCTGCTCGAGCTGCTGGTGACCGCGGCGTGAGCATGGGCCCGGGCGCCGTCGAGGCCGACTCGAGCGCAGGCGGCGAGGTGACCACCCGTCCGCAGCGAGGGGACGAGCTCGAGCTGCAGATCGAGTCGCTGGCCTTCGGCGGCGAGGGCGTGGCGCGTCTCGGCGAGAGCGGCTATGTGGTGTTCGTCGCCGGCGCCATCCCCGGCGACCGCGTGCGCGCCGTGGTCCACAAGCGCAAGCGCAGCTACGCCCACGCGCGCACGCTTGAGGTGCTCGAGCCGAGCCCCGAGCGCATTCCCGCCAAGGCCGACCATCCGGGCGTGGCCTGGCAGGTCATCCCCTACCAGCGCCAGCTCGAGATCAAGCGCGACCAGGTCGAGGAGGCGCTGCGGCGGATCGGACACCTCGACGGCTTCGAGCTCGAGGAGATCCTCCCAGCGGTGCAGCAGTGGCGCTACCGCAACAAGCTCGAGTACTCCTTCGGCAACCGCGACGATGGCGATCCAGCCCGCCCGGTCCTCGTGTGCGGCTTTCACGCCCCGGCCGGCGCCAACAGCGTGATCCAGATGGAGGACTGCCTGCTCGCCTCCGAGCAGGGGAACCTCGCGCGGAGGCTCGCCCTCGACTGGTGCCGCGCCGAGGGACTCACGGCGTGGGAGCGGGGGCGCGGCGAGCGCGGGCGCGGGCGCGGCGCTCGCGACGAGCGGGTCGCTCCGGGCCCGGATGGGCGCGCCCGCCTGCGCAACCTCGTCGTGCGCGAAGGGCGCCACACGGGCAAGCTGCAGGTGCGGATCGTGAGCACCCCCGGTGAGCTCGAGGCCGGCCAGCTCGCTGCGGCGCTCAGCCAGGGGCTCGGCGACAGCCTCTCGGGCGTGCTGTGGACGCGCTCGCGCAGCGTCGCCGAGACCACCGCCGGGGGCGAGACCGAGCTCGTGTGGGGCGAGTCCGAGCTCCCAGAGCGCCTCGGCGCCCTCGACCTGCGCATCTCGCCCGAGGCCTTCTTCCAGACCAACACCGAGATGGCCGAGCTGCTCTACGGCATCGTCGGCGAGTACGCGGCGCTGGAGGGCTGGGAGCGCGTATACGACCTCTACTCGGGCATCGGCACGATCGCCCTCACCCTCGCCCCCAAGGCCGGCGAGATGTGGGGCATCGAGCTCCTCGAGCAGGCCGTCGCCGACGCCATCGCCGGAGCACGGCGAAACGAGATCACGAACATGCGCTTCTTCGCCGGCGACACCCGCCTCGCGCTGCCCGAGCTGCTCGAGCGGGCGGGACGCCCCGACGTGGTCGTCGTCGACCCGCCCCGCGCCGGCCTGTCGAAGAAAGTGATCCGCCGCATCGTCGAGGCCTCGCCCACGCGGATCGTGTACGTCTCCTGCAACCCCACCACGCTGGCGCCCAACGCGGCCGAACTGGTGGAGGCCGGCTGGGTGCTGCGCAAGGTGCGCCCCGTGGACATGTTCCCGCAGACCCACCACATCGAGTGCGTGGCGCTGCTGGAGCGGGGGTAGCGACCGCCTGAGGATAGGCTGGGCGGATGCGCGCTGCCACCATTCGCGACAGGGAGATCGTGATCGAGGAGCACCCCGACCCGACGCCCGGCTCGGGCGAGGTGCTCGTGCGTGTTCACGCCGCGGGTCTCAACGGCGCCGACATGATGCAGCGGCGCGGGCTCTATCCCGCCCCGCCAGGCTCGCCCCAGGACATTCCCGGCATGGAGCTCGCCGGCGAGGTGGCGGCGGTTGGTGAGGGCGCGGAGCGCTTCCAGGTGGGCGATCGCGTGATGGGAATCGTCGGGGGCGGCGCCCAGGCGGAGCTCGTCACGGCCCACGAGCGCGTGCTGATGGGAGTGCCCGACGGGCTCGACTGGGCCCCGGCCGGCGGACTGCCGGAGGTCTTCACCACGGCCCACGACGCGCTCTTCACGCAGGCCGGGCTGCGCCCGGGCGAGCGCCTGCTCGTGCACGGCGGAGCCGGCGGCGTGGGAACCGCCGCGATCCAGCTCGGGCGGGCGTCGGGGGCGCGCGTGACGGCCACCGTTCACCGTGAGGAGCTGCGCGAGCAGGTCGCCGCGCTCGGCGCCGAGGCGATCCCGGCCGAGGGCTTCGCCGCGCACGGCCCCTTCGACGTAATCCTCGAGCTCGTCGGCGCGCCCAACCTGTCCGAGAACCTCCAGGCGCTCGACACCGGCGGGCGCATCGTCGTGATCGGCGTCGGCGCCGGCGCCAAGGCCGAGATCAACCTGCTGGCGCTGATGGGCAAGCGCGCGCGCATCCACGGCTCGACCCTGCGCGCCCGTCCGCTCGAGGAGAAAGCGCTCGCCGCTCGCCACCTCGAGCGCGAGGTGCTGCCGCTGTTCGTCTCCGGGGATCTGCGCGTGCCGGTCGCCGAGGCGTTTGCTCTCGAGGAGGCCGCCGCGGCCTACGAGCGCTTCGCGGCCGGCGGCAAGCTCGGGAAGATCGTCATCACCGTCTGAGCGCGTTCTCCGCCCGTGAGGTGTGTATAGCAATGGTTATACACCGGACCGGCTGGGGGTGCTCGAGGACGGCCGAGGTATCCGTCACCGACGACGGTGTATAACCATGGTAATACACCGTCGGCCGGGCATGTACGGAGTAGGACGGAGATATCCGTCACTGACGGGGCGGTGTATAGCAATGGTAATACACCGGACCGGCTGGGGACGTATCAGTACGGCGGCTGCGCCGAGTACCACTCGCCGAGCATCCGGAAGGCGGCCCAGAACGCGCGCTTGGCGTCCTGCTCGTCCAGCGACTCGTCGATGTTGGGCACGTACAGAGCGTCGATGGTGGGCGTCAGCGACTGGATCTCGCCCAGCCGCGGTTGCAGCTCGCGCGCCAGCGGGATGTCCATCTCCTCGAGCGCGGCGAGCGCCTCGGCGCCCATCACGACCACGATCTTGGGCTGCACGATCGCGAGCTCCTCGACCACCCTGGCCACGCACGCGAAGTCAGCCAGCGAGACGTCGCTGAGCGGACACTTGACGCAGAGCGTGCCGTACACGGCCAGCGGGTCGATCGAGAGGCGCTTCAGCGACTTCATCAGCGCGCTGCCCGAACGCCCGTAGAAGGCGACGCCCTCCTCGATCTCAGAGGGCACGGCGGAGTGCTTGAGCAGCATGATGTCGGCCTGCGGGTGCCCGGAGCCGAGCACCGGCATCAGGTTGCCGCGGGGGCAGTGCGGACATGCCTGCAGCTCGCGCGTCAGCGTGTTGAGCTCGCGGATGGCGCGCTCGAGGTACTTCTCGCGGATCTCGTCATCGGTCACAGGCATCGACCCCGAGGGATTTGACGGGGTGTCGTCTTGTCCTTGACGGTGCATCAGTAGTTGCGTGGGAGGGAGGGCGTCCTTACCTGCGCCCACCGCTGCCGTGAGCCCTTCCCAGGCGCTTCAGGCGCCGCGCCTTGCTGGCGCGGCGCGCCCTCGGCGGGGTGGCCCGCGTCTGCAGGAACTTCAGCGCCTGCACGTACAGCAGCGAGGAGGGGCGGGTGACGATCTCGGCTTCCCGCAGCGACTGGAGGAACTCGGCCGGCCCGTCGAAGTCGCGCATGCGGATGCGCACCGAGCCCAGCCCTTGGGCTACGTGCGAGTCCGAGCCGGCGCCCGCGGGGATGCGGTACTTGGCCGCGAAGCGGGCCGCCTCCTCGTTGAAGGCGCCGATCGCCACGCGCGGGTTGAAGATCTCGATCGCGTCGACGTCGTCGATGATCTTCAGGAGGTGCTCGTAGTCGGGCACCGAGTGCATGCGGTCGAACGGGTGGGGCACGTACACGAGCCCGCCCTGGCGGCGGATCTCGGCGACGGTCTCCTCGAGGCTCATCCCGCGCGGGATCTTCTCCTTGATGAACAGGCCGATGACCTCGCCCTGGCCGGCCGTCTTGACCTCCTCGCCCACGATCACCTTCACGCCCGCGGCCGCCGCCTGGGCGCTCGCCTCCAGGGCGCCCGAGATCTCGTTGTGGTCGGTCACGGCGATTGCCCCCAGACCCTGCTCGCGGGCCGTGTCCAGCAGCACCTCGACCGGTGTGGCGCAGTCGCCGGAGTGGTCGGTGTGCATGTGCAGGTCGACGTCGATCAACGGCCGTTGGGCGAGCCGGCGGGCGAGCGCCGGGTCTCCACCGGTGGGATGCCGGCGCGCGGCGAGCCCGCGATAGATCTCCTCCAGGTCATCCGCCGTGCGGTGTCCGTCGGGCACGAGGCGATACTCGGCCGGGAAGTAGCGGTCCATCAGCTCTGCGGTCGCCGCGAGACTCGCCGTGCGGGCGTCGAGGCGGCCGAAGAAGCTCTCGACGAAGCGGCGGGCCACGAGCGTCGAGAGCAGGCGCTCGGTGGAGGAGTGGAATGAGCCCACGTTGAGCGCCCGCGAATGGCGCAACGCGGCGTTGGAGGTGCTCGGCGCGAACGGCTCGTGGACGTGGACGAAGTCGAGCTCGACCGTGCCCATCACTTCCTCGATGGTGCGCGCCACGTCGATCGGGAGCGCCGCGGGACGTCGCCGGGCGATCCCGGCCACGTCGAGCACCTCCCCCACGGCGATCACGCGTGGGCTGCCCGTGTCGGTCCCCTCCAGCAGCGACGAGCTGCCGTCAGGGGCGCCACGACCGATCGAAGATCGGCCGGCGCGCAGCGCCTTGCGCGAGGCGCGCACTCGCTCCTGCGAGCGCGAGGGAGCGAGCACCAGCACGCGGTGCCCGCGCCGCGAGAGCTCGGCAGCGACGCGCCTGACGTGATCGTTGACCTCGTTCTCCGTCTCCCACGGGTAGGGCGTCACGTGGGCTATCGAGAACCGCTCGCTCATCGGCTCTCGATTATCTCCGCTTCGCGCCCGTGGCGAGGGGGCTATTTCGCGGCCGCTGCTTTGGCCGCCCGCGCTTTGGCTGGTTTCCTGGCTTTCGCGGGCGTTTTCGCCCGCGTGCCGGGACGCCGGGCGTATGTGGCGATGAACTTCTCCGTGTCCGTGCGCGCCAGCTCGTCGGGACGCTGGTTGTGCGGCGACTTCATCAGGTAGGAGGAGGGGCCGTCGAGCTGGCCGCCCAACCCGTGGTTGAGCGCGAGCTTGCAGCAGCGCACGGCGTCGATCACGATCCCGGCCGAGTTCGGGGAGTCCCACACCTCGAGCTTCAGCTCGAGATTGAGCGGCACATCGCCGAAGGCCTGACCCTCGAGGCGGATGTGCGCCCACTTGCGGTCGGTCAGCCACGGGACGTAGTCGGAGGGCCCCACGTGGATGTCTGAGGCGGGCAGCTCGTGATCCATGATCGAGGTGACGGCATTGGTCTTGGAGATCTTCTTGGACTCCAGGCGCTCGCGCTCGAGCATGTTGTAGAAGTCCATGTTGCCGCCCACGTTGAGCTGCGAGGTGCGCTCGATCTCCACTCCGCGCTCGGCGAACAGGCGGGCGAGCGTGCGGTGCACGATCGTGGCCCCGACCTGCGACTTGATGTCGTCGCCGACGATCGGCAGGCGCGCCTTCTTGAAGCGCTTGTCCCAGTAGTCCTCGCGGGCGATGAACACGGGGATGCAGTTGACGAAGCCGCAGCCCGCCTCGAGCACCTGCTCGACGTACCACTTGGTCGCCTGCTCGGAGCCGACGGGCAGGTAGGAGACGACCACGTCGGTGTGTGTGTCCTTGAGGATCTTGACTATGTCGGCGGTCTCGCCGGGAGCCTTGGTGATCTTCTCTTTGAGGTACTTGCCGAGGCCGTCGTGGGTCATGCCGCGGTGGACCGGCACGCCCAGTTTCTTGGGAACCCCAACCGCCCCCTTGGCGAACTTGATCGTGTTGTTCTGCCCGGCCCAGATCGCTTCGCCCAGGTCCTTGCCGACCTTCTTGGAGTCGATGTCGAAGGCGGCCGTGAACTCGATGTCGCGCACGTGGTAGCCGCCGAGGTCGACGTGCATCAGCCCGGGCACGCGCTGGGAGGGGTCGGCGTCGCGGTAGTAGTGGATGCCCTGGACGAAGGCCGAGGCGCAGTTGCCGACGCCGATGATGGCTACCCGCACCTTCTCGGACTGGTAGCGCCCGGCGCCATTTGTGGAGGGGGCGCCGTTGCTCCGGGCGCCACCATTGCTGTGCTCCTTGATCACGAGTGAGATGTCCTTTGTGAGGGCGCTGGGGCCCGTTGGAGGGAGCCTCGAGCCTCGAGGGCTTCCCTGCTTCTCAGGTGTGACGGCCGGACAGGAGGCCGGCCCGCCGTAGGAGACTACTCCGCCGGCCCTCCAAGGTCACACCGAGAGTTGGCGGCGAACGTGCGCGATGCGCTGCGCGACCGTGATCACGCTCAGCGCCGCCAGCACGAACACGGCGGGCTCGAGCAGCTCGAAATTGCCGAGCGAGGCGCCCTTGGCGAAGAGTAGGCCGATCGAGAGGATCACCACGCGCACCGGGCGGGTGGCGATGCCCACCTTGCACTCCACCCCCAACGCCTCGGCGCGGGCGCGCGTGTAGCTGACCATCAGCGAGGCCAGCACCGCGACCACCACGGCGGCGGCGGCCGCGCGATTGCCGTGCAGCGCGAAGTAGCCGGCGACAGCCGTGAGCACGATGCCCTCCTCGATGCGGTCCAGGGTCGAGTCCAGGAAGGCGCCGAACGGCGTGCCCTTGCCCGACATGCGCGAGTAGCGGCCGTCGAGCGTGTCCATGATCGAGCCGATGACGAAGGCGAGGCCGCCGAGGAAGAACAGCCGTTCCCAGACGAGCGCGGCAGCAACCACGTTCAGCACGAAGCCGGTGAGCGAGATCGCGTTGGGCGTCAGGCGCGACTCGATCAGGCGGTTGCGCACCAGCTCGCGGCGCTCCCCCGCCCCGATCGGCGCTCGCGCGCGCCGGGCGCTCGCGCGCTGGGCGCTTCGGCTCCTGCGACGCGAGGCCGCGTGCTGTCTGGGTGCCATCGGGTCTCGGCTCTCAGCCGCTCGGGGTGAGTCGGGCGGGAGATACCGTCGAGAAGCGCCACACGGCGGGTCGGGCGCGGGCGAGCCAGATGGCGCCGTAGGCCGAGGCGCCGGCCGTCAGCGCGCCGAGCAGCGCGTCGAAGATGAAGTGGTTGGCGGTCACGATGATCACGAAGGCCATCAGCAGCGGATAGAGCATCCACAGCGCCTTCACGACCCGCCTGCGCGACAGGCGCGCCAGCGGCCAGCCGATCATCAGCGCGAAGGCCACGTGCATCGAGGGCACGGCCGCGTAGGGGTTGAACAGCGCGGTGGCCATCGCGCTCTGGTGCGAGACGTGCACGCCTGTGAGGTCCGAGACAGTGTCGATGAATCCCCACTCGGGCATGAAGCGCGGCGGCGCGGTCGGGAAGACCGTGTAGGCCACGAGCGCGATCGCCATGGCGATCATGAACATGTTGCGCACGAAGTAGAAGTTGCGGTTGTGGCGCAGGTACAGGTAGAGCAGGGCGGCGATCGTGACGGACGTCTGCGCGTTCACGTACAGCCAGCTGGCGGCCACCATCAGCACGTGACTGCCCGACGCCCATGCCTGGATCGAGGGCTCGACGAACAGGTGCAACGTCCGCTCGAGCGAGATCAGGTCGTTGGCGTGGGCGAAGGCCGCGTTGGCGTTACCCTCGACCAATCCCCGCACGAGCCGGTAGGCGACGTAGGCGGCGGCGAAGAGGGAGACCTGCCGCAACGCATCCAGCCAACCGTGCGGCAGGACGCGCGCCTGCAGGAGACGAGCGCGGGCGACCATCGCGGAGTAAGCCTAGACCATGCTCAGCTGCAACGAGGGCCACGGCTGAGGGTGCGAGCGAGCGAGAAGCGGATCACCAGGTGAAAGCTGCCCGCCCGGCGGGCGCTGATCCGGGTCCATTCTCCGGGCGCCCGGGCGACGCAGCCCGAGCCGCTCTCGAGCGCCCAGTAGGGGGTGAAGCGCACTCGCACCGTGTAGGCGCCGGGCCGTGGCGCATACAGGGTCAGCGAGTCGGTCCCGAGGCTGTCGAGGACGGCCGGCGGCTGCGCCAGCGGGGTCGGGTCAAGGACGGCGAACAGGCGCCAGTGCCGTGAGCGCCAGACTTCCCGCAGGTAGGGCGCCGCTCGGGCGCGCAGCAGGTGCGCCTCGCCCTTGGCGGAGTAGTCGAGCGGCGCGTCCGGCAGGGCGACGTAGGAGACCGCGCTCTGCATCAGCCAGGCGTGGTAGCGCGCGGCGCCGAGCGGCTTGGGTCCTTCGTAGAAGAGGGCGTTGCGCAGATTGTCGAGCTGGCGCTCCCAGCCGCGCGCGAGGGGCACGTGCGGAGCGACCCAGCGGGCCTCCCAGTGGTCGGTCGTGGGGACGACCTCGATCCGTGCCGGACGGGCCGAGTAGCCGACTCGCAGGGCGCGCAGCTCGCGCAGGAGGGGGGCGTAGTAGGAGGCGTGGACGCCCGGATCGGAGGAGGCGGCGGCGAAGTCGGCGACGGGGGCGTTGGCCTGCCAGTAGAGCAGGAAGGGCGCGAGCACGATCAGCGCCCAGCGCCGACTCGCGCGCCCGCGCGCGCGGGCGCGAGTCGGCCCGTTGGCGACGTTAGCCCCGCCGGCGAGAAGGCACGCGGCGAGCGGCCCGGCGACGAGCGATCCCAGGCGGTCGGAGTTGCCACCCACGGCCGTGTCCAGCACGTAGGAGCCGGTGAGCGCCAGGCCGTAGAGCAGCGCGCCGATGCGCAGCGCCCGCTGCTCGGGCGGGATCAGGGCTCCGACCACGATCACGCCCACGAGCGCCGGGTAGAAGGCCGAGGCGACGAACGGCTGCGAGCCGCCTTCTGGGAAGGCCAGCGTCAGCAGCGCGATCGGCGCGAGCGCGCCTGCCGTCAACACGCCCGGCCACCCACGTGGCGGCCCGGCCAGCGCCCACGCGAGGAAGGCGAGCGCGAGGAAGGCTCCGGCGACGGGGCTGGCCAGCGAGCAGAGCGCCGCGAGCGCGAGCGCAGCCCAGCGCAGCCGGCGCTGGGCGAGCACCAGCGAGCCGAGTCCGATCGCCAGGCCGAGGTCGAACGGCACGCGGCTGGAGAGCAGCCCCACGCCGGCCCCGAGGGCGAACCAGGCGCTCGCCAGTCGCGTCGCGCGGGCCGGGAAGCGACCCGCGATGAGCACGGCGAACAGCGCCGTGGCGATCGTCATCGAGAGCGCTGCCACCAGCCGCGGGCCGAGCGCGGCGCCGAGCGCGGGCGCGAGCACCGAATAGGCGAGCAGGTGGTGGCCGCCGTACCACGAGTTGTCCCACAGCGAGAAGCCGCTGCGCGCGAACAGTTCGCTGCGGTAGCTGGCCGCGGCCAGGTCCGGGCTGGACGGCGCGATGATCAGGTAGGCCACGGCCAGGACCGCCGTGATCGTCCAGGCCGGCGGCAGCCGGCGTGGCCCAGCTCCCGCCCGGCGAGTGAGCGACCCCGCCCGGCCTGCGAGCTCGCTCACTCGCCGCTCAGGAAGTCCACCAGCCGCTCCACGAGATCGGGACGATCCAGCCACGGCCAGTGCCCCGCGTCGGCGAGCTCGAGCAGCTCGGCGTGCGGGAGCACCTCGGCGTAGGCGCGGGCGAAGCGGTTGGGTATGTAGGGGTCCTGCATGCCCCACGCGACCAGGGCCGGCATGTCCAGTGCGTTCAGGTTCTGACCGGATGCCGCGAGCACCTCGGGGGGCGAGCTGCGATACAGGCGCAGGATCGCGCGCTGGGTGCCCTGGTCGAAGTGTGCGAGCACGCTGTCGATCCACTCCTCGGGCATCGGCCCGGGAGTCGCGTTCGACTCCCTGGAGAGCAGGCGCAGCGTGAAGCGGTTGGTGGTGCCCATCGCCAGCTCGCCGAGGCCGGGCGTGCGCCAGATGCGCGCCGTGCGTTGCCAGCGATAGCCGGGCAGGAACGGCACGGCGTTGACGATCGCCAGGCGCTCCACGCGCTCGGGCAGACGCTGGGCGAAGGCCAATCCCACGCCGCCCCAGTCGTGCACGAGCAGCGATACGCGCTCGAGGCCGAGCTCGTCGATGAAGCGCTCGATGAAGCGGTCGTACTCGGCGATGGTGTACTGCCGCGATCCCGGCTTGCCCGAGCGCCCGAAGCCGGGAAGGTCGGGGGCGAGGCCGCCGCCGCGCTGCAGGAACGCCAGCCAGTCATCGGAGCTCGTGGGCACGCCGTGGAGGTAGAGCGGGACCGCGGCTCCCTCGGGACTGGGCGCGCTGCGCCAGAAGACCGGCAGCCCGTCGATCTCGCCTCGGTGCTCGTTGACCTCGACCATCGGGCGAGGATATAGGTGCGCTCCTCGGCGGTTACCGTGGTGCGGTGCCCGAGCGAGCCCCGATCGTGAAGCGCTCGCAGTGGACCGCGCCCACGCGCGCTCGTGTGCTGCGGATCCGGGAACGGCTGCGCGAGGTCTACGGCGCCCCGCTGATGGCCCCCCACGGACACCCGATCGCCGAGCTCGTCCTCACGGTCCTCTCGCAGTCCACCAACGACCGCAACCGCGACGTCGCCTTCCTGCGCCTGCGCACCCGTCTGCCGACGTGGGAGCAGGTGCGCGACGCTCCCCTCGAGGAGGTCGAGGAGGCGATCCGCCCTGGGGGGATCTCCAAGGTCAAGTCGGCGCGCATCCAGGCGATCCTGCGGGCGATCACGGCCGACCCGAGGGACCCCCGGCACGAGCTGTCGCTGGACTGGCTGGCGCGCGTGCCGCTCGAGCAGGCGCGCGACTACCTGACGGCGCTGCCCGGGGTCGGACGAAAGACGGCCGCCTGCGTGCTGCTCTTCTCATACGGGCTGCGCGACGTCCCCGTCGACACCCATGTCTCAAGGGTCGGTGCCCGCCTCGCCCTGCTGCGCACAGGTGCGCCGTTCGAGGAGCTCCACGACGAGATGCTGGCGCTGACCCCGCCCGGGCAGGAGCTCGAGCTGCACGTGAACCTCCTGCGCCACGGGCGGCGCACCTGTCACGCGCGCTCCCCCGCCTGCGGCGAGTGCGCGCTTGCGCGCATGTGTCCGAGCCGCGAGCTGTTCAGCCCCGCGGGAGCACCGCGAAGGCGATGACCGCGAAGTGCAGCGCGGCGGCAGCGATCACGAGCGTGTGGAAGACCTCGTGATAGCCGAAGACCTTGGGCCACGGGTTCGGCCGCCCGCTCGCGTAGACGACGGCGCCGACCACGTACAGCAGGCCGCCGCCGGCGAGGCCGGCGACGCCGAGCCAGCCGATCGTGGCAGGAAGCTCGCCCATGACCGCGGCCGTGGCCAGGCCGAGCGCCACGTAGACGGCCGCGAACAGCCACTTCGGAGCGTCGATCCACAGGAGCTTGAAGATCACGCCGCCGAGGGCGCCCGCCCACAGCACGATCAGGATCATGCTCGCCAGCGAGCCCTTCAGGGCGAGCAGGGCGACGGGCGTGTAGGTGCCGGCGATCAGCACGAAGATCATCGAGTGGTCCAGCCGGCGCATCCAGCGCCGCGCCTTCGGCCGCCAGGTCACACGGTGGTAGAGCGCGCTGGTTCCCAGCAGGCCGGACAGCGCCACCGCGTAGATCACGGCGGCGAGGCGTGCGCGCCCGTCAGACGCCGCCAGGATCAGCGCCAGTCCGCAGGCGAGCGAGATGAAGAAGGCGTACTCGTGAAGCACGCCGCGCAGCCGCGGCTTCACGGGCTCCGTGACGTTCATGCAGACACGGTACCGCCTAAAGGGGGCGGTCATCGGACCAGTCGGTACATGCTGCGGCGGTATACGGATGCATTGCTGGTCCGGCGCCACGAGCCTTTGAGCCGCTGCGCACACGTTCAACACGCTTGAAGCCCGACAGGAAATCTGCCACAATCTCACTTAGATTTATAAAGCGTATTAGAAGGAGCATTCCCACATGGCCAAGACCATAGGCATCGACCTCGGCACGACGAACTCGTGCATGGCCGTGCTCGAGGGTGGCGAGCCGACCGTGATCGAGAACGCCGAGGGCGGGCGCACCACGCCGTCGGTCGTGGCGTTCGCGCCCTCGGGCGAGCGCCTCGTCGGCACTGTCGCCAAGCGCCAGGCCGTCACCAACCCGCAGAACACGATCTTCTCGATCAAGCGCTTCATGGGCCGCAAGGAGGCCGAGGTCCGCGAGGAGGAGTCGATCGTCCCCTACAAGGTCGTCTCCGGACCCAACGGCGACGCCCGCGTGGAAGCCAACAGCGAGCAGTTCTCGCCCCCTGAGATCTCGGCGATGATCCTGCAGAAGCTCAAGACCGACGCCGAAGCCTACCTGGGCGAGCCGGTCGATTCTGCGGTGATCACGGTCCCCGCGTACTTCAACGACGACCAGCGCCAGGCCACCAAGGACGCCGGCAAGATCGCCGGGCTGGACGTCAAGCGCATCATCAACGAGCCCACGGCCGCCTCGCTGGCCTATGGCCTCGACAAGGAGTCCGACCAGACGATCCTCGTCTTCGATCTCGGCGGCGGCACCTTCGACGTGTCCGTGCTCGAGATCGGCGATGGGGTCTTCGAGGTGAAGTCCACCGCCGGTGACAACCACCTCGGCGGCGACAACTTCGACAAGGCGATCGTGGACTCTTTGGTGGCCGAGTTCAAGCGCAGCCAGGGCATCGACCTCTCTGCCGACCCGATGGCGCTCCAGCGTCTCTACGAGGCGGCCGAGAAGGCGAAGATCGAGCTCTCGACCACGCAGGAGACCCAGATCAACCTGCCGTTCATCACGGCCGATGCCTCTGGGCCCAAGCACCTCGACACGCGCCTCACCCGCGCCAAGCTCGCCGAGTTGACCGCGGATCTGCTCGATCGCGTGGTCGCGCCGGTGCGCCAGGCGATGGATGACGCCAAAAACAAGGGCGTCAAGGAGATCGACCACATCGTGCTCGTGGGCGGGATGACGCGCTCGCCGGCCGTGCAGGAGAAGGTCAAAGAGCTGACCGGCAAAGAGCCCCACCGTGGCGTGAACCCCGATGAGGTGGTCGCCGTCGGCGCCGCCATCCAGGCGGGCGTGCTCGCCGGCGACGTCAAGGACGTGCTGCTGCTGGACGTGACCCCGCTGACCCTCGGCATCGAGACCAAGGGCGGAGTCATGACCAAGCTGATCGAGCGCAACACCACGATCCCGACACGCAAGGGCGAGGTCTTCTCCACGGCCGAGGACAACCAGCCCTCGGTGGAGATCCACGTCCTGCAGGGCGAGCGCGAGATGGCTCAGTACAACAAGTCGCTCGGCAAGTTCCAGCTGACCGGCATCCCGCCGGCGCCGCGTGGCATCCCGCAGGTCGAGGTCGCCTTCGACATCGACGCCAACGGCATCCTCAACGTCTCGGCCAAGGACCTCGGGACGGGCAAGGAGCAGAAGATCGAGATCAAGGCCGGCTCGGGTCTCTCGGACGAGGAGATCAAGAACATGGTCACCGACGCCGAGTCCCACGCCGAGGACGACCGTCGCGCACGCGAGCTGGCAGAGGCGCGCAACAACGCCGAGAACGCGGCCTACCAGGCCGAGCGCCAGCTGGCCGACCTGGGAGACCAGGTGGACGTGGACTCCAAGGGTCGCATCGAGGAGGCGATCAAGGAGGTCCGCGAGGTGCTCGAGGCCGACGACGCCGCAGCGATCAACGCCAAGGCCGAGGCGCTGCAGACGGCCTTCCACGCTGTCTCCGAGGCCATGTACCAGCAGGCCCAGGAGCAGGCCGCGGCCGCCGGCAACGGCGGCGCGCCCGACGGTGACGCCGGCGCCGCATCCTCCGATGAGGAGGACGTGGTGGACGCAGAGGTCGTCGACGAGCCGAAGGTCTAGGGCCAGATGACCGACATCAACCCCACCGTGGAGCAGTCCCCCGACGCCTCGGCGCCGGGGGACGGCGCGCTCGCGCCTGCGCCCGAGGCGGAGAGCCCGGAGGCGCCTGAGGCCGTGACGAGCGTGGACGTCGACGAGGCGGCCGAGATCGAGGACGACCTCGATACCCCATTCGGGGCACACGGTGAGCTCGTCAGGACGGCGGCTCAGCGCGACGAGTACCTGGCGCTCGCCCAGCGCACGCAGGCGGACTTCGAGAACTACCGCAAGCGCATGGCCAAGGAGGCGAGGGCCGCTCAAGAGCGCGGAGCGAGCTCGCTCGCCAAGGAGCTGCTCCCGGCGCTCGACAACCTCGACCGCGCGCTCGGCGCGGCTGCCGCTGACGATCCGCTGCTCCAGGGCGTGCGCCTCGTGCGCTCGGAATTGGACGCGGCGCTGGCGCGGGCCGGGATCGAGTCGTTCTCCCCGGCCGGCGAGACCTTCGACCCGACCCTGCACGAGGCGGTGGCGACCGCCGAGGCGCCCGACGGACAGGCGAGCGGCACGGTCGTGGAGGTCTACCAGCCCGGCTACAGGCTCGGGGCGGGCATCATCCGGCCGGCGCGCGTGGTCGTGGCGGCATAGGCCGAAAGGAAACGGATGGCAACGCGTCCCGACTACTACAAGACGCTCGGGGTCGACAAGAAGGCCAGCGCCGAGGACATCAAGAAGGCCTATCGCAAGCTCGCGCGCCAGTACCACCCCGACCGCAACCCCGACGACAAGAACGCCGAGGCGCGCTTCAAGGAGATCTCCCAGGCCCACGACGTCCTGGGTGACCCGGAGAAGCGCAAGCAGTACGACAGCGGAACCGGTCCGTTCACCACGGGGGCGGGTCCCGACGGCGGCTTCGGCGGCTTCGGCAACTTCGACTTCGACGCCTCCTCGATGGGCGACATCCTGTCCAACCTGTTCGGCGGGTCGGCCAGCGGCAGGCGCGTGCGCACCAAGCCGCGGTCCGAAAAGGGAGCGGACCTCGAGGCGCAGGTCTCGATCACCTTCGACCAGGCGGTGGCCGGTGCACAGGTTCCGCTGCAGGTGCCCATGCACGAGACCTGCTCGACCTGTCGCGGGACCGGCGCCAAGCCCGGAACCACGCCATCCGTGTGCCCCCGTTGCGAGGGTCGCGGCATCGAGACGCAGGGCCAGGGGATGTTCTCGATCTCCCAGCCCTGCTCGCGCTGCGGCGGCGCAGGCACCGTGATCGAGGATCCCTGCCCGACCTGCCAGGGCAGCGGCGCCGTGCGCACGGTCAAGCGCCTGCGCGTGAACATTCCGGCGGGAGTGCGCGACGGCAGCCGCATACGCCTGGCTGGCAAGGGCGAGCCGGGTCGCAACGGCGGCCCTCCCGGCGACCTGTATCTGATCACGCACGTGACGCCGTCCCCTCTCTTCACACGCAAGGGCGACAATCTCGAGGTCGAGGTGCCGCTCACGATCCCCGAGGCGCTGCGCGGCGCCGAGGTGCAGGTGCCGACCCTCAACGGGACCAAGACCCTGCGCGTGCGGCCGGGCACCCCCCACGGCACCGTCCAGCGGCTGCGCGGCGAGGGGCCGCCGAAGCTCGGCAGCGGCGGTGGGCGCGGCGACATCCACTACCGCTTCGTGATCGACGTCCCCCAGGACCTGAGCGAGGAGCAGCAGCAGGCCGTGGAGGAGCTGTCCAAGTCGATGGGCGCCGCCAACCCCCGCGCTGGGCTCTTCCCCAACGGCGCCGGCTCGCAGGCGCAGGAGGAGTCCTCGCATGGCGCGGGCAAGGGGGGTGAGAGCTGATGTCGATGAACGGCGACGGCGCGACTGCGCCAGTCCCACGCCGCCCCTCCGAACGCCGGATCCCGACGGTCACGCGCGTGGAGGTCGAGACCGACCGCGGCGTGTTCATGATCTCGGTGGCCGCGGAGCTCGCCAACCTGCACCCGCAGACGCTGCGCATGTACGAGGCGCGCGGCCTGATCGAGCCGAAGCGCTCGTCCAAGGGCACGCGGCTCTACTCCCAGGAGGACGTGGAGAAGCTCAGGCGCATCCAGGAGATGACCGCCGAGCTCGGCCTCAACCTCGCTGGCGTCGAGCGCGTGCTGCGGCTGGAGGAGGAGATCGAGAGCATGCACGCGCGCATCGAGGAGATCGAGCTCGAGGCGCTGCAGGCGCAGGTGCGCCTGGCCGAAGAGCTCGAGCAGGTGCGCCGCTCCTTTCGCGCCGAGCTGACCGTTCCGTATCGCGGTCCCCTCGAGCTCGTGCGCGCCGCCGATGCCCGCTCACCGTTTCGCAACCCGCCAAAGAGGTCGTAAGAGATGCAAGCCGATCGCTTCACCATCAAGTCGCAGGAGGCGCTCGCCGCCGCAGGACGGCTGGCCGAAGAGCGCCGCAACCCCCAGGTCACCCCGCTGCACCTACTGGCCGGGCTGCTGGCCGAGGCGCCCGGCGGTGGGGTGGGTGGGCCTCAATCCCCGCGGGCGGACTCGCCCGGCGGCGTGGTGCTCCCGATCCTCAGCAAGCTCGGCGTGGAGCCCGCGGCCGTGCGTGCCCAGGTGGAGGACGGGTTGGAGGCGCTGCCCGTTCTCGCCGAGGGCTCGCCCGCCCCGTCGTCGCCCGGCTCGGAGCTGATCGCGGTGATCCGGGCGGCCGAGCGCGAGGCGGGGACGCTGGGCGACAAGTACGTCTCGACCGAGCACCTGCTGCTCGCCCTGGCGGCCGAGAAGGACATGGCCGGTCGCGCGCTGAGCAGCGTGGGCGCCACGCGCGAGCGACTGCTGCAGGCGCTCGCCGAGGTCCGCGGATCGCACCGCGTCACCGACCAGTCGCCCGAGGAGAAGTACGAGGCCCTGGAGCGCTACGGGACCGACCTGACACAGGCGGCCGAGCAGGGCAAGCTCGACCCGGTGATCGGACGCGACGAGGAGATCCGCCGGGTCATCCAGGTGCTCTCGCGGCGCACCAAGAACAACCCGGTGCTGATCGGCGAGCCGGGCGTCGGCAAGACGGCGATCGTCGAGGGCCTGGCCCAGCGGATCGTCTCGGGCGACGTGCCCGAGTCGCTGCGCGAACGCCGCGTGATCGCCCTGGACATCGGCTCGCTGATCGCCGGCGCCAAGTACCGCGGCGAGTTCGAGGACCGCCTGAAGGCCGTGCTCGCCGAGGTCTCAGAGGCCCAGGGCAACGTGATCCTGTTCCTCGACGAGCTCCACACGATCGTGGGGGCGGGCGCAGCCGAAGGGGCGGTGGACGCGGCCAACCTGCTCAAGCCGATGCTCGCCCGCGGGGAACTGCGCTGCGTGGGCGCGACCACGCTCGACGAGTACCGTAAGCACATCGAGAAGGACGCCGCCCTGGAGCGCCGCTTCCAGCCGGTGATGGTCGGCGAGCCCTCGGTCCCGGACACGATCGCGATCCTGCGCGGCCTGAAGGAGCGCTACGAGGTGCACCACGGGGTTCGCATCCAGGACAACGCGCTGATCGCCGCGGCCACGCTCTCGGACCGCTACATAGCCGACCGTTTCCTGCCGGACAAGGCGATCGACCTGATCGACGAGGCCGCCTCGGGCCTGCGCATCGAGATCGACTCGCTGCCGACGGAGATCGACGAAGTGCAGCGGCGCGTGATGCAGCTGCAGATCGAGCTGACCTCTTTGAGCAAGGAGACGGACGCGTCCTCGGCCGAGCGCCGTGAGGCGATCGAGCGCGAGCTGGCCGAGCTGAAAGAGCGCTCGGAGGCGATGAAGGCCCAGTGGCAGAGCGAGAAGCAGGCGATCAAGGGCATCTCCGAGCTCAAGGAGCAGCTGGAGCAGGCGCGCACCGAGGCCGAGCGCGCCCAGCGCGAAGCCGACCTCGAGCGTGCATCCAAGCTGCTCTACCAGGACATCCCCGAGCTCGAGCGCCAGCTGGCCGAGAGCGAAACGAGCGAGGGCGAGCGGGCCGAGAGCGACGCGCCGGTCTTCCTCAAGGAGGAGGTCGACGCCGACGACATCGCCGACGTGGTGGCGCGCTGGACGGGGATCCCAGTGAGCAGGCTGCTGGAGGGCGAAACGGAGAAGCTGATCCACATGGAGGACCGCCTGCACGAACGTGTCGTGGGCCAGGACGAGGCGATCGAGGCCGTGGCCACCGCGCTGCGCCGCTCCCGCGCCGGCCTGCAGGACCCCGACCGTCCGATCGGCACCTTCCTGTTCCTCGGTCCCACCGGCGTCGGCAAGACCGAGCTGGCGCGCGCGCTGGCCGAGTTCATGTTCGACTCCCAGGACGCGATGATCCGGATCGACATGTCGGAGTACATGGAGAAACACTCCGTGTCGCGCCTGGTGGGCGCCCCTCCCGGCTACGTGGGCTATGAAGAGGGCGGGCAGCTGACAGAGGCGGTCCGCCGCAGGCCCTACTCGGTGGTGCTGCTCGACGAGATCGAGAAGGCGCACACCGACGTGTTCAACACGCTGCTGCAGGTGATGGACGACGGACGACTCACCGATGGGCAGGGACGCACCGTGGACTTCAAGAACACGGTGCTGATCATGACCTCGAACATCCCGGTCCCGGCGGGCCTTGGCGACGAACAGGTGCGCAGCGCGCTGCTCGACCACTTCAAGCCGGAGTTCATCAACCGCCTCGACGACATCGTGCGCTTCGAGTCGCTCAGCCGTGAGCAGCTCACCGAGATCGTCGACCTGCAGGTCGCCCGCGTGATCGAGCGCGTGGCAGAGCGCGGAATCGAGGTCACCCTCACCGACACGGCTCGCGAGCTGCTAGGGAATCTCGGCTACGACCCCGCCTACGGGGCCAGGCCGCTGCGGCGCGTGATCCAGAAGCAGCTCACCGACCGCCTCGCCCTGGCGCTGCTCAAGGGCGAGATCCACGCCGGCGATTCGGTGCGGGTGGACGTCGTCGACGGGGAGCTGGCGCTGGAGACGGCCGGGACGCAAGATTCGGAGTCGGTCACCGTCGCAAGCGGCTGACCGGCCAAAGTGAGCATCGCTTGAGTACCGCTTGCCCACGCCTTGGCGCGCCAGGACCGGCTTGGGGCCTGGCGCGCCGATGACGCTGGTCGGTCAGTCGAGCTACTGGCATGAAACTGCGTGTGGGTAGCCGTCCGGTCCGGGTCGTAGCTTCGGCTGATCGGGACGGGGGCTTCCCTGGAGCAGATGTGAGGGCA
>JADGPL010000018.1 GCA_017882455.1 Solirubrobacteraceae bacterium | reverse complement strand
GCCCAAACGCCTGCGCTTTAGCTCGTCGTCACCGACGCCCACCAAGAACTGTTGCACGATCCCATGCAACGCGCTCCGTGATTTGACATTCATCCGTAGTCCCTTTCGCCCGACGATGCCATTAAAATCGCGAGGCATGGAGTTCGCCATTTCCATAGCCACGCTTGTTGCTTCGCTCGCCTTGTTGCTGAGCGGCCGTCGACGTCTAGAGTTCGGCTCGTTTCCGGCGACTGCGCTTACGTTCCTCGAGCTCTTGGGGCTCGGGCTCGCTGTTGTGTCGCTTGGCTGGTGGGGCCTGGGTGCGCTGGGGCTCGTCAACATCGCCGCGGCACTGGTTTGGTCGGTTGTGCTCGCCGCCAAAGTCGAGGCCAAGTTGGTGTACGCAGCGATCCAGGCGCGGGTATCCAGGGCCGACGTCAAACAGCTTGCAGCTCGGCTCGGGCGCACGAAGGAGTTGAAGGTCCTTGGACCCACTGAACGAGCAGAGCTGATCCGGCTGCTCGCGGATCGCAATCGTCAGCCAGACGAGATCGAGCAAATGGCCGTCCCGATCGGAATGCTCAAGACGATTCACAGCGCCCCGCTGCCTTGGCTTGTTGAGAGCTTCGACCGGCTGCTCCGGCTGACGAACGAACCAGCAAGCAAATCGGGCGAACTCGCAGATATCCTCCACGCGACTAGCCAAAATGCCGTCGCATCCTTTAAGGAGATTGTAGATTCGTTCCTCCTTTTCTATGGAGGCGAAGACGCACTACCCGACCAAGCCGCCGCCTAGCTGGTCCGCCTGATCCCGGAGGCCGTAACCGGAGTCGGAACCGCAGCTTGGCGCGGCCGCTACGCTGCGGCAGCGCTCGCGCTCACCAGTAGTTCCGTGAGGTCGTTCAGATCGCTAATGACGATCGCGCCAAGGCGTTTAGACACGCCGCTCTGATTGAGCATGTGCATCCACTTGCGCTCCGTAACGACGACGTCGCAGTACGCCACGGCGGAGGACAGATAGCCAATGTCGATCAGGTCGTTTGGCTTCCACTCTGTTTGCTGATTATCGAACTGTCTCCACATCAACTCCAGTCCCGCAGCGCGGGAGGGTAGGTCAAGCATGAAGGCCGTGACTTCGCTAGCTCCTAGCTCCATGAGTTCGTGCCACGAAACGTTCGCGCGCGCCAACCCGGCTTCGAGTACATCCTGCATACCAATGAGCTCACGCGCAGCTACTCCGCGCCGCCGCATGTCCTTATCAGCGGCATGATCGATGAAACGCTGAACCTGTTCGTTCTGCTCTCTCGCGAAGTCCTGGGCGGGTTTTGTCGGCGGTGAGGCAACTCCGGCTATCGGCAGATCCTCCCGCGGGCCAGCGAGCAGAATGAGATCAATCGCGTCGCTCAGCTCACTCTGGCTCAAGCTCGGCTCGGAGGCGAGTACGTGGGCGCGCAGCGTCTCCGGGATCGGCGGGGCGTATCTCCCGGAGCGATGCGTGATCCCCTGTCCGAATGGACGAATCGGAAGGCAGTTGATGGGCCGGCCAAATCGACGGCGCAGAGCGCGATCGATCTCACCGGGAACCAATTGCCAATGTGGAGCGATCGCGTGATTCTTTGAGATCGTCAGCATCGTCGTAGCGACTTCGCGCCGACGCCGGCCGCTTTTCTGCTTCCAGGTCTCGAACATATGCCCGGCCGAGAGCGGAAACGACGCTTCGCTGTGACTGACGGCCGCGGCGACCATCATTGCGACCGTATTGAACTTCTCGCCCTGCGGATGCCCACTCACGGCGCGCGCGAGATCGATCCACTTGTTCTCGTCGAGATACACGCGGAGCATCGTCCAAGAGTACGACTGCTCGCCGATGGATCAGTGCGGCACACAGTTGGCGAGCCAGCAATGCTGCAGGCTCGACCTACGCCCTCCTCTCTTTGGTCTTCGAGGGTCGCTTTTTCGTTTCCCGGGGCGGGATGAGGATGTGGAGGTCGGAATGGAGTATGCCCCGCGCTCGTACGCTGCGCTGTTTCCCGCGCCGCGCACGTGTTGGAGATGGCGGAGGCTCTGCGGGAGTCGGCCGCTCACTCAGGTGCTGGTGCGGGCATCGCTGTCGGTTTCGGGCGCTTCCCGACGAGCTTTCGCAGATCCTCGTCGCCCTCATAGGCCCGTACGCGGCCACTGAGGTAGCCGAGCCGATGGCTCACGCCTTCGCTCATCAGCCGCCAGTTAGTGTTGGCGAGCGCGGTGGTGATGAGTTTTTTGAGGACCATACGACTGGCGTAAGCCTCACGCTCTGGCTGGTTATCGAGGCAACTGAACGGCACGGCGAACTCGCGGCCGGCCTGCGGATCACCCAGCTTGAAATCGGTGTAGCCCTTCTTGGTTGCGGCCGTCGCAAGTAGCCTGGCGACCTCAGCCACCTTGAGCACCTTGATCTGGCTTGCGGCCTCGCCCACGGGATCGGATGTCGCTGGGACTCCCTTGGCCTGTTGTTGGCCTTGTTCGAGCAGCTTCGTGATGTGCTCAATATGCGCCTTGCGAGCGAGGTACTTCTTGCCGGTGGCCGCATCGAAGCAGAAGCGCCGACGGTCGAGCTTATACAACGGGTCGGGAGCGGCTGGCTCGCTGTCGCCACCGAGACGCCAACTGCTTTTGTGCTTATGGCCACAACTGGTGCATGTGTAGGTCGTAGTAATCAGATCGCCACGCCGTTTGGTTGTCTCATCGACCGGCGCGTTGCACTGCTCGCAGCGAGCTTGCGGAGGCTTCCACCCAGTACCGTCCTGCCAAAAGGCCAGCCGCTTCTTGCACTGTTTGCAGTCGAACATGAAGAGGATCGCGTCCTCGGCTTTGGTCCCACGCCCTTCCTTGCGAGGGTGGTAAAGACGGCTTGTGATCTCCATGTCCTCGCCGCACGACCGGCAGTACGGGGTGGTTGACGACTTTGCCGCAGCCAGGCGCTGGTCCTTCTCCTCGTCCGCAGTCATCCACTCTTGGATCTTCTCCTCGCGCTCTTGCCAGCGTTCACCGGCCAGCGATTCAACGAACTGAAAGTAGAACATGCTGTAGATGTAGTAACCGTTGGCGGGGTCAGCATCGCCTCGCGCGTCGAGTGGCGGTCGCTCACCGAGCCTGTCGGTCACTATTTGCTCACGCATGCGACATAGCTCGACCGTGATCTGGTCGTAGCGCTCCTCGTAGACAGACCTATCTTGCAGGTGAGTCATCGATACGCCCAGAATGTTGTGACACACGTCATGGGTGCCATTTTAAGGCAGAGCGACGCGGAGAGCCAGAACAGCTTGCCGTCACCCATAGCCGTCCGGTAGAATAGGAGCAGAAGGAACCAAAGGCTATGAGCAATCTCAACCTACAGTCAGTCGTTTACCGCGAGGGCGAGCACTACGTCGCGCAGTGCCTCAACATCGACGTGTCCAGCTTTGGCGCCAGCGAGGCCGAAGCGCTCGCCAACCTCCAGGAGGCCCTCGAGCTCTACTTCGAGGATGCCCCGGCCAGCGACGCGGCCCAAGTAGAGGCCGCGGAGGTTCGCACGCTAACGCTCCAACGTGCCTAAGCTCTACTCCTCGGAGCAGATCGTCAAGACCCTCGAGCGCGAGGGCTTCGTCTTCATCTCCCAGCGTGGCAGCCACGTCAAGTACCGCAAGGCCGGCAGCCTGACGCTCACCGTCATCGTCCCCGCCGGCCGCAAGCAGATCCCGCGCGGCACCTTCCGCTCGATCCTGCGGCAGGCCGGTCTGGACGAGAGCGCCTTCGGGCGAGGCTAGCTTTGGCCGCGCCGGATCGCCTCCGCCGCCCGGCGACGGGCTTTCAAGCCAATCGGCTCCAGCAGCGCCTCAAGCACTTGCCCCAGGAGCCGGTCCAGGTTCGCAGCTCGTCCCGAACGTCCCGCCTTCGGCACCACCTGGTGCCGTCCCGTGTTGGATGGCTTGGAAGTAGGGCAGGAAGTCGTCGTGTGGTTGCACGGCGACGATCTGCCCGTTCTGCGCCCAGATTTCCTCGAATAGCGCGAGGGGGAGCTTGCGCCGCTCGGCAGGTTGGGTCTCGAGGTCCCAGAAGCGGGGGAACTCGTCGAGCAGCGCTCGAGCGCGGTCGATCGTCGGTTTGGCCGGTGGTCGTTGGCGTTGGAGTTCTTCCCCAAGTGCTTCGACTTGTGCGGTACGCCGGTCTATTCGGCGATGCGTCGGGGTGTCTGCGTGGTGTGGTCGCTGCCAAGCTGTCGGACCTTGGTGTAGTCGCGGTCGCTGAAGACCGCCCCGGTTTTCTTGCGCATCCCGGTGATCACGGCGATAGTCGGCCCACGTAGACCGCGCGCCGTCAACGTGCGCTCGTCGGCGTTCTCCAGCACGCAGAAGAGGCGGAACTGCTCGCGGCCTGGTCCGGTGACGCGGATCTCGTAGTGGCCGCCCATGTCGCCGTGCATGGCCTCCCACTTGCCTCCCCCGGAGAATGCGGGCGGCGGGGCGGCCGCGACAGCGTCGAGTACGGCCAGGATCGTTCCACGGACCTTCGCGGGGCAGTCGTCGAGGAAATCCGCTCCCGGCACGGAGCCCTCAGCGGTCGCATAGAAGATGACGTCCCACGCCATTGCCGCGGCCTACGAACCGGCGCGGCCGTTATTGAAGCCCGTCAGGCTCGTACAGCGGCGCGCTTGCCGTTTGATCTGCGTGGGCGGCGCTTGATCTCGATGCTGGCGTCGAGAGCGTTGGCTATCGAGATGATGAGCGGTAGCTCTGGGCGGGCCTGCTCGGCCGTGAACAGGCGTCTGATGCTGGCAGGGTTGCGTCCCACGCGCCGTGCGAGCTCGGCCTTGGACATTCCGGCGTCCTCGCGTAGCTCGTCCAGTGAGCGGATGACGGCATCGATCTGCTCTATCTCGCTCCGGGCTCGCTCGTACTCCGTTTGAGTGTCCTCGTCCGCGAGCCAGTCTTGGCGGCGCTTTTCGTAGTAGCTGGTGTCGAGAGTCTTGGTCACGATTGGGGACTAGCGCGGGTGGAATCGGGACCGCTGTCCGTGCCCCTGCTCTATCGAAGTGTAACACAAGCGCTACAGTCGATCGCTGGGGCGTCCGATCGAAGGGCGATCGACCGCCCGGTCTCTCGCCCGAATCTCAATGTGGTGCCGAACGAGGGTTCGACCCCGCGGGGGACCATGTTTCGCCCGAAGGTCGAACCAAGGACCTCGTGGTTCAACCGTCCTCCGGTCCCGTCCGCGACCAATGTGTGACGGCGAACGTTCGCTGTGGGCCGCGTCCACGGACTCGCGATACTTGGCGGTCGAGTGTTGCGCCTGATCACGATTCCGATCAGCCACTACTGCGAGAAGGCGCGGTGGAGCCTTCAGCGGGCGGGCATCGACTACCGCGAGGAGCGCCACGTGCAGGGCATCCACAGGTTGGCTGCAAGACGGGCCGGCGGTGGCGCAACGGTGCCGGTGCTGGTCACGCCGGAAGGGCCGATCGGCGAGTCGCAGCAGATCCTTGAATGGGTCGACGAGCACACGCCGGCCGAGGATCGTCTGTTCCCGCAGGATCAGCGCTCGCGCGCTGAGGTTGATCGCCTCTGCCGCCGCTTCGACACGGTGCTCGGGCCGAGGGCACGGCGGCTGATGTACGTGCACATGCTGCGTGATCGCCCGCTGGCGCTGCGCTTCAATAACGACGGCGTACCGGCTTGGGAGGAGCGGACCATCCGCTATGGCTGGCCGGCGATCCAGATGGTGATCAGGCGCGTGCTCGAGATTCGGCCGGGTGTGGAGCTGGATGACGAGGTCGCCGTCTGGGGTGAGCTCGACTTTGTGGCGGAAATGCTCGCCGATGGGCGCCCGCACCTTTGCGGGCAGCGATTCACTGCAGCCGATCTGACCTTCGCGTCCCTCTCGGCAGCGGTCCTCGTACCGCCCGTGTACGGCGTGGCGCTGCCGCAGCCGGCCCAGATGCGTCCGGAGATGGCGGCGCTGGTCGTTCGAGCGCGCGAGCATCCGGCGGGTGCTTACGCACTTTCGCTGTTCGCGAGCCGTATCGACGGTGCCTAGTGCGCCGCTGTCTACTTGAGCACGAGTCACGACCCCATTTTCACCTCGCGCGGCCCTGATCTCGACGGGGTGCCAAACGAGGCCTCCACCCACAGGAGGACCGCAACCTATTGTCTGCAGGGGTAATTCACAGCGCCGGCCTACGATTACGTGGTAGCAATCTGCTACCATATTGGTATGAGCAAGCAGATCGCCGTACGCCTCCCAGACGAGCTTGTTGACTTTGTGGACAGGGTTGTCGCCTCTGGCAGCGCGCGGAGCCGTGCCTCGGTGGTTACCCGAGCGCTAGAGCGTGAGCGCCGGCGTACTGTCGCCGAAAGGGATGCCGAGATCCTTGCTCGTACTGGCCCGGACCCCGAGCTTGCTGGGCTGGCGGAGCATGCTGCAGGCGCGCCCTCTGCGCTTGCGTGATGCGCCCGATCTACGTCGCGCAGCTCGACAAGGCACGCCCGGTGCTCGTGCTTACTCGTGAGCTCGTGCGGCCACATCTGACGACCGTCACGGTTGCGCCGATCACGACCACGATTCGCGGACTTTCCACCGAGGTGCATGTTGACGCGGCCAACGGTCTCTCTCAACAGTCGGTCGTCAGCTGTGACAACGTCACCACAATTCCAGCCGAGGCTCTGCAGGATCAGATTGGTGTGCTGCTCGACGATCAGGAGCCGCAGCTCAGCGAGGCGATTCGAGCTGCCTTCGATCTCGATTGAAGCAAGTCTCGGTGGTGGGCTCGACGCACATGGTGCTCAATGCCTAGCTCGAGCCTCGATGAGGTGCCAAACGCGCGTCTGACTCCCGTCGCTCCCGCTTTCTTTCGAGAGGCCACGCGCGGGCCGACTGGACATGGCGTCATGCTGTGACCGCAACAGACCCGAGGCCCGCCCTTGAAAGGACACCAGCCATGGAGCATGAGCACACGCAGTACGTCGCCGCCCCGCCGGACAGCGTGTTCGCGGCGCTGGCGGACGTAGGCAACCTCCCGCGCTACTTCCCGCAGGTGATCGCGGCTCGTCGCGGTGACGGCGACAACGTCTCCATCGAGGCGCGCTACGAGGGCCACACCCAGCACGGAGAGGGCTGGTTTCGAGCCGACGAGTCGGCGCGAAAGGTCGAATGGGGTGCCGAGGGCAGCGAGTACCACGGTTGGTTGCAGGTGAGTCCGGAGGCCGAGGGCTCGCGGCTGACGCTGTTCCTGGCGACCTCGCGCGGCGACGCGCCTGACAGCGAGGTGATGGGCACCCTCGATGCGATCAGGAGGTTGGTCGAGGCGGACGCTTAGCAGAAGCGCAGCGTCATCCCTCGGTCAGGACCACGATCGTCTCGGGGTGAACGCCGTCGAACTTCATTGCATCGGCCCCCGCCTCGGACTGCAGAGCATCCTGCCAGACAGCCATATCGGGGATCTCTGCGACAAGCCCAACCTGCTTCGAACCCTCCGCGCCCCGGAAGGTGCGCGCAGTGATACCCAAGGGGCCGAAGAGCTCCTCTCGCTTCGGTGAGCTGAGCCAGTGGTCGACATCGTCCACGTCGTGGAGCACAAGTACCGTTGCCATCATGCCTCGTCTTTCCCACGGCAAGAAGCCGTGAAGTGTTGGTTAGCGAGAGCAACCCTAACCCGTTTCCTCATGCCCTCGCCGCTTCGATGTCGCAGGATGGCCGGTCAGGCCACGGGGGCGCACACGCGTGCGTGCGCACGCACGCGCGCCGCCCCGCAGGCTCTACTCGTGCGTCACGCCGTCAAGAGGTTCACGATCTCGGCGCTGCGCTCCTCGGGCTGGCCCGCAAAGCCCCCCTCGATCGGCATGCTCGCCATCAGCTTGTCGTGCAGGAAGCGCTCGTATTGCTCCTTGGAGTCCCACACGGCCGTGATGAGGATGCCGCCGTCCGTCGGGCCGGCGGCATGGTAGACCTGCCCCTCGGGCAGGCCCTCCGGCGGGTGCACCACCGCCACTGTCGCGTTGTACTGATCCTCGGTCGCGCCCGGCCAGAAGTGCGTAATCAGGTATGCCATCGGTTTGGATCCTCTCCATTGGGTCGGCCGAGCCTATCCCACCCGAACGTGTCGCTCCCGGGAGGCCGAGGTGCGTGGCTGAAGGTGCGCGTCCGGATCCCTCCGCCCATCTGCGCGCGGATGAGAGCTAATCTGATCAGGCTGCGGCGATCGCCGCGGATACTCGCCGATCAAAGGGGGCGTGGTTGAACACTTGGGACCTGAGGACCCTTGACCTCAAGCCGCGCTTGCCCGAGATCCTCTCGTCGAGCGATGCGGCGCGGGTGATTGCGCTCGACTTGGCAGCGGGCGAGACCCTGTCAGAGCACGAAGTTCACGAGCGGGCGTGGATTCTCGTGATCGAGGGAGCGATCGAGGTGACTACAGCAGCCGGCGAGCACACAGGCGGAGGCGGCGGGCTGCTGATCGAATTCGCTCCAGGGGAACGCCACGAGGTGTGCGCATCCTCCGATGCTCGATTGCTGCTGTTGCTCGCCCCATGGCCGGGGAGCGGCCATCCCGGTGCGATGACGATTCGAGAGAAGCTCTACGCGCGACGCCATGCGGCCAAGCGGCGGTGAGCGCCACGAGCGGCACTGATCGCGCCTCGACACGGGTGGCCGGGCGCTCTTATCCGAGCGCGGCGAGTATGTGTTCGGCGATCGCGTCCGGTGTCGGCGGACAGCCAGGGATGCGGATGTTGACCGGGAGCACGTCCTCCAGGGCGCCCACGATCTCGGCGGGGTCGCCGAGGACGTTGCAGCCAAGCGCGCAGTCGCCGAGTGCGGCCACGAGGCGGGGCTCGGGCATCGCCCGGTAGGCCGTGAGCAGTGGCCCGAGCATCCGGGTGGTGACGGGTCCGGTGACGAGCAGGATGTCGGCGTGTCGAGGGGAGGCGACGATGTCGAGCCCGTGGCGCTGAAGGTCGTGGAAGGGGTTGGCTACGGCGCCGAGCTCGTGCTCGCAGCCGTTGCACGAGCCGGCGTCGACGTGGCGTATCGCGAGCGAGCGCGGCTGGCCGCGGGTCAGGCGGGCCTCGCGGCGGATCGTGGCGAGCTGGCGCAGCAGCACGTACATCAGCGGTCCACGCAGGCGTAGCAGAGCTCGAAGCTCTTGTTGATCAGCGGGAAGTCGGGCAGCAGGTTGTCGGCGGCTGCATGGGCGAGCGCCGGCCAGTTGGCGTAGGAGCCGGTGCGCAGGTGCAGGCGGGCGACCCGGGCGCCGTCGAGCTCGACGGCGCACGTCGTGGCCCCGCGCGGGCTCTCGACGGTGCCGACGCCGAGCGTTGTCGCGGCTGCGCCGCCGGCGGTCGTGGTGCCCGGAGCGAGTGGCTGTCTGAGCAGATCCTCGAGCAGCTCGCAGGTGCTCTCGAGCTCGATCGCGCGCATCCTCAGACGTGCTGCAACATCGCCGGCCGCCGCGGTTGGGGACGCGGGCGTGAAGCCGTCGTAGGCGAGGCGCGGGCTCGTGCCGCGGGCGTCCTCGCGGATGCCGGCAGCTCGTGCCGCCGGTCCGACGGCTCCGAGCCGTTGGGCGTCCGAGTGCGAGAGCACACCGACACCGTCGAGCCGGGCCTGCACCGAGCCGGCGAACTCGAGCTCGCGCCAGGCGGCCGCTGCGTCCGCGTGCAGCTCGCGGATCGCCCCTCGTGCGGAGTCCGTGCTCGAGGCGTCGAGCTCGAACCCTCCGCGTCCGACGCAAACGCTCCCGAACAGGAAGCGATGTCCGAATGCGCGCTGGTTGACCTGCTGGGCGCGATCCTTCAGCGCGGCGAACGCCATCGACCCGGGCGCGAAGCCGACGCCTGCGCAGATGGCGCCGATGTCGTGCAGGTGGTTGTACAGGCGCTCGAGCTCCAGCAGCACCGTTCGGTTGACCCGCAGCTCGCGATCCGGTCTCAGCGCCAGAGCGTCCTCGACCGCGTGCGCGTAGGCGAGCGTGTTGGAGACAGAGCAGGCTCCGCACGCCCGCTGGGCGTATTGGAGCGCCTGTTCGCTGTTGCTGCCCTCGGCGGCGCGCTCGAGTCCCCGGTGCTTGTAGAAGAGCCGCGGGTCCACCGCGAGGATGCGCTCGCCCACGACGTGAAAGCGGAAGTGGCCGGACTCGATCACGCCGGCGTGGATCGGACCCACGGCCACCTGGTGCACTCCATCGCCTGTCACTGGCGTCATCCACTGCGCGGGATCCTCCGGATGCGCCGCCAGCGCGCGCAGCGGTGAATGGCCGGGGAACGCCATGTCATAGAGGTCATGGGCCTCGCGCTCATCCCATCCTGCGGCCTCGACGAGATCGACGATGCTCTCGACCTGCCGTTCGTTCGCCTGGCATGAGATCACGCGCTCGCCTTGGGGGGATGTGAGCAGCGCGCGCCAGGCCAGGCTCCCCTCGCGTCCGCTCGCCCAGGCGCCCCCAAAGCGCTCCCCGCGGAGAAGGGCTTGCGCGACCGTCTCGCGCCACGCGCGCGGCGCCACGTGCTCGATCGCTGTCACAGCGCTCCCTTCGCGAGCGTGTCCACGAAGCCCGAGCCGGGAAGCAGCAGGCCCGCCGCGGTGAGAGCCAGCAGCCCGCTGCCGAGCACCGCGGTGAGCGCGATGATCGGTCGCTCGGCGCGCGACCGCGCCCGCCGGTGGTGTCGAGCGTGTTCTCCGACCACGCCCTCGATCAGCGCGTGGAGCAGCCCGAGGAACCCGAGCGCCAGAGCGATGAGCGCGATCGCGCTGACGAGCGCGTCGCCGGCGGCGATGCCGCCGAGCAGGATCAGCAGCTCGGACAGGAACAGGGGCGAGGGCGGCAGGCCGGAGAGCGTCAGGAGGCTGACGCCCATCGCGGCGGCCGTGGAGGGACTGTCGCCGACAACGCCCTCAGGTGCGCGTTTGGCTGCGTCGGGGTCGATCCGCAGCAGCGGCAGGGCGGCGTAGAAGCCGAGCGCCTTGGCGAGCGCATGGCCGGCGACGTGGAGCACGACGCCGGCGATCGCCAATGGTGTGCCGAACCCGATTCCAAGGCCGATCACGCCCATGTGCTCGAGGCTCGAGTAGGCGAGCAGTCGCTTCCATGGCAGCGATCGCCAGAGGAACGGCACGGCGACGAGGATCGAGGTCAGGCCGAACGCGATGAACACGCCACGCGTGGTGGCGCTGCCCACGGATGGCTCGAGGATCGACTTCACCCGCCAGGCCACCAGGAGCACGCTTGGCAGCAGCGCGGCGGAGAGCAGAGCGCTGATCGGAGCCGGCGCCTCACTGTGTGCGTCCGGCAGCCAGTTGTGAACCGGTGCCCAACCGATCTTGGTCGCCAGCCCGGCGAGCAGGAGCACGAACGCGATCAGCGTCGAGTCCCTGGGTAGCCCGTGGGCGGCCGCCCGTAGCGAGTGCCAGTCGAGCGCGTGGAGACCGTGGTGTCCGAGGTTCGCCTGGCTGATGGCGAGGACGATGATCCCGAGCAGCGCTACCGAGAGCCCGAGTGTGGTCAGCACGAGGTACTTCCAGCCGGCCTCCAGCGCGTCGCGCCGGCCGCTGAAGGCCACGAGCAGTGCAGAAGCGGCGGTCGTGGCCTCGATGATCAACCACGCCGCCGCGAGGTTGCCGACGATCGGCACGGCGAGCAGGGCCGCCCAGAAGAGGAACAGGGCGGCGTAGTAGAGGCTCTGCGATCGTGCGGCAGTCGACCATCTGCGGCCACTCGTTCGCAGGTAGGCGGGCGAGACGGCGATGCTGCAGATGCCCACGATCGCGATCACGGCGAGCATCAGTCCGCTGGCGCCATCGAGGAAGTACCACTGGCCGCGCAGGGCTGGCAGCCCACCGCGCGCGAGCGCTGTGGCGGCGAGGGCCAGCGCTCCGGCGGCGGTCGGCACCGCGGTGGCGAGCGCGAGAAGGTGGGCCTGGCGCGGAGTGCGCGCCAGTAGCGCGAGCAGCATCCCCACGAGCGCCAGCGCCGGCACGACGACGACGAGGATCGGCACGAGGTCAGTCACGCAGGCCTCGAAGCAGCTCGGTGTCTCCGGTTCCCAGCTCGGTGTGGATCCGGTGTGCGAACGCCGCAGCGACGGTCACGATCAGCGCGAGGTCGAACAGCGCGCCGAGCTCGATCACGTAGGACAGCCCTCCCGGCACCGAGACCGCAAGCAGCGACAGGCCGTTCTCGGCCACGATCAGCCCGAGCAGCTGGAACAGGATCGGACGTCGCGCGACGACGATCGTGATGCCGAGCAGGACGAGCGCGACCGCGGCGTGTTCGGTGTGCGCATCGCCAAGTCCGATTGACGGCACCAGGACGACGGCGCACAGAACCACCGCGCCGGCGCATGCCAGACGCACGAGCCCGCTCGCGGCAGCCACCACCAGGCCCGGCTCGCGCGTTCTGCGGATGAGCGCATATAGAAGCAGCGGGAGCACGATCGCCTTGCTCAAGAGCACGAAGCTCGCGACGAGGGAGTCGCTCGAGCGGCCGCCGGTGAGGCTGAGCGCGCCGACGCCGAGCGCTAGCGACTGCGCGGCCAGCAGCCCGATCGCAACAGATCGGCGGCGCACGACGATCACGGCCAGCCCGAGCACGAGCATCGCGTCGACGAGCGCGCCGTTCACGTGCCCACCCCCCCGACCCACATGCCTGCGCCCGCGAGCGCGATCGCGCATCCGACTCCCAGGAGCGCCGGGACGCGCAGGATTCGCAGCTTCGCCTGCGTCGTCTCGATCAGCGCCAGCGAGCCGCAGAGGAACGTCACGCCCGCGAGGAGCAGGCCCAGGCTCGCCGCGAATCCGCCCCAATGCGGCAGGAACAGCTCGGCGCCCAGGATGAGCATGACCCAGTGGCGTGCGCCCGCCGCCCACTGCAGAAACGCGAGGTCGCGGCCGCCGTACTCAAGCAGGGGCCCCTCGTGGATCATGGTCAGCTCGAGATGCGTGTCCGGGTTGTCGATCGGCTGGCGGCCGGTCTCGAGGAGGATCACGAGCATGAACGCCAGGGCGCCGCACCAGTGGGCGGGCGCGCTCCAGATGTGTCCGCTGGCCGCTGCCACACTCATCGCGCGCAGGTCCGTGCTGTGGGCGGGGAGCGCGGCGAGGAGCAGCGCCAGCACGAGCAGCGCCTCTCCGAAGACCGAGATCATCAGCTCGCGCGCAGCCGCCATCAGCGAAAAGCCGTTGCCCGTGTCCCACGCCGCGGCGGCCAACGCGAACCGGGCGAGGGCGAGCAGGCCGACGAGCACGAGGGCGTCGTGGCCGAGTCCGAAGGGACCCGCGTGCCCGCCCACCGGAACGATGGCCAGAGTCGCGAGCATGCAGGCGGCGACGAGCGGCGGCGCGATCCAATAGATCACACTCGTTCCCTCAGGGTCAACGGCGCTCTTGTGCCACAGACGTCGCAATGTCCTGTAGGGCTGCACCGCCGACGGGCCTCGGCGGCCCTGCAGCCGTGCCTTGAGCGCCTGGATCGAGCCGGGCAGCAGCGGCGCGAGCGCGACACCGGCGATCTGCACGAGCGCGGCGAGCGTGTTCATCCGAGTGCCCCCGTGTGCGCAAGCACGAGCAACCCGATGACCAGCCCGAGCAGGTACGCGGCGTACGTGCGCACGTTTCCAGACTGCAGGCGCCGCGCGACGGCGGCCGCACGCAGGCCGGCGCGGACGGCGGGCTCGTAGAGAGCCGCGTCAAGCAGCGAGGGGACATGGCCCGTGTAGGTGATGCTCTGCACCATCCCGCCGTCCCGCTCGACCTCGATCGCGCGGTGCGGGCGCAGGAGCGCCTCGAGCACGAGCCTCAGCGGCTTGGTGAACCCGGCCGAAGTCCAGCCGAGGGCTCTCGCGACCGGCTGCCCACAAACCCAGGTTGGGCTCGTCGCGGCGCGGCGCTTGCCACGGACGCCGATCAGGGCGGTCGTGAGGACGGCCAGCGCCAGCCCGAGAGCGAGCGACGGGAACGAGCCCGTCCCGGGCAGCACGAGGCCTGCATGTCTGGCCAACACAGTGCCGTGCACGCCGGGCGCAAGGCCGGTGAGCGTCGGCACCACCAAGCCCGGCACGAGGCCGAGTGCGATGCACATCGCCGCCAGCGCGACCATTCCGGCTCGCATGCCCATGGGCGGGTCGACCGCCTGCGCGCACTCGGCTCGCCGCGGCGGACCGAGCAGAACGAGGCCGACGACCTTCGCAAAGCACAGCAGCGCGAGGGCCGCGGTCATCGCGAGGCCGGCAAGTGCCACCGCGCCCGCGAGCGCTACACCCAGGGGACGGTGGAGGGCGACGTGCAGAAGCGACTGCAGCACCAGCCACTCCGACGCGAACCCGTTCAGTGGCGGCAGCCCTGCGATCGCCATCGACCCGACCAGAAACGCACCGCCCGCCCATGGCATCCGCCGCAACAGTCCGCCGAGGTGGTCCAGGTCCAGGCCGCCAACCGCTCGCTCCAGGGTCCCGGCGCCGAGGAACAGGAGCGCCTTGAAGATCGCGTGGTTGGCGACGTGCAGCAGTGCGGCCGCAAACGCGATCGCGGCCCACGTCCTCTGTCCGGCATCCGCGAACAGCAACGATGCGCCGAGCCCGAGCGCGATGATGCCGACGTTCTCGATCGAGTGATACGCGAGCAGACGCTTGAGCTCGTGTTGCACCAGCGCCCACAGCACGCCGCCCAGCGAGGACAGCAGACCGATCGCGAGCAGCGCGAGCCCCAGCCATCGCGGTGTCGCGCCGATCCACTGAAACTCGACCCGGATCAGTCCGTACAGGGCGACCTTGATCATCATTCCCGACATCAGCGCCGATAGATGGGCCGGTGCGACCGGGTGTGCGCGTGGCAACCAGGCGTGCAGTGGGATGAACCCCGCCTTGGTGCCAAAGCCGATCAGCGCTGCCAGTGCCACCACTGTCTGGGCGCCGGTCCCGGCTGCCGCGAGCGCGGACGGGTCGCCGAGCGCGCCATGATGCGCGAGCGCTAGCAACGCGATCCACACTCCCGCGCCACCGAGATGCGTGATCGCCAGATACGCGTAGACCGCCGAGCGAACGGCCTGGTCGCGCCTGGCGACGAGGATCGCTGCTGCCGGCAGGAGCGTCATCAGCTCCCAGAAGGCGAGAAAGCTGGTCACGTCGCGGGCGGCCAGGACGCCGACCAGCGCCAGGAGGAATGCGGCCGTCAACGCGCCGACGGCCCGCGCACCCGGGCTCGTGGGCAGGTAGTCCCGCGCGAACACCAGCGTCGGCACAGCCGTCAGAGCGAGCACCGCGAGGAAGAAGCCGCTGAGCGGATCGAGGCCGAGGGCCGGCCCGATCGTGCTCCTGAAGGCTGCCCCGAGAGCATCGCCGCCTGTCAGAACCGCCAGGCCGCCAGCGCCGAGCAGCGCCATGCCCGCCGCCTGCACCGCGAGGCCGGCGCGCAAACCGCCACCGATCGCTGCGAGCAGTCCTCCGAGAGCGACCGTCGCGGCTCCAGCGAGCGCAACGGCATCGAGCGTGCCCACGGCTATCCGCGAACCCGAGGCCCGAAGTCCTCCACAGCGAGGTCGTCGAGCAGCGCTCGGTTGTTTTCCAGTGCTCCCGCGATGATCTCCTTCGCGAGCTCGAGCAACTCCAGGGTGCGCCGATCCTTGATCCGGTAGTAGACGCTCGTGCCCTCCTTGCGGCTCACGACCAGACCCTGCGCCCGCAACGCCGCCAGATGCTGGGAGGTGCTGCTCGAATCAAGCTCGAGCGCATCCCGCAAGCTCCCAACCGACCGCTCGCCCTCACGCAGGAGCTGAAGCAGTTGGACCCTCGCCGGATGACCGAGCACCCGGAAGAAGTCGGCCTTCAGGGCGTAGATCGGAGGCTGACCGGCGCGTGAAGACCACATAGATCTAAAGTTTACAAACTTATAAGATCTCCTGCATTTGCCTTGGGTCTGGGCGCGCCCGCGCCGACCCCCATCTCGATCCGCGGCGAGCGAGCCGGGTCCAGCCACCGCAACACCTCGAGCAGCCAGGATCGCGGGTGCGCTCGTCGACCCATCTGTTGTACAGCGGGCTCGACGGATCGTCGTCCCACACGTCGTAGGCGTGCACCCTGCGGTACGGATAGCGCACACCGGGGTTGCCCGCGATCCCGAAGATGAAGTGGAAGGCGTAGGTGCCGCTCGGTGTTCGGCCATCGCCCTCGCGCTTGCGCCCCGGCGGCGCGAAGCCGTTGTAACCGATCCGCGCTGCCCACGGCCCGAAGGCGATGCGACGACGTCCACCGCTCGTCTCATAAGCGGTGAGCGTCGCGTGCGTGTCGCCGTACGCGTGAGCGCTCACCACCAGGAGCTGGCGAGCTGGGTGCGGCGCCGGCCCGGTCGGCACGGTTGCCGGGACAGACGCGAGGGACGCGCTACAGCCGAGGAGCGAGATCAGGCCCGCCGCGGCAGCGACGCGTGTCATGCCACCACTTTACGCCCGGGCTCTGGCGCCGCGCGGTTTGGGAGGATGGATCGAATGCCGCTGCGCGTTGGAATCGACCTGGTCGACGTGGATGCGGTGAGCGAGTCCCTCGACACCCACGGCGAGCAGTACCTCGCCCGCGTGTACACCGACCGCGAGCTCGACGCCTGTCGCAGCGCCACCGGCATCGCGGTCGAGCGCCTGGCGGCTCGCTTCGCCGCCAAGGAGGCCGCCATGAAGGTGCTGCGGCCGAGCTCGCAGGATGCGATTCCCTGGCCTTCGATCGAGGTGCTGAGCGCAGCCGGCGGCTGGGTCTCGCTGGAGCTGGGAGGTGCCGCCGCCGAGCTGGCCGAGCAGGCCGGCATCGAGGAGCTCCAGCTGAGCATCACGCACGAGGGAACGCAGGCGTGCGCCGTCGTGATTGCAGAATTGCGCGATGGCTGCCGATAGGGGTTCTGTGTCGCCCCGAGCGCTTGATGACGAGGGCGGCCTCTTGACCTGCAGTTTCCCGACCACAGTGCTCATGCGCGGCGACCGCGAGCGTGCTGGCATATCAAGGAGGTGGCGTGATGAGTGAGCTTCTGAGCGGCCTGACGGGCCCTGCCGAGTCGACTGGACCCTTGGAGAGCGTTGCCTGGAAGATCGGTGTCGATGTGGCCGGGCCGGTGGCCGACGAGGTCGACCGTGAGTCACGCTTTCCGCGCGAGGCCGTCGAGGAGCTGAAGCGAGCCGGGCTTCTGTCGGCTCTGATTCCCGAGCAGCTCGGCGGGGGTGGGGCAACGCTGGCGGAAGTCGCCGGCGCCGTGCGTGCGCTCGCATCTCATTGCACCGCGAGCGCTCTCGTGCTCGCGATGCACAGCATCGAGGTCTCCAACCTCGTTCGTCATGGGACCTCGAAGCCCCTGCAGGAGCTGCAGGCCGAGATCGCCTCCAAGCAGCTGCTGATCGCGAATGCCAACAGCGAGGTCGGCATCGGTGGCGATGTCGGTCGCAGCATCTGCGCCGTCGAGCCCACGGACGGGGGCATGACGCTGGAGAAGCAGTGCCTGGCGATCTCCTACGGCGAGCACGCCGACGCCGTCGTCGCGACCGCTCGGCGAGCGCCCGACAGCGAGCAGACCGACCAGGTGCAGGTCATCTGCCGCCGGCCGGACCTCACGCTCGAGCAAACCTCGGATTGGGACGCGCTCGGCCTGCGCGGCACGTGCAGCAACGGCTTCCGCCTGGTGGCGAAGGTCGATGCGGGGATGATCTATCCGGTGCCCTTCGCCACGATCGCGAGCAACGGCGGCATTCAGGCATCGACCATCCTGCTCAGCTCTGCCTGGGTCGGCTTGTCCGAGGCTGCTGCCGCCAAGGCGCACGAGTATGTCCGTGCGGCCGCCCGGCGCAGCATCGGCACGATCCCTCCTGCCGCCGGGCACCTCGCGGTGCTCGCCACCGAACTGCAGCAGTCACGCGGCCTGCTCGCGACGGCCGCGAACGCGTTCACCGCCTTCGAAGCATCGCCGGAGATGGAAAGCCCGGGCTTCCTCGCCTCCGTGCGCAACGTCAAGGTCTCGACCTCAGAGCTGGCCGTGCGGATAACGACCGGGGCGCTCTCGATCTGTGGGATCGCCGGATTCAAGCGTGGCACGCCGTTCACCCTCGATCGCCAGATCCGCGATGCACACGGCTCGGTGGTGATGGTGAGCAACGAGCGCTATCTGCGCGCCAACGCCGAGATGCTGCTGGCACGCAAGCATCTGTGACGATCTGAGGATGCCCGAGAGCAGCTCCAGCGCCGGCGAGCGCCCGCGCCTGGCCTTCGCCTACCACCCGCGCTCCTTCGGCACGATGGCCATAGCGGAGGCCGCAGAGGGGATCTGTGAGTTGATCTGGATCCTCGATACGAGCGATCCCGAGATCAGCTCGATGTCGCGGCTGTTGCGCCGACTCGGCGACGTGGTGGACGTCGCCGGCTCCTCGCTCGAGCAGGCCGCGTCCTCGATCGCGGCTGCGCGGCCCGACGGCATCCTCGCGCTGGCCGACAGCCTGCTCGTGTGGACGGCGCGACTCGCCGAGCTGCTGGACCTCCGTTTCCTTGCCCCGGAGGTCGCCGAAGCGCTCACCGACAAGCACCTGCAGCGGCTCGCATTGCAGCACGCCGGGCTTCCGGTGCCCGGGTTCTGGCAGATCCCCGACGCCGATGACGAAAGTGCGTGGACGGCGTTGGCGCAGGCGGCGAGGTTCCCCGCGGTGCTCAAGCCGCGCAGCGGCGAAGCCAGCAGGGACACGGTGCGGGTGGAGTCTCTCGAGGAGCTGCGTTCGATGGTCGCCGCGACCCCCGACGCGGCGGGATCGCGCCGTCCTCAGCTGGTGCTCGAGGAGTACCTGCGGGATCGGCCCGAGGCCGCCGACCATCACTTCGCGGACTACGTATCGGTCGAGAGCGTGGTCAGCGACGGACAGATCAGCCATCTTGCGATCACCGGACGCTTTCCGCCCGCCGAGCCCTTCCGGGAGACCGGGTTCTTCATTCCCTGTGCGCTGGAGGAGGATCAGTGCGCGGCGATCGCCGAGGTGGCAACCGCCGCCGTGCGGGGAGTCGGGGTGGACGTCGGCCTGTTGCACACCGAGGTCAAGCTCACACCGGACGGGCCGCGGGTGATCGAGCTCAACGGGCGCATCGGAGGGGGCGTGCCCGAGATGCTCGCTGACGCCACCGGGGTGGAGCTGCTGGAGATCGCGTTGCGGGTGGCGCTCGGCGAGTCGATCGTGTTCGACACGATGCCGCGGTGCGCCCACATCGGCTACCTGCTCTACATCCAGGCACCCTTGGCCATGAGGACGATCCGCGCGGTGGACGGGCTCGACGGACTGCGCGCGCTCACCGGGGTGCAGGAAGTCACGCTCAACCGGGGCCCCGGCTCCTCGGTCGACTGGCGCGCGGGCAACCACGGCCACGTATTCTCCGTGCGCGGATCGGTTGCGACCTACGAGATGCTGAGGACGATCGAGCGATACGCCAACACCGAGGTTCGGATCAGCGGTGACTGACGGGCCTCCTCGATACACGCGGTCGGTGCTCGTGCTCGTCGGCGTGCTCGCCAGCCTTCTGTTCGCCGGCTGCGGCTCTGCCGCCCAGCTCCCGAGAGCTCGTGCCAAGGCGGCTCTCGGCGTCAGCGCGACCCACGTCACGGTGATGACCCCCGAAGGCCGCGAACGCTCCTACGTCCTCTACGTGCCCACCGGCGGCCCGAGGCGGAAACCGTTGGTGCTCGTGTTCCACGGCGCGGAGGGAACGGCCGAACAGACCACCCAGGAAACGGACTTCGTGCAGGTGGCCGCGCAGAGTGGATCGGTCGTCGCCTTCCTGCAGGGATACGAAGACACCTGGAACGAGGGGGCCGGGCATACCCCCGCCGAGGTCGCCCACGTCGACGACGTGGCGTTCACCTCCGCGGTGCTCAGCCAGATCGAGGCTCGCTCCTCGATCGATCGCACCCGCATCGCCGCGACGGGCTTCTCCAACGGCGCGCTCCTGACCGAGCTGCTCGGCTGTCGCCTGGCCAAGCGCCTGACCCTCGTGGCGCCCGTCGCCGGACCGCTCCCCGTTTCCGTGTCGCCGAGCTGCCAGCCGGCACGCCCGATATCGGTGCTCGAGATGCACGGCACGGCCGACCAGTCGATCCCCTACGGGGGCGGTCCCTTCCCGGGGGTCGGCGGCGGAACGACGGTCCTCTCGGCACCGGCAACCGCCGCTCGATGGGCCTCGCTGGATCGCTGCACGCGCCATGGCCAGACGGCGGACAGGGCTCAGGCGACGATCGTGACGACCTACTCGGCCTGTCGCGCTCATGCGGTCGTACAGCTGCGCTCGCTGCAGGGCGCCGGACACGGCTGGCCGTCGAACGTGGGTGAGCTCGTCGCCGGCTTCCTTCAGCAGCATCCAGGTGCTCCCGCAACCTAGCGCCGGGCTCGATCTCGGTTCCCGTCCTCAGGATGCATGGCCGCTCGCGGGCAGTTTAGGAAGCGCCCGATTCGTCGATACTGCATCCATGAACCCGGAGATCAGAAAGCTCATCGCCGAACACGCGCGCCTCGCCGTGGACGTCGGCACCCTCGCTGACGACGCCAGCCTCTACGAGGCCGGCATGACCTCGCACGCGACCGTCAACCTGATGCTCGCGCTGGAGGCGGGCTTCGACGTCGAGTTCCCCGACAGCATGCTCAAGCGCAGCGTGTTCGAAAGCGTCACCACGATCACGGCGGCGTTGGCCGAGCTGCAGCCGCAGGTGTGATGGCCGACTATCGCCCGGGCACGCCCGACCAGGCGGCCTTCCTCGCCGAGCTGCTCGATCGACGCCTTCTGATCCAGACGAGCGTGGCCGGCCTGTATGGACGCGGCGCGGACTTCGAGGAGGTATGCGGGCGCGTCGGCGACATGGTCACACGGGCCGGCGCCCCCGAGCAGCCCGAGCAGCTGCGCTTTCCGCCGCTGCTCCCTCGGCGGGACCTCGAGTCGGTCGGCTACCTGAAGACCTTTCCGCATCTCGCCGGCAGCATCTTTGCGTTCGAGGGCAGCGAAGGCCAGGCCGCCGAGCAGTTCGACCGCGCCTGCAGGCACGAGGACTGGAGCGAGTTCCAATCGATGACCGAGCTCGTGCTCACGCCAGCCGCCTGCTACCCCGTGTACCCCGCGATCGCCGCCCGTGGCGAGCTCCCTGCGGGCGGTGTGACCGTGGATGCGGGCAGTGCCTACGTGTTTCGCCACGAGCCCTCGGGCGACCCCGCGCGGATGCAGATGTTCCACCAGCGCGAGATCGTGCGCATCGGCGAGCCCGACGCGGTCGTTGCCTGGCGCGACGTGTGGCGCGACCGCACCACCTCGCTCCTGCGCGAGGTCGGGCTGGACGCCGAGCTCGCGGTCGCGACGGACCCGTTCTTCGGGCGCGCCGGACGCATGCTCGCGGCCAGCCAGCGCGAGCAGGAGCTCAAGTTCGAGGTGGTCGTTCAGATCGCCGGCCCCGAGCCGACCGCCGTGGCTTCCTTCAACTACCACCAGGATCACTTCGCCTCGGTCTATGGCATCGAGCTCGCGGGCGGCGCGGAGGCGCACACGGCGTGCCTGGGCTTCGGGGTGGAGCGCATCGCGCTCGCCCTGTTCCGAGCGCACGGACTCGAGATCGAGGCGTGGCCGCAGGAGGTCCGCGGCCAGCTGTGGCGAGTGTGAGCGCGGCTACCCGGTCGGCCTGGGCTCGACAGGAGCCGCATCGGCCTGGGCGCCGATCCGCTCGAGCTCCCGCTGCAGCAGCTCATCGACCAGCCGATGCGCCTCTCGCTGCAGCACCAGCGGGCGCAGCGTGTGCATCTCGCCCGGGAAGGCCACGTGCTCGAGCGAGATGTTGGGCCAGCGCTCGAGGCCGCTCAGCCGACCCGCGGCGAGCAGTTGCGCGTACAGCCGCTCCTCCCCGGCGAACATGATGAGCGCGCGCTGGTCCTGTTCGCGGAGCCGGTCGAAGACCTCCGTGAGCTCGTTCCCTCCACGCTGCGCATTCCCTCGCCTCAGAATGCGTGAGGGGAGCCTCAGCAGCTTGCGGCCGAACGCTGCGAGCAGCGTGCGCAAGGAGGCCAGATGCGCCGAGGGCGTGACCTGGCCGCGCACCACGCGGCTCCACGTCGAGGGCTTGAGCAGCATCGCGGCCAGCGAGCGGCTCTGGCCGATGGCGTTCGACAGGCCTCCGTCATAGACGAGGTATCCGGGGTTGAGCACTGCCACAGCGGACACGCGAGTGTCCTCCTGGGCGATGCGAAGCGCCCAGTGTGCGCCCGCGCACAGCCCCCCCAGGATGAAGCGGTCAGGCAGGCCGCGGGCCTGTAGCGCGTCGAGCACGACGCGCACCTGCTCCAGGTGATCGCCGGTGTAGTAGGAGCGGACGTCCAGCAGCGAGCGAGAGTCGCCGTCGGCGTCGCCGATGGCGGCGAGGTCGACGCGGAAGCTCGGCACCCCGAGCGCCGCCCAGCGACGGGCTGTCTCCACCCACATGCGATTGGGGCCGGTTCGTCGCTGGGGACCGGCGTTCAGCCAGACCGCGCACACCGCCACGGCCGGCCCAACCGGCTCGGTCAGGATCCCGATCGGGTCGCCCAACGGGTGCGGGATCGTGATCGGTGTCTCGCGCACGCGCGTGCCGTCTGGCATCGAGATCTCGGTGGACGCCTGCGCCGCTGGCGATATCGCGGCCTGCTTTGCGGGGGCGCTGTGACTCCGATCGACCAGCCACGCTGTGACGGCCTCGAAGACCGAGTGGGCGCTGACCGCGTGGGGTAGCTCGGCCATCATCATCTCCGCGTAGCCGTCTCCCGCGCCCACGGTCACCTCTGCGCCGCAGCCCTCCAGCGCCTCCTGGAGCCTGGAGTCGACGGCGCGCCCGTCGCGTCCGAGCATCAGCACGCGAGCCGAGCCCAGCCGGCCACAGTCGAGCTCGGCCAGATCGAGGGCGTCCAGCTCTCGCTGGGTGCCCTCGCTGAGGAAGTAGCCGGCCACGGTCAACGAGCCGTCGCCGGGGCCGGCTGTGGCGGATGGCGCCGCCGTGTCGCCCACGTCGGACGCGCTCTCCATCTGTGAGAACGCGCGCAGCTCACGCACGTGCCTGCGTCCGCGCGAGGAGACTCCCCACAGCACGAGGTCGTCGATGGGGGCTCCGAGTGCGGCGGCGCGGTAGGCCACCGCTCCGCCCAGGCCGATCCCGATTGCGACGATGCGCGAAGCGCCGGAGGCGCTCGACAGCCACTGCGCCGAGGAAGTCACGGCGTCGGTCCAGGCACGGAGTCGTTCTGGATCGCGCGGTCCTCCGCTGCTGTCTCCGCTACCGGGAAGGTCGATGCGGAGAACCGCGAAGCCCGCGGCGGCGAGCAGCGATGCCCACTCCCGGCGGCTGCGGTAGGAGCACATGTCCTCCCAGCCGAACGGAGGGCACATGACCACGGCGGCGTCGCGCGCGGGCCCCCGCGCCGGGTGGAGCATCGCAAAGACCGCTTCGTCGTGGCTGGCGATGTAGAGGGGTTGAGCCGAGGGGAACGGGCGATCCGTGTCCGTCGGCTGGCCGGACTCGCCGCGACGCGCCCGGGACGACGAAGCGTCGAGCTCGGAACTGGACATCATCGGTCGAGCGGCGTCAGTGCGCATGCGTCTCTATCGTCGATCCTCCGTCCAGGCCTGAGCCTTCCACCTCTAACTGGTCTTCCCTGCTATAGCCTAGAGCCGCCTCGCAGTATCGACGGCGTATCTGGGAGTCCGTGAAAGACGTGTTGCATGCGGCTGTTCTCTCTGCGCGCGGGGAGCGAACGTAGACGACGCGAGAGCGGAACGTCTCTGTCTCGAGCACGGCATCCGTGCCGAGAGGTCACGGTCCTCGTGTTCCTTGTGATCTACGACATCGCGCTGCCGTGGTCTTCATCGGTGGCTGGCGCGCTGGGCTCCCTGAAGCGCTTGGACACGCATCATCACGACCCCGACGACTGGGAGTCATCCGATCTTGTTGTGGCTCCTGGGCTAGGGCGGTCAATGCGTCGTTCCAGGCGATCGAGTTGAGATCCTCGGGCAGGCTGGACGAAGCGCCGACCAGCACGATCCGCAACAGCCCGCTCGTTAGAGCCAGTACTAGTGTCCACCTTCCTGAATGCTCGGCTCAGGAGAGAGGCGACACCGCAGGCGATCGCTCCGATGAGCACTGCAGAGCCGATGACAAGGACCGCACGATGCTCTGTGTCATTGAAGATCGGCAACCCCTTCGATCCAACTGCAGCCCTGAAGATATCGATCATCGGAGGTAGCGGCGTGGGCGCAAGCACCAGCCCCATCGCCTCTAGAAAGTCGGTCACCGGCCAGTGCATTCCTTTGTGCCGGTACGTGCGCCCAGCCATATAGGCGACGCTGAGCGCGAGGCCACAGAAGAACGCCATGCGCACCCAGAAAGACATGAGTTGAAGAAAGGGTTGGCTAGCGCTGGCCGCGAATGCCGGCGGCGATGGCACCAGCCAAGACGGCGCCCAAGACTCCTCCGGCGAGCGCGCCGAATGGGCCGCCGAGTGCCGCTCCGATTGTCACGCCTCCAGCGAGCGTCGAAAGCCCGCTTGCCGAGAGCGACAGTGACCCCGGTTCAGACGTCGCTACGTGCCGGCGCATGCTGCTGAGCCTGTCGTGTTCTGTCCGCTGTCCGCCCTCCATATCTCGATACTAACAGTTGGAACTGCTCCGGGTGTTGTACGCCGTCTAGTACCGACGAGCGATTGCAGGCTGCGGCCCTACACCCGCACGCTCACCGTGAGGTGGCGCAGCAGGCGCATGCGCTGAGCGAGACCGCTGCCCTGCCTGGCCAGCAGCCAGGCGTTCCCGTAGCGCCTCGCGGTGAGGCCGCCCTCGAAGAAGAAGCCGGGCGCCCCGCGTACGGGCCTCCAGTCGGGCAGGGTGGCCGGGCGCGCGCCGGGGTGGGCGGCATCGAGCAGGAGCTCGGCGTCGATCGGCATGCCCTGCAACTGGTATTCGGCGTCGATGCACGAGACGAAGGCATGCCCGATGAGCTGACCGGGGAAGGGAATGACGGCGGTGGCGAGCTGCCCTCCGCGTTCACCCAGACCCGGCACTCCGCTGGCATGCAACCGGCATGCGCCGCTCGCTGGCTGGCGCGTGCCCCGCCATGAGCGAACGGTGGCCTGGCCTGGATCGCTGGGCGTGCCGGGTGCGAGTGGATGGCCGGCTCCGTCGAGGGCCACCAGGCTCGGGCCTGGTCCATATGGTCGCTTGAGGGGAACCACCACCCGCATCGCGCGCAGGCCGTAGGGGAGCCCCGGGACGGCCAGGGTTGCCACGGGGTGCCTTCCGCCGACGAGGATGGCGCGGACCTGCGGGGTCGTGACTGCCACCTCGGTCTCGCGGTGTGAGCCGGCCTGACCCCAGCCGTACTCCTGCAGGAACGGCGAGGCGGTCGTGGGGGCTCCTCCGCAGGCGCTGCCGCCGGTCGTGCCGTGTTCCTCGATCACCACGCACCACCCCGCATGGCCGACGGCGAGCGTGGGCACCAGGCGAACGTCGAAGGCCGCCGGCCGCGGACCGCGCGTTGCCACGGCGCGGGCGCCTGCTCTGGCGACGCCATGCCCCGCGCGCGTGCGCGCCGCTTCGCCCCCGAGCGCCCAGGCGGTGGTGGCGATCGCTGCCGCAACCAGCGCGCCACCGAGCGCCGCATACATGCGCCGCCTGCGCTGGCGGCGGCGCGCCTCTTTGATGACGCCCTGATCGGGGCCGCTCCGCTCAGGCGAGGCCTCGGCGGCGGCGCGGTCGTGGGCGAGCAGCTGGGGCATCGCTCAACGGATGCCCTGGATGATCGTGATCAACTCCTCGGGCTGGTAGCCCTGCAGGCGGGCGAAGCGCACGAGGTCACGGGCGCGGGCGATCACGGCGCTGCGCTGAGGCGTCCCGGTCACGCGGATGCCGTGGCCGCGGCGGAACTCCAGCAGACCCTCCTCGCGCAACACGCGCATCGCCCGCAGGACGGTGTTGGTGTTCACCTTCATCACGGCCGCGAGGTCACGGGCCGGTGGCAGGCGCTCCCCGGGCTTCGCCTCGTCTTCCGCGATCGCACGGCGGATCTGCCCGGCAACCTGATCGTGCAGGGGGGTGGGATCCGAGCGGTCGATCGCGCTGTCCAGCATCGTGCTACTCATAGTAGCGTCATTGCTACCAGCGTGGGCGCGGCACACGCACACGCACGCACGCGCGCGAGTGCGGTGCCGGGCGGCAGGACGCGGCAGCGCACGGCACGGCACAGCACCTGAGCGGATCAGGAAGGCGTCGAGTTGAGCTTCGCCAGCTGGGCGCTCGGGGCGATCCGGACGACATCCCAGGCCAGGCCGAGGCGCTCGAGCGCGTCGATCAGCCAGCCGCCGGGATCGAGCTGCCAGCGGGTGAGGCCGTGGTGGGCGGAGGTGGGAAAGGCGTGGTGGTTGTTGTGCCAGGCCTCGCCGAAGGTGGGGAGGGCGAGCCAAGCGAGGTTGCGCGACTGATCGCCCGTGGGGAAGCGACGGCGACCGAAGAAGTGGCACAGGGAGTTGATCGAGAAGGTCGCGTGGTGCAGGAACAGGATGCGCACGGCGCCGCCCCACAAGAGGCCGGTGAGGCCGCCGACGATCGAGCCGGTCAGCGCCACGCCGAGCCCGAAGGGGAACGCGAGCCCGACGACGACCCAGAGCAGGAACATGCGGTCGACCACGCGGAGGATCGGATCGGCGAGCAGGTCCTTCGCGTAGCGCTGGGGGTTGGCGCGGTCGACGCCGCGGAACATCCAGCCGACGTGGGCGTGGAAGAGGCCGCGGATCGCCCCACGCCAGCCGACGCCCTGCTCGGTGTGGGGGCTGTGGGGGTCGCCGGCGACGTCGCTGAAGCGGTGGTGCTTGCGGTGTGTGGCGACCCACTCGATCACGGGTCCCTCGACGGCGGCCGATCCGAGCACGGCGAACAGCGCGCGCAGCGCGCGTCCGGTCTTGAAGCTGCGGTGGGTGAACAGCCGGTGGTAGCCCACGGTGATCCCCACGACGGTCAGCAGGTAGCTGATGGCCAGGACGACGAGGTCCTGCCAGTGCAGTGAGTTGCCCCAGGCGAGGAATACTGCGAGGCCCAGGAGTGCGAGCGGGACCACGGTCACCACTACGTTGGCGAGACGGTCGAGCGTCTCGTGGCGGATGGCGAGGGAGTCCTCGACTGTTTGGGGTGGCATCGCTGTCGCGGCCGGGAAGCGTCTCGGGCCTGCAAGCCGGTCACGGCCGGCAGGCCCGCGCGGCGCTAGACCAGCTGCACGTTTGCGGCCTTGGGTCCCTTGTCGCCGGCCTCGGCGTCATAGGAGACCTTCGCGCCTTCGGCCAGAGAGCGGTAGCCCTCGCCGACGATCGCGCTGTGATGGACGAACAGGTCCTTCGATTGGTCATCGGGGGTGATGAACCCGAAGCCCTTGTCGTCGCTGAACCACTTTACGGTTCCTGTAGCCATTGTCTTTCCTCCTGCGTTGAAGTGCTGCGAACGCGGAGATTGCTGAGCAAAGGCTACGAGCGCTGGCACTGCGATGTTGGGCAAGCTGCCCAACCTGATCCGCCAACGGTAGCAGCAGATGCACGCGGGCACTGGATGCCATGCGGCCCCGGTCGAGCACCAACCCGCAAGCCGCTATAATGCTTGCCGGCAAGCAAGTAATTTTCAGGAAAGAGAAGGAGTTGTCAGGCGCACCGACCGATCTAGTTGCGACCCCCGCCTCGGAGGCGTCGGAGGCCGAGTCGACGGCCCGCCTGCGCGCTGTGATCAGCAGGCTCTCGCGGCGCCTGCGCCCGACCGTGGCCGGCTCGGGTCTGACTCCCTCCCAGATCTCGGTTCTCTTCAGCGTGGTGCGCTTCGGCCCGATCCGCCTGTCCGAGCTGGCCGACGTCGAGAGCCTCAACCCGACGATGCTCTCGCGGATCACGGGGCAGCTGTGCGACGCGGGCCTGATCCGCCGATCGGCCGATCCGGGCGACCGCCGCGCTGCGTTCGTGCAGGCGAGCGCCGCGGGCAGGCGCATCCGCGAGCGCATCCACCGCGAGCGCGCGCAGGCGCTCGGCGCCCACGTCGCGGAGCTCGAGCAGCGCCAGCGCGAGGCGCTGTGGGAGGCGCTCCCAGTGCTCGAAGAGCTCGCCGAGCGACTTCCCGGAGGGCGCCGATGACGCGTCTGAAGAGCGTCGGGCGCGTCACCTTCGCAGCGCTTGCGATCCCCAACTACCGCCGCTACATCGCCGGGCAGTCGGTGTCGTTGATCGGGACCTGGATGCAGATGGCCGCCCAGTCCTGGCTGGTCCTCACCATCACCCACTCCTCGACCACGCTGGGTGTGATCGTGGCCCTGCAGACGCTGCCGGTGCTCCTGCTCGGGCCCTACGGTGGCGTGATCGCCGACCGCGTTGACAAGCGCCGGCTGATGGTCATCCTGCAGATCGCCATGGGCCTGCAGGCGCTCGCGCTCGGGCTGCTGACCGTGACGGGCGCAGTCCAGCTGTGGGAGATCGGCCTCCTGGCCGCGCTGCTGGGGCTCAACAACGCCTTCGAGAACCCCGCACGGCAGTCGTTCATGCTCGAGATGGTGGGCGCCGAGAGCCTGCGCAACGCCGTGAGCCTCAACTCGGTGGTCGTCAACGTCGCGCGAGTGATCGGACCGGCGGTGGCCGGCGTGCTGATCGCCACGGTCGGCGAGGGCACGTGCTTCCTCGTCAACGCGGCGAGCTTCGTGGCGGTCGTCGCCTCGCTGACCACGCTGGACGCGAGCGCGATCGTGCCCAGCCCGCCGAGCGGTCGTGAGCCCGGGCAGCTGCGCGAGGGCCTGCGCTACATACGTGCGACGCCCGAGCTGGGCGTACCGCTGGTGATGATGGCGCTGGTCGGCTGCCTGGCATACGAGTTCCAGGTCACGCTGCCGGTGATGGCGAGTCAGGGGCTGCACGTCGGGGCGACCGGCTTCGGCTTCATGACCTCGGCCATGGGGGTGGGCGCGGTGGTGGGCGGCCTCGTGGTCGCCACCAAGGGCAAGACGGGCCTTCCGACGCTGGTTGCGGCGGCCACGGCCTTCGGTGTGCTGCTGGCGTTCGCAGGCCTCGCTCCCAACCTTCCGATCGAGCTCCTCGCCCTGGCGCTGGTCGGCGGGGCGAGCATCTCGTTCATGTCCACCGGCAACTCCACCCTGCAGCTGAACGCCGCGCCGAGCATGCGCGGGCGGGTGATGTCGCTGTGGTTCGTCGCCTTCCAGGGCTCCACTCCGATCGGCGGTCCGATCGTGGGCTGGCTGATGGCGGCGCTCGGCGCTCGCGCCGGGCTCGGCATCGGGGCGATCACCTGCCTGCTCGTGGCGCTGCTCGGGCTGATGGCGGTGCGCCGCCTGACGCCGCGCTCGGTCAGGGCCACCTTCGCCACGAGCACGCGCTAGGCGCAGGCGCTGTCGTGGAGCCCCTTGCGATCACCGTCCGCTGGGCCAGCTCGTCCGAGGAGCTGCGGGGCGCGGTGGCCGTGCGCGAGCGGGTCTTCTGTTGCGAACAGGGCGTGCCGCGGGAGGAGGAGCTGGACGGGCGCGACGGCGAGGCGCAGCACGTGGTCGCGCTCGAGCCGGGCGGCGGGCGGGTGATCGCCACCCTGCGACTGCTCGAGGATGGGCGACGGGCCAAGGTGGGGCGCGTGGCGGTCGAACGCGACTGGCGCCGCCGGGGCATCGCCGCGCGGATGCTCGAGCTCGCCCTGGAGCGGGCGCGAGCAGACGGCTGCACCGAAGCGCGGCTGGCCGCTCAACTGCAGGTGACGGGCCTCTACGAGCAGGCGGGCTTCGTGGTGGAATCGGATCAGTTCGACGATGCGGGCATCCCGCATGTGTGGATGGCGCTGCAACTCGACGCCCATGAGCGAATGGGGGGTTAACCCCCTAATTGGCGCCGGGGGCCGGCGTGGCGAGTATGCTCACAGCCGATCAACCCGCCGGTTCATGAACGTCCCGGCGATCGAGTCACCGGTCGGTGGCAAGGGGATCCGAAGAAAAAGAGATGAGCGAAGCACCGGCGACCCGCGCCGCCACAGCCGGGAGCTCGCATCCTCAAGGCGCCTTCTGGCGAGAGGCTCTGGGTCCTTACGCGCAACCGCATCTCGGTCGCAGCCTGCTGGACCTTGCGACCTCGGTGGTGCCCTACCTGGCGCTGTCGTATCTGATGTACCTGTCGCTGGGCGTCTCCTACCTGCTCACGCTCGCCATCGCGATCCCCGCCTCGGGCTTCCTGGTGCGCACGTTCATCCTCTTCCATGACTGCTCCCACGGTTCGTTCCTGCCCTCCAAGCGGGCCAACATGTGGCTGGGCACGGTCCTGGGGCTGCTCGTGTACTCACCCTTCCTGCGCTGGCGCCACGATCACGCGATCCACCATGCGAGCTCCGGCGATCTCGATCGCCGCGGCGGCGGCGACGTCCGCACGCTCACAGTGTCCGAGTATCTCGATCTTCCCTGGCGCGGGCGCCTCGGCTACCGCCTGTTCCGCAACCCGCTGATCATGTTCGGCATCGGCCCGATAGTCGCGCTGCTGGTGGGACCGCGCCTGGTCTCGCGCTCGGCGCGTCCGCGCATGCGCCGCAGCGTGATCGGCACCAACGTCGCGCTGGCCGTGCTCGTGGCGGCGCTCTGCTGGCTGATGGGCTGGAGCGACTATCTGCTCGTGCAGGCGCCGACCGTGCTGCTCGCCGGCTCGGCCGGGATCTGGCTCTTCTATGTGCAGCACCAGTTCGAGGACGCCTACTGGGAGAGCGCCGAGAGCTGGAGCTACGCCGACGCCGCGCTGCGCGGCAGCTCCTACCTGAAGCTGCCCAAGGTGCTCCAGTTCTTCTCCGGGAACATCGGCCTGCACCATGTTCACCATTTGAGCGCTCGCATTCCCAACTACAACCTGCAGCGGGCCCACGACGAGAATCCGATCTTCCACGAGGTGCCCACGCTCTCCCTGTGGGACGGCGTGCGCGCCGTGCGCTTCAAGCTGTGGGACGAGGATGGCAGGCGACTGGTCACATTCGCCGAGGCCCGCCAGGCGCTGCGCGCCTCCGCCGTGATTCCTGTGAATAGTGGTTAAAGCGGTAAATGCCCCACTCGACGCGCTATCCTGGAATAGATGATCACGCAGGCGGATAGGGCAGCTGAGAGAAGGCGAGTGAGGCTCGAGGAGATGGAGCGTCAGCTAAAGGAAGGCTCGCTCACCATCCGCAAGATGACCGCCGAGGAGCGCAAGCGCTATCCGCCAGTGCCGTCCAAGGGGCGGCGCAATGGACGATGACGGCATCCGCGTTCTCGTAAAGCGCCTGTCGCGGCCCCACCCATCGGGCGGCGACGTGGTCGAGCGGGCCGCGATTCTCGCCGAGGGCGATGACTTCCCGTCGATCATGCACTGGATCGACGATCACGCAGGCGTGCCCGAGGCGGCAAAGGCCTCCGCGCCGAAGGGTCTGCACGGCGCACGGCTCGACGGCGCCGGTGCGCCACCGCGGGCGCCGCTGCGCTACGTGCTGCCCGCCGGCGCGCTCGCCTAGCCAGCTAGGCGACGGCAAGCGGCACTGCGATCACGGGCACTGGCGAGCGCGAGAGCAGCTCGTCGGTGACTATTCCGATCGCACGGTGCAGGCGCGAGTGGGCCTTCGAGCCGATCACGATCGCGTCCGCCTGGTGGCGGGCGGCGGCGTCGATCAGCGCGTTGACGGGGTCCTCGTCGAGGATCTCGACGGCGAGGTCCAGATCGCGCATGCGATCGTCGCCCTCGAGCAGCAGCTCGTCGACGATCGCGCGCCCGAGCTGCGTCCGCTCCTGGGGGCTCGTCAACGGCGAGGGCGGGGCGTGCAGCGGTCGGCCCGCGTGGACGATCACGAGCCTGCCGTCGGGATGCAGCTGCTCGAGCGCCCAGCGTGCGGCTGCACGCGAGCCCTCGGAGCGGTCGTAGCCGAGGACCAGGCAGCGCGCGGAGGCCTGCTCGCCGGTCATCTCGTCGCGGGGGCCTGAGCCGCGAGGTAGGGGGCGAGGTACTTCGAGGCGACCTTGCTCGGGGGAGACCATGTCGGCTCGTCGGTTATCTCCGAGCTGAAGCCCTGCCCGCCCGTGATCCGGGCGGTGAGGTAGAGGGGCTCTTCGCCGGTCAGGAGCATGCCGCGGATCACCGGATGGAACTGCTGGGGCGTGAGCGGCGCGCCGGCCAGGGCCGCGATCGATTCGGCCGCCGCATCGGCCTGCTGCGAGGAGACGCCGCCGTGCTTGATGGCGAACTCGGTGGCGTCGCCGGCAGCGTAGATCCCCTCCATGTCAACCAGCTTGCAGTGGGAGTCGACCCGCAGGAAGCCGTGTTCGCTGAGGGGAACGCCGCGCACGGAAGGCCCGTAGAGCTCGGGCAGCGCCACCACCCTGTCGACCTTCAGATAACGGTCGCCTGGGTTGATCACGATCTCCCCGGTGCGCGGGATCTCGGCGTAGGCGGAGGTGATCGTCTTGATCTTCGCCTTCGTGAGACGGTCGCCGATCGCGCTGCTGGCGAGCGAGCCGAAGATGGCGAGGGGGCTGTCCTCGGGGGTGACGATCGTGATGTCGACCTCCACGTCCATGTCGAAGGCGCGCGTCGAGGTCATGAGGGCGAGCTCGTACAGCGGCAGCGGCCAGGCCATCCGGCCTGGCGCCACGAATGCCACGCTCTTGACGTAACCCTCCTCCACGTCCTGGATCAGCCCGTGCAGGGTCTCGTCGAGCTGGCGGTCGTCGATCGTGATGGCGTGCTTGTAGCGCGGCGTGATGCGCGCGCCGAGCGCCAGCACGAGCACGTCGTACTCGAGCTCCCCGTCGGAGCGGGTGTGCACGACCCGCTTGACGGGATCGACCCACGCGAGCTCGTCGGCCACGAGCTCGGCGCCGGCGTCGCGCACGATCGGCTCGAGCGCGTAGCGGTTGGCCTGGGGGTATGCGAACGGCTCGCGCACGGTCATCGGGCGGTCGACGAACTCGCTGTTGGGGGCGAGGACGGTGGTGGCCGTCAGGCCCGGTGCGAGCTCGCCCAGGGCCAGTGCGGCCTCCAGGCCGGCGACGCCGCCGCCGGCGATCACTACCCGGAGCTTGGAGGTTTGCTCTTGAGTGGACATGGGCACAACTTAGTCCCGGGCGGCGCCGAGCGGAAGCCGAGTAAAGCCGCCGTCGTGGAGGGAAAACTACGTAGGCCGCGGGTGTGCCGCGGGCGGGCGCCGGTCGTCAAGCCGGGAGCGCAAGCTCGTCATGGGTGAGCTCGAAGCAGGCGCGGTGGAAGCACGCGTCCCGCAGACGCCCCGGATGTCCCTCGGCGGCGCGAGAGGTCTCGCGGGGGCGACCGTCCATGAATGTGACCAAGGGCTCGTAGACGCCGATCGGCTCGCCGCAGTGGTGGCAGTTCAGCGAATCGGACATCACCCCTGGAAGTTAGGGGCCGGCGGCGGGCGCGCCAATGTTGGCACGCCGCAGAGAAGCGCGGTCAACTACCGATGAGGATTCTCCGTGGGCTTGACATGGGGACCTCCGACGTCCTTGACAGGGGCAGATCCCGCGCGCGCGTCTCCCCAGGTGTCTTCTTCTCATGTGAGAAAGCTCATATATTTCTCCAATGGGTCTAAGCTCGAAGTCGATGGCTCCAACCGACGACCTGTGGCTTCGTCGCCTGCTCGACGTGGGTCGGGCGCTCGTGACCGAGCTCGACCTCGACACGGTGCTCGAGCGCGTCCTCGAGACCGCGCGCGAGCTGACGGGGGCTAGGTACGCCGCTCTGGGGGTCCTCAACGACCGCCGGACCGAGCTCGCGCAGTTCCTGACCTCGGGCATCGGCGCGGAGACCCGCAGGGCGATCGGCGATCTGCCGCGGGGCCGGGGCGTGCTCGGCGTGCTGATCGAACACCCCGAGCCGCTGCGCCTCCCCGATGTCGGCCTTCACCCGCGCAGCTATGGATTCCCGGTGGGACATCCGCCGATGAGCAGCTTCCTCGGGGTGCCGGTGCTCGTGCGGGGCGAGGCGTGGGGGAACCTGTACCTCGCCGAGAAGCAGGGGGGCGCGTTCACCGAGCAGGACGAGCAGACGGCGGTGATCCTCGCCGACTGGGCGGCGGTCGCGATCAACAACGCGCGCCTGTTCGAGACGAGCGAGCTGCGCCGCCGCGAGCTCGAGAAAGCGGTGCGGGGCCTCGAGGCGACGCGCGACGTGGCGGTGGCGATCGGCGGGGAGATCGCGCTCGAGCACGTGCTCGAGCTGATCGCCAAGCGTGGACGGGCTCTGATCGGCGCGAGGAGCCTCGTGATCATGCTTCGCGAGCGCGAGGATCTCGTCGTGCACGCCAGCGCCGGGCACGTGCGTGGGAGCCACGGGGCTCGCCTGCCGATCTCCGACTCCATCTCGGGCCAGGTGCTCGAGCGTGGCCGCGCCGAGCGCGTCGTCGACGTGGGCGCCCGCCTGGGGATCGCCCCCGAGGAGTTCGGCGTGCGGGACGCGCAGACGGCGCTGCTGGTTCCGATGCTCTACCGCGGGGGCGCGGTGGGAGTCCTGGCGGCCTTCGACCGTGGCGAGGACGCGGACACCTTCAGCGAGGACGACGAGCAGACGCTGCGGACCTTCGCGGCGAGCGCCGCGACCGCTGTGGCCCTTGCCCAGAGCGTGATGGCGGATCGCCTGCGCAGCGCTCAGGCCGCAGCCGATGCCGAGCGGGGCCACTGGGCCCGCGAGCTCCACGACGAGACCCTTCAGGGCCTCGGCGGCCTGCGCCTGCTTCTCTCCGCGGCGTTGCGCCGTGACGATCCGGAGCTGGCACAGGAGGCGATGCGCGAGGCGGTGCAGCGCATCGAGCAGGAGATCGAGAACCTGCGCGCGATCATCACCGACCTGCGTCCGGCCGCGCTCGACGAGCTCGGGCTTGCCGCCGCGATCGAGTCGCTGCTCGACCGCCACCACGAGCGCAGCGGGCTGGAGGTCGAGCACGAGATCTCGCTCGCGCGTGCCACCGGGGGGGTGGAGCGCCTCGACGAGGAGCTCGAGACGGCCGTCTACCGGCTCGTGCAGGAGGCCCTCACCAACGTCGTCAAGCACGCGCGTGCGTCTCTCGCACGAGTGGCCGTCAGGGAGTCGGACGGCGAGCTGCTGATCGAGGTCAAGGACGACGGCGCCGGCTTCGACCCGCTCACCGTCGATAAGGGCTTCGGGCTGGCGGGCATGAAGGAGCGTGTGGGGCTGGCTGGCGGCACGCTGAGCGTCGCGTCGGGTGAGGGGGGGACGCTGCTGACCGCGCGTCTGCCCATCAGGCGCGGCGCGCGAGGGGAGCCCGGCGCGAGCGCTCAGGCTCCGATCAGCCCGCGTCGCAGCGCGTAGCGCACCAGCTCGGCGCGGGTGGCGAGCCCGAGCTTCTTGTGGATGTGCGCGCGGTGGGTCTCGATCGTGCGCGGCGAGAGGTGCAGCATGCGGGCGATCTCGACGCTCGTGTGACCGAAGGCGATCAGGCGCAGGACCTCGACCTCGCGCTGGGTGAGCTTGTTGTCGGTCAGCGCCCTGTGCAGGGCGTCAAGCCGCGCCGCGACCCGCGGGCTGACGTATTCCTCGCCGCGTGCGGCCGCGCGGATCGCGTCGGGCAGCTCGGCGTCGGCGAGGTCCTTGGCGACGAAGGCGAGCGCCCCGGCCGTGAGCGTGCGCTGGGCGAACACGGGGTTGTCCTCCATCGTCAGGATCACGATCTTCGTCCGCGGCGCCCGTTCGCTCAGCGAGCGGATCGTTTCGATGCTCGAGCCGTCGCGCAGGCCCAGGTCGAGCACGAGCACCTCGGGCTGGTGCCCGTGGACGTGGCGAGCGGCCGTGTTGTGGTCGCCGGCCTCGGCCACGACCTCCAGGCCGTCCTCGCCGTCCAGCAGCAGGCGCAGGCTCCGGCGCATCGGCACGTGGTCGTCGGCCAGCACCACGCGGATCGGGTCGGTGAGCTTCCCGTCGGCGGCCTGGCTGGAAGCTGTGAGCATTGGCGCAACGTGTAGATGTGCAGCCATGTGTCGAAGGTAGCCCCGGCGAGGCGCGCTTCGCTACCGGGTAAACACTCCAATCGCCCGCGGGTAAGCACGGATGCTGGCCCCGGAGGGCGCCACGGGAGCACGGAGATCCAGTCGGGCGCTTGGCTGCACGGCGATTCCGCGGCCGCCTGCGGGAAAAACCCGGATGTCGCAGGCCGTCGATCAACGCGATCCTGACCGCATGGCAGAGACCCTCCAGCAGCAGACCCAGACCCCACGCCCATCCGAGCTCGACGACGGCGATGCGCCGGCGATCCGCACGCAGGGCCTCAGCAAGCGCTACGGCCGCACGCTCGCCCTCGACGATCTCGACCTGACGGTCGCCCGCGGTGAGGTCTACGGATATCTGGGCCCCAACGGCTCTGGCAAGACGACGACGATCCGCCTGCTGCTGGGGCTGCACCGTCCGAGCGCCGGGCGGGCCGAGCTGTTCGGGCTGGACGGCTGGCGCGATCCCGTGTCAGCCCATCGGGACGTGGCCTACGTCGCCGGCGAGCCGTTCCTGTGGCCGGCGCTGACGAGCGATGAGACCTTCGCGTATCTCGCCAACCTGCGCGGCGGCGCGGACGTGGCCTACCGCGGGACGCTCGTCGAGCGCTTCCAGCTCGACACCGGCAAGCGGGTCAGGGCGCTGTCGAAGGGCAACCGTCAGAAGATCCAGCTGGTCGCGGCGTTCGCGAGCCGCGCCGAGCTGCTGATCCTCGACGAGCCGACCTCGGGTCTGGACCCCCTGATGGAGGTGGCGTTCCGCGAGACGGTCAGCGAGGCGAAGCGGCGGGGCCAGACGGTCTTCCTCTCCTCGCACATCCTCAGCGAGGTCGAGGCGCTGTGCGACCGCGTCGGCATCCTGCGCGCGGGCAGGCTGGTCGACGAGGGCACCCTGGAGGAGCTGCGCCATCTCAGCGCGCAGACGATCGAGGTCACCTTCGACGGCCCCGCGCCGCAGCTGGATGGCCTGCCGGGCGTGCAGGTGGCAAGCGCGGGCGCCAACGCGCTGCGCCTGGAGGTCAGTGGCAGCGTCGGGCCGGTGATCGCCGCGCTCGCGCGCCACCCGGTGCTCGCGCTAACCAGCCGCGAGCCGTCGCTGGAGGAGATCTTCCTGCACCACTACGACTCCTCGGACGGTCGTGTCGGCGACTAGCGCCATGGTCCGCCGGGCGCTGGCCGACTCGCGTACGCGCAACCTCTCCTACGCGGCGTTCTTCGGGCTCGTCGCCTACGCCAACGTGGTCGGGTACCGCAGCACCTATCCGACCGTGAGGTCCCGCCTGGACTTCGCCCACGCCTTCGGCGGCAACGCCAGCCTGCGCCTCTTCTACGGCAGGCCCTACGACCTGCTGAGCGTGGGCGGCTACTCGGCCTGGCGCATCGGCGGCCTGATGTCGATCTTCGCGGCCGTATGGGGAGTGCTGGCGGCCGTGCGCGCGCTCAAGACCGAGGAGGACTCGGGCCGCCAGGAGCTCGTGCTCGCCGCCCCCATAGCCCGCCGCGCGCCCTATCTGGCGGCACTCATGGCGAGTGGCGCCGGCGTGGCGCTGCTGTGGCTGGCCGTCTTCCTCGGCCTGCTCGGCGCCTCGCTGCCGGCCGGCGAATCGGCCTACCTGGCGCTCGCCACGGTGGCGGTCGCGCCCGTGTTCGTGGGGGTGGGTGCGCTCGCCAGCCAGCTCGCGCCGACGCGCAGGCTCGCGATCGAGCTCTCGAGCGCTGTCCTCGCCGTGGCGCTGCTGCTGCGCGTCGTGGCCGACACGGCCTCGGGACTGGAATGGCTGCGCTGGGCCACGCCGCTGGGCTGGGCCGAGGAGCTGCGCCCGTTCACGGGCGCGCAGCCGCTCGTGCTCCTGCTGGCGCTGGCGGCGTCGGGAGCGCTGCTCGCACTCGCCGGGGGGCTCGCATCGCGCCGCGACGTGGGCAGCGGCCTGCTCGCGAGCTCTGACGACGCCCCGCCGCGGCTGCGGCTGCTCTCCTCGCCGACCGCGCTCGCGCTGCGCGAAGAGCGAGGCAGTCTCGCGGCCTGGCTCTTCGGCGCCGGTCTCTACGCCGTGATCGTAGGTGCGATCTCGACGAGCGTCTCCTCGGCCGGCATCTCCAACAACCTCCAGCGCCAGCTGCAGAAGGTGGCGGCCGTGTCGATCACCACGCCGGCGGGCTATGTCGGTCTCAGCTTCCTGTTCTTCATCCTGCTCGTCAGCCTGTTCGCCTGCGCCCAGCTGACCGCGGCGCGTCACGAGGAATCCGAGGAGCGCCTGGAGACCCTGCTCTCGCTCCCGATCGCCCGCCGGCGCTGGCTGGCGGGGCGGCTCGGGCTGGCGGTCGCGGGCGCCGTGGTGATCTCGCTTGCGTGCGGGGTGCTCGCGTGGGCGGGAGCAGCCTCCCGGAACGCCCACATCTCGCTGGCGAGCATGCTCGAAGCGGGCGTCAACTGCCTGCCCGTGGCTCTGCTGTTCCTCGGTGTGGCGGCGCTGGCGTTCGCGCTGATCCCGCGCGCGACCACCGGACTCGCCTACGGTCTCGTGGCGGTCGCCTTCGTCTGGCAGTTGCTCGGCGGCCTGCTCGGCGCGCCGAAGTGGCTGCTCGAACTGACGCCCTTCCAACACGTGGGCTTCGTGCCCGCCCAGGCGTTCCGTGTCACCGACGCCGTGGTCATGCTCGCGCTCGCGGCGGCCGCCGGCGCGGCGGCGCTGTGGGCCTTCGGTCGACGGGACCTGATCGGCGAATGAACGGGAGCCTTCGATGCTGCAGAAGGTGAACGTGGGGCGCTGGTCGCTCGACGCCTACGAGGGGATCGCGCCCGCGCCGATCCTCGAGGAGCTGCGGGAGCTGGCGCGCGGCCTCGCGGGGGCGCGCATCCTGCAGGTGAACGCGACCCCGTATGGAGGCGGCGTGTCCGAGCTGCTGCGCTCGTGCGTGCCGCTGCTGCGCGACCTCGGCCTGGCGGTCGACTGGAAGGTGATGGGCGGGAGCCCCGAGTTCTTCGCCGCGACCAAGGCCCTGCACAACGCGCTGCAGGGCTCGCCGCGAGCGCTCACGGACGCCGAGCGGCGCGCGTACATGGACTGCGTGGCCGAGAACGCCGTGACGATGGACGACGACTACGACTACGTGATCGTGCACGACCCCCAGCCGGCGGGGCTCTTGAGCGCGCACGGCCGGGGCGGCGCGCGCTGGGTGTGGCGCTGCCACATCGACACGAGCGAGCCCAACCCGCAGGCGTGGAGCTTCCTGCGAGGCCTGTTGGCCGACTATGACGCCGCCGTCTTCACGATGCCCGAGTTCGTGCCCCCCGGCTTCCCGTGCGCCCGCGTCGAGGCGATCGCTCCGGCGATCGATCCGCTGAGTCCCAAGAACATCAATCTCGACGTGGGGACGGCGGGCCAGATCCTCGACTGGATCGGCGTCGATCTGCCCGGGCGGCTCGTCACCCAGGTCTCGCGCTTTGACCCGTGGAAGGACCCCCTCGGCGTGATCGAGGCCTACCGCATCGTGCGCGAGGAGATCGGCGAGCTGCAGCTGGCGCTCATCGGCTCGATGGCCCTCGACGACCCCGAGGGCTGGGGGGTCTACCGCGAAGTCTCCGAGGCCGCCGATCACGACCCGCTGATCAACCTCTTCACGAACCTCACGGGCGTGAGCAACGTCGAGGTCAACGCCTTCCAACGCCTGTCGGAGGTCGTCGTGCAGAAGTCGATCCGCGAGGGCTTCGGCCTCGTCGTCTCGGAGTCGCTGTGGAAGCGGACCCCGGTCGTGGCGGGCCGCGCGGGCGGCATCCCGCTGCAGATGCCCGAGGGCACGGGCGGACGGCTCGTTTCGAGCACCGAGGAGTGCGCGGCGGCGATGCTCGAGCTGCTGCGCGACCGCGAGCTCGCGCGGGAGCTCGGCCGCTCCGGGCACGAGCAGGTGCGCGAGCACTTCCTGCTCCCGCGCCTGCTGCGCGACGAGCTGCGCCTGCTCGCTTCGCTCGGCTGAGGCGTGCTCGGTAGTTTGCCGCAGGATTAGTGCGACGAGGGGCCGATATGGGGGCCTTCGTCTCCCTTTAGATTTCTCGGCGTGAACACTCTGGAACTCGCCCGCCTGCAGTTCGGGGTCACGACGGTCTTCCACTTCATCTTCGTGCCGATGTCGATCGGTCTGGCCGTGTGGGTCGCCTACTGCCAGACGCGCTGGTACCGCTCGGGGGACGAGGTCTACCTGCGGATGACCCGCTTCTGGGGCAAGTTCATGCTGATCTCGCTGGCGATCGGCGTGGTCACGGGCCTCGTGCAGGAGTTCCAGTTCGGGATGAACTGGTCGGAATACTCGCGCTACGTGGGCGACATCTTCGGGGCGCCGCTGGCGATGGAGGGGCTGATGGCCTTCTTCCTGGAGTCGACCTTCCTCGGCCTGTGGCTGTTCGGGTGGGGCCGGCTCTCGCCGAAGGTGCACCTGGCGACGATGTGGCTGACGGCCTTCGGGGCGGTCCTCTCGGCCTACTTCATCCTCGCGGCCAACTCGTGGATGCAGCACCCGGTCGGCTACGTGATCAACCACGCCACCCACCGGGCTGAGATGAAGAGCATCTTCGCGGTGCTCACGAACTCGACGCTGCTGCTCGCCTTCCCGCACACGATCTTCGCGGCGCTGTGCACAGGCGGCTTCCTCGTGCTGGGGATCTCCGCGCTCGGCCTGCTGCGCGGGCGCAGATCCGACGTGTACTCGCGCTCGGTGCGACTGGTGCTGCCGCTCACGCTCGCCGCGGCGATCCTCACGGGAGCCTTCGGGCACACGCAGGGGATGCTGATGGAGGAACAGCAGCCGATGAAGATGGCCGCCGCTGAGGCGCTGTACAAGACCACCAAGGGCGCGAGCCTGTCGATCTTCGCGGTCGGTCCGTTCGAGCACTTTCCCAAGCGCCTGAACACGGACATCCGCATCCCCCACCTGCTCTCGATCCTCGGCACGGCCTCCTGGAACGGCGAGGTCAAGGGCGTCAACCAGCTCAACGCGGAAGACCAGAGGAAATACGGCCCGGGCGACTACGTCCCGATCCTCGGCGTGACCTACTGGACCTTCCGCCTGATGGCCGGCGTGGGAGTCGCGCTGCTGCTGCTCCCGCTGCTCGGGCTGTGGCTGTTGCGCCGCGGCTCGCTCGAGCGCTCGCGCCGCTTTCTGTGGCTGGCGATCGGCGGGGCCTTCCTGCCGCCGCTGGCCAACCTGAGCGGCTGGATCTTCACCGAGATGGGCCGCCAGCCGTGGGTCGTCTACGGGCTCTTGAAGACCAGCGACGCCCGCTCGCCGCTGGTGGGCTCGGGCACGATCATCCTCAGCCTCGTGGGCTACACGCTGCTCTACGGCGTGCTGCTCCTGGTCGGCGGGCGTCTGTTCCTGCGCGAGATCGCCCACGGCCCGCAGGAGAAGCCCGACGAGGACGGGGCCCGCGAGCAGGGCGAGTCCGGCCCCCACCCCGACCTCGTCCTGGCCTACTGAGAGAGGAGCGGAGGAGTGCGCGACCCCAACTTCCTGCAGACGCTCTGGTTCCTGTTGATCGGCGTGCTCTGGGTCGGCTACTTCATCCTCGAGGGCTTCGACTTCGGTGTGGGCATGCTGCTGCGCATCCTCGGCGGCGATCGCACCGAGAAGCGCATGATCATCCACGCGATCGGACCGGTGTGGGACGGCAACGAGGTGTGGCTGCTGACAGCCGGCGGAGCGACCTTCGCGGCCTTCCCCGGCTGGTATGCGAGCCTCTTCTCGGGCTTCTACATCGCCCTGTTCCTGATCCTCGTCGCGCTGATCATCCGCGGGGTCTCCTTCGAGTTCTGGGGCAAGGAGGACTCGCCGCGCTGGCGCGCCACCTGGGAGTGGGCGGCGGCCGTCGGCAGCTTCCTGGCGGCCCTGCTGTGGGGGGTCGGCTGGGCGGACATCCTGCACGGCGTCCCGATGAACTCCCACCACAACGTCACGGCCTCGCTGTGGGACCTGCTGCACCCCTATGCGCTGCTCGGCGGCCTCACCACCCTGGCCCTGTTCCTGAGCCACGGCGCGATCTTCCTCTCGCTTCGCACCAAGGGCGATCTCGTGCGGCGCTCGCGAGCGCTCGCGAGCCGTGTCTCGCTGCTCGCGGCGGCGCTGATGACGGCGTTCCTGGCGTGGACGACGGTCGACCAGTCGAGCCCGGGCGGCCTGAAGGTCTCGGCCCTCGTCCTCGCGGTCGCGGCCGTGGGGCTGGCAAGCGTGGTCCCGTTCGCGCTGGCGCGCGAGCGCGACGGGCGCGCCTTCGCCCTCAGCGCGGGAGCGATCGCCCTGCTGTTCGTGAGCCTGTTCGTGAGCCTCTACCCGAACGCGCTGCCCTCGACCACGAGCCACGCCTACGACCTGTCGCTGGCGGCGTCGTCCTCGACGCACTACACCCAGACGGTGATGACGGTCGTGGCGGTCATCTTCGTCCCGATCGTGCTCGCGTATCAGGGGTGGACCTACTGGGTCTTCCGCCACCGCCTCGGACGGGATGACTTCGAGGGGACGCCGACGCCGATGGCGGTGCTCGAGAAGACGAGGCTCGGCGCGGGAAGCTGAGGTGGCCTCGCCCGTGGACCGCCGGCTGCTCGGCGAGAGCCGCGCCGCGCGCACGCACCTGATCCTGGCGGGCGGGCTGGGGGTCGTCTCGGCCGTGCTGATCGTCGCCCAGGCGGCGCTGCTGGCGTATGTGATCGACCGCGCGGCGATGCACCATGCGACGCTCGCCTCGCTGCGCCCGCAGCTGATCGCGCTGGCGGCGGTGCTCGGCGCGTGCGCTCTCAGCGGTGCGGGCTTTGAGCTGTCGGGCCGCCTGGGCGCCCTGCGGGTGATGTCGGAGCTGCGCGGCAGGCTGGTGTCGCGCCTGCTCGTGGAAAGCCCGGAGGCGCGTGCGGGCAGGGGACGCACGGGCGAGCTCGCGGGCACGGCCGTGCAGGGAGTGGACGCCCTCGAGGACTACTTCGCGGGCTACCTGCCCCAGCTGGTGCTCGCGGCGGCGGTGCCGCTGGCGGTGATCGGCTGGGTGCTCACGCTCGACCCGCTGGCGGCGGTCATCCTCGCGCTGACGGTGCCCGTGCTGATCGTGTTCATGGTGCTGATCGGAAAGGGGGCGCGCGCGCAGGCGCGCGGGCGCTGGCGGGCCCTGGGCCTGCTCGGCGCCCACTTCCTCGACGTGGTGCAGGGCCTTGCGACGCTGCGCGCGTACGGCCGTGAGCGAGCGCAGGAGCGGACGCTGGGGGAGGTGGGGGAGCGCTACCGCGCCGAGACGATGGCGACCCTGCGCATCGCCTTCCTCTCGGCGCTCGTGCTGGAGCTGTGCGCGATGATCGGCACGGCGCTGGTGGCGGCCACGATCGGTGTGCAGCTCGTCGACGGCGCCCTCGGACTGCGGGCCGGGCTGACGGTGCTGCTGCTCGCCCCGGAGCTGTATGCGCCGCTGCGGGCGGTCGGCCAGCAGTTCCACGCGAGCGCCGACGCGAGCACGGCCTCGGAGCTGATCTTCGCGGCGCTCGACGCCCCGATGGGACTCGCCCCGGCGACTCGCGCGCATGCGCCCGCGCACCCGCACTCGCACGCGCGCGAGTCGGCAGAAACGGGATACGAGCCGGCAGATCCGGCGAGCGCGCGGATTCGCTTTGAGGGTGTCTCCTACGAGTACCCGCAACGCGAGGGACGGGTGCTCGAGGACGTCTCGCTCGAGCTGCTCCCCGGACGGACGGTGGCGCTGGTGGGCCCGAGCGGGGCCGGCAAGAGCACGCTGGCGCGCCTGCTGATGCGCCTGGCCGACCCGAGCGATGGCCGGATCACGTGCGCGGGTGTGGACCTGCGCGAGCTCGAGCTGGGACGGTGGCGCTCGAGGATCGCCTGGGTGCCCCAGCGCCCGACGCTGTTCGCGGGCAGCGTCGCGGAGAACATCGCCCTGTACTCGCCGGATGCCTCTCGCCCGGAGATCCGGTGGGCGGCGGCGGCGGCGAACGCGTCGGAGCTCATCGACGCCCTGCCGGCGGGCCTCGACACGCCCGTCGGCGAGGGGGCCAGGCGCCTGTCGGCCGGGCAGGCGCAGCGGGTGGCGCTCGCGCGCGCCTTTCTCGCGGACCGCCCGCTGTTGATCATGGACGAGCCCACGGCCCACCTCGACGACGGGAGCGTCGCGACCGTGATCGAGGCGATCGCCCGCCTCGCGCGCGGGCGCACGACGCTCTTGATCGCGCATGAGCCGCTGCTCGCGGATATGGCTGAGGAGGTCTACCTCGTCGAGGACGGTCGGCTGGAGCGCGCACCGGGAGCGGTGAGCGCCGGGGTTGCGGCTGGGGCGCTCGGCGGGGTGGCTCCATGAGCCGGGCGGACGTACGTGGCCTTGCGCGCCTGGCGCGCCCGCGGGAGGGCGAGCGGGCGCGCCTGGCGCTGTCGGTGGCGCTGGCGGCGGGCGCGGCGGGCGCGGCGATCGCGCTGCTTGCGACCTCGGGCTATCTGATCTCGCGCGCGGCGCAGCGTCCGCAGATCCTCGCGCTGATGGTGGCGATCGTGGCGGTGCGCGGATTCGGGATCGCCCGCGCCGGGCTGCGATATGCGGAACGGCTGTCCTCGCACGACCTCGCGCTGCGGCGCCTGGCGCGGTTGCGCCTGAGCTTCTTCCGCGCGCTGGCGCCGCGCGTGCCGGGTGCTCTGGGCAGCCGCAGCGGCGAGCTGCTCAGTCGCTTCGTGGCCGACGTGGACACGCTTCGCGACCTCTATCCGCGGGTCGTGATCCCGGCGCTGCTCGCGGTCGTGGTCATCGCCGGCGCGGCGGCGGCCGCGTGGGTGATGCTCCCGGACGCCGGGCTCGCGGTCCTCGCTGCGCTGGCGCTCGCGGCGCTCGTGCTGCCGTGGTTGAGCGCGACGGTCAGCGCCCGCGCGGCCAGGCGTCAGGCGCCGGCGCGTGCGCAGCTGACGAGCGAGCTGGTCGAGGACATCGACGGGGCGCTGGAGCTGACGCTCGCGGGTCGCGCCGAGGAGCGCGTGGAGCGCCTGCGGACGGCCGACGCGAGACTGGCGCGCATCGGGCGCGGCGATGCGATGGCGAGCGCCGTGGCGGCGGGCGCGGGGCAGGTGCTGGCCGGAGCGGGAGTGCTGGCGCTGCTGGCGGTGGCGATTCCCGCGGTGCACGCGGGGACCCTCAGCCCGGTGCTGCTGGCGGCGCTCGTATTCCTGTTGTTGGGCGCCTACGAGAGCGTCCTGCCGCTGTCCGCGGCGGCGCGCTCGGCGCGCATGTGCGCGACGGCGGGGACCCGTCTGGGAGAGATCACGCACGCGCCGCCGGCGGTCGCGGATCCGCCGTCCCCGCGGGCGCTCACGGGGACGGGCGAGCTGCGCGTGGAGGGCGTGGGCTTCGGCTATGAGCCGGAGCAGCCGTGGGTGCTGAAGGACGTCGGGCTGCGCCTTGCCCCGGGCGAGCGGGTCGCGCTCGTCGGCCCGAGCGGCGCGGGCAAGAGCACGCTCGCGGAGCTGCTCGTGCGCTTCCACGATCCGCTCGCCGGCCGTGTCAGCCTGGACGGCGTGGACCTGCGCGAGCTCACGCAGGCCCAGATCCGCGAGGCGATCGTGCTGTGCGCGCAGGACTGCCACGTGTTCAACACGAGCATCCGCGAGAACCTGCTGCTGGCGCGGCGCGAGGCCGGCGAGCGGGAGATCGCGGGAGCGCTCGCGGCGGTCGAGCTCCAGGAGTGGGTGGCCGGGCTCCCCCACGGCCTGGACACGCTCGTGGGCCAGGACGGCGAGCTCGTCTCGGGCGGCCAGCGCACGCGGATCGCGCTCGCCCGCGCCCTGCTCGCGGACGCGCGCTTCCTGATACTCGACGAGCCGACGGCGCATCTCGATCCGGAGCTGGCCCGGCGCGTGATGCGCAGGCTGCCGAGCGTCTGCGGCGATCGCGGGCTGCTCGTCATCACCCACGACGCCGACGCGCTGGAGGGCTTTGACCGCATACTGAGCGTGTGAGCTTCGGGACTCTCGCGGTGATCGTGCTGGCGGGCCTGGGGGGCCCGCTGCTGGGGGTGCTCGGTCGGCGCTTCGTGCCGGTCGTGGCCGGTGAGATCCTGGCCGGCATCCTCGTCGGCCCGGCGGTCCTCGGGGCGGTGCATCCGGCGGGGGCCACCGTGTCGTTCCTCGGCGAAATCGGCTTCGCGATGCTGATGCTCACGGTCGGCATGCACCTGCCGCTGCGAGACAGGCGCCTGGCGGCCTCGGCCAAGGGGGGCGCGTGGCTGGCGGCGCTGGTCTGCGTGTTGGCGCTCCCCGGCGGGCTGCTCGCGGCGACGGTGGCGGGCACGGGGCACGCGGTGGTCTACGCCGTGGTGCTCGCCTCCGGCTCGGCGGCCGTGCTGCTGCCGGCGTTCGAGGAGCTGGGCCTCGAGAGCGGCACGGCGATGACGGTGATGGCGCAGGTGGCGATCGCGGACGTGATCACGATCCTGTCGGTGCCGATCGTGCTGCAGCCCGGCCGCGTGGGGCACGTCGCGCTCGGCGCCCTGCTGGTGGCGGCGCTCGCCGCGTCGCTGTTCGCTCTGGCCCGGCTGGTCGGCAGCGCCGAATGGATCCACCGCGTGCGCCAGCTCTCCAAGCATCGCCACTGGGCGCTCGACCTGCGGATCTCGCTGCTGGTCCTGTTCCTGCTCTCCTGGGTCGCGCAGAAGGGCGGGACGAGCGTTCTGATCGCCGGCTTCGGCGCGGGGCTGATGGTGGCGGTGATCGGCGGCCCCAAACGCCTCTCCACGCAGGTGCGAGGCGTGGCGGAAGGCTTCTTCATCCCCCTCTACTTCGTCGTGCTCGGGGCACGGCTGGACCTCGCGGGGCTCGTGCACGACCCGGCGATGCTCGCGCTGGCCGCGGCCCTGGCGCTGCTCAACGTGGCCATCCACCTGCTCGCTTCGCTGCTGCTGGGAAGAGGCGTCGCGGGCGCCCTGGCCGCCACGGCACAGCTCGGGGTCCCGGCCGCGGTGGCCTCGCTCGGGCTCTCCGAGCACCTGCTCTCGCCGGTCGTGGCGACGGCGATCGTGGCCTCGTCACTGGTCAGCCTCGCCGTGTGCACGCTCGGCGTGGAGATGCTCGCCCGCGCCGCGGCGGCCACGGCGGGCGCGAAAGCGGCGGGGCCCGAGCCGGCGGCGTGAGCGTCTACGCCGGGGTCGCGCTCGGGGGGGTCGCGGCCGGGGGGGCCGGGGCCAGGGGGGGCGCAGTCACGTCAGGCTCCATCTCCGGCACCTCCAGGCCGGCCGCGGCGTAGGCCTCGGGGGCGTCCAGGGTCTCGGCCGTGAGCAGCGCCTGGGCGAGGCTGTCGAGCTGGGCGCGGTGCTCGCCGAGCAGGCTCGTGACCTCCCGGTGGGCGTCCTCGACGAGCCGGTGGACCTCGGCGTCGACGGTGCGCTGGGTGTGCTCGGAGGTGGCGCTCACCCCGGGCAGGAACGGGCCCTGGCCGTCTTCGGGGAGCACGGAGATCGGCCCGATCTGCTCGCTCATGCCCCAGTGGCCGACCATCTGGCGGGCGATCATGGTGAGCTGCTGGATGTCGGACTCGGCGCCGGTTGTGATCGTGCCGTAGACGATCTCCTCGGCCACGCGCCCGCCGAGTGCCACCTTGATCTTCGCCTGCAGCTCGTCGAGGGAGTAGGACACCCGGTCGGAGTCGGGCGTGGAGAGGGTCACCCCGAGGGCCATTCCCCGGGGGATGATCGAGACCTTGCGCACGGGGTCGGCGCTGGGCGTGAGCATGCCCACGAGCGCATGGCCGGACTCGTGGTGGGCGGTGCGCTCGCGGTCGGCGGGCGAGAGCAGGATGCCGCGCGGGGAGCCGAGCATGATCTTCTCCAGCGAGTCGGTGATGTCGGCCATCTGCACCTTCTCGTGCCCGCGGCGGGCGGCCAGCAGCGCGGCCTCGTTGGCGAGGTTGGCGAGGTCGGCGCCGACCATCCCGGGGGTGCTCGCGGCCACGGCGTCCAGCTCGACCGAGGGATCGAGCGGGATCGAGCGGGTGTGGACTTCGAGGATTTCCTTGCGGCCCTTGCGGTCGGGGGCCTGCACGGTCACGCGGCGGTCGAAGCGCCCTGCGCGCAGCAGCGCCGGGTCGAGGACGTCGGGTCGGTTGGTGGCCGCGAGCACGATCACCGCCTCGGAGGACTCGAAGCCGTCGATCTCGGTGAGGATCTGGTCGAGCGTCTGCTCGCGCTCGTCGTTGGCGCCGGTCACGGACACCGAGCCCTGGCGCGAGCGCCCGATAGCGTCGAGCTCGTCGATGAAGATGATCGCGGGCGCGGCCTCCTTGGCCTTGGCGAACAGGTCGCGCACGCGCGAGGCGCCGACCCCGACGATCGCCTCGATGAACTCGGAGGCCGAGATCGAGAAGAAGGCCGCGTGAGCCTCGCCGGCGACGGCCCGCGCGAGCAGTGTCTTTCCGGTGCCGGGGGCGCCCGAGAGCAGCACGCCGTGGGGCATGCGCCCACCGAGGCTGCCATAGCGGTCGGGGTTGCGCAGGAAGTCGACGATCTCCGAGAGCTCTGCCTTGGCCTCGTCGATCCCGGCGACGTCGGCGAAGGTCACGCGGATGGTGTCGGGGTCGACGCGGCGCGCCTGGGATTTCCCGAAGCTCCCGAGGGCGCCCATCCCGCCGCCCATCCTCGCGGCGCGTTTGGCGATCATCACGAACAGCCCGACGATCAGCAGCGTCGGGCCGAAGCCGAGCAGCAGCTCGGCCACCAGCGACTGGCTGGTGGTGGTCGACTTGGCGTTGATCTCGACGCCCCTTTCCTGCAGCAGCGCGGAGAGCTGGCTGCCGTTCCAGAAGCTCGGCACCTGCGTGGCGAACAGCTTCGTGGGGGTGGCCGTCTTCTTGCTCGGCGGATAGCGCAGCTTGGTCTTGAAGTTGCCTTCGACGGTGTCGCCCTTGGAGGAGATCGATTTGACGTTCCCGGCCTTGACCTGTTCGAGGAAGTAGGGGCTGAACGGCACGGTCACGCGCTGTTCGCCCGTGGTCGGCTGGAACAGGAAGACCGAGATCCAGTTGATCGCGATCAGGATCACGACGAACCACAGGAACCCGGGCCGGCGGTGCGCCGGTGGCCCGCTGGGAGGCTGCTCGGGCATGCCGCGGCCGTCCGGGGCGGGCGAGACCTGCCAGCCGCGTTTGTCGCGCGGCAGCGGCGGATGCGGCTCGGAGCGATCGCTGCTCAGGAGATCGGGCTCGGCGGAAGCCTGGTCGGGCTGATCGGGCACGGCTCCATGCTACGCATAGATGCCCGCGACTCCGGTGTGAGGTGTCACGCTGGCGACGAGATGTCGGTATCGTATGAAGCCGCTGAATCGGGCATGGGGAGTGCCTGACCTGAAAGACCTGTCGATCGCAAGAGGGAGAGAGTCCGATGCGCAGAGCAGCCACCTGTATTGCCGTGCTCAGTCTCGCGGCGCTCGCGCTCGCCGGTAGCGCGGCGGCGACGCCGGTCGTCGCGCTCAAGGGCAGGGCCGTTCCGATCCCGGGCTTCCCCGGCACCGGCAACATCCTCGGCGCGGGCGCCGACGTCGAAGGGGAAATCACGATCAAAGGGACCGAATACGGCGGCTACCCGCCGCCGGTGATCGGCGTGACGCTCTCGCTGCCCACCGGAACGAAGCTGCATCCGTCGGGTTTCCCCACGTGCCCGGCCGTGCTGCTCGAGCAGCAGCACGAACCGGCGAAGTGCCCGAAGGGCTCCAAAGCGGGACCGGTGGGCCACGCCTACGGCTTCGTCGTCTTCGGCGGCGAACGGGTTCCCGAGACGGTCAGCATCGAACCGTACTTCGTGCCGGGCGGCGGCATCGACTTCTACGTCGAAGGCCACACCCCGGCCTCGATCGAAATCACCTCGACGGGGCGCTTCACGGCCTTTGGCGGCGGAGGCGGCTACGGACCCAAAGCGGTCGTTCAGGTGCCGCTCGTCGAAACCGTTCCGGGCGCTGCGGATGCCTCGGTCGAACGGATCATCGGCAAGCTCGGCGCGGCCCGCAAGAAGGTCACGGGTAAGGGCAAGCACAAGAAGACCGAAACGATCTACTACGGCACGGTGCCGAGGAAGTGCCCGAAGGGCGGCTTCCCGGTCAAGGCGGAAGTGACGTTCGCGGCGCTCGGAGGCCTGCCCCAGCAGATGGTCACGGCCTACTTCAAGGCGAAATGTCCGCCCAAGAAGAAATAGCGCCCAAGAAGAAATAGCGCCGCCGCGGGAGCGCCTTGCGGTCAGGGCCCGAGCAGGGCTCTGACCTGCAGCGCGATCTCGAGGTCCTCGCGCGCGGCGAGCACGAGCGTGCGCACGGCCGCGTCGGCAGCGCCGATCTCGGTGTCGCCGTGCGCGTGCTCGTTGCGGAGGGGGTCGAGCGCGACGCCGAGGAACGCAAGCCCGGCGGCCGCGGCCGCTCGCACCGCGGCGGCGCGCTCGCCGACGCCGCCGGTGAAGACGAGCGCGTCGAGCCCGCCCAGCGCGGCGGCCATAGCAGCGACGGCGCCGCGCAGCCGGTGGAGGTAGACGGCGAGGGCCAGGCCCGCGCTCTCATCGCCGGCGCCGACCCGCTCGAGGATCACGCGCATGTCGGCGCTGCCGGCGAGGCCGAGCAGTCCCGAGCGGTGCTCGAGCGCCTCGGTGAGCTCGGTCGCTGAGAGGCCCTCGCGCTCCATCAGCCACAGCAGCATCCCGGGGTCGAGGCTGCCGGAGCGCGTGGCCATCACCAGGCCCTCGAGCGGGGTGAAGCCCATCGTCGTGTCGAGCGAGGCGCCGCCTGCGATCGCGCACAGGGAGGCGCCGGCACCGAGGTGGCAGCTGACGATCCGCAGCTCGCGGGCGTCTGCGTCGAGCATCTGCGGCACGCGGCGCGCCACCCAGGCGTGGGAGAGGCCGTGGAAGCCATAGCGGCGCAGCTCCCAGCGCTCGCGCCACTCGGCCGGAAGCGCGTAGGTGGCGGCCGCGTCGGGCAGCGTTGCGTGGAAGGCGGTGTCGAAGCAGGCCACCGCGGGCACCTCGGGCAGGACCTCGCTGACGGCATCGAGCGCGGCCAGCGACTTCGGCTGGTGCAGGGGCGCGAGGTCGCTCAGCTCGCGCAGGGCGCCCTCCACCTCCTCGTCGATCCTCACCGCGGTGTGAAAGCGTCGCCCTCCATGCACGATCCGATGGCCGATCGCGTCGGCCTGCCCCAGCGGCGAGCCGAGCGCCTCGCGCAGCTGGTCGGGGTCGACGCGCGCGCCGGGGGCGTCGAGCTCGCGCGCCTCGATCGTCTCGTCCTGCTCGTCGATCAGCGCCAGCTTCAGGCTGCTCGAGCCGGCGTTGACGGTCAGGACGCGCATGCCCTAGCCGCTGTCGGCGGCCGTGTCGGGCTGCGTGGCCGCCGGCGCGGGCCGATCGGTCGCGGGCCACACCCAGTCACGGACGTCAGGCGGATCCTCGCCGTGCTCGCGCGTGTAGGCGCGGTGGCGCAGGCGCTCGTCGGACATCCGCTGGCGCAGGTGGGACGCGCGCTCGGCCAGGCCGGGGACGCGGTCGATCACGTCCATCACGATGTGGAAGCGGTCGAGGTCGTTGAGCATCACCATGTCGAACGGCGTCGTGGTGGTGCCCTCCTCCTTGTAGCCGCGCACGTGGAGGTTGTGGTGGTTGGCGCGCCTGTATGTGAGGCGGTGGATCAGCCACGGGTAGCCGTGGTAGGCGAAGATCACCGGCCGTCCGGTCGTGAACAGCGCGTCGAACTCCTCCTCGGGCAGGCCGTGGGGGTGCTCGCTGTCGGGCTGCAGGCGCATCAGGTCGACGACGTTTACGACGCGGACCTTCAGCTCGGGCAGATCCCGCCGGAGGATCGCGGCGGCAGCGACGGTCTCGAGCGTCGGCACGTCGCCGGCGCAGGCCAGCACCACGTCGGGCTCGGAGCCCTCGTCGCTGGAGGCCCAGTCCCACACGCCGATCCCGCGGGTGCAGTGGGCGATCGCCTGATCCATCGTCAGGTAGTCGAGCGCGGGCTGCTTGCCGGCGACGATCACGTTGACGTAGTCGCGGCTGCGCAGGCAGTGGTCGGCGACGGACAGCAGGCAGTTGGTGTCGGGCGGCAGGTACACGCGGACGATCTCGGCCTTCTTGTTGACGACGTGGTCGATGAAGCCCGGGTCCTGGTGTGAGAAGCCGTTGTGGTCCTGGCGCCATACGTGCGAGGAGAGCAGGTAGTTCAGCGAGGCGATCGGCCTGCGCCAGGGGATGTCGCGGGTGACCTTGAGCCACTTGGCGTGCTGGTTGAACATCGAGTCGACGATGTGGATGAAGGCCTCGTAGCAGTTGAACAGCCCGTGGCGGCCGGTGAGCAGATAGCCCTCGAGCCAGCCCTGGCAGAGGTGCTCGGAGAGCACCTCCATCACGCGCCCGTCGCGGGCGAGGTGCTCGTCGCCCGGGAGCGTCTCGGCGTTCCAGGCGCGATCGGTGACCTCGAACAGCGCCCCCAGGCGGTTGGAGGCGGTCTCGTCGGGTCCCATCACGCGGAAGCTCTCGCCGTTGCGGCGCATGACCTCGCGCAGGAAGCCGCCGAGGACGCGTGTGGCCTCGCTGGTGGAGGCGGCGGGATCGCTCACCGCGACGGCGTGCTCGCGGAAGTCGGGCATCTCCAGGTCGCGCAGCAGCAGGCCGCCGTTGGCATGGGGATTGGCGCCCATGCGCCGCTCGCCCGCGGGTGCCAGCGCGGCGAGCTCGCCGTGCAGCGCTCCGCCCTCGTCGAAGAGCTCCTCGGGGCGGTAGGAGCGCAGCCACTGCTCGAGCTGGGCGAGGTGCTCGGGCTTGGTGGCGAGGTCTGCGAGCGGCACCTGGTGGGAGCGGAAGGAGCCCTCGGCCGGGAGCCCGTCGACCTCCTTGGGCCCGGTCCAGCCCTTGGGCGTGCGCAGCACGATCATCGGCCAGCGCGGCCGCGCGGTCTCAGCGCCCGAGCGCGCCCGCTCCTGGATCTGGGCGATCTCCTGCGTGACCTCGTCGAGCGTGGCCGCCATCAGCTGGTGCATGCTCGCCGGCTCGGAGCCCTCCACGAACCGCGGCGCATAGCCGTAGCCCTCGAACAGGGCTCTCAGCTCATCGTGCGGGATCCTGGCGAGCACGGTGGGGCTGGCGATCTTGTAGCCGTTGAGGTGCAGCACCGGCAGCACCGCCCCGTCGCGGGCGGGGTCGAGGAACTTGTTGGAGTGCCAGCTGGCGGCCAGCGGCCCGGTTTCGGCCTCGCCGTCGCCGACGACGCAGCAGGCGAGCAGGTCGGGGTTGTCGAACACGGCGCCATAGGCGTGCACGAGCGAGTAGCCGAGCTCGCCGCCCTCGTTGATCGAGCCCGGCGTCTCCGGGGCGGCGTGGCTGGGGATGCCGCCGGGAAAGGAGAACTGGCGGAAGAGCCTGCGCAGGCCCTCCTCGTCGTGGCCGATGTGCGGGTAGACCTCGGTGTAGGTGCCCTCGAGATAGACATTTGCGACGAGCCCAGGCCCCCCGTGTCCCGGGCCGGCGAGATAGATCGCGCCCAGGTCGCGCTCGCGGATGACCCGGTTGAGATGGGCGTAGACGAAGTTCAGCCCGGGGGTGGTGCCCCAGTGGCCGAGCAGCCGCGGCTTGGTGTGCTCGATCCGCAGGGGCTCGCGCAGCAGCGGGTTGGCGAGCAGGTAGATCTGCCCGACCGACAGGTAGTTGGCGGCGCGCCAGTAGGCGTCCAGCCGCTCCAGCTCGGTGGAGGTGAGCGGGCCCTGCGGGGTGTCGGGGGTCGGATCGGCTGACACGAGGGTTCAGCGCGCTGGGCTGCGCCTTCTCAGGTGATACCCGCTTTGGCGCCTGGCTGCTGTGTCGATTTCGATCGAGCTGCTGAAAGCCACGGCCGATCGCGGCGAGTTCCATCTACGTAGAAGTCCGCAATGGCGCGAGTGCCTAATCCGGAGGTGGTGCTGGTCGGCCGTGCCTAGGATCGTATTCAGCGATCCCAAGGAGACTTCTGAAATGTTCAAGAACGTGCTTGTAGGTGTGGACGGCTCTCCCAACAGCCGCGATGCACTGGCTCTTGCCACACGCCTGGCGGATCCCGAGGGGAAGCTGACGCTCGCCCACGTGCACCCCGGCGAGCTGCATCCGCTGCACGCCGTCACCCCGGGCCTGCTCGCCGAAGAGCGCGATCAGTCCGAGAAACTGCTCGAGCACGAGCGCGCGGAGGCGGATGTCGAGGCGGAGCTCGTCAGCGTGGTGGCCTCGGCGCCGGGCGGCGGCCTTCACCGCCACGCCGAGGAGGTCGGCGCCGACCTGATCGTGGTCGGCTCGTGCAGCCGCGGCGCCTTCGGGCGCGCGATGCTCGGCGACGACACCCGCGCGGCGCTCAACGGCTCGCCCTGTGCGGTCGCGATCGCGCCCCGTGGCTACGCCGAGCACCCGACTCCCATCACCAAGGTCGGTGTCGGCTACAACGACTCGCCCGAGGCCAAGGCCGCGCTCGCGGTCGCAAAGACGGTGGCCGCGCCGACCCACGCCACGGTCCACGCGCTGGAAGTGGTCTCGATCCCCACGTATGCCTACACGGGGCTGATGCCCCCGACGATCGGCGAGGGCATCGACGCGATGCTGGCCGAAGCGGCCGCGCGCCTCAGGCAGCTCCCGGACGTCCAGGGCCGCGCCGTGTACGGCCTGACCGGCGAGGAGCTGGCGGCCTTCAGCGACGAGGTGGACATCCTCGTGGTCGGCTCGCGCAGCTACGGCCCGGTCCGCCGGCTGGTGCTCGGCAGCACCTCTGACTTCCTCGAGCGTCACGCCCGCTGCTCGCTGCTCGTGCTGCCCCGCGCCGTCAGCGCGGCACAGGATCAGCCGGCCCCCGCGGCCGCGGGGGCCTCCTCGCCCGTCGGCGCGTGAGCTCGCAGTCACCCATTCCGACGCGATAGTCGGTACCTTCAGCGGATGGTCGCCCACGATTCCGGCGATGAGGCCGCGGCAGACGCGGCGCCCGAGCCGATCCGGATCGTCCTCGCGGACGACCATGCGGTCGTGCGCAGTGGCCTGCGCATGCTGCTGGACAGCGAGCAGGGCCTCGAGGTGGTGGCCGAGGCGAGCGACGTGGACAGCGCCGGGCGGTATGTGCGCGGGCACCATCCGCACGTGCTCGTGCTCGACCTGAACATGCCGGGAGGGTCGAGCCTCGAGGCGATCCCGATCATCCGCGAGGAGTCTCCGGACACCCAGATCGTGGTGCTGACGATGCAGCAGGAGCCCGCCTTCGCGCGCGAGGCGCTCGGCGCGGGCGCGCTCGGCTACGTGCTCAAGGAGGCGGCCGACGAGGAGCTCGTCGAAGCTGTGCGCCGCGCGGCGGTCGGCGAGAGCTATCTGAACCCGCGGCTGGGAGCGCGGATCGCCTCCGAGCCCCCGCCGGGGCCGCCCGACGACCTCTCGGAGCGGGAGGTCGACGTGCTGCGCCTGATCGCGCTCGGGCACACCAACGCCGAGATCGCGGAACAGCTCTTCCTGTCGGTGCGCACGGTCGAGACGCACCGCTCCCACATCCAGCAGAAGCTGCGCCTCTCCACCCGCGCCGAGCTGGTGGGCTACGCCCTGGACCGCGGCTTGATCGCCCGCTGAGCCGCGGGCGGCGGACCCGCTAGGCCGCGGGCGGCGGACCGCCGGCGCGGTAGTGCTCTCGCCAGATCAGGCGGTGGATGGGTATGAGGCGGGGCAGGTCGCGCACGCCCGGGATCAGCGGGATGCAGATGAAGGCCAGGCTCAGCGCGCCCATCACGAGCATCACCAGGATGTCGGCGTTTTCGGAGGACTTGAAGGGTTCTACCTGGTACCAGAGGGTGTAGAGCCACAGCCACACCTGGCCGGGGTAGCTGCCGGTCTCGTTCATCATCCCCCACTGCTCGCCGAGCAGATGCTGGCCTTCGGCGCGTTCGGCCAGGAGCCCGCCGTCGGACATGAACAGCAGCGGCTTGGTGTAGTCGGTCTGGAAGAACTGTCTGCTGGTCAGCAGGCTCCCGTCGAGCCCGCCGCTCTTGGCGAGGCTCAGCAGCCCGCTCATCAGCGCGGGGACCGGTCCGGCGCCGCTCGCCTGAACGCTCACGGAGCCGGTGGTCGAGCTCAGGGCGACGGCCGTGGTCGGCGTCTTCTTTTCTTCCAGGGCCGTTTCATATTCTTCGAGCGGCTTGGCGAAAGCTTCCCCCCAGGCCTTCTGCGTCTTTTCGGGCGCTGCCTGATACTGGGCGATGGCGCTCTGAAGCGCGGGATCGTTCGGGACCGTCCGCAGCGGGTCGATCACGAAGTCGTTGGCCGTGTTGATCGGATGGCTGACGCCGAGCCATTTCTGCGGATAGAGGAAGGCTGCGTGCTGGCCTTCGCCGTTGTGGTTGTAGGGCGGCCCGTATTCGGCGGTCGGGCTGGTCCCGTCGAGCTCCTTGGCGGCGGCGGTCACGAAGTTGATGGGCATCTGACGCGACCACTGCGCGATCGTGCTCGGCTTGTCATCGGGCGAGGAGAACAGCACAGCCAGCAGGACGGCCAGGAGGGCGATCACGCCGACGGCGATGCAGAGCTCTTTGATCAGGTCGTAGGGCGCATAGGCGCCGGTCCACGGTCCGGTGTCGTCGCGCCCCCGCAGGGCCTGGCTGAGGCGGCTCACGACACGGCTCCGACGGGCGGCGGCTGCTCGCCGACAGGCTCCGGGGGGCCGCCGGTCGGGCGGCTCTCGAGGGCGAACGGCGGAACCACGCCATGGCGGCGCACGAGCAGCACGTGCGCGGTCACGAGCGCGACCACGGCGAGCGGGAGCAGCAGCACGTGATAGCTGTACATCTGGCCGAAGTTGGTCACGTTGAAGAAGGCGCCCACGCCGACCGAGTTCAGGCCGTCCTTGGCCTGCGTGGCGATCCACTGCGCGTCGAAGTTCTGCTGCGAGACGTAGCCGGTGAGGGCGGTGGGGACGGCGACGAGGAAGGTGATCGCGCCGGTGACCCAGACGCGCGTGCGCCCGCCACGCCAGGCGGCCATCCAGTACTTGCCCCACAGGTGGACGACCATCACGAAGAAGAACAGCTCGACGGCCCACAGGTGGACGCTGTTGAAGAAGTGCCCGACGCCGGTGTAGTGCCACCAGGCGGGGCCCTTGAGAGACAGGATGCTCCCGCTGACGATGATCACGACCAGCGAGGCGATGCTGGCCACGCCGAAGACGTAGATCCAAGACGCCACATAGGTCGGCTGGCCCTCGGGGAGGAGCTTCTCGGGCGGCAGCGCGCTGACCGCAGCCTCGCGCACGCGCCCCGTCCATGAGCCGTGCGGTGTCGGTGTCGGTGTGGTGCTCATGATCCGCCTCCCCTGCGCCGCGTCGAGCCCGGGAAGGGCAGCGCGATCGCCAGCGCGAAGACGAGGAGCATCAGGCCGATCACGACCACGTTGGACACGGACATCTGGAAGAAGTGCCAGTGCACGACGTGGGCGGGGTGGTTCAGGTTGAAGACTGCGCCGATTACGGTTGTGCCGGTAGGACTCAAGACCTGCCTCCTCGGTCCTCGGATCGCTCTGAGCACCCTCGTATCCGGGGCGCCAATCGGGCTGAGCCTATGTGCGCCACCTCGTCCGGTGCATCCGTATTAATCCGCTATTCCGATCCCGTACCTTGCCCCGCACGTCTGTGTGCGGGGCGCCTGCGGCGCGTGAGCCGAGGCTCCGGCGCTAGGCTGCGCTGGTGCGTCCCGTTCCGACAGCCCCGGTCGCCGCGGGCTCGCTGATCGTGGGCTTCGGCGTGGCGGTGGCCAGCGGCTCGAGACCGCTCGGCGGCGTGGTGATGCTCGCGGGCGGTGTGTGGTGCATGCGCGCGTGGACGCTGCGCCACGGCCCGCGAACGGCCGTCGAGCTGACGGCCGTGGCCTTCACGGCGTTCGTCGTCTCGCACGTGCTGGCCCTCGCGATCGGAGCCTGGCCCTCGGTGCTGGCGGTCTCGGCGGTGACGGCCGCGGTGACATGGTTGCGCGCCGATTCGCGCCTGCTCCAAGAAACGGCCGCGCCCCTGGCATTCCGTCCGCCCGCGCGTTAGATTGGGCGGATGGCGGACGTTGCCATCACGACAGGAGCGGGGGCGGTGACGGAGGCGCATCCGCCCGCGATGGAGCGCCCCGAATTCCAGATCGTTCCGCGCGCGGGCCTGCCGATCGTGGCGTTCGTGCTGGTGCTTCTGATCGTGGGCATCGCGGTCGACGAACTGTGGCCGCTGACGTTCCTGCACGTCGTGGGGGGCGCCGCCTGGACGATCATCGACCTGTTCCTCGGATTCGTCCTCGGGCCGATCATCGGGCGCATGTCGATCCCGGCGCGGGTGGAGTTCACCACGCGGCTGATGCCCAAGATGGTGCTGATCATGCCGACGGCCGTGACGGTCACGCTGGCGGCCGGCTGGCAGCTGGCCACCAAGCTCGGAAACACCCAGACCAGCTATGCGCTGCACGGGTGGATCGTGGCCAGCTACATCGTGGTCGGGATCATGGCTGTGATCGCCCTGGGACTGCTGGAGCCGGCGAACATCGCGGTGCTGGTGGAGATGAAGAAGCCGCGGCCCAACCCCGAGGTGATCGAGCGCCTGATGAAACGCTTCATCTACACGGCGGGCGCCACGGGGCTGATGCAGGTGGCGACGTTCGTGATCATGACCAAGCTGGCGAGCGCATGAGCGAGCGCCGCCTGCCCCCGGTCACCCAGGTGGGGATGCTGTCGCTGGCGCTGATCCTGGCGGGCGGCATCTACCTCTCCTCGCACATCCCCAACCACGTCTCGCTCGCCCCGGCGGTGATCCTGCTGTGCGCGTCCGCGCTGCTGCTGGCGGGAAACCTGGCATCGCTGGCACGAGTGCAGGGGTTCGCGTGGACGCGCTTCTTCGAGATCGCCCGCTGGGCGCTGATCGCCTACCTGATCATCGCCGGGATGATCGAGTACGCGTTCCTGCGCAACAACCTCAGCGGCGGCCCGCTGGTCGTGCTCACACTGTCGCTGGTCGTGTTCGCCGTCCACGTGCCGGTGTTGATCGCCTTCACCGTCGCGCGCTTCGCCGAGAGCTGACGCGAGCGAGCTAGCATCGAGCGCATGCTCGCTCTCACGGCGTCCCCCGGAGCACGCGGAAACGTCGAGCTGCGCGAGGTCCTCGAGCCGGACCCGCTCTCGGGGCAGGCGCTGGTGCGGGTCAGCGCCTTCTCGCTCAACCGCGGCGAGACCAGGCGCCTCGCGGACATGAGCGACGGCGAGCTCACCGGCTGGGATGTCGCGGGCGTGGTCGAGCGAGCTGCGGCGGACGGGAGCGGCCCGCAGCCGGGGACGCGCGTGGTCGGGCTCTCGCCGAGCAGGGGCTGGGCACAGCTGGCGGCGATCGACACGCACGTGCTCGCCCCGCTGCCGGAGGGGGTCTCGGACGCTCAGGCGGCAACGCTGCCGGTGGCGGGCATGACTGCCCTGAAAGCCCTGGACATCATCGGAGGAGTGCTCGCCCGGCGCGTGCTCGTGACCGGGGCCAGCGGCGGCGTTGGGCGCTTCGCGGTTCAACTCGCGAAGATGGCGGGCGCGCACGTGACCGCCGTGTCGGCGAGCCCCGAGCGCGCGCGGGGGCTGGTGGAGCTGGGCGCCGATGCGGTGGTGGGCCAGCTCGAGCCGCAGGGCCCGGAGTTCGACGCGATCGTGGAGGGCGTGGGCGGCGCCACGCTCGGCGCGGCGCTTCAGCGCGTGGCGCGGTTCGGCGCGATCGTGTCCTTCGCCTCGAGCGACCCGGACCCGGTGGAGTTCCCGACGCGCTCGTTCTTCGGGCGCGCCCCGGGCGCCCGACTGCACGGCTTCTACCTCTTCCGCATGCTCGAGCGCGAGCCCACGGGCTCCCAGGACCTGGCGCGCCTGCTCGCGCTCGTGGCCGACGGTCGCCTGGAGTGCTCGATCGACCGCGAGGGCTCCTGGCGCGAGGCGCCCGCGGCGATCGAGGCGCTGCTGGAGCGTCGCATCGCGGGCAAGGCCGTGCTGAGGGTCGATTGAGGCCGCGCCAGCCCTCGGGTGCTCCCGCCGGCCCTCAGGTGCTCTTGAAGCGCGCGGCCTCCTCTGAGCCGCCGGTCGTGTCGCCTTCGCTGTAGGAATGCGCGCCGGCCCCCGCGAGCTTGCCGCGCTCCACGATCAGGTATTCCTCGCGGATCGGGCGCCCGTCGAAGAAGCACTCGAGGATCTCGCGCGCGCCGGCCGCGTAGCTGACGGCCGCAGGCACATCGTTTACGTCTAGCCGCAGGCACATCGTTTACGCGGCTGGCTTTTGAGCCGCAGGCACATCGTTTACATCGGGTGTGGCGT
>JADGPL010000034.1 GCA_017882455.1 Solirubrobacteraceae bacterium | reverse complement strand
TCGATCACCTGGGTGCTGGACCTGGGCACAACACATAATTCTGCGTGCCGCCCATCATCCCTTCCAATACACCGCAACACTTGCGGACACGTCCACTAGGCTCGGTTGCGACCGAGCTGGTCGTGTGCCTTGACCCACTCCTCGGCGACGATCGCTGAGCCGAGCGAGAGCTCGCCGCAGAGCACGGTGGCCGCGACGATCTCGGCGAGCTTGCGGACCTTCCCGGCTCCATAGCAATCGATCAGCTCGAGGCATTCGCGCTGCGTGGCCAGGCCCGTGCCGCCGCCGTAGGTGGCGACGATCAGCGAGGGGATCGTGATCGAGGCATAGTAGTCCCCGTTGGGGAGCAGCTCGCTGAAGCCGAGGGCCGCCGAGGACTCGGCGACGTTGGCCGCGTCCTGCCCCGTGGCAATGAACAGGGCGGCGATTCCATTTGCAGAGTGGGCGCCGTTGTTGTTGACCCCGGACATAAAGCCGCCGAGGTTCGACACCTGGCGAGCCCGGAACAGCCTCTCGCCGCTCGTATGCATGTGCGCCTCGATCAGCGCACCGGGGATCGTCGCCTCGGCGACCACGCGCTTGCCGCGGGTGCGCAGGATGTTGACCTGCGAGCTCTTCTTGTCGGTCGCGAAGTTCGACTCAAGGTAGAAGTTTGTGATGCCCGCGTAGTTGGCGGTGATCCAAGCGCAGGCCGCGGCGGTCGCCTTGCCCGTGAGGTTCTGGCCAGCGGCGTCGCCGGTCGTGTAGTCAAAGCGCGTGAACAGGATCCGGCTGGCGGAGTACTGTTCGACGCCGCGCAGCCGGCCGCTGCGGGTGGTGCTCTCAGCTGCCTGCTTGATCTCGCCGAAGTGCTCGCTCAGCCATTCGCCAAAGGCGCGCGCCTCGCGTGCGCTCTCGAACATGAACGCGGGAGCGCGCTGCATGGCGTCGTCGAGGATGGTGGTCTTCACGCCGCCCGCCTCGTAGAGCATCTTCATCCCGCGGTTGTAGCTCGCGACAAGGGTGCCCTCGCTGGTCGCCAGCGGCACGTAGAACTCGCCCTGAGCGTGCTCCCCGTCGACAAGCAGCGGACCGGCGATGCCGATCGGCACCTGCGCGACGCCGACGAAGTGCTCGATGTTGCCCGGCAGAATCGCTGGATCGAACGACCCCCGGGACACGTGCTCGAGCGCCACTCCCGTGTGCTCGCGCAGAAACGCACGCCTCGCCGCGGCTGCCGCGGGTGTGTAGTCGTCGTCTCGATCACGCGGAATCGTCTCTCGCTCGCGCCGTGGCGCGCCGTCTTGAGCCTCGGCTTCGGCGGACCGGGTCGGCTCACGTAGGCCTCGCATAGTCGCGAGAGTAGACAGCGCCGGGATGCGCGCCATCCGCAAAAACGCGCAGGCACCGGGCGTAGAAGTCACAAGCAGCCACAGACCCACATGAGCGTGTCGGTGAGATGTAATGTCGAGCTGAGATGTCGGAACGACTGCCCCTTGCTGGTCCGGTCGTCGAGGGCCGAGCCGCACAGATGATCGTCGCGGGCTCCGGCAACGTCTTTCCGCAGCGGGGCGAGGTCCTCAGGCGCGAGTTGGGCTACTCGTGACTCCGCCTCCCCGCTCGCTCCAGACGCTGACTGGCCGCTACGACCGCGAGGTGTTCGAGCCGGAGGGCGGGCGCGCGCGCGTCCGTCTGGCGGTCGTGGGCAGCGAAGCGTGGGACGTATCCCTCGATGGTGGAACGGCGCGCCTTGTGCCCGCCGAGGGTGACGCCGACGCGACGCTCACCGCCGACAGGCAGGCGTGGACAGCCATCGCTGAAGACCTCCGCGGTGGAATGGACGTCTACCGCGCCGGGCGCCTGACGGTGCGGCGCAACCTGCATCTCGGCGTCGGATTCCTGGCGGCGACGAGCGGGCTGACAGGTCCCGGGCGGGTGCGTTTTCGGATGGTCACCACTCGCCGCGCGCGACTGTCGACCTTGGAGGCCGGGAGCGGCCCACCGGTCGTGGCTCTGCACGGCCTGGGCGGCACCAAGGGATCGTTTCTCCCCACCGCGGCCGAACTGGGCGGACGCTTTCGCGTGATCGCGGTCGACCTCCCCGGGTTTGGCGACTCCGACAAGCCAATCGGCGCGAGCTACGACGCCCGCTTCTTCGCTCGCGCCGTCATCGACCTGCTCGATGCACTCGAGCTCGATCGAGCTCATCTCATCGGCAACAGCCTCGGCGGGCGTGTCGCGCTGGAGGTCGGGCTCCTGCACCCCGACCGGGTCGAGCGCCTCGCTCTACTCTGTCCCTCGCTGGCTTGGCGACGGGCGCGTCCGTGGGCGCCGCTGCTCAGGCTCACGCGGCCGGAGCTCGGGCTGGTTCAGATCGCTCCGCGGCCGCTCGTCGATGCGATCGTACGCCGCCTTATCCCCGACGCGGATGAAGGCTGGACCGCAGCCGGCGTCGATGAGTTCCTGCGCGCATACCTGACGCCGGCCGGTCGGGCCGCCTTCTATGCCGCCGCTCGCCACATCTACTTGGAGGAGCCTCACGGCGAGGCAGGCTTCTGGCCCCGGCTGCGTGGGCTGCAGCCCGATGCGCTCTTCATCTGGGGTCAGCGCGATCGGCTGGTCCCCATCGCCTTCGAGCGGCACGTCACCGACGCGCTGCCCCATGCTCGTCACGTCGAGCTCGACTGCGGACACGTGCCTCAAGTCGAGCGTCCACGCCAGACTCACGATGCAGTTGGCGCGTTCCTCGAGGCGCCCGCCGCCCGCTGCGACTAGACAGCGCTCAGGCGGAAGCCGCGAGTGTCTCGGGCGCTGTTGCTAGCCAGTCGTGGAGGCGTTTGTAGACCTCGGGGTGGTTGAGCAGCGCGATGTGGTGGGTGCCTCCGACGTGATGTCCGTGCTCCTCGCGGAAGGGGATTCGCCGGGTCCTGCTCTGGCCGCTGGCGCTGGGTGCCAGTACCAGGATGTCGCCGAGCAGACGCCCGAGCGGGTGCTTCGGGTCGCGGGTGATGGTTGCTGAGACGAAGCAGTTGGTCGCCCATGGCAGCAGCGGTACCTCTTGGCAGGCGACCGCACGCAGCGCCTCGGGATCGCGGCCGCGCCAGTCCTCGTCGACCAGCGATCCGTGGCGCAGGTCGCGAATGCCGGCGCTGCGCCGCCGCAGGAAGCTGCTGAGCATCCGCGTCTCGGGCAGCTTGTCGAGTGCCGCCGCAGCTCGGTGCGCCCCTTGCTCCAGGGGAGCACCATGGTGGGGGGTCCCCAGCGAGACGACATGCCGAACATGCCCGACCCACGTCTGGTCCTGCTCGTCCGCCTGATGGGCGGCGCTGCGCGCGACCAGGCCGCCCATTGAGTGGCCGACCAGCGCGATCTGCTGCACCTCGACCGGCCACGCCTCCACGAGCTCCTCGAGCAGCGCCGCCACCGTGCGGCCGTTCTCGGAGATGTGCAGTCCGCTGTTGTAGCGCAGGTAGACCGCCGTGCAGTCGAGGTCCGAGGCCAGCCGTTCGCCGTACGCGTCTTCGGCGCCCCAAGACCAGCAGAACTCATCCCCGGTCAGCCCGTGTATGAAGACGGCCAGGCGAGGAGTGGCCTGCGGGAACGCGTCGCGCAGCGAGGACTCATCCAGCCCGATTCGCTCTCCGTGCATCCGCGCTGAGGTGGGCTGGTGAAGCGCGCTCCCATCGCGCTCCAGCCGGTCCCCGATGAGACCGCTGAGCACAGCGAGCCCGAAACTGCCCTTCTGGGTGGTGGACAGCGAAATCTGCTCACCGATGCCGCGCCGCTCCATCGCCGCGTCAGTGGCCTTCCCGAGTATCGAGGCGCCCGCCCCGATCGCACCATAGGCGCGGCTCGAGAGCGCGTCGTGGATGAGCTGCACCGGGCGACTCGCCGGGCCGACACCGCGGAAGGCGCGCTGAGCGATGCCCAGGTGCATGTCGCGGATCGCCCCCGGAAAACTGCGCAGCTCCTCAAAAGCCAAGGCGCTCAGCGCCCGAACCTCGTTCGGCGCCGGGCTCTCGACGCCACCGCCGGTGCTGGTCGAATCCATGCCGGCCGTTGCAGTGCCCGTGCTGGCCATTTCTGTCTCCCATCCGTTTGGTCGCTGCTGGCCGGGTGAGGCTAACCCTCGGTCCAGACTGCCCCTCTTCTATCACTTTGTTACGTTCGTTACAAGAGCAGATGTGTTGCTCCGCTCTCGGTGGTCCCGCGGTCGGCCCCATCGCGATCAGGGCGGGCTCGCGCGCCGGTTCGTGGGGCGGCGGCTTGCACGGTCGCGGCTGATGGGATCCCGGGCCTATCCTCGCCCGATGCGCAGTGGGGTGGACGCAGCGATCGACAGTTGGCTGGAACGGCTGATCGTTACACGGGTGCGCCGGCAACGGCGAGTCTTGCGACTGGTCCCCGATCGATGGATCCGGCCAGTGATCAGACCGACGGTGCTGCGGCTGCGCCGCTCACTCTCCCGGGGCGCTCTCGCATTGGCGGTGCCCGTCGGCATCATCCTCACGCTGCTCATTCTCAAGCCGTAGTGGAGCCGTTTCCGCCGGGGCGGATCGATCAGGAAGGACATGGCACCCGCCGATCCCCGTTGGTGTGTCCGCTCCCGATGTCCCTGCCCAGCAGCCGGAAGGCGAGCCGTGTGGCGAGCGCCATGATCGTCAACTGGGGGTTGACGCCAAGCGAGCTCGGCGCCGCCGAGCCGTCCGCGACGTAGACGCCCTGCACGCCGTGCACCGCCAGATCGCCGTCGATCACCCCGTGCGTGGACCGCGCGTCGGCTCGCGCTGTCCCCAACGGATGAAACGCCATCAGCTTCAGGTCGCGAAGACGCGCGTGCTCGGGACTCACTCCGTGAGGGAGCGGCAGGTGGACCTCGCGCGCGCCGGCCGCATCGAACAGCTCGCGCATCCGCGCAAGGCCCTTGCGGAAGCGCATCAGGTCGTCCTGCACGAGGTCGTAGCGGATCAGCGGGCGTCCAGCCAGCGTCCTGACGCTCCCGCGCGAGCTGTCCGAGACCATCAGCCCAAACAGAGCCAGCCTGCGGTAGTCGGCCATCGCCTCAGCGTGCCGCCGACCTGTCAGTGGCAGCGCCATCGCCGCGTACGCGGGCGGCCCCGCGGCCCCCTCGAACATGATTCCCTCCGGCGCGAACTCATCGACGTAGAAGCTCTGTGGCACACCACGGCTCATGTCGACGATCTCCTCCATGCGCGCGAAGATCGCCGTGGCCGGATGCAGCGAGAGGTTGCGTCCGAGCTGCCCCGACTGAGAGCCGATGCCGCTGCGCCCGAGCAGCAGTGGTGTGTGGATCGTGCCCGCCGCCACGACCACGATCGGCGAACGCACCTCGATCGACGCACCGCCTGCCATCCGCGCCCGCACGCCGCGCGCTCGACCGCGCTCGACGATCACCCGCTGCACGTGCGCTCCCGTGACGATGCGCGCGCCGGCCTGTTGCGCCCGCGGGACATACGTGATGCCCGTGTGCTGCTTGGCCGAAGTCGGGCAGCCGAGCGTGCAAACGCCCGAGCCCACGCAACCGCGTGCGTTGCGCCGCAGGTAGCCATGCGACCAGCCCAGGCGCTCGGCGCCGCGGCGGGCGACCTCCGCGTTGCCTCCCGCCAGCTCGGGCGTCACCTCGCTCACCGACAACGCCTGCTCGACGCGCTCGAAGCAGGGTTGTAGCGACTGCTTGCTCACGTCCATGCCGAACTCGCGCTGCCAGCGCTCCAGCACATGGGCGGGAGTGCGAAAGCACGTCCCCGAATTGATCAGCGTCGTGCCCCCCACGCCACGTCCCAGGGGCAGCATGATCGGCGGCTTGCCGAGCGTCGCGATCTGACCGCCGTCGCGGTACAGGTGCGCCAGCATCTCCGGCATGCTCGCCGTGAAGCTGTCCGGGTCATGCCACTGCCCCTCCTCGAGCACCACTACGTTCATGCCGCCCTCGGCCAGCTCGGCTGCGACCACCGCGCCGCCCGCGCCCGCACCGATCACGCATACGTCCGCGTCGAGCCGGCCCGGTTTGTCCCCCTTCACGGACGTCCCTCCGCGCGCCGCAGCTCCCGCCCGCGGGCGACCACCGCGTCCGCGTCCCAACCCAGCGAGCGGCTGACCTGAGGGTCGTCGTAGTGTCCGACCGTGAGCAGTCCGCGTACGAGCTGGTCCCAAGGGGCCGCGCGAGCGAGCAGCGCCACTCCGCGTGGACGCCGCGCAATGGCCAGAAGCGCGCGCAGTCCCGTGCGCTGTGGCCACGGGGCGGCGGCGATCAACGCGTCGAGCGAGCCGGTTCCTGGTCTTGCGCTGGACGTGGTCGCGTCACCGTATCAGCGGGCCGATGCCCACCGGCGCAGCGTCGGCCGGCTTGTAGGGCGCCAAGCGCCGTTCGTGTCAGCTGCGCTTGCGGGCGGAGACGAACTGCGCCAGGCCGGCTACGCGCTGATCGATGCCGGTTAGGCCGCGATCCCGCAGCGCTCGTGTCAGCTCGTCGCGGGCGAAGATCCGCACGCCGCTCAGGCCCTGCACGACCGGGTTGGTCACCCTGGCGGGCAGTGGGCCGCGGTTGCAGCTTGACAGCAGCGCCACTCGACCGCCTGGCGCAAGGACGCGGACGATCTCGTCGAGTGCCCGCATCGGCTCCTGGATCAGGTACAGCGCAGCGAAGCAGCAGACGGCATCGAAGCTGCCGTCTCGAAAGGGCAGCCCGCAGGCGTCGCCCCGCACGTAGGCGAGGTTGGCGCTGTCGGTCTTCCGCACGGCGACCGCGAGCATCGTCTTTGAGGCATCGATTCCCACCACCAGGCCCTCGCCTGTGGCGCGGGCGAAGCCACGGGTAAAGTTGCCCGGCCCGCAGGCGACGTCCAGCACCCGCTCGTTGGGTGACAGCTCCAGCATGCTCAGGGCCAGGCGGCGCTCCTCGCGTACTCCGGGACCCGTCGCCCCCATCAACAGCCGTCCACCGAGCGGGCGCCACAGGCGCTCGTAGATCAGCGCCAGCGCGCTGCTGAGCATCAGCCTTTGCCCGGGATGCGCTCCAGTGGGATCCTCCTCGCCGAGCAGATCGAGGTAGCCCTCCTCGACGTGCGCCACCGGCGGCCGGCGGGCCGGCTCGAACAACGCCAGCGTCTGCTCGACCGCGGGCACGGGCACGGGCAGGGTGGTCGTAGATCTCATTGAACGGGATCCATCGCAGGCAGCCGATCCTTGCATACCGAACGCGCGCTCGTTGAGAGGGGAGTGCCACGCCCGAGCCCGAGCGCGGTCCGCGTCAGCCCCCGGCGCGGCGGCGCAGCTGCTTGCGCTGGCGGGCGTTGAGGTGATCGCGCAGGTCGAGCGCCTCTTCGCCCAGCCCCATCGATTCGGCGCCGTCGAGGATGCGCTGGGTGCGCTCGAGGCCGACCAGCTCGAAGACCTCGTCGAGTCGCTCCTTGCCCTCGAGCACGAACGCGATCCGTAGTAGGTCCTCGTCGGTGAGCTCCTCGATGCAGCCCGCGAGCGTGCCCTCGTCGAGGTGGGCGACGAAGCGGCCCATCGCGACGTGCTCCCCGGCAGCGGCCATGGCGACGGCGATCTCCAGCACCCGGTCGCCCGGCATCGACGTGACGACGTCGACGGCGCGGCGCGGATCGAGCTCGGCCGAGAGCTGGGCGAGGAAGTCGATCGAGAAGTGCCCCGAGATCTCCACCGCGCGGTCCGGATCGAGCAGGCCTGTTAGGCGCGCGCAGATGAGCGGTCCGAGCGCATGCTCGCCCATCGTTGCAAGTGTGTGCGCGGGCAGCAGCCGCGCGGCATCGGCAGTTCGCTGCAGCAGCGCTTGGTCGTCGTCGTAGAGCAGTTCGGTGACCGCCTCCCGGTAGTCACGCAGCTCAGACGCGGGAACCTGATGGACATACGTGAGCGACTCGGGCCCGTCGAGCCCGAGCAGGCGGGCCAGCTTGGCAGCCTCGGCGCGGCTTTCGGTGGCGGCGCTCATGCGCCCAGGGCTCGGCGCACGGCGCCACGCAGCGGCCACGGGATGTGCTTGAACGCCTTGTCGACCGACGCCGCGAGCTCACGCCGCTGACGCCGCAGCGCCGCCTTGGTGTGGACGGTGAGCTCAGCGGCACGCTCGCTGTCAAGCAATGCCGGCGGGTCGGGAAGGTGGTCTGCGGGACGCGGCATCGGATTGGACGGCTCAGCCTCGAGCCGCCGCTCCGCTCGCGATCCCGATCAGGGCCATCTTGCGCTCGACCACCTCGCGCTGCTCTGCGAGCGGGTGACCGCACGCTCCCGGCTCGCTGCCGTCGAGCTCGATCACGCGGCCGCTGCGCAGTCGCAGTGTCAGCCGGCATGGGAACGTCATGCGCAGCGAGCGCGTGTCGAGCGTGCTGGTGCCACCCTCGCCGGGACCGAGCGCCGCGCGGCGCAGCTGTCCGAGCAGGCGCGGCTCGCGTGCGAGCGCGCCCAGATCGCGCATGCCGAGCGACACATCGGTCATGTGCAGCTCGCGCATCCTGCGCCCCACCCTGGGCCACGCCTTCAAGGGCACCTCGCGCAGCGTGGCCCCTCCCCTGGCAGCGCCGTCGAGCGTGGCGAGTGTCAGCTCCCAATCGTGGCGCACCGTCGTGCGTGCCGCCAGCTCGCCGATCGCGCTCTCGTTGTCGGTCAACCACGCCTCGGTCAGCTCGTCGTGGGTGAGCCTTCCGGCCAAGAGCGCCACGGCGACGCTCAGCTTCGCCGAGAACGTCACGCCCACGGGGCGCAAGCCCGCGCGCTCGCCGAGTGTCTCCATCCCGGCCGTCAGGTAGCCGCCGGCTATCTCCACGTCTCTCACCTCCGCGGGATGCACCTCGGCGGAGACGGCGGCGTCGACCGCTGCCTGCAGGTAGGCGCAGCCGGGATACGGCTTGAACGCGAGCGTGTCACTCAGCCACACCTCGCCGAGACCTCCAAAGGCGCTCGGGCGCGGCACGAACGAGAAGTGGGTGAGCAGTCCACGATCATCCTCGATGATCTCGAGCGCCCCCTCCACGCCCCTGGCTGCCAAGAGCGCCGCGCGGGCGCCTTGCACCGCCGGCTCGGCGGCCGTGAGCAGCTTTGTCGCCGGCCCCATGAACCCCGGCCACAACCCGTAGGGAGGCTGGTAGAGCGCGATCGCGAGCGCATGCGCCTGTCGCTGCGCGTCGAGACCGAGTCCGATCCCGGCGGCCACGGCGCCGGCGGCGCAGTGAATCGACGTCCAGAATTGGCCGTTGTGGGGGCCGAGGAACAGAGCGAGCCCAAGACGCCCGGCGACCTCGTTGGCGGCCACCTGCGCAACGAGCGCACGAGAGGGCTCATCCGCAGCAAACGCTCGTGACACGGCCACCGCCGAATGTCCGGTGTGGCCCATGTAGAGATAGTCGTCCCAGTCATGCGCGATCGACGCGGCGGCGCTAGCGAACACCTCGCCGAGTGGTCCCTTTCCGGCGACGTCGGCGAACGGCGCCGCCTCGCGCTCTCCGGCTCGGGCCGCAGCCATGATCGAGGCCCTTTGCAGCTCGCAGCGCTCGCGAACGCCCTCCGGTATGTCGGCCTCGGTCAGACTCGCCGCCCAGCTACCGATCTGCTCGCAGGTCGTCGTCATCGTCGCTTCATACCAGAAGGCTGATTGCACGACCCCACGATGCGGATGACGCACGGTGTCGCCCGCGGGTCTTCGGGGGAAACTACGCGCGCGGGTCGAGCGTGCGCAAACGCCCACATACGCCGGCTGGCGCCTCCAAAGGAGCTCTCCGCCGAGGCGCATGCGGCGTATGAGCTCAGAAGAGGACCGCTAATGCGCTTGCTTCGGCCTGACGATCAGATGGGGAGACATGTCGCCCGCCATCAACCTCGAGTCGATGAATGGCGATGGACGCGGATCGCTGCACGTCGACCCGGTGATGGCATCGCGCTTCGCGAAGGTGAGCCGACTTAGTGCTCTGTCGGTCGGGGGCATCGGGTTGGTGGTGCTCCTCGGTTGGCTGGCGGGATCCCGGGCTCTGACCAGCCTGGGCCTGGACACCGAGACGATGAAGGTCAACACCTCGCTGGCCATGTTGGTGGCCGCGGTGTGTCTGCTCGCGCTGACGCGCCCAGGCCGGCGGGCGCAACAGGTAGCCTCGCTCGCCGCGCTGCTCGTTCTGCTCGACGGCGCGGCGGTGCTGGCCGAGTACGTGCTCGGAGTTGATCTCGGCATCGATCAGGCGCTGTTCGCTGACCACTCCTCGATGCTCAATCCGGGTCGGATGGCGCCCAACACGGCGCTTGCCCTCACGCTGTTCGGCTTCGCGGCGCTGCTCTCCCGTCGCCAGTTGGGCCGCGTGTGGCCGAGGAACCCGCTGGGCGTCGCGGTCTTCGCCATCGGGCTGGTCGCCCTGATCGGTGATCTGATCGGCGCCTCGGCGCTGTCGGGTGTTGGAACCGCGGCCCGCATGTCGGTCCCTGCGGCTCTCGGGTGCGCGCTCGTGGGCAGCGGCCTGCTCGCCGGCGGCCCCGTTCGAGGGTCGATGAGGCTCCTGGTCTCGAGCGGTCCAGGTGGACAGCTTGCGCGGAGGCTCTTGCCCGCGGCGGTGATCGTGCCGTCCGTGCTCGGCGTGCTCAGTCGGGTCGGAGAGACGCTTGGACTCTACGGCTCGCAGGTCGGGCTGCTGCTGATCGTCCTGGTGATGGTCGGCGCGGTGGCGACGCTCGCCTGGGTGCTGGCTCGGGAGCTGGACCGGAAAGCCGTCGTGCGTCAGGTCGCGCTGCGCGACCTGCGCGAGAGCGAGATGCGTTTTCGTGACACCTTCGAGACCGCGACCGTGGGAATGGCCCTCGAGGACATCGACGGCAGAGTCATCGATGCCAACCAGGCTCTCTGCGACATGCTCGGCTACACCAAAGACCGACTGGTGGGGATGGCGTTCACCGGGTTCACCCACCCCGACGACGTCACGCGCGATCTCGAGCACATGCACAGAATGCTCAGCGGCGGGATAGACAACTACCACGCAGAGAAGCGATACCTGCACGCCGATGGTCACGTGGTGTTGGCAATCTTGAGCGTCTCGAGGGCCCGGGTCGCTGCCGGCGACCCGCTGCGCTTCATCGTCCAGATGCAGGACATCACCGCGCGCAAGCGCTCAGAGGAGCGCTTCGCCTATCTCGCCTACCACGACGAACTAACCGATCTACCCAACCGGGCGATGTTCCGCCATCACCTGGACCTGGCGCTGGCTCGCGCCCAGCGACACGACGCTGGCCTCGCCGTCGCCTACGTCGACATCGACCGCTTCAAGGTCGTCAACGACAGCCTTGGACACACCGCGGGGGACGCGGCGCTGCGCGAGATCGCTGCACGGCTACGCCGCGCCGTGCGGGCCGAGGACCTCGTCGCCCGCCACAGCGGAGACGAATTCCTGGTCCTGATCGCCGACCTGAAGCGCCCCGTTGAGCGCCTTCCGGGCGCTGGCTGGCTGGACCTCTCACCCGAGGTCTCGATGGTCATGCGCCAGCTCCATGACGCTCTGCGTGAGCCGTTCGTGATCGGCGGGCAAGACTTCGGGCTCGACGCGAGCATCGGGGTCAGCGTCTTCCCAGACGATGCCGAGAGCGCCGAAGAGCTGATCCGACACGCCGACGTGGCGATGAGCGACGGCAAGCAGGCGGGTCCTGGTCTGAGCCGGCTTTACTCGCCCGCGGGCTCAGACCCCGGTGGTGAGCTGACGCTCACCAGCCGCCTGCGCCTCGCCATCGAGCGTGGCGAGCTCGTGCTCCACTTCCAGCCGATCGTCAAGCTCGCCCCGGGGTTGGAGTCGCTGGACGCCGGCCACTACAGACTGAGCGATCACACGTCCATGGTCGAGGCGTTGGTCCGCTGGGAGGATCCCGACCGCGGCCTGATTGCGCCCGGGGCGTTCATCCCTCTGGCCGAGCAGTCCGGTCTGATCGAGCCGATCGGCGACTGGGTGATCGAGGAGGTCAGTCGCCAGGCATGCCGCTGGGGAAAGCTCGGTATCGATGTGACGATCGCGTTCAACCTGTCGCCCCGCCAGATGCGTCGGCCAACGATCATGCGACGGGTGCTCGACAAGATCATCGCGCAGGGCGTCAACCCGGAGCACCTGGTGGTCGAGCTCACTGAGACGGTCGCCGTGGAGTCGCCTGCCCACACGCAGCTCCAATTCCGCGAGGCACGGGCGAGCGGACTGCGCTCGGCCGTCGATGACTTCGGCTCCGGGTACTCCTCGCTCGGTCGCCTGCTCGAAATCCATCCCGACTTCATCAAGATCGACCGCTCCCTCACCGAAGGGATTCCCACCAACGCCGGGGCCAACGCGATAGTCGAAGGCGCCATCAGAATGAGTCTGGGCCTTGGAGCCACGCCGATCCTCGAGGGCATCGAGACCGAGGAGCAGTGGCGCTTCGCCGTCGCACGTGGCTGCATCCTCGGCCAGGGCTTCATCCTCGGCCGCCCCCAGTCCGCCGAGGATCTCACTCCGCAGCTGATGTCAGGGAGCCCGGTGCACCCATAGCCCCGCTAAGTGCACGCGCCGCGCACTCGAGGGGTCGACCGACGCCGGCTCGCAATCATTCGTCCAGCAGCGGTGGAAGTTCGCCTGAAGGGTGATCGAGAGCCCGACTCCAATAGTGGTTGCGTTCGCGCAGCCGCGCGTGCGAACGAGTGACCCTGTGTCAGAAAGCGAACCCCTCAGCCAAACCCAACCTCTGCATCCGACGCCGTCGCTCGATAGGCCACGCGCGACAGCGGGCCCATTGCCGTGAGCTTCCTGATCGGTCGCAGAGGCCCCTGGATGGCGGGCGTCGTGCTGATACTCGCGGGGGCGCTCGCGGCCCTGCTGGGGGCTCAAGCGGTCGCCCAGTCCGACGCGGAAAGGGAACGACTCGCGTCGCACCTGGCCTCGGCCGAGATCGCCTCGACCCTCAAGCTGGCCATCCGGCGCGAGGAAGACCTCACGGTTGACACGAGCGCGTTCGTCGCGAACAACCCGGACGTGACCGCGGTGAAGTTCGACCAGTGGGTCGAATCGATGCACGCGGCACAGCGATACCCCGAGCTGCAGAACCTTGGCCTGGTGATGTTGGTGAGAGCGTCCAAGCTGCCGGCATTCGAAGCCCGCATGGCGGCCGACCCGCTTCGACCCCAGGGGTCGCGCTCCACGGCATCGGCGGGCGACTTCCAGATCGTGCCGGAAGGCAAGCGGGCCTACTACTGCCTTGCCGTCGCCGGGATCGCAAGGAACCTCGCCAGCGATCTGCCTCCGGGGCTGGACTACTGTCAGCTCGTAAAGACGATGATCAAGGCGCGCAGCCTGGGGGTGAGCGGCTACGCGCCGGTCGCAGACGCAGGTGCCACAGCGCTCGGAGTGGAGACTCCCGTGTACCGTGGTGGGGCGACGCCGAGGACCGTGAAGGCGCGCATACAGGCGTTCCAGGGATGGCTTGGGGAGCGGATCGAGCCGAAGATACTGCTGGAAACAGCGCTCGCGGGTCACCCCGGCGCCGCCGTGGTGTTCAGATTCAACTCACGCTACTCGCATGTGGCGTTCACCAGTGGCAAACCGTCCCCCGGAGCGCAGAGCACGACTGTTGCCCTCGCGGTCGGGCGAGAAGCAGCCTTGCCCAGCGCACACGAAGGCTGGACGGTCCAGAGCTTCAGCGCGGGTGTCGTGGGCGGGGTGCTCGCTGACAGCCGTGCGCTCGCTCTGCTCGTTGGGGGCATCCTGCTGAGCGTGTTGCTGGGCCTGCTCGTGACGGTCCTCGGCACCGGTCGCGTGCGGGCGTGGTCGCTCGTGCGCGAGAAGACCCGAGAGCTCTCAGAGAAGAACCGCGAGCTCTTCCACATGACCCTGCACGACCCGCTCACGGGGTTGCCGAACCGCCTACTCGTGGTCGACCGCGCCGAGCGCATGCTCGCGCGATCCGCCCGCGATCCGCAGATCGTCGCGGGCGCGCTGTTCGTCGACGTCGACGACTTCAAGCACGTCAACGACAGCCTCGGGCACGCGACTGGGGACCAGCTGCTGAGAGTCGTGGGCGCACGGCTTCAGAGCGCGGTGCGTGACCAGGACACCGTGGGGCGCCTCGGAGGAGATGAGTTCGTCGTGCTGGTCGAATCCCGCACCGGCGATACGGAGCTGGTGTCGCTCGCCGATCGCATCACAGGGTCTCTGGGCGAGTCGGTCGAGCTCGACGACGGGAGCGGGAGCTTCTCGGTGACCGTGAGCATCGGTGTCGCCGGTGGACACCACGAGACCGCAGATGCCCTGCTGCGCGACGCCGACCGGGCACTTTACGCCGCCAAGGCAGCCGGGAAGGACCGCTATACGCTGTTCAACGCGGACTTTGATGGTGGCACCGATCTCGAGGCGGACCACATGGCGCAACCGAGCGCTTCCGGAGCGCCCGCGGCGATATCGGTGGGTGTTCCGGCGGTGTCCCCTGAGCGAGCTCACCGACCGACGAGCCCTCGGTGAAGATCGAGGTGTCCCCGGGTCTGAGTCCGGGTCCCGCCATCACGAAATGCCCGCTCTCTCACCGCCTCCTCTTCTTGCTCTTGGCGGGACGGACGAAGGCGGCGCCCGTTCCGAGCTCCTTGAACTTGAGTAGGCGCGTCGATTCCTTTCCGAGCGCCTTGAGCCGCGCGTTGCCGGCTCGACCGCGGTCACCCAGCGGTCCGAATGCGATGACTTCGACCTTGCCGGATTCGGTGGCGAGGATGCCTCGGAGTCGGGCGCTGTGAGCGTTGCCCTTGACCCGCAGTGTCCGCACTGCGCCACCCCGCTGCCTGAGGATCACCGAGTAGCTCTTCGCGAACGGGGCCTTTCGCCAAGAGACCGAGAGGGCGGTCCCCCTGCGGGTGAGCCGAACTTGGGTGACCCTGCCCGCCCGGCGCGGCGACGGGGCCGAGAAGCGGGCGATCGTCTGCGGGGGGCCGGGAAGTCCGCCGACTTCGATATCGGCCACGATTTCCCGGCGCCCGGCCTTGCCGAGTTCGGGTTCGAAGGCGATCGTGCCCCTCCCGCCGCTGACGCTTCGCAGCGGGCGCATCGTTCCCTTGCCCTTCTCGATGAAGGTGACCTTCTGGCCTGCGGCGTGGCCGGCGTTGTAGTGAAGGACGTAGCGGCGGCCGGAGTGGGTCAGCTTCCCGCTCACGCCTGCCCCGGGTTCGTAGTGGGTTTCGGCCATGCCCGTGATGGCGGGCGAGCCGGGCTGGGAGATGATCCGGTAGGTCCCCGGCTTCGCGTATTCGACCCCGAGCCAGGTCGTCTTGTACCTGTCTGCGGCGATAGCGCTGAGGTGGCCGCTGTGGAGCATCTTGTTGGCCTGGGAGGTGATCGTTTCCCCGCCGGGCGTGCGGACGCTCACCTCGGGCGCCCCGCCGGCGCCCGTCAGCCTGATGCTCTTGGCCTTCTCGCCGCGCTTTACGGTGAAGGTGATCGGGGCGAGAGCCGAGGCGCGCGCGGCGCGGACTTCCTTCTCCCAGAAGTGGGAGGGCTTGCAGCCGTCCCCGGGCAGCCCCGTGAAGAATTCAGGCAAGGATTCGCCGTAGACGTATCCCACGCCGGGCGTCCAGCCGGCGATGTCGAAGCAGACCGAGATCCCCCTGCTGCTCACACGCGCTTCCCCGCCCGCGCAGAGGCCGACGTGCTCGACTTCGATCCCGCCCGCGAGGCAGATTTCGCCTTTGGCGAGGGCATTGAAGCGCCGCGTGCGGGTGGAGAGTTCGAGGGCGGCTTCGGCGTTGATGGTGAAGAGGAAGGTCTGCAGGTGGGCGTAGCCCTTGGCGGCGATGAAGTCGGGGTAGTTGTAGAGGAGGTAGGCCCCGCCGAGCTCGAGGCCGACTTCCTTGGCGGGTTCGACGCTGACCGTCCCGCCGAGGGCGACGGTGGGCGATTCGTAGGTCTGGCCGGCGAGCTGCTCGAGCGTGCCCCCGGCGTCGCCCGCTTTGATCGTGTAGGGGTGGCCCGGCGAGGCGAGGACAGTGAGGAAGCCTCCCGTCGCGGTCACCAGTTCGGCCGACTTGATCGTCGCGCTGCCGTCGAAGAGGGCCGGGTCTGCCAGCCGGATGTCGAAGCCGATTTTGTTGAGGGTGACGCCTGGGAAGATCTCGGGCGCCGCGGCGCCGAAATTCAGGGTGGCGCCCGCGCTGTGGAATTTGCCCGCGCAGAAGGCGACTCCGTTTCGCTGCGGTTCGGGTGCCATCTTCAACCCGGTCGTCTCTTCACCATCTTCGATCGGGATGAAGAAGACTTCGGCCGTCGCCTTCCACCACTTGCGCGGGCATTCTTCGGCGGCGTTGCCCCCGTCGTCGTAGGTGAAGTCCACGTTGGCCAGCTGGACGGGGCCGAGGAAGGCTTCGTTCATGTGGATGTTGAGATGGTTGAGGTAGGTTCCCCGTTCATCGTCCGCGTTGACTTCGACCTCGGCCGTCGGGTCGGCCTGGATGGACGTCCTGATCTCTTCGGGCAGGGAGACGTTGACGATCAGGGCCGTGTAGCGTCGTTCGCCGGTCTTCTTGAAGAGGACCTGGACTTCGCCGTCGATCGGGAAGTCCCCGATGTCTTTGAAGGCTTCGGAGGTGTCGAAGCGGAAGAGTGGCAATTCGGCGTCGCCGCTGGTGAAGCGCTTGACTTCGCTGTTCAGGTCGAGGTTGAGCGCCCCGGTCTTCACCGGGATGCTCCCGAAGACGCTGCCGTCGTAGCTGACCCTGGCGTTCGAGGAGATCACCCTGCTGATCGCCGGGAAGACCACCACGGAGGCCCCCGGGCGGGGTGAGATCGTCATTCCATCCAGGAGGACCGGTTGGGTCGAGACGAAGGGCTTCAGGACCGGGTCCAGCGTGCGCAGCCTGTTCGGGTCGGGGTGGCAGGGCAGTTCGCACGGTTCCGTGAACTCGGAGTGTTCGATGAAGGTGTTGAGCGAGCCGTACTCGCCGGCCACCGCGCGCTCCGGGGCGGGGATGTCGTTCGCGCTTTCGATCGACTTGAAGCAGCCCGTTGCTTCGGCGACGCCGAAGACGACCTTCGAGCCGGGCACGCATTCGTGGCTCACCGCGATCGTTTCGGCGGCCGTGAGCAGCAGCGACGGGCTCTTCGTCGCAACGGCCACGTCGGGGAGAAAGCCAGGTTTCTTCAGTTCTCCCGATCCCGATGAGAGCACCACGTGCGTCGAGGAGCTGACGCTTGCCCCACCCGTCCCGATCGATGTCGCCGTGATCGTGTGCGACCCGATATCGGCGAGGCGCAGGCCGACGTAGGGGGTGGCGAGTGGGTTGATGTTCATGAACGGCTTGCCCCCGTCGATCGAGAGCGTCGTTTTGCTCGCGAGACCGGTCGAGTTGAGTTTCAGCACCGTGTAGCCGGGGCTCAACGTCGTGTGCACCGGGCTCACCGTGAGTCCCAGCGGTTCGACCGGGGGGCCGCCCGTGCCCGGGGAGGGCGAGGGCCCGGTCGAGCTGCCGGGTTCGTCCGGGACGAGGACGGGGGGTTGCGGCCCGGGGGCGGCCGCGAGGCGCCCGAGCTCGCTCGCCGAGAGCGCCCGGTTGTAGACACGGACCTCGTCGATCTCGCCGGGGAAGTCCGAAGAGCCCGCGCACCCAGCCGCCGGCGGATAGCCGTCGACGTAGAAGGTCGGGTCTGTGATTGGCCCCGTGTAGGTGATCCCTGCTGCCGGCTTTGCGGGCCCGACCTGGGAGCCGTCGACGAACAGTCGGATGTCCGTGCCGTCGTAGGTTCCCGCGACCAGGTGCCAGTTGCCGTCGAAGACCGAGGAATCCGGCGGGGCGTCCGTGAGGACGTTCGATTCCTGCGAGCGGACGTAGAAGTGCAGGCCGGGACTGCCCGAGTAGCCCGTGTAGAGGGCGTAGGAGGAGCCGCCGCAGTTGCTCCCGTCGTCACCGCGGCCGGCGATGTAGCGGAGCGTTCCCGGATTGCCGCTCTGCTTGACCCAGGCGAGGAGCGTGAGCTGCTGGGGCGCTAGCAGTGGGGAGTTGACCTCGAGGGTGGTCGTGTTCGTGCTCGACAGGTACCCGCCGAACTTGCCCGATTCGGTTCCGAACCGCATCGTGTTCGCAGAGCTCGTCAGAGCCAGGTCGTTGCCCGACACGTCTTCTGTGTAGTCGGTCCCGCCGGAGGTGTGGGCTTCGTCGAGCGGCCATTGGGCGACGAGCGGAGGGGCGGCCTGGGCGGCGCCCGCCATCGCCAGCACCGCCGCGAACGCTGCGGCCGCGGACGCCATTCGCGAAAGGCGCGTATGTCTCAAGCCCTGCCTCCATCCATTGACGTTTCCCGGCCGACCAACGACTGTCCGGATGATCTGAGGAGGGCCGATCCTTCGCAATGTGGTCGCACCGAAGGGTTTTGGAGGTCCGGAGGACCACGGGCCCGTCGCGAAAACTAGGATTGGGCGGGTGTCCGGGGGGAACACCATCCACATGAACGACCATCCGGCCCTGCTCGAGCGCGAGACGGAGCTCGCCGCGATCGCCGATGCGCTCGCGGGGACGAGCAATGGAGCGGGCGGCCGGACTCTCCTCATAGAGGGCCCGGCCGGGATCGGCAAGACCTCGCTCATGGCCGAGCTGGAGGGGATGGCGGGCAGGGCCGGTCACCGGGTGCTCCGCGGGCGGGGCTCGGAGATCGAGCGCGACTTCGCCTTCGGGGTCGTCCGCCAGCTCTTCGGCCCCGTCCTCCGGACGGCGGGCGAGACCGAGAGGGAGCGCATCCTCTCCGGTCCGGCCGCTCTCGCGGCCTCGATCTTCGGGCTGGCCGATGGGCCGACGATCGAAGCCGAACCGGCCGAGGCATCGCTCTACGGGCTCTACTGGCTCGCCGCGGCCCTCGCCGAAGCGGGACCGGTCGCGATCGCGCTCGACGACGCCCACTGGTGCGATACGGCGTCCCTGCGCTTCATCGAGTACCTCGGACGGCGCCTCGCGGGAGTGCCCCTGCTGATCGCCATCGCCACCCGGCCGGCGGAGCCAGGCGTGCAGACCGAGATGCTCCGCCGCATGCGTGCTGAGCTCGAGCTCACGGCGATCGCCCCGCCGCTGCTCAGCGAGGGCGCCACCGCGGCCATCGTCCGTACGAGGCTCGGCGAGGAGACCCCTGCGCACGTCCTCGGCGCCTGTCACGTCGCGACCGGAGGCAACCCGTTGCTGATCGAGGAGCTCCTGGCCGAGCTCGACGGGCGCGATGCCCCCATCTCTGCCGAGGAGATCGCCGCGATGGGCCCGAAGCGGATCGCCGAGGGCCTGATCGGCCGCGCGGGCTCGCTCGGCCCGGACGGACCGGCGATCCTCCACGCGCTGGCCGTCCTCGGCGACGGAAGCGAGCTGCGCGCCATTGGCCCCCTCGCCCAGGTCGACCCCGGCCGCGCGGCGGAGATCCTCGACGGTCTCGCCGCCGCGGAGATCCTCGACGGCGGATCTGAGCACCGCTTCGCCCACCCCCTTCTGGGGACCTCCATCTACGAGGCGATCCCGACGGCGAGAAGGGGCGCCCTGCACGCACAGGCGGCCGCGCTGCTGGGCGAGCTGGGCGCGCCGGCCGAGGAGATCGCCGCACACCTGCTCCGCTGCGAGCCCGGCAGCGTGGCCGGAGCCCTGGACGTGCTCGAGCTGGCGGCGGCCAGGGCGAGCGAGAGCGGCGCCCCGGACAGCGTGGCGACGTATCTGCGTCGTGCCCTCGGCGAGGCGATGGAGCCGGCCCGCCGCGGCGAGCTCGTCCACAGGCTCGCCCGGGCGGAGGTCGCCCTGCGCGACCCGGCGTCGATCGGCCATCTCCAGGAGGCGGCCGACCTCGCAGCCGACCCCGCTCGAGCCCTAGACATCCTCCTCGAGCTCGCCGACGTTCTCGCCCTAGCCGGTCAGTGGGAGGCTGTGGCGGGCGTGCTCGACGCGGGTCTGGCCCGGTTCGGCGGGACGGGACTGCCGGGGCTGTTCGACCTCGAGGCGCTCCGGGCGGCCTACTGGGGCTATGACCCGGCCATGCACGCCCGCTACGTAGCCGAGCGCCCGCGCCTGCTCGAGCTCGTCCGGGACCGCACCGACGTCCAGTCCAGGCAGCTCCGCTGGGTGCTCGGGGCTCTCGGGGCGATCGACGGGATGCCCCGCACGCAGGTCCTCGAGCTGATCGGGCCGTTCTCGCGGGACTGGGCACAGCGCAGCGGCGGGCGGGAGAGTTCGCTCGTGGCCCAGGCGATGCTCTCGCTGCTGATCCTCGACGCCACCGACGCAGGGGAGGGCATCGCTGATGCGCTTCGTGAGGCCGGGCGCAGCGGGGGGTCGCTGTTCGCGATGCTCGCCGGGGTCGGCTACGCGGCCTCCCTCGACGCCCGGAAGGGCCGGCTCGACGCCTCCGAGGTCAACGTCAACGTCGCCTTCGAGCTGATGCGGGAGAACGAGCTCAGCCTGATGGCCCTGACGACCTTCCTGCACTTCTGCCTCGACACGATCGTCGAGCGCGAGGCGCTCGGGGAGATCGCCGGGCTCGTCGAGACCCTCGAGATGCCACCGGCGTTCGGGCGGACGATGAGCGGGGCGATGGTCCTCGATGTCCGGGCGGCCGCCCGGATCGCCCGGGGCGAGCGGGCCGCTGCGCTGGCTGACCTGCGCGAGGCCGAGGCGATCTACCGCGCCGTCGAGGCCGGCCCGCGGGTCAGCTCGTGGCGCTCGCGCCTGGCCCTCTGCCTCCCCGCCGAGGAGTCGATCGAGGCGCTTGAGCTCGCCTGGGAGGAGCTCGACCTGGCGCGGGAGGTCAAGGCCCCGCGCGCCGAAGGTGTGGCCCTGCGGACGCTCGGCGCGGTCTCGGGGGGAGAGGAGGGGCTCGAGCACCTGCGCGCTTCGGTCGGGATCCTGCGCACGGCCGGCGCGCCGCTCGAGCTCGCCCGCTCGCTCGCCGAGCTGGGCAGCGCACTGCGCAGGGCCAACCGCCGCAGTGCCGCCAGGGATGAGTTGCGCGAGGCTCTCGAGCTCGCTCAACGCTGCGGGGCCGAGCGGCTCGAGGAGAGGGTGCGGGAGGAGCTGGGCGTGGCCGGCGCGAAGTTGCGCCGCCGTGCGCTCTCGGGCCCCGACTCCCTCACCCCGGCGGAGCGACGCGTCGCCCTGGCGGCGGCTGACGGGGCGACGAACCGCGAGATCGCCCAGACGCTCTTCGTCTCCCTGCGGACCGTCGAGATGCACCTGACCAACACCTACAGGAAGCTCGGAGACTGCTCACGCGGAGATCTGGGCGCAACGTTTGGCGGGGAACCCTGGGAAAGCTCCTCCGACGTTGGTACAGAGAACGCGTAGACCTCGGGAAGCGATTGATCCGCTAACGCTCCACACCTTTAGAGCAGCAGGCCCAAGCGCGAAGCGATCTGGCGCCCGGCTTGACTACCTGCGTTTGGCCTGGTGCTCGATCATTTTTCCGAAGGTGTCCTCCAGTTGTGTGGTCATTCTCTGCTTGAACAGCGCGAGCAGCGCCTCGGAGGCCAGCGGCCTGAGCGAGTTGACGGCGTCGATGACCTCATCCCAGCGATCGTCGGGTTGCCCGGCCCGCTCGAAGGGTTCCCATAGCTCTTTGAGGTAGAGCCTGGTGAACGCTCGTGAGATTGACTCGCAGTTGCGGTTGACCCGTTCGACGAGGGCCAGCGCGGCGTGCAGCGAGATCCCGAGGTCCGTGACCTGTTCGGCGGCTCTGAGGAGCGCTGGGCTCGGGACTTCGAAACGGTCTTCGCCCAGTGGGACGAGCAGCTTCAGCTTGCGGACTCGCGCGATGTCCTTTGCGTCGATCTCGCCGAACTTGTTGGCCAGTTCCTCGCTGGTGATGAGCTCCGGAGACTCGGGCTCGAAGGGTGCGGTCACCGCGTTGCGCAGGCCGAGCAGACGTTCGGCCAGTCCGTCCGATCCATTCAGGAGTCGCTCGATGGCAGCAAGGTTGAAACCGTCTGCCTGCAGGTCGAGGATCAGGCGCAGCCTCGCCACGTGGTCCGAGTTGTAATAGCCCACCCGCGCCCTCACCTGCGGCGGGGGCAGCAGCCCGCGCGTGTGGTGGTTGCGGATGTTGCGCACCGACATCCTGACCTCGGCGGCGAGCTGCTCGATGGTGAGGTCGTAGCCGGATGAGGAGCCCCCCGGCATCCGGTCCGGCCCAGTAATCGTCTCAGAGCCCGCATTCACCATACGAAATTCAGAATACCACAACCTATGTCACCTCAGTTGAGGTATCCTCGTCTCCCGTCATGATTAACCCTGTGCTCCGATCCAGTCAGATCCGCCCTCATGGCCTCGGCCGCCGTCTCCTGCGCTCGCGGCTGCTCGGCGCGCTCACATACCCGCACGGTGTGGACCGCTACGTCGAGCTCATCCACCCGCTGCTGCTCGCACGCGATGTGCGCGCCGAGGTGACGGCGGTCCGCCATCAGACGTCAAGGAGCGTCACGCTCGCGTTGCGCCCGAATGAGAACTGGCGAGGCTTTCGCGCCGGGCAGTTCGTCGGCGTGAGCGTCAAGGTCGACGGGGTCCGGCTGACCCGGCCCTACTCACCGGCCGGCTCCGAGCAGGCCGCGGACGGTGCGCTCGAGCTGACCGTCTCCACCCACCCGGACGGCCGGGTTTCGCGCCATCTGCGCGATCATGCGCGGCCGGGGATGGTCGTCGACCTGACGCAGGCTCAGGGGGAGTTCATTCTTCCCAGCCCCCGCCCTCAGCGGGTGCTGCTGATCAGCGGCGGCAGTGGCATCACGCCGGTGATGGCGATGCTGCGCACGCTCTGCCAGGAGGGCTTCGCAGGCGAGATCGGCTTCCTGAACTATGCGCGCTCGCCCACGCTCGCGCTCTACGACGCTGAGCTGGCAACGCTCGCCCTGCGCCACGAGGGGCTGCGGGTCGTACGCGGCTTCACCCGCGTACGCCGGTCGGAGCTGGCCGGGCGCTTCGATCGCGAGCACCTGGCCGCGGTGACATCCGACCACGCGGCCGCGGCGACGTTCGTCTGCGGCCCGCCGGCGTTGATCGACTCGGTCCGCACCGTCTGGGCCAAGGACGGCCTGCCCGAACCGGCGGTCGAGACGTTCACGGCGCCCGCGCTGCGCTTCGATACCGACGGCGCCGAGGGCCGCGTGAGCTTCACGGCCAGCGGGCGTCAGGCGGCCAACAGCGGTCTGCCACTGCTCGAGCAGGCCGAGGACGCCGGGCTCGCACCGGAGCATGGCTGCCGTATGGGCATCTGCAACACGTGCAGCACCCGCAAGAGGACCGGGACCGTTCGCAACGTCATCTCCGGCGGACTCTCGAGCGCCGGGGAGGAGCAGATTCGTATCTGCGTCTCAGTACCGGTCGGCGATGTAGCGCTCGACCTCTAGAAACCAACCGTCAAGGAGCAAGCCATGCCCAGCGCACCACCAGTCCTCTCGCCCGAGCAGCTCCACGCGTTGGGCGAGGAACTCGACGCAATACGTGCCCGCGTCGTCGCGGACCTCGGCGAGCGCGACGTCGACTACATCAACCGTCTCATCCGCGTCCAGCGCGGCCTTGAGGTCGCGGGCCGCGGCCTCCTGTTCGCCGGCTTCCTGCCGCCCGCATGGATCGGCGGCACGGCCGCCCTCTCACTCTCGAAGATTCTGGACAACATGGAGATCGGCCACAACGTCATGCACGGGCAGTACGACTGGACGGGCGATGAGCGCCTGAACGGCAAGACGTTCGAGTGGGACACCGCGTGCCCCGGCGAGCAGTGGCGCCACTCGCACAACTACATGCACCACACCCACACGAACATCGTCGGCAAGGATCGCGACATCGGCTACGGCATCCTGCGCATGTCCGAGGATGAGCCGTGGCGCCCGTACTATCTCGGCAACCCGCTCTACGCGGCGCTGCTCGCGACCTTCTTCCAGTACGGGGTCGCGATGCACGACGTCGAAGCCGAGCAGATCGCCGCCGGCGAGAGCGCCCTGGACGACGAGAAGCGCGACAAGCTCCAGGCCATCTGGCGCAAGGTGCGTGGCCAGACGCTCAAGGACTACGTCCTATTCCCCCTCCTTTCCGGTCCCTCGCTGCCGTTCGTGCTCGCCGGCAACGCGACGGCGAACCTCACCCGTAACCTGTGGGCGTTCACGATCATCTTCTGCGGCCACTTCCCCGACGGCACAGAGCAGTTCACCGAGGAGGAGACCGAGAACGAGACACGCGGCGAGTGGTATTACCGCCAGATGCTCGGCTCGGCCAACCTAACCGGCGGCAAGCTCTTCCACATCCTCGCGGGCAACCTCAGCTACCAGATCGAGCACCACCTCTTCCCTGATCTGCCCGCCCACCGCTACGGCGAGATCTCCGAGGAGGTCCGCGAGATCCGCGAGCGCTACGGCATCCCATACAACACCGGCCCGCTGCACAAGCAGTTCGGCAGCGTCGTGCGCAAGATCGTCAAGCTCGCGCTGCCGCCGCTGCCGGCGCTGCCCGGCCTCAGGGGCTCCGAGCCGGGCCTGAACAAGCCCGCTGCGCAGGCGCGGCCGCCGAAGCGGGCCGCCACCAAGGCGGGCTCGCGCACGCTGCCCGCTCCGAGGACGGGCGCGCGCAAGCTGACCGCTGCCAAGACCGGCCCGCGCAAGCGGGCCGCGGTGGCCTGAGCGTATGGCCCACACCCTCGACGCGCTCCAAGTCGCTGCACTGATCGCGCTGGCCGGGAGCGCGTCGCGTCTGTGATCTCGCTGGAGGACATCCCGGTCCCGCCGATCCCGCGCCTTCCACTGGTGCCCGACCCGCTGCGCCGCATCCGGGTGCCCCGCGACCTCGGTTCTGTCACCGCGCGCTCATCCGAGGCGGGCGACCTCCGGGCGGTGGGCATGACGGCGAGTGGCGTCGAGCACATCTGGGCGGGGGTTGAGCGCCTCTACCGCAGCGGCTTCTATCCGGCGATCGCGCTGTGTGTGCGCCGCGAGGGCGAGGTCGTGCTCGATCGTGCCATCGGGCACGCGCGCGGCAACGGGCCGGCGGATCGCAAGGACGCCGTGCTCACGCCGGCCACACCCCAGACGCCGTTCGTGATCTTCTCGGCATCCAAGGTGATGACGACCGTGGTGACCCACCTGCTCGAGGAGCGCGGGCTGCTGCACGTCGGCGACCGTGTGTGCGAGTACATCCCCGAGTACGCCGCCAACGGCAAGCAGGTCATAACGATCGAACAGCTGCTCTCCCACCGCGCCGGCGTGCCCAACCTGCCCGCCGACGCGTTCGACCTCGACCGCTTCAGCGACAGAGAGTTCATGCTGGAGATGCTGTGCGCGGCCAAACCGAGCTCGCGACCCGGGAAGCTGCTCTCCTACCACGCGGTCTCAGGCGGCTTCATCGTTGCCGAGATCGTCCGCCGGGTGATGGGCAGGGACATTCGCACGGTGCTCCGGCAGGAGATCCTCAAACCGCTCGGCTTTCGCTGGGGCAACTACGGCGTCAGCCCCAGGGACGTGGGGCGGGTCGCCCTAAGCTACCCGACCGGACCGCCCGCGCTGCCGCCGCTC
>JADGPL010000033.1 GCA_017882455.1 Solirubrobacteraceae bacterium | reverse complement strand
GGAGAACCCGTGCATGCGCGTGATCTCTTCATGCTGAGAACCGGGAGATCTCACGATCACCCGCCTGTCGTGATGGAGGGGCGGGTCGTGCGGGGAAGGCCAAGGCCGTAATCCCGTGATGCACGATCGTGAGAAGTCGGATGGTCGCGTACTACCTGGGAAGCTGCCGAACAACGCCCAAGGCGGGGCGGCGGAGGCGGTGGAGGGAAGGCGACCAGCCAAGGGGAACACGATCGGCGAAACGCGCCCCGGACCCAGTGCCGGGCAAGGCGCGCTTAGTGAGCTTGGTCGTGTGCGCCGAGTGGCAGCAACGGACAAGGAAGCGCGGTTCACCGCGCTCCTGCACCACGTCGATGTCGATCGCCTCAGGTTGGCGTACTTCGCGCTTCGGCCGAAGGCCGCTCCTGGGGTGGACGGGGTCACGTGGTCGGATTACGGGCAGGATCTTGAGGAGAACCTTCGGGATCTCCATGCTCGGGTTCACAGGGGCGCGTACCGGGCGAGGCCGTCGCGGAGGGTGTACATCCCGAAGCCGGACGGGCGGCTGCGGCCGCTCGGTGTCGCTGCGCTGGAGGACAAGATCCTTCAGCGGGCGCTGGTCGAGGTGCTGAACGCCATCTACGAGACGGACTTTCTCGGGTTCTCCTACGGGCTTCGACCCGGGCGCAGCCCGCATCACGCGTTGGATGCGCTCGCTGCCGGGATCGTGGGAAAGAAGGTGAACTGGGTGCTCGACGCTGATTTCAGCGACTACTTCTCCAGCCTCGACCATCAATGGCTGGTCAAGTTCTTGGAGCACCGGATCGCGGATAAGAGGGTCCTGCGGCTGATCCAGAAGTGGCTGGCCGCAGGGGTCATCGAGAACGGGTCCTGGACGGCGTTCGAGGAAGGCGTTCCACAAGGGGCATCGGTTTCTCCGTTGCTCGCGAACGTCTACGCGCACTACGTCCTTGACCTGTGGGCTCACCAATGGAGGACCCGGCACGCGCACGGTGACGTGATCATCGTACGCTGGGCTGACGACTTCGTGGTGGGGTTTGAGCATCGGGAGGACGCCGAGCGGTTCTGGGCTGACCTTCGCGGCAGGCTCGCGAAGTTCGGTTTGGAGCTGAATGCCGAGAAGACGCGGCTGATCGAGTTCGGGCGGCACGCCGTCCGGGATCGCGCAGCGCGTGGGCTCGGCAAGCCTGAGACGTTCCAGTTTCTCGGCTTCACACATATTTGCGGGAAGACGCGGAAGTCGGGGCGGTTCAAGCTCAAGCGGATCACCGACTCAAAGCGGGTACGCGCCAAGCTACTCGCCGTCAAGGACGAGATGGCGAGGCGCATGCACCAGCCCATTCCAGAGCAGGGTCGCTGGCTTGCCCGCGTCCTGCAAGGGCACTACAACTACTACGCGGTGCCCGACAACATCGAGGCGCTCAGCGCCTTCCGCAAGGGGATCATCCAGCACTGGCTCAAATCGCTTCGGCGTCGCAGTCAGCGCAGCAGGTTGACCTGGAAGCGGATGGGGCGCCTCGCTGATCAATGGCTACCTCAACCGCGAATCCTGCACCCCTGGCCCGAGCAGCGATTCGCCGCCATCACCCAAGGCAGGAGCCCAGTGCGGTAGTCCCGCACGCTGGGATCTGCGCGGGGGGCGGGCGGCAACGCCCGTCCCTACCGCGACCGCGTAGTTGCGTGACGGGCTGGATTGGCGGTGTTGGTGGGGTTGTCGGGTGCTCGGCGGGTCCTGTGGAGGCGTGAGGGCGGCTGATGTTCCCTCGGGGGTGGCCGGGGGCGTGTTTTTGGCATGGTCAGATCGCCGAGGTCGGGGGCGGCGATCGGTGGTGCTCGTTGCTGGCTGGGCGTGTTTCAGGGTGCTGCGGGTAGCGCTCGTATGCGTGTGAGCGCGCGGGTGAAGTCGCCTTGCCAGGGCCAGCGGGCGGGGAGGTGAAGTGTCCACTGGCGGCCGGTGCGGCGGTAAGCCGCTCATGGAGACCGTCAAGCGCAAACACGGTGCCTCCTACCAGCGGCGCAAGCGGGGACTCTCGAACACCTCGATCAACGCGATGCTGGCGCTGCTCGGGCAGATCCTGCAGCGCGCCGTCGACCACGGCTACATCGAGCGCAACGCCGTGAGGGTCGGCGAGCGCAGGCAGCGCTTTCTGCCGAGCGTGAAGCCACCACGGACGTTCCTAGAGCCCGACGAGCTGGCCTGCCTACTTGACGCGGCCGGCGAGCTGGACAGCGCCGCAAGGACCGATCGCCGCGTCGGGCGGCGAGCGGCTTTGGCTGCGCTCGCGCTCGCGGGTTCAGGATCTCAGAGCTGTGCGACATGCGCTGCCAGCAGGTTGACCTCGCGCGCGCACGCTTCAAGATCCCCGACGCCAAGACGGCCAAGGGAATCCGCGAGGTCGAGATGACGCTCGGCCTGCGCGACGAGCTCGTGCGGCACCGCGCGCAGCGTGTCCGCGATCAGTTTCCGATGGGTCCGACCGACCACTTCTTTGGCACGATCACTGGTGGCAGACGCGACCCCGATCGTTTTCGCGACCGGGTGCTTGGCCGGGCTGTCAAGCGAGCAAATGAGAAGCGCGTCAAGCAGGGTCTCGCGGTGCTGCCGAAGATCACGCCCCACTCGCTGCGACGCACTTGGGCGATGCTGGCCGCCCAGGCCGGTCGTGACCCGCACTGGATCTCCGATCAGATCGGCCACACCTCTGCGAGCTTCACGCTTCAGGTCTACCAGCAGACCCGCAACCGGCGCCTGAGCGACACCGAGCGTCAGGCGATCTGGGAGTTGATGCGCTTCGCCGACGAGCCCGCCGACTGCCCGTTCACGCGGCAGATCACGCGCGGCGCGGATGCGACCGCCGCGCCCCTCGGCTTGCCTGGCCCGGGCGGCGCCGAATATGCCGCTGCGCCCGAGTAGCCGATGCCGCTCCGCGGACGGGCATCCGGCTCGCGGTGAGACCGATGGAGCGCATTCGGGCGGTGTCGTGGAGCACCGCGCGCAACCTTTGCCCAGGAGAAGCATCATAGGTGTCATGAACGACGATCACGGACAGGGTTGCTCGCCGCGGCGCTTGCGCGCGTGGCGGGCGGCGCGGCGCTTCGCGAACGTCTGGGCGCCGCCGGGCTCGACGCGGTGCGGGCCTTCGACCGCGATGCCTGGGCGAGCGGCTTCTCGCGCGCGCTGGCCACGCTCGGGCTCTCCGAGGGCGTTGGTAGCGTTGCCTAGCGCGTTCATGAGAATCGCCCCGCTCGAGTACCGATCGACCCGCGATCGGTACGCACTGTGGCCCGCGCTCGTGGTCGCGGCACTGCTGACGTTTGCGCCCGCGGCGCACGCGGACATCGGCGAAACGATCATCATGCGCTGCACTCACGCAGAATCGCTGAGCGGCTTCAGCCAGGCCGATTATCGTAAGGCGCTGAGCGAGCTCAGCGCCGACACCGAAGAGTATTCGGACTGCTCCTCGTTGATCCGCCAGTCGCAGAGGGCTGCGGCCGTCGGCCACGGCGCGGCGAGCGGGCGCGGTACGAGCACGGCCGCTCCGACCGTGATCGCGGCGACGCCGGCAGAACAACAGTCGATCACCCACGCGACGCAGTCGCGCTCGGGCCCGGTCAAGCTCGGCAACCAGGTGATCCAGCCGGGAGTCGTCCACACGAACCTCGCCTCGGCGGTCAGCTCACTGCCGACGCCGCTGCTCGCAACGGTCCTGTTCCTGCTCGCGGGCCTGCTGCTGATTGTCGGCGGGGCCATACGCAACCGTGTCCGTACGCCCCGGTAGGCCATGCCGCTCCGCGGACAACCGTCTGCGGAGCGGGTGAAGCGGACGGAGCGCATTCGGGCGGTGCCCAGGAGCGTCGCGCGCAACCTTTGCCCAGGAAAAGCATCATACGTGTCATGAAAAACGATCAGATGCTGATGGAGAGGGCTGCCGCGGGCGACGGCCAGGCGTTTGCCGAGCTCGTCGCTCCGTACCGGGCCGAGTTGCTGCGCTTCGCGCACAGGATGCTCCACGACGACAGGCACGCGGGCGAGGAAGTCGTGCAGGAGGCGATGCTGAAGGCCTACTGCGCACTTGAGCAGGGCACCCGTTCGGAGAGCTTGCGGCCATGGCTCTTTCAGATCGTGCGCAACGCCGCGCTCAACGCCCAGCGGCGGTCCCAGCCAACGTGCGCCCTCGCCGACGGTGACGGCCACGCGGCCCAGCGGACCCCGAGCGACGCGGCCGAGCAGGGCGAGTGGATGGACTGGCTGATGGCCACGATCGCCGAGCTTCCGTCCCGCCAGCGTCAGGCGCTCGTTGGGCGCGAGCTCGAGGGTCGCAGCCACGCCGAGCTCGCCGCGAGCCTCGGCACATCCGTGTTGGCGGTCAAGACACTCCTGCATCGCGCCCGCGGGACACTCCGCAGGATGCGGGCGGAGTCGATGCTGTCGGTGCCGCTCCTGATCAAAGGTCGTCTGGCCGGCGCGAAGGCGGGACTGGGCGTGCTCGGCCAGGCAATGTTCGCCGCGTCCGTCACGTCCTTGATCGTGCTGGCCGGTCACACGGGGGGAGTGGGCTCCGTTCACGCGGCGGGGCTTCCCACGGTCCGCGCGCCCGCTGCCGTGTCACATCATGGTTTGCGCTCCTCGGCCCGGCTGGCACCGAGGCAGCCGTCGCAGGGGCAGGTCGAACGCGAAGCCGAGCACGCGATCAAACGATGCGACTCCGGCCTCTCGGTGCGGGGCGCTTCCCCGGAGGCTCTGATACGCGCGGCCGGCCACCTGTCCTCGTCCGAGCTGGAGTACACGGAATGTCAGCGGGTCCTGACGAACGCGGCCCTCTGGCACGGTAGGTCCGCGCGGGCCGGCGTCTACTTCGCGAGATCCTCGGGCGGCCTTCTAACCGAAGCGACCCGACGCGATCCCCTGCTGGTCAGGCCGTCGACAATCGTCCTGTTTCCCCACCAGGGCTGGTCGATCATCGGGCTGCACTGGACCAGCTGGGGCGGATCCATCGTGCGGGCGACCGGTACGAGCATCGAGGCTCAATGTGAGCCGGGCTGTACCGGCCGGCCCAAGGCGGGCTCCTCGAGCTCCTCCTTCCACAGTTCGTCTGCCTCGGTCGTGCTATCGAGCCCTGGGGCACTCGGCGGCCACACCGTCTACCGGTGCTTTCACGTCACGGCGGCCAGCAGCGTCCCCAGCTCTGTCGCCGGCTGCTCCGGACGCGGGCGTCAGCCCAAACCAGCCGTTCGCCGCTAAGCAAGCATCGACCGCGGCAGCCGCGGGAGCACCGACTGTGTCGGTGCTCCCGCGTGCGCCGTTCGATCGGACTCCCTCACGCCGTCCGGGTGCGTGTCACGTCAGCCCGTCAGCAGACGATCCCGGCCTCGATGGCGCCAGGATCGTGGGAGTTGGGCCAGAGGTTTAGGCCCATGCATGGGCCCATGGGCATTCTCAGTCGATCGCGGCCGGTTCTCGGAGCTTCTCAGATGCGCTAGAAGGGGCCGATTTGCAGGTATTTAGTGAATGGGCGCGGCGGGTTTCGAACCTGCGACCTCTCGCGTGTGAAGCGAGCGCTCTCCCACTGAGCTACGCGCCCTGGACCCCTGAGTCTATTGGGCCTGGGCGGTGCCCGCTACGCGTGCGCCAGCTCACGCATCTGGCGCATAGGATGGCGACCGAGCCGGCTCGCTGTCGCGAGGGGGGCGGCGTGTCCGTGGGTGCGGTGGGCGACGTTCACGGCGACGTGCCCGTGCAGCCGGTCGATCAAAGTCCGGCGATGCGGAACGAGCAGCAGCTCCGCGTCCTCGCTGACTAGAACGGTTGGGCGGCCTTCGGTGGGACTGCGCCAGAGCACGTCGTCGGCCCACTCTTGGTCGCCTGGGATGAACTCGACCTCATCGGGGTAGCCGAGATCGTCGTTCATCGACGCGGCCATGAAAACATCCCAAGTCTTGTCGTAGACGGTGCTTATCGAACCAGCCTCCTCGGAGCTTGATTTCGACGGCGTGTATCGCGTCATTGATCGAGCCGCGCGTGACGATCGGCGCTTGCTTTTCGGCGCCGACGCCGGTGGGTGGCGGACGATCTGCTTGATCGACAACGCCGAGGGCAAGGGCACCCACATTCACCGCTACGAGGGAACGCGCAAGCTGCCGGCACAGCCGTTCCACCAGGGCTCCGCACGCGAGGGCGTCCCTGCGGCGCGCGACTTTCTTCGCGAGCACGCCCGCGATATCCTCAAAGCATGGCGAAACGACCGCTGGGAGCAGCCGCCGAGCGGGCGCTTGGCGCGATGGACACGGAGATGCTCTCGGAGACGCACCGCTGGCCCGACGGAGCTCTCGTCATCCCGAGCGATCTGCCGGAGTTCGGAGTCGCGGTGGCCGACGCGGTCGAGGGCAGGGCGCCGTTCGTGCTCGTGTTTCCCGACGGTCAGGAGATCATGTTCCGTCCCACCCCGCAGGCCACCGGCGATATCGACCTCTCGAGGACGCTTGACGCTCTGCGCAGGCTCGGCCCTCTGACTTCCCCTCACGTGCCGGTCGATCTCCAGGCATACGGCGTGTCGGTACCGGCTACGAGCGCGTCTACGAGCCTCCTGTGGCCGTGTAGCGTTTGGGCAGCAGCGCCGTTCCGCTGCCCAAACCTGCGCAAGCTCATTTCAATAGCGCCGAAGGCCGCATAGCGTCATTCAGGGACAGCTCCAACCTCGGCCATCAACGGAGCGTGGTCGGAGGGCTTCCTGCCCTTGCGGTAGTCGCGTGCGATCGAGCACTCGGCGAGCCCCCGCGCGATGGGCTCACAGACGAGGATGTAGTCGATCCGCAGGCCCAGGCCACGGTGGAAGTGGCCCTGACGGTAGTCCCACCAGGTGAACTGTGTCTCGTCGGGATGGACCAGCCGGTAGGCGTCCACCAGCGCCCCATGGCTCAGCACGCGCTCGAATCGTGTGCGCTCCGCGGCCGTCACGTGGGTCGCTCCGACAAAGGCGGCCGGGTCGTACACGTCCCGGTCCTCGCGCGCCACGTTGAAGTCCCCGGCGATCACGAGCGGCGAGCCGCGCTCGGCCGCAACCCGCTCTGCGATCGCATCGAGGAACGCGAGCTTCTCGGCGAACCACTCGCTGTCCACCTCGCGACCGTTCGTGACGTAGACGCTCGCGACTCGCATCCCCGCCACGCTCGCCTCGATCCATCGCGCCTCCTCGGCGCGGCGCTCGCCCGGGAGTCCGGCGACGGTCTCGCCGAGGCCGAGTCCACTGCGCGCGAGGATCGCCACGCCGGCCCAGCGCCCGGATCCATGGTGGACCGCGTCATAACCGGCGAGCGCGAGCTCGGCGGCGGGGAAGGCCGCGTCGTCGCACTTGGTCTCCTGGAGCATCACGACGTCTGGTGAGTGCTCGGCCAGGAACTCGAGCACTCGCGGCAGTCGCGCCCCCAGCGAGTTGACGTTCCACGTCGCCAGCTTCATCCGCGGTGAACGCTATCGGGCTGGGCGCGGCCGACACCGCGCGCAGCCCGTCGGAGTCCCGACGGTGGGACGCTCAGCGTCCCTTGGCCGTGAACGTGATCGAAGCCGGACCGCAGGAGCTCGTGTATTTACCGGTGTCCTTCTGGCTGAAGTTGATGGTGCCCGTGGCCGCCTTGGCGCTGGGGAAGGTTCCGTTCACGCTCGCTGTCGTCTTGGTCGTGATGCCGAAGGCCGTGTGCGACGACACGGCGCCGGTGGCCGAGAAGCGACCCGATTTCGAGACCTTGACCGTGCCGATCTTGATGACGGCTTCGGGCTTGGTGTAGTAGTCGACCCCGGGCTGGAACCCGCCGGCGCCGAAGCACCCCAGCGAGGAGAACTTGAAGTTCAGCAGGCTGGCGCCGCTGCTTGACACGGAGAAGCTGACGGGCGCTCTGAAGCCGCTGATAGCCGTCAGGTCGCTGAAGCCGGCGAAGTGCGCGCCGCGCTTCGGGTGGGCCGCGATCGCCGCCGTTGTGGCCGTCGCGAGCGCGGCGATGATCACGATCGGGATCGCGATCATGCGTCTCCCCATCCAATGGCGCGTAGAAGCTTGCGGGGCCATCGTTCCCATTCTGTGCCTCCTCGGTCGGCCTGGATTCGCGCTCTCGAAACTGGGGCTGGAAGTCTACGCGGGGCCGATGACGCGCGGAGCGAACGCCCTGCCGGTGATACGTCGAAGCGCCGTAGGCAATGACTGCGCCTCACTCAGGCGAATGCCAGCTGCACCGTCAGCAGCGCCCCGATCGAGACGGCGCAGAAGACGTGCTCACGCCAGATCGAGCGCGCGAGCGCGCCCTGATGCGCCACGGAGTCGGCGCGGGCGCCGAGCCTCACCGCGTGCGGCACCGTGCGCGCTCCCACGAGCACGATCGGAGCGAGCGCCAGGGCCAGCGATGCCCACACGGCCCAGCGGCGCTCCCCGCCGCCGGCGATCTCCGCGACGATCGCGGTCAAGGTGGCGAGCATGACGGCGGCGATGAGGCGGTTCATCGGCCTTGCCGCCGTGGTGACACGGGCGTAGTAGCCGGCGATCGACGCAAGGACGGACTCGGGCAGCTCACCGCCGCGGTGTGCGACCACCTGGACGTCGAACATCAGATCGAACCACAGGACGGCCAGCAGGAATCCGGCGCCCGCGGTCACGAACGCGCTCATGAGCCCAGCCGCACTCCCGGGTGAGGATGCAGGCGGTCGCCCGGCTCGGAATAGATGCTCTCCAGCTGGTCGACTTCGGCCTCGGTCAGCGATGCGCCGAACGTGCGCGAGCCGCCCAGCTCTTCGTAGCTGGCCTTGAACTGCTTGCCGATCTGGGCGAGCGTGAAGTGCCCGTCGTAGACGCTCTCTATGTAAAGGTCGATGTTGGCCCTGGCGAAGCGGGCCCCGACCGGCGAGCCGTGTTCGATCTGAGCGATGGCTCCCGCGATCAGCTGCCAGCCGCGGGTGGATAGGCCGACGTAGCTGCGGAACAGCGCTGCTAGAGCCGATCCGGGGCCTGTGATCGAGGCGGCCGTTCGTTCCTCGAAGAGCGCTGGGAGCTCGAGCCGGGCCGCGTCTTCGCGAACTGCGTCGATGGCCACGCGTGAGTCGCGGGAGCTGGCGGTCAGCCCGTTGGCCACGAGCGGCCATGCAGCCCTGGTGGCGGCGACCTCGACGGCGACCTGCCCTCGAGCGCTCAGGAGGGTGCGACTGACGAGGACCAGGTCTTCACGTTCGAGCCGGGCGGCCGCCGGCGAAGACGAGGCGCCGCTCCCGCACGCGCTTGCGGCGAGAGCGGCGCCGCTCGCCAGAAGCAGCGCCGCTACGCCACGCATTGCGCTCTTGCGGGGAGCCTGCGTGGGTGGCCTAGGTTCCGAGCAGGTCGATCACGAACACCAGCGGCGCGTTCGGTGGGATCGCGCTACCGGAGCCTTTGGCGCCATAGGCGAGCGCCGAGGGAATGATCAGCTCGCGCCGTCCGCCGACCTTCATGCCTGCTACGCCCTGGTCCCAACCGGGGATCACCTGTCCCTTGCCGAGAGCGAACGTGAACGGTTCTTTGCGTTTCCAGGAGGCGTCGAACTCTTTGCCGCCGCTGTAGAGAACGCCCACGTAGTTGACCGTGACGGTCTGGCCCGCTTTGGCTTCGGCGCCCGTGCCCGTGATCAGGTCTTTCACCACGAGCTTGCTCGGCGCCGCGCCCGACGGTGGCGTCACCTTCGGTTCGGTGGCCAGCGGTCCGCTCGTCGGCGTCTTGGCGGTCGTGGTCGATTCTGGCGTTTTCGTGGGGGTCGTTTCGGTGGCTTTGATGAGCGAGTTGTCGGCCTTGTTCTCGGCTCCGACCGTGATCGTGCTCGAGCTGCTGCTGGAGCCGCAGCCAGCGATCAGTACGGCGGCGCCGAGCGTCGCCAGGGCCACGCCGGAGCGTGAGCGAAGGGTGGGGTGCGATACGTTGAAGTTGGTCACGGTCGCGCAGCCTATCGGAACTCGCCTGCTCCGGTGTGCGTTACGATCGCCTCGGACCGTGCTAGGCGGGGAGGTAGCGGTGCCCTGAATCCGCAATCCGCTCTAGCGGGGCCGAACTCCCTTCCGAGGGGCCTTCGGCTCCGGTCGCTCCGTCGCTCGGGGCGTCGATGGTTCGGGTCCCGCGCGGTGTCGGCTTGCGAACCAGGTCAGGTCCGGAAGGAAGCAGCCTTAAGCGATCACCGGCAGGCGCAGCGGGAGCTCCCGAGCCGGAGTCGTGGGCGAAGGCAGGCGCCGGATGCTCGAGATCTCGACGAGGGGTGCACGGTCCACATCAGTAGTTGCAGCGCTTGAAGATCAGCCAAGAGGAGTTGCTGGCCGACTCGGTGAAGCCCGGCGGCACGCTGACCGTCACGTGCGGGTCCTTGGGATCGAGCACGTAGTCGTCTTCCACCTCTCTGCTGGCCGGGTCGATGTAGACCCCGCTGCGGATCTGCCCCGAGGGGAGCTGTGCGTTGACGATGTTTCTCGGGCTCGTCCTCAGGTAGAGCGCCAGCAGCGGGATGGGCGCGTGGTTGGGAACCCCGACCGGCCCGCAGCGCAGGCTCACGGCGCCGTCTTTGACCAGCGCCACGAGGTCCCCTTCGATGCTCTGCTGCCGCGCCAGCTTGTCCATTTCGCGGTGGGCCGAGCGGTACTGGGAGGGGAGGTAGGCGACCAGCGCCACCAGCACGAGCGCCCCGCCGGCCATCCACCAGCGACGGCGCGGATCCCCGGATCGCAGCTGCAGCCAGCCAAGGGCGCCGGCGCCGCAGAAGATGCAGAGGATCGCCGCCGCCAGGAAGGCGTAGCGGGTGTTGATCGGCAGCCCGAGGGTGGCAAAGGCCGCGAACACCACTACGGCCAGGACGCCTGCCGCGGCGCCCAGCAGCGCGCGTCGGCGCAGCCACAGCAGCGCGAGCACGCCTCCGAGCGCTGCGCCCAGGAGCACTGGCGGGCGCAGAATCTCGCCGATCCGCCTGGGGATGTACTCGGGGACGTTGACGATGCCACTCACCCGTCCGAGCGTGCTGGCGGTGTGGCGGGTGTTGGTGAGCGACCACAGGGGATGGCCGGTGATGGCCAGATCGCTGAGCACCCACACCAGCGGGCCGCTGGCTGCCAGCAACGTCAGCCAGGCGAGCTGCCCGCGCGCGTGCGTGGGGCGCTCGAATCGTCTCCCCTCTCCCTCCCCGCGCCGGTGCAGGCGGTGCAGGAAGTGAGGGCGCCACCCGATCGCATACAGCCAGTAGAGGCACGAGAACGCCCACGCCTCGGGGCGCAGCAGGCCGGCGAGCGCGAGCAGCGCCAACACGGGCGCTCCGGCCGGGCGTCCGGTTCGCGCGCGCCGGTGAGACTCCACCAGCAGAGCGCTCAGCACGAGCAGCAGGTAGGGGAGATCCACATAGGCGCGGACCCCGTATGAGAGGACCGGTACGCGGGTCAGGAAGATCAGCGCGGCGAGCGCTCCCGCCGCGCTCCCGAACCAGTCGGCGCCCAGCCTGTAGATGACCCAGCCGCACCCTGACAGGGCGAGGAATCCCAGCCATACCGTCACGCCTGAGATCGCGTGGGCGCTGAGCGGCGAGAGCACCACGCCGAGGATCTCCAGCAGCGGGTGGGGCGTGGGTGCGATCGCCACGTCGTAGGCGGGGGCCTGCCCGCGCGAGAGCTGTCCGCCCCAGGCCAGCGCATAGAGGGTGTCGTAGTTGACGAGGCCCACGCCGGTGATGGCTCGCAGCGCAACAGCCCCGACGGCGATCGTCATCGGCGCGCCCAGACGTTGCGCCGAGCGCTTGATCGAGGCGGCCATGAGCGCGGACGCTACCCGCTCGCAACGAGCTCGAGCTCGTTGCGAGCCCACCCACCCGCGTGGGTAGACTCAGATCAACGGTGTCAGTAGAGGAGCAGCCACAGGAGCAGCAGCGGTCGCTGTACCGCAGGCACCGTCCCCGCACCTTCGCCGAGGTGGTCGGCCAGGAGCCGGTTGTGAGGACGTTGCGCAACGCCGTGGAGCGCGGAAAGGTGCACCACGCCTACCTGTTCGTCGGCTCGCGCGGGACCGGCAAGACCTCGATGGCCAAGATTCTCGCGGCCTGCCTGAACTGCGAGCGGGGGCCGACCACCGAGCCTTGCGGGGAGTGCGAGTCGTGCCTGTCGATCGCCCGGGCCACCTCGTTGGACGTGATCGAGATGGACGCCGCGTCCAACAACTCCGTGGATGACATCCGCGAGCTGCGCGACAGCGTCGCCTACGCCCCCGTGAGCGGGCGGCGCAAGGTCTACATCCTCGACGAGGCCCACATGCTCTCCACGGCCGCCTGGAACGCGTTTCTGAAGACGCTCGAGGAGCCCCCGCCCAACACCGTGTTCGTGCTGGCCACCACCGAGGCGGGCAAGGTGCCGGCGACCGTCGTCGATCGCTGTCACCGCTTCGACTTCCACCGCCCCACGGTCGAGCAGATCGCAAGCGTTGTGCGCCGCGCCGCCGCGGCGGAGTCGATCGAGATTCCGCCCCCGGCCGTGGCCGCCCTGGCCCGTTCGGCGACCGGCAGCTTCCGCGATGCCCTGGGCACGCTCGAGCAGCTCGTGACCTACAGCGGTGCCGCGATCGCGCTCGAGGACGTGCTGGCCGTGCTCGGCGTGGCCGATGCCAGGCTGCTGGAAGAGACCGTTGACGCGGTCGACTCGGCTGACGCCAGGCGCGCGCTGAAGACGCTCGAGGAGTGCGTGGAGCAGGGCCGGGACGCGGCGTCCTTCGCAGCCGATCTCGAGGTGCGAGCCCGTGAGCTGCTGGTCGTGCAGACGCTCGGCGAGGTTCCCCACGAGCTCGCCTTGACGCCCGAGGCGGACGCGGCTCTGCGCGCGCAGGCCGAGCGCGTGGACCATGCCACGGTCGTGCGCCTGCTCGAGCTGCTCGGCGAGGCCATGGAGGGCGTGCGGGCCGGCGCAGACGCGCGCACGCGGCTCGAGCTCGCGCTCGTGAAGGCGGCCAGGCCGGCGCTGGACTCCTCGATGCGCGCGCTGCTCGCTCGCATCGAGCGGCTGGAGGGCGGGCGCGTGGTGTCGGCAGTGGCCGCCGAGCGCGAGGTCCCGCTCCCCGACGCACCGCGCGCACCCAAGCAGATGCCTTCCGCGACCCAGGGCCCGGCCGCCGGTCAGCCGGCCGCCCAGCCTGCGCCCGCCCAGCCTGCCGCGTCGGCAGCCCAGGCTCCTCCTGTTCCCGTGAGCCCCGACCCGGTGCCCGCCGCCAGCGAGCGGGCGAGCGCCGCGCCCGCCGCACCCGCCGCGCCCCTGATGGCGGACGCGGCGGTTGTCGCGGACGCGCCGGTGATGGCAGAGGACCTCGAGGCGGTGTGTGCGCTGTGGCCGGCGGCGGTTGACCTGGTGCGCAGCGAGAACGCGATGATCGCTGCGGTCATCGGCAAGGCGCACCCGGTGGGGGTGGACGGCGATGATCTCGTGCTCGCCTTCGCCCCGACGGATCAGTTCCTCAAGAAGAAGGCCGAGGACCCGGCCAATCGCATGATCGTCGGTGAGGCCCTGCGGGTCCTGGGCGGCAAGCGCTGGCGGCTCTCCTACGAGCTGCGAGACGAGCTCGCTTCAGGGCAGGCTGCCGTGCCGGCCGAGCAGTCCGACGAGGACTGGATCAGGCGCCTGAAGGAGGAGTTCGACGCCGAGGAGGTACCCGGAGAGTGGGAGCCTGCGCCGGAGATATCGGCGCAGGAGGATGAGCGCGGCGCCCCCGCCGCGACCGGCAACGAGAAAGGCGCCTGATGGCAAAGCAGCCGCGCATGCCCAACGTGCAGCAGATGATGCAGCAGGTTCAGAAGATGCAGAAGGACATGGAGGCGGCCCAGGAGGAGCTTCGCAACGAGGTCGTGGAGGCCTCGGCGGGCGGCGGGATGGTCACGGTCAAGATCGGCGGCGACCTCGTGGTGCGGGAGGTCAGGGTCGATCCCTCGGCGGTCGATCCCGAGGACGTGGAGATCCTCGCCGACATGGTGCTGGCGGCGGTCAACGAGGCGCTGCGCATGGCCCAGGAGCTGGCCGAGCGAAAGATGGGCGGAGCCACCGCGGGGCTCGATCTCGGAGGCCTCGGCGGACTGGGGATGCCGGGCCTGTGAACCCGCTGTGAGCACCTCCTATGCGCCGCCGGTCCAGAGGCTCGTGACCGAGCTCTCCAAGCTGCCCGGCATCGGCAACCGCACGGCCCAGCGGCTGGCCTTCCACATCCTGCGCACCTCGCCTGAGGACGCGGTTGCGCTGGCGGAGGCCATCCGCGAGGTCAAGGAGAAGATCGGCCTGTGCGAGGTGTGCTTCAACCTGACCGACGAAGCGCGCTGCCGCATCTGCCAGGACCCCAGGCGCGATCAGGAGCTCATCTGTGTCGTGGAGGAGCCCAGCGACGTGATCCCGATGGAGCGAACGCACGAGTACCACGGCGTCTACCACGTGCTGGGGGGCGCGCTCTCGCCGATCGACGGAGTGGACCCCGAGGACCTCAAGATCGCCGAGCTGCTCACCCGCGCCGCCTCGTCGCAGATCTCTGTCAGGGAAGTGGTGCTGGCCACCAACCCCACGACCACCGGCGAGGCCACCGCCCTGCACATCGCCGAGGGGCTGCGCCAGCGCGCCCCGCAGATAAAGCTGACCCGCCTCGCCAGTGGCCTGCCGGTGGGCTCGGACCTGGAGTACGCCGACGAGGTGACCCTCGGCAAGGCCTTTGCAGGGCGGCGCACCGTGTGAGGAGGATCCCTGGCCCCCGCGCTGGGGCGGGCCGGCGCGGGGCCTGGCCGGTTGGAGACGCCGCCTGCGGGCTGAGGTCATTGATTGGGGCCGGCCACGGCGATCCCGACCAGCGCTCGCGTCCGGGGCAATATCCTGCGGGGGATGCCCGGTCTGATCGTCATGAAGTTCGGAGGCACGTCCGTGGCCGATGCCGAGCGCATCAAGCGCGCCGCCGGGCGGATCGTGGAGAAGCGCGAAGCCGGCCACCAGGTCGTGGCGGTGCTCTCGGCGCGCGGCAAGACGACAGACGAGCTGATCACGATGGCCGAGGAGGTCTCCGCGGCACCCGATCCGCGTGAGATGGACATGCTGCTCTCGACCGGCGAGCGGATCTCGTGTGCGCTGTGCGCGATGGCCATCAACGATCTCGGGCACCGAGCCATCTCCCTGACCGGCTCGCAGGCGGGGATCGTGACGGACGAGTCGCACACCAAGGCGCTGATCCTGGACGTGCGCGCGGAGCGCATCCGCGGGGCGCTGGAGGAGGACAACATCGTGCTGGTGGCCGGCTTCCAGGGCGTCTCCAGGGACGCGCGGAACGTGACCACCCTCGGCCGTGGCGGCTCGGACACGAGCGCCGTGGCCGTGGCCGCTGCGCTCGGCGCCGAGGTGTGTGAGATCTACACGGACGTGGCCGGCGTGTATTCGGCCGACCCCAGGATCGTGCCGAACGCTCGCAAGCTGGAGACGGTGTCCTTCGAGGAGATGCTCGAGATGGCCGCTTCGGGAGCCGGCGTGCTGCAGCTGCGCTCGGTCGAGTACGCACGCAACCACGGCGTGCGCATCCACTGCCGCTCATCATTCAGCGAGGAGCCGGGCACCGTGGTGCTGGCGGAAGGAGAGACGATGGAGCAACCCCTGATAACCGCGGTGACGCACTCCGACAGGGAGGCTCGGGTGACGCTCACGGGCGTCCCGGACGCCCCCGGGGCGGCGGCGCGCATCTTCGGCGCGCTTGCACAGGCCAACGTGAACGTGGACATGATCGTCCAGAACGAGCCCGCGTCGGGAGGCGGGCAGGCCGAGATCTCCTTCACGGTGCCGCGTGAGGACCTGCGCGTGGCACGCGCCGCGCTGGAACCGCTGGTGGGTGAGGCGTTCGCGGAGCTGAGCAGCTACGAGGAGATGGGCAAGGTCTCGATCGTGGGCGCCGGGATGCGCTCGCACCCGGGCGTGGCGGCCAAGGTCTTCAGCGTGCTGGCCCGCGAAGGCGTGAACATCGACATGATCTCCACCTCGCCCATCAAGATCTCGTGCGTGATCGACCGCGACCGGGTCGAGCAGGCGGTGAGGGCGCTGCACAGCGCCTTCGAGCTCTCCGGCGAGGACACGATCCTCGTCGAGGACACCTTCCGCGCCAGCCCGACCTCCTAAGACCTGTTCGTCGGGGGCGATCTGTCACAATTCCTGCTCATCCCTACACGTTTGGCCACCTTCAAGGACGATTGGACATGCGCACAGTTCACCGGCCCCGTCGTTACGTAAGCCAGCGCTGGCTGTCGCTGATGATGCCCCTGCTTCGCTACAGCGCCTCCCGCGACGCCTACGTGCTCCGGGGCGTGGGCAACGATGTCGGACCGGTGGTTCGTCGCGACCGGCGTCTGGTGCAGCGCCGCCGGTTCGAGGGCCAGGAGCGTCGCCGGACCAGCGCCGCCTAGCTCTCCCGCTCCGCGCCGTCCAGCGAGCGCTGGAGCTTCTCGAGCACGCGCACGACCCGCAGCCCGCTGTGGCCGTCCGAGCGCGGCGCGGCGCCGGTGCGAATGCAGGTCACGAAGTGCTCGCACTCGATCCGCAGCGGCTCGAGGTTGGGGATGCGCGGAGAGAAGGTGTCACCCGAGCGGGCTATGTACTCGCCCCATGAGCGAGTGTCCTCGTCGAAGCCCTTGTCGTAGATCGTGAGCTTGCCCTCGATCAGCATGTCGTCGAAGGTGGCCATGCGACGCGAGCCGACCACCGTGATCCTGCGCTCCTTGTGCGGGTCGAGCCACGAGAGGTGCAGGTGGGCGACGATCCCCGAGGGAAAGCGCAGGTAGCAGAAGACCACGTCCTGGACGCCCTCGCGCACGTAGGAGGCGCCGTGGGCCAGGCACTCCTCGGGCTCTTCCCCGATCAGGTGCAGCGCCACCGAGACGTCATGCGCGCCCAGGCTCCAGAGGGCGTTCTCATCGGCTCGCAGCTTGCCCAGGTTCAGGCGGTTGCCATAGATGTAGAAGAGCTTTCCGAGCTCCTCACCGTCGATCAGCTCCTTCAGGCGCGCCACGGCCGGGTGGTACTCGAGCAGGTGGCCCACCATCAGGACCCTGCCGGCCCGCTCGGCGGCAGCCACCGCGCGCTCGGCGTCGGCGGCGTTGGTTGCAAGCGGCTTCTCCACGAAGCAGTGCTTGCCGGCCTGCGCCACCCTGATCGCCAGCTCCGCGTGGGTGGGAACGGGCGTGGCCAGCACGACCGCGTCGAGCGCCTCGTCGCCGAGCAGGTCATCCATGTCGCCCGTGGAGCGCGCCCCGGGGAAGGAGCGCTCGAGGGCGGCGCGCGCATCAGGCGAGGCGTCGCACAGCCACGCCAGCTCGCAGCCTCCGATAGCGGCGAAGTTGCGCGCCAGGTTGGGGCCCCAGTAGCCGAGGCCCACGACTCCCACGCGCACGGGCGCCGACGGCGCGCTCAAGACCGGGGGGCAGATGGAGGGCTCATGGCTTCACAGTGTCTCGTCCGGGGCGGCGGGATCACAGCCAGTCGCGCCGGCTGTCCGCGTTCTCGCCGGGACGTCCCTCCAGCGGGCGATCCAGTGCCGTGACCAGAGGACCGATCGTTTGGCTCTTACCGCGCGGGTGTCTCGCGGGATCAAAGGCTCACAGCCTCCGGATCGGTCGGATATGTTACTCCGGTTTAGTCGGCAGGTCTATTCCGGATTAGTCGGCTATACTACTCCGGTGCGGTTGGATGTGTTGGCTAATCTGAGGAGCGGCGCATGGCGCTGATTGCTCGAGGGATCGAACATGAGCTGCGCGACATCCTCACCGTGAGCCGCGCGGCGGCGATCATCGGTCCACGCCAGGCAGGCAAGAGCACGCTCGCCAAACAGCTGCAGGCGGCGGGCATCGTTCCGAACTATTTCAGCCTCGACGACGAGGTGTTGCGTGCCGCGGCACGCGCGGACCCAGACGGGTTCGCGTTGTCGCTCGCACGCCCGGCAGTGATCGATGAGATCCAGCGGGCACCGGAGCTGATGCTCGCCGTCAAGCAGATCCTCGATCGGGATCAGACGCCCGGCCAGTTCCTGCTCACCGGCTCAGCTGACCTGGTCACAGCCAAAGTCGTCGCCGACGCGCTCCCCGGCCGCGTGGAGTATGTGAATCTCTGGCCACTGTCGCAGGTCGAGATCGCGGGCAGACGAGCCTCGATTATCGACGGGCTGCTCAATGGAAGCCCACCGCTGGTCAACGGCGCGCCCAAGGGTCGCGCGGCGAGCGTTGAGCTCGTTCTCGCGGGTGGCTTCCCCGACGTGCGCACTCGCGCTCCGCGCCAGCGCGCACGCTACTTCCGGTCCTACGTGCAGACGATCATCGGCCGCGATCTGCCCGAGATCGGCGAGGTGCGGATCGACCCCTCAAAGCTCGAGCAGCTGCTGCGGCTGCTGGCGGCACGGACGAGCGGCATGATCAACTACGCGGCGCTCGGACGGGAGCTTGGGCTCGACGACAAGACGATCAAGGCGCATGCAGAGTTGCTGGCGCAGCTATTCCTTCTATATCGGCTGCGTCCGTTCTCGACCAACCTCGGCTCCCGACAGGTCAAGACGCCCAGGTTGCTGCTGACCGATACCGGCATGGCCGCTGCGCTTCTCGGTGTCGACGCATCCCGCTATTGCGCACCCGACCAAGGCTTCGTTGCAGGCACGCTGTTCGAGACGTTCGTGGTGATGGAGTTCGTCAAGCAGGCGACGTGGAGTGTCGCCCCGGTCGAGTTGTTCTTCTACCGCGACACCGAAAAGCGCGAGGTCGATCTCGTAATCGAGTCCGCATCCGGTGACATCGTGGGGATCGAGGCGAAGTCCGCAGCAACCGCTACCGCCTCGGATGCACGCGGGCTGCGCCTGCTGCGCGACAAGCTCGGTAGCCGCTTCAAGGCGGGCATCATCGTCTACTCAGGAGAGCACACCGTGCCCGTAGGTGAGCGGATCTGGGCTATGCCCGTCTCTGGGCTGTGGCAGTGACATGAAGTGGTGTCGCGGACCCGATCGAGCGCTGGCCGCGCGAGCTCATAGCGCCCCGATCGCCTGCACGCAGCGCTCGGCCGCGTGGCCGTCTCCGTAGAGGGGCGGCCGCTCAGCCGGGGGCTCGGCGTGCAGCGCCTGCAGCGCCGCGCCCGCGTCCAGGTCGACGAGCGTGTTCCATCCGGCCTGCACCGTCTCGACCCACTCGGTGTTGGCTCGCAGGGTCACGCAGGGCACCCCCGCAAGGTACGCCTCCTTCTGGACGCCGCCCGAGTCGGTGAGCACGGCGCGCGCCTGGCAGACCAGGGCGCTGAACTCCACGTAGCCGAGCGGCTCGGTCAACCTCACCCCCTGCAGGCCTTCGAGCTCTCCGAGCAGCCCGGCCTCGCGCAGGCGGGCGCGAGTGCGGGGATGCACCGGGAACAGCATGGGCTTGGGCAGCGCGCGGATCAGCTCCAGCAGGGCGCGCAGTCGCGCCGGATCATCGACGTTTCCCGCCCGGTGGGCCGTCATCAGCAGGTAGGAGCCGGCCTGCAGTCCGTGGGCCGCCGGCGCCTGCGCGTTGGCGCGCGCGGTCGGCTGCCAGCGCAGCGCCACGTCGACCATCACGTCGCCCACGACCTCGATGCGACCGGCCACCGACTCGGCCCGCAGCTGCTCGGCGGCGCTCTCGGAGGAGCACAGCAGAAGCTCGCCGATGTGGTCGCTCAGCACGCGGTTGAGCTCCTCGGGCATGGCTCTGTCGAACGAGCGCATGCCGGCCTCCACGTGGATCACGGGCACGCCCGCCTGGGCTGCGGCGAGGGCGCCGGCGAGGGTCGAGTTGGTGTCGCCGTAGACGAGCGCCGCGTTGGGCTCGGTCTCTGCCAGCAGCGGCTCGATCGCGCCCAGCATGCGCGCGGTCTGCTCGGTGTTGCTGCCCCCGCCGATGCCCAGTTCGCGCTCGGGGCGGGCGAGCCCGAGCTCGCTGAAGAAGATGCTCGAGAGCGCGTCGTCGTAGTGCTGGCCGGTGTGCACGAGGATCTCCTCGTGCTGCTCGCGCAGCGGCCCGGACACGGCCGCCGCCTTGATGAACTGGGGCCGGTTGCCTACGACGGTGAGGATCCGCACGGAGGGCAGCCTAGAGCCTCGATGTGCCGACGCGCGGCTAACCTGCGTCGGTGCCCGTCGTACGCAGGATCCCCGGCCTGATCGTGACCGAGCGAGAGCACGCGGTCCCGCTCGATCACGCCGATCCGGATGGCGAGCGGCTGAGCGTGTTCACGCGCGAGCTGGCCGACCCGGACGGACAGGAGCGTCCGTTGCTGGTGTTCCTGCAAGGCGGTCCGGGGGCGGAGGCGCCGAGGCCCTCGCGCACCGACGCCTCGCCTCCCTGGCTGGAGCGCGCGCTGAGCGACTTCCGCGTGCTGATGCTCGACCAGCGCGGCACGGGGCGCTCGAGCCCGATCGGAGGGCGCCTGGCCGGCAGCCCCGAGGAGCAGGCCGAGTACCTCGCTCATTTCCGCGCCGACTCGATCGTGGCCGACGCCGAGCGGATCCGCCGCGAGCTCGGCGTGGAGCGCTGGAGCGTGCTCGGCCAGAGCTTCGGGGGCTTCTGCGCGATGCGCTACCTGTCGGCGGCGCCGGAGGGGCTGCGCGAGGTCCTGTTCACCGGCGGGGTCCCGCCGCTGGAAGCGCATGTCGACGACGTCTACCGCGCCACCTACGCCCGCACGCGTGAGCGCAACGAGCGCTTCTACGAGCGCTATCCAGATGACCGCGAGCGGGTGCTGGGCCTGCTGGCGCGGGTGGAGGGCGAGCCGCTGAGGCTGCCCAGCGGCGATCGGCTGCATCCCGCGCGTGTGCGCCAGCTGGGCGAGGTGCTCGGCATGAGCGATGGCTACGAGCGCCTCCACTACCTGCTGGAGCTCGATCCCGACTCGCCGGCGTTCCTCCACGACGCCGAGGAGATCACGACCTTCGCTCGTAACCCCCTCTACGCGATCCTGCAGGAGGCCTGCTGGGCAGACGGCGCCCGGACCGCCTGGTCGGCGCAGCGCGTGCTCGAGGAGCAGAAGGACTGGCCGGAGGAGTACTTCACGGGAGAGCACGTCTTTCAGTGGATGTTCGGAGAAGCCAGCGTGGAGGTCTTTGCAGAGGTCGCCGAGCTGCTCGCGCGGAGGCGGTGGCCGGCGCTGTATGACCGCGAGCGCCTGCGCGCCAACGACGTCCCGTCGGCGGCGGCCGTGTACGCGGATGACCCGTACGTCGAGCGAGCCTTCTCCGAGCAGACGGCCCGTGCGGTGCCCGGCATGCGCGTGTGGCTCACCGACGAGTACGACCACGACGGCCTGCGCAAGCACGGCGAGAGGGTGCTCGGGCACCTGCTGGACCTGGTCAGAGAGAGGGCATAAGACCTGGGGCGCCGAGCATCCGTTGCGCGCGCCGTGCCGCAGACTCATACAGGCGATCGCCGACGGAGCGCTCGAGGCGACCACCACCGTCGAGGTCATCCAGGAGCTCGTCCACGTCAGAGCACGCAGGCTAGGACGACAGGAGGCGGCTGCGACCGGGAGGGACTGCGCGGAGCTGCTCTCGCCCCTTCTCAGCGTCACCCGCGAGCAGCTCGAGAAGGGGCTGTCGCTGTTCGAGCGTGGAGAGCGCCTGGGGGCATTCGATGCGGTTCTTGCGGCCGCGACGGTCATGGGTGGTGCGAGCGCCCTGGTCTCTGCTGACAGCGCCTTCGGCGCCGCAGCGGGCGTGGAGCACGTGATGCCAGACGAAGCCGGCGTCGCAGCGCTTCTCCTACGCGGGTCCTAGCCGAGCAGACCGCCCGCGCGGTGCCCGGCATGCGCGTGATCGGCGACGTGAGCGTTCCATCCCAAGCACGCGATTGCATGACATGCGTGCTTCCCATCATCGATCCGAGTGGCCCCTCCGCCGGCTAGCCTGCCCTTTCGGGGGGCGCGGTCGACGCTATCCCAGACCTTGTGGTCGAGGTCCTCTCACCGGCCACGCGTGCGAACGGCCTCGGCATCAAGCGAGATCTGTATATGCGCTCGGGCGTGCGCGAGCTGTGGCTTGCGGACCCGGACGCCCGGACCGTCACACGGGTGCAGCTGAATGGGAGCGGCGATCAGCTGTTCATCGAGGGGGACCTCCTGCACAGCGAGCTGCTGGACGGCTTTGCACTGGATCTCGCGAGCGTCTTTCGCCTGCTCTAGAGCGCCGGCTAGGCTCAGGCCGCCGCGCCCACCACCGAGGTCGACCAGTCGATCACCGACGTCGGGCGCACGACGTGGCGGCCCAGGCCGAGCTCCTTGGGGTCGAGCCCCAGCGCGAGCCCGACCAACTGGGGCAGGTGGAGCACCGGCATGTCGAGCTCGCGGCCGACGACCTTCTCGGCCAGCGGCTGCTGCAGGTCGAGGTTGAGGTGGCACAGCGGGCAGGGCGTCACGAGGCAGTCTGCTTCGGCGTCGGCCGCGTCGCCGAGGTGGCGCCCGGCCTGCTTGAGCGAGGCCTCCTTGTTCATGGTGATGATCGGGAAGCCGCAGCACTTGCGCATGCCGGCATACTCGATCACGGTGCCGCCGAGGGCCTCGATGACCTGGTCGAGGTAGTGGTCGCGGGGGTGCTCTGCGTCGATCCCGAGGCGGTTGCGCGGGCGCACGATGTAGCAGCCGTAGAAGGGGCCCACGCGCAGGTTGGTCAGCGGCCGCTTGACGCGCGCGCTGAGGCTCTCCAGCCCGATCTCCTCGACGAGCAGCCACAGGAAGTTCTTGTTGGTGAGGCCCTTCTCGTAGCTGAGGCCCTCGCCCGCCAGCGTGGTGTTGACGTGGTTGCGGTACTCGGTGTTCGCGTCCAGGCGCTCCTGGCACTCGCTCTGGGCTCCCTGGCAGGTGGAGCAGATGTTCATCATCATGGCCGCGCCCTCGACCTGCTGGGCGAGGGCGAAGGTGCGCGCGTTGAGCGTGTCGGCGAGCTCCTGGTTGTGCTCTGCGATGACGCCCGCGCCGGTGCAGCAGGCGCGGTCGAGCTCGACCAGCTCGATGTCCAGCAGCGGGGCGACCTTGGCCATCGAGCCGTGCAGCTCCGGGGTGAAGCCGCGGCTCACGCAGCCGGGCCAGTAGGCGACCTTCATTGGTTGACGCTCCCTTCGGGGCTCGTGGGCGGGGCATCCTGCCCGCCGCTCTCGTACGTCACGCCGGCGGCGATGGGCTCAGCCGCCGGCGCCGGCGCCTCGTCCTCGCCGGTGATGTACAGGTTCAGCTCGTAGCGCTCGGGGCGGCTCTCGATCTTGTCGAAGATGGCCTGCACGCTCTTGAGGTCAGAGCTGGGGATCTTGTGGCCGAAGACGGCGATCTTTGGATTGACCTTGCCGCGCAGGAGGCCTTTGATGATCACCGGGAATGAAGCCAGGAGCTCCTTCCCGGCCGCGGGCGTGAACTTGGCGAACCACGAGTTTCCGCCGTATGAGCGCGGGATCAGCTCGGCCTCGTGCAGGAGGCCGTAGTTGCGCACGAGCCCCGTCACGGCCGCCTCGTGGCGCTCGCCGTTGTTCTGGTCGACGATGTGGTGGTCGCCGGTGGCGATCCGGCGCAGGCGCATGATCTGGCCCATCGGGTTGACGTCCTTGGGACAGGCCTCGACGCACTTGAAGCAGTGGGTGCAGTCGAAGATCCCCTGGGGGTCCTGGGCGAGGTCGTTGAGGCGCTCGAACTGCTGGTCGTCGCGGGGGTCTCCGACGAAGCGGTAGGACTTGGCGAGGGCGGCGGGCCCGATGAAGCCGGGGTCGACCTCCATCGCGAGGCAGTCCGACACGCATGCTCCGCACTGGATGCAGGCCATCGACTGGGTGACGTCGACCATCGAGTCTTTGGAGACCAGGTACTCGCGCTCGGGCACCGGCTGCTTGGCCAGCAGCCACGGGGTGACCCGGCGGATCTTCTTCCAGTGCACGGCGTCCATGTCCACGATCAGGTCCTTGAGCACGGGCATGTTGCCCATCGGCTCGATCTCGATCACGCCGTCCTTGGCGCCGCTCTTGGCGGCGTCGAGGTGGGTGTGGCAGGCGAGCGCCGGTTCGCCGTTGACGCGGATGCCGCAGGAGCCGCAGATCGCCTGGCGGCAGGAGCAGCGCACGCCGATGGAGCCGTCGAAGCGGTCTTTGGCCTGGAGGATCGCCTCGAGCACCGAGCGGTGGGGCTCGAGCTGGATCGTGTGCTCGTCCCAGTAGGGGGCCTCGCCGGACTCGGGGTCGTAGCGGCGCAGGCGCAGCGTGAACTGCTCGGGCGGGCGGTCGTGCACTTCGGCCATCAGCGGCGCTCCTTTGGTTTGGCGACCATCAGTATTTCCTCTCCTCGGGCTGCCACTGGGTGATGGTGACGGGCGAGTAGGAGACTCGAGGCCCGCCCCCCGCCCCGTCCTCGAGCGTGATGTCGATGTGCTTGAGCCACTCCCCGTCGTTGCGCTCGGGGTAGTCGGTGCGGAACTGCGCCCCGCGGGACTCCTTGCGCTCGATCGCGGCCACGACGGTGGCCTCGGCGCAGTCGACCATGTAGCCGAGCTCGATCGCCCCCAGCACGTCCTGGTTGAAGACCGTGCCGCGATCGTCGATCCAGGCCTTCCCGGCCTCCTCTTTGAGGCGTCCTATCTCTCCCAGGGCGTGCTGCAGGCCCTGCTCGTCGCGGAAGACGGCGGCGTGCTTGTTCATCAGCTCGCCGAGCTCGTTCTTGATCTCGGAGACGCGCCGGCCGTCGTGGGGGCGGGCGATGATCCCATCGATCCTCCCGGCGTCCTCGCGCAGCTGCGCCTTGGTGTCGACGGCCGGCATGCCCATGCTGGCGGAGCGCGCGGCCGCGTGTTCGCCGGCGCGGCGGCCGAAGATGAGGGTGTCGAGCAGCGAGTTGGCGCCGAGGCGGTTGCCGCCGTGGACAGATACGCAGGCGACCTCGCCGGCGGCGTACAGGCCCTCGATCGGTGTGCGCCCGTCGACGTCCGTCTTGACGCCGCCCATGATGTAGTGCTGGCCGGGGCGGATCGTGATCGGTTCCTTGGTGATGTCCACGCCGGCGAAGTCGCGCCCGAGGTTGACGATCTCGCGCAGCGCCTCGAGGGTGCGCTTGCGGGGCACGACGGTCACGTCGAGGTAGATCCCCGATCCGTTGGGCCCCACGCCGCGGCCCTCGTTGATCTCGATCTGCTCGGCCCGGGAGACGACGTCGCGGGAGGCCAGCTCCATCTTGTTGGGAGCCATTTTCTCCATGAAGCGTTCGCCATTGGCGTTGAGCAGGTGTGCGCCCTCGCCGCGGGCGCCCTCGGTGATCAGGATGCCGGTCTCGACGAGGCAGGTTGGGTGGTACTGGACCATCTCCATGTCCATCAGCGGCGCTCCGGCGCGGTAGGCCATCGCGATCCCGTCGCCGGTCACGATCAGGCCGTTGGTGGTGGGCTTGTAGGCCTGCCCGGCGCCGCCGCAGGCGAGGATCACGTTCTTGGCCGTGAAGGCCTCCATCCGCCCGCTGCGGACATCGCGGGCGAGCACCCCGCAGCAGCGCCCGGCGTCGTCCTTGAGCAGCGAGGTGGTGAACCACTCCTCGAAGCGCTCCACGGTCTCGTGGTGCTTCATCAGCTGCTCGTAGAGCACGTGCAGGAGCGCCTGCCCGGTGATGTCGGCCACGTAGGCCGTGCGCTTCATCGAGGCGCCGCCGAAGGCCCGGAGGTCCATCTCGCCCTTGTCGTTGCGGTGGAAGGTCACGCCCATGTGCTCGAGGTGCATGACCTCGCCGGGCGCCTCCGAGCACATGATCTCGATGGCGTCCTGATCGCCCAGGAAGTCCGAGCCCTTGACCGTGTCGTAGGCGTGCGAATGCCAGTCGTCGTCCACGCTGATGGCCGCGTTGATTCCGCCGGCGGCGGCCACGGAGTGAGAGCGGACGGGGTGGACCTTGCTCATGATGGCCACGCTCGCGCCCTTCTCGGCGGCGGCGAGCGCGGCTCGCTGGCCCGCGAGACCGGCCCCGATGATCAAGACGTCGTGTGCTGGCATGGCTCCCTGAGGTCGATGGGGGAAAGAGGCGAAGCGCCGCCCGGGACTCTATAACGCCGCGCCCCGCGGCCCCGCTCAGGCCGACCGACTCGCGCGCCCGCGCGCGCTCGCGCGCGAGTCGGCTGTCCGCCGCTCGGGCGGCCCGGCTTCAGGTCGCCTGACGAGCGGCGCCGGCGGCGGGTCGCAGCGCCTGGCGGACCTGCCCGAGCGTGACGACGCCCTGCAGCACGCCGTCGCTGTCCACGGCCACCATCGCCCCCAGGCGGCCCAGCCCTTCGGATCCGAGCAGGGTTTCCA
>JADGPL010000004.1 GCA_017882455.1 Solirubrobacteraceae bacterium | reverse complement strand
CGACCCCCTTCGACCAGAAACCCACTCATTTACAGGACATTCTGGCGATCAGACCGGACAGAACAAGCCCCCCAACACCCCTACTTTTTCCGCAGGAAGGGGAGTGTCATAGGAACTGTGTAGGCACGAGCGAAAGAGATCGCTATGCCTACTACTACGCAGGATCGGATGGAGTCGCAGGAGCTGGTGTTCCCCGCTGCCGGGGAGCGTAGGGAGCCCGTAGGGCGACCGGAGTGGACCGGCGGCGGCGCGCCCGTCGCGGACCCCCCGTCGCTCTCGCCGGATCTGGTCGATGAGGCCGTCGATCGTGCCGGTGGCCGCCGCCGTGTGCGGCAAGCTTTGAGGATGCCGTCTGGCCGGATCAGCGATGAGCTGATCGATGAGCTGCTCGCCGGTGCGAGCACGGAGGAGGAGATCGCCGGGCCCGGCGGGCTGCTAGCCGATCTGACCAAGCGGCTGGTGGAGCGGGCGATGGAGGTCGAGCTGACCGAGCATGTGGGCTATGGGCCGCATTGTGAGCCGCCCGGTGGCGCCGGGAATCAGCGCAACGGCACGACGCCGAAGACGTTGATCACTGAGCACGGGAAGGTTCAGGTCGACGCTCCCCGTGACCGGGACGGCAGTTTCCAGCCAAAGATCGTCAAGAAGCGCCAGCGCCGGTTCGTCGGGTTCGACGAAAAGATCCTCGCGCTCTACAGCCGTGGGCTCTCGACCCGGGATATCTCCGCGCACCTTCAGGAGATCTACGGCGTGAACGTCAGCCGCGACCTCATCTCCCGTGTCACGGATGGGGTCATGGACGACGTGCGCGACTGGGCCAAGCGGCCGCTGGAGGACATCTACCCGATCGTGTTCCTGGACTGCATGGTCCTGAAGATCCGCGAGGGCGGCACGGTGCAGCGCCGCGCGCTGTACCTCGCCTTGGGCGTGACTCTCGACGGCGACCGCGACGTGCTCGGCATGTGGTTTCAGGAGACCGAGGGCGCGAAGTTCTGGATGCAGGTCCTCACCGACCTGAAGACCCGCGGGGTGCAGGACATCCTGATCGCATGTGTCGACGGGCTGAGCGGGTTCCCAGAGGCGATCGAGGCGATCTTCCCCAAGACGACCGTCCAAACATGCATCGTCCATCTGATCCGCGCGTCACTGAAGTACGTGCCGCGCCGCGAGCGCGAGCAAGTCGCCCGCGACCTCAAGCCGATCTACACCGCTGTGGACGCCGACCAGGCGCACGCCGAGCTCGAGGCCTTCGACGAGAAGTGGGGCAAACGGTTCCCCGTGATCACCCAGGCCTGGCTGAACGCATGGGAGCACGTGACACCGTTCCTCGCGTTCCCACCAGAGGTCCGTCGCGTGATCTACACCACGAACGCGATCGAGGCGCTCAACCGCCAGCTACGCAAGGCGATCAAGACGAAGGGCAGCTTCCCCAGCGAGGACGCCGCCCGCAAGCTCGTCTACCTCGCCCTGCAGAACGCCGTCCCGCAATGGACACGAACCCGGAACTGGACGACAGCGCTACTCGCGTTCAAGATTCACTTCGGCGACCGCGTCCCCGACACTGCAAACTGACCGTCACTGGTTGACACCCACGGAGTCACTGTTACACTTAACCAAGAAACCCGCTTACACAGTTAATCTGACGCTCTCGCAGGAAGTAGCTAGTGGTCTGTCTCGGTTTTAGTTGGTGATTGCGTTGAGTGTGACGCGGCCGCGGCGGACCTTTTCGAGGATTTGTTCTGCTGTGGCGCTCCACTGAAACGGCTCGGGGTTCTCGTTGTGGGCGGCGAGGTAGGTCTCGATCGCGTCGATCAGGGCGGGGACGCTGTGGAAGATCCCACGGCGGATAGCCTTGTCGGTGAGCTTTGAGAAGAAGATCTCGACCATGTTCAGCCACGAAGTCCATATCCTCAGACCTCTTGAGTCTCGGACCGCCGTCTGGAGGGGCATACCTTGACAAGCGCCACGAGCTCAGCGGATAGTGGACGCATGGCCTCCGAATACCTTCCAGCCAACCAAGAAGACCGCGTGGTCTACTTGCGCGACCACAAAGCCAACGAGTTCGTCAAGGCCGTCAGCGACGCTCGCCGTAGCTCAGCCGATGAGGTCATCATGACCGTCAAGGGCTTCGCCAGCGAGCCCGACGTCCTCTATATAGCTCTCGACTACGCCTACCACAGCGGCATGACTGTGACGATGGCACCGGCGACGAGGCGCGGAGAACCGCGCCCGTGACCGCAGATGCCGGGACTGCTCTACTCGCGGGGGGCGTCAGCGCTAGCCTTCGAGCGCGCCGAGAGACGGGATCAAGCAGCGCCTCAACCAGCGCCTCCAGAGTTGTAGCGGGGTTTCCTACGCATCCCGCCTCTTGCACTCACGACGCCAGCGCAATGAGGACATGACGGCAGGCGTCGCGCGATTGGATGGCAACGCGCCGATCGAGCAGACCGGACTGAGAATTGAGCCGGCACGCTGAGCGCGCACGCTCCCAGCACTTCCGGTTCGACCTCGGGACGCATCGCTTCGGAGCGATCATCGGAAACCCACCCTTCGGCGGCACGTTCGACCGGCACATCGAGGATGAGCTCGATCGACGCTATGGCGGCTACTGGGGCGCGAAGCTCAAGAAGGAGACCTGCTCGTTCTTCATCGCGAAGGCGCTGGACGAGCTCGCACCCGGCGGAACGGTGGCGTTCATCTGCTCGGACACGTTCCTCACGATCAAGACGATGGCGGGCTGCGGATGCTGCTGATGGATCGTGGAGCGCCAACCGTCAACCACACTCGCAACATCCAGGGCAACGACATCGAGCGCCTGCCGTACCCCTGGTGGGTATCCGAATCGCGCAAACGTCAGGCGGCCACGATCACACGGAGGGCCGTTCATCAGCTGCAGGCCGGCGAGCTCATCGAGACCGACACGATCGCCGCCGAGCTTGATATGGAGAGTGGTTTGTCAAGTGGGGGTTGTTGGCGCCGTCAGATGAAGACCTTGGTCGCCGCGCCGCCTGGCCTTACAGCGGCTCGCCCGGCTGCTGGGTGAGCGCCACTGCGCACTCGATGAGCTCAGCGTTACCGGTTGCGTCGCGACCACCCGGCAGCACGAGGACGTCCTCCAGCCCCACGCGTACGTCATGGCCGGCCGCGGCGCCCGCCAGCAGGATCTCCCACGTGCGCACGCCAGAGCCATGCCAGAGCTGTGCCACGCCTTGGGGAACGAGCTCGGCGATTGCTCGCGCCTCATCGACGCCGCTGTCGACCTCGACGAGTGCTCGCACGAGACGGTGGGCGAACGGGCTGCCGGCTAGCTCGCTCGCCTCGGCCGGCGAGCTCAAGCCCGCCTCCACACCGATGCCCGCGTGGAGCGCCGCACGAATGGTGCCGGCCCAACCGACCTCCCCCACGTTCACCGACACGAAGTCCGGAGGGTTGCGCCAGGCTCCGATCGCGGAGGCACGCGCGAACGGGTCAGGCTCGATCGCCTCGGCTGTGGAGAGGCCGACCGGGAGATCGCCCGCCGCGGCCCGAATCGCTGCGAGGGCAGCGTCGCAGGCGGCTGCGTCCAACGTCTCGGCTCCCGCCCCGTCTCGCGGATGCACGTGTACCGCGAACGCTCCGGCGCGGCGGGCGGCCAGCGCATCGCGTGCCAGCTCGGCCGCGGTCAGCGGCACCGCGTGGTGCTCCTCACGCGTGCGTGCGCCGTTGAGGCACGCCTTCACCCCCACGCCGACACCACACCTGCGCGATTCGGCGTTGGCTTGCGTGTTGTAGACAGACTGCGTATGTTGAGTTTGTGGGGCGCAAGATCGAGGTTCGCAGATCTTTGATGTAGATCACCAACTCGTCCTCACGCGCCGCGCGGGGCGCGTCGGACATCGGCGGGAGAGAACATGAGTGCCCAGGAGCGGCGGTTGCACGGAGGATCTCGGCCCCGGCTGCGGTTCGCGGCCGACGATCGACTGGTGTCGCAAATCCGACGCGGCGATGCCACAGCTTTCGAGATCCTCTACGACCGGCACTCCGTCGAGCTGCTCTCGTTCTGCCGGTACATGCTCGACTCGGTCCACGACGCCGAAGACGCGGTCCAGGCCACATTCGCCTCCGCCCACGAGGCGTTGCTCGCCGACGAGCGGGCGATCACCGTACGTCCGTGGCTGTTCGCCATAGCTCGTAATGCCTGTCTGAGCATCCTGCGCCAACGCCGCTCCGGAGGCGGTGTCGATGCGGCCGTTGCCCAGCGGGAGGATCCTGTCGCGCTGCTGGAGCAGAGAGAGGACCTCCGTCATGTGCTCCTGGCCGTGCGGGAGTTGCCCGAGCGCCAGCGGACCGCGCTCGTCCTCGCCGAGCTACATGGCCTCAGCCAGTCGGAGATCGCCGAGCTGCTGGGCGTTCGCCCGGAGCAGGTGAAGTCCTACGTGTTCCAAGCGCGCTCGAGTCTCATATCCGAGCGTCGCGCTCGTGGCACAGACTGTCGAGAGATCCGTGAAGAGCTCGCCACGGCGCGCGGCGCCGCGCTTCTGAAGAGCCATCTCCGTCGCCACCTGCGCTCGTGCGCAGGCTGTCGAGACTACGCAGATGCTCTCTCTCGTCAGCGCCGCCAGCTCGGCCTCCTGTTCCCCGTGGTGCCTTCGCTTGCGCTCAAGCGCCGGGCGCTCGAAGCCGCCCTCGGCAAGTCCTCGGGTGCCGGCGGGTATGCGGGCGCCACAGCCGGCTCCTCGGTCGCAGCAACCACCGCCGAGCTCGGCGGTGGCGGCGTAAAGGCTCTCCTCGTCAAGGTGCTCGCGGGCGCAGCCTTCCTCGGGGCTGGAACCAGTGTGGGAGCGCACCTGTTGAGCGTTCCCGCGACGCGTGAAGCGCGGGCCATACCGGCGCTGGGCTCGTCCCCAGGCGCGCGGCTCCAACTTGCAGCATCCGTCCGGCCGGCAACGCCCGCCCGCTCAGCGCCGGCCCCATCCACGAGCGTCGCGCTGCAGACCGTCCCCCACACGGGCATGCCTACCGGCAAGACGACGCCGACTCGCGACTCCGGGGTCGAAGTTCAGCAGGCACCCCCAGCGCCAACGAACAGCACCATCAACAGCAAGCCTGCCGTCGCCGCAAGCACGTTCGAGCACGGAAAGAGCGAAGAAGCGCACGGCAAGAGTGCATCGAGCCCAGGGAGCGGCAAAAGCGAAGAACCCCACGGCAAAAACGAAGAAGCCCACAGCAAGAACGAAGAACCGCACGGCAAAAGCGAAGAAGCCCACAGCAAGAACGAAGAACCGCACGGCAAAAGCGAAGAACCCCACGGCAAGAACGAAGAACCGCACGGCAAAAGCGAAGAACCCCACGGCAAGAACGAAGAAGCCCACAGCGAAGCCGAAGAACCCCACGGCAAGCCTTAGCCGAGCCCAGCCGATTCCGGCGCCCCCCTTCCAACCTCCGTGTCGTCTCAGCGTTAACAGGGCAAAGGGACTGAGAAAGGGAGGGTATGAGCGCACAGGGAGGCCTTGGCCGATGACCGCGCTGCCTCCCGCGCGTCGGAGAGCAGCGGCGAGCACTCCCCTCCGCCAGCCGCTGCCCCTCACCGGCTCAGCTCGGAATCCCCTCGAGAAACACGGGGATCGAGCCCGGCAACGTCCGGCCTCTGGGCGTTCGCCGGGTTCGAGCATGACTAGCCCGCGCCAGAGCGGGAATGCCCAGAGTATGGCCGGCCGGTGGCACAATCTCGAGGCGCACCGACGCGTGGTCGAGGCGGTCAATGCCCGGGAGGTGCCCGACGAGCTCTTGGCACCGGGCTTTCGCATGGTGAACCGCCTCAGTGCGGTCACCGACTACCAGTACCACGGCGCAATCGGCCTGCGTGACTGGATGAACGATGTGTTCGAAGTGTTCGCCGAGGGCGCCAGCTACGAGGTGGAGGAGATCCTCGCTGCGGGCGATGACTATGTCGCGGCCCGCTTCTGCATGTCCGGGCGCGGGGGTCGCTCGCAGATGCCGCTCGAGTTCCGCTGGGCCGGGGTCACCTGGTTTCGCGGCGGGCGTGCCCTGCGCGCGATCGGCTACGCGTCGAGCGAGGAGGCGTTGAGGGCGCTGGACGTCGATCGGGGTAGTCGCTCCGACTAGCGCAGAAGCGCCGGTGCCCGCGAACGGTCAGTGCGCCTCAGGGCGTCTCGGGAGCGTCGCCATGCTCGACGTCTGTGAACTCCACGGTCTGATCGGGCCTGGTCCAGTAATGCAGCCACGAGCAACCTTGCATGTCCCGCTTCATGGTGCAGCGCCATCCCAGAGCGCCGTCGGCGCGCTCGAGCTGGGGGCCGCCCGGGCCCGTGAGCAGCCGCTCTGGCGCGAGACCCGCGAGGAACGACGCATACCCCGAGGCGACCATCGCGCACACCCAGGCGATGCGGTGCTTCGCGAACCCTGTCTCGACCGCGACGACGGCAAGGAGCTGCGGAGTGAGCACATAGCCACCGAGCGGGTGTCGGTGGCGGTCGGCGGGCAGGAACGCCCGCAGCCATTCTCTGGTGATGAGGACATGGAGAGCCTCCTCGAGGCTCCGCGCGCTCAGTCGACCGTCGGAGCCGAGACTGTCCTCGGCCTGCTCTGCCCGCGTGAGCGCCTCGTGGCGCGCGATGTTCGCGTCGCGCAGTTGCTCGGCTGTCGTGCGCAGCTCGTTGTCCGCAGCATCGAGCTCGCTCTGCAACACCGAGCGTGCGTCTTCGATCAGCCTGATCTCCTGGCGAACCGCGGGCCGGCTCAAGTCGAATTGGCGAGCAAACTCCGCAAGCGCGTCCACTTCGAGCTCTCCCTCGAGGATCGGCACGAGGGGATGATCCGCCGGGTCGCTGCGGGTCGATAGCCCGGGCCAGAAGGTCCGGGCCGCCCCCCGGCTCACCGCGAGCGCAGATCCAAGCGTCCTGCGCAGCTGCTCGAGCAGGTAGTCGCCGGGCATGTAGTAGATCGCAGCGGCCTCGCCGGCCACGGCGCGCACCTTCTCTGGGGCCAGCACGGGCTCGAGCGTGTCCTGAGATTGGGTGAGCACGATGACCGGCGCGTCACGATCGCTGAGCAGGACGTCCTCCAGGCTCCACACCCCGGGCTCGCTGCGCACCACTACAAGCACGGCGTCGCTGCAGCTCATCTGGCTTCCATGAGAAACGTCGGGAGTCATCGGGAGAGCCGGTAACGCCGAGTGCCAGGGTCCCGCTCGAGCAGGCCCGCAACCACGAGGGTCGTGATGTAGCGGTGGGCGGTGCTTGGGTTCATTCCCATCATCCGCGCCACCTCCGCATTGCCAAGGGAGCTTCCGTCCGCTGGGAATGCCGCGAGCACGAGCAGTCCCGACAGCAGTGAAGACGACAGATTCGCCTCAGTGTCTCCAACTTGGCGCTGAGCCTTCTCCAGATCCTCGCGCGAGTCTCCGAGCCCCGTGAGCAGCAGCGCCATGCTGCCGGTGTCGGCTGCGGCACGGATTATCTGATCGACCTGAGCGTCTGAGAGCTCGATTCGAACCGATTGCTCACCGGCGTCCGCCACGCTCCTCGACGCGTTCGAGGAGTCGATGTGTGGGTCTCCTGTCACGACACGCGATCATCGTCGCGATCGGTGTCGGCGCCTAGGTCACACGTGACGGGTTGTCAACAGAAGACATTGCTGATTGCCGTGACTAAGCGGCGTGACCAGCTTGTCGGAACAGTTTGCGTCAACCAACGCGCCGCCGCCGATTGGCGTATCGTGTCGAGTTCGCCGGCCGGGTGAGACGAGGAGAATGCCGCAAGGGACTTCCGATAGGAGGCACGCGAGTGGATCGCCGTTGCGCGGTGCGCTGCTGGCGCTGCTGGTCAACGAGGGTGAGCCGCTCAGCGGATATCGGCTCGCAACGCTCGTGGAGCGGCGCCTCGGACCGGCCTGGCGGGTGACGAGACAGAGCGTCTACGGCGCGCTCGAACGGCTCGTCGAGGATGGCCTGGTCTCCTCGGCGGCCAAGGTGACCTTCCACGGAGTCGCGGAAGGCCAGCGTGTGTACTCGGCGACCGATCGCGCCAGTGCGGCGCTGGAGGCGTGGATGGAGAGCCCGGCCACGAGGGAGCCCATGCGCGTCGAGCTGCAGGCGAGAATCGCACTCTCCAGGGCGCATGACGCGCCTCACCTGCTGCGCGCCCTCGATGCCTACGAGCGCGACTGCTTCGAGATGCTCCGCAGGAGCTCTGAAGCCGAGGTGCCCATGGGCTCGTGGGTCGGTCTGGCGATGAACCTGACCCGGGTGGCGGTCGACGAGAGCCTGCAGGCAGATTTGAGATGGATCGCGCTCGCACGGCGTTGGATCGAGGAGTTCCTCGCCGAGCGCTCAGCCCAGCAGGGTCGATGAGCCTCCTCTCGCTCGAGCACCTCACCAAGCGCTTCCCCGAAGGCCGTGGGCACACGACCGTCCTCGAAGATCTCTCGCTCCAGGTCGACGCCGGCGACTTCGTCGGCATCTGGGGAATGCGGCGCTCCGGCAAGACGACCCTGCTGCGGGTCGCCGCGGGACGCGAGCTCCCCGATGCGGGCTCCGTGTGGTTCGACGGCCACGAGATGACAAGCATGTCCCCCGATCGCCGCGCCGCGCTGCAGCGTCGCAACGGCATCGGGCTGCTCTCATCCGACTGGCGTCCCGAACGCAACAACCCGGCGGTCGAGCACGTTGCGCTTCCCTTGCTCAGTGACGGCATGAGCCTCCACGAGGCGAGGCACCCTGCATGGAAGGCACTCGAGCGCGTCGGCGCGGCTCAGTGGGCGCATGTGCCGGCGGCTCGGCTCTCGCAGAGCGAGCGAATCCGAGTGGCGCTCGCACAGATACTCGTCCATGAGCCGCGGGTGCTGCTCGTCGACGAACCGGCGGTGCTGCCCCGACCGAGCGACGGCGCCGAGCTCTTCGATCTGCTGCGCTCGCTCGGAGGCAGCAGCGGCCTTGCGGTCGTGATCGCCTCCGAAGACATCGCGCCGATCCGCAAAGCGCGACGGTTGATGTCGCTCGGGAGCGGCAAGCTGCGCCCGAGCGATGAGCGCGGAACACTCGTCCCGTTTCCCGAGCGCACCGCGGCGAGGAAACGCTCGCAGCCGTGAGCTCCCTGGAGCTGCGCAAGGTCATCAAGCACTATCCAAGCGGCGGTGAGACCGTACGCGCAGTCGACGGTGTCTCTCTGAGCGTCCATCCGGGAGAGCTCGTGGCCCTCTACGGTCCAAGCGGCTCGGGCAAGACGACACTGCTCGAACTGGCAGCCGGGCTGCTGGCACCGGATACGGGAAGTGTCCACTTCGGTGGGAGGGAGATATCCCGCCTGCCTCCCGGCGACAGTGCGATCTACCGGCGACGCGATGTCGGTCTGGTCTTCCAGGCTTTTCACCTGATCTCCGGCGCCTCCGCGCTGGACAACGCGGCGGTGAAGCTCCTGGCCGACGGAATGACGCTGCGCAAGGCACGCGAGCAGGCTCGACCGTGGCTCGAGCGTGTCGGTCTCGGGGCACGCTTCGATCACACGCCGGCCCGGCTGTCGATGGGCGAGCGTCAACGCATCGCAATCGCCCGGGCTTTGGTCAACGAGCCCAGACTGCTGCTGACCGACGAGCCGACGGGCAACCTGGACTCGAAGCGCAGCCGGGAGATCCTGGCCCTCCTGCGAGACATCTGCGAGGAGCGAGAGATCCCCGGCCTCCTGGTCACCCATGATCCGCAGGCGATCTCATTTACCTCGAGGGTCTTCACGCTCCGCGACGGACGCCTCCGAGAGGGACTTGATGCAGAGCTCGCTCTGGCCCACTCCCTATGAGGCGGCGAGCCATGCCGCGGCCGACGATCCTCGGGCTCCGCGTCAGCGCTCTGGTCGACCTCTACCGCTGGCGTCTGAGCAACCACAAGGCCCAGGAGCTGCTTGCCGGCCTGGGCATCGCAATCGGCGTGGCGCTGCTCTTCGGCGTCCTGGTTGCCAACTCCAGCCTCCTCGGCTCTGCAAGCCAGCTCGTGCATGGAGTCACTGGTAGAGCGCACCTCCAGCTGGCCGCTCGCTCGCCTGAAGGCTTCGAACAACGGATCGCAAGGCGCGTGGCGCTCCTCAAGGGCGTCAGGGTCGCCGCTCCCCTGTTGCGGGAGAACGCGGTGATCGTCGGCCCCAAGGGAAGAGAGTCCGTACAGCTGATCGGGGTCACCGGCGCAGAGGTCGTACTCGAAGGGAGCGCCACCAGGAACCTCGGATCGGGAGCCCTGATCGTGGCCGGCGGACTCGGGCTCCCCTCCGAGGTCGCCGAACATATCGGCGCCCAGGCCAACGAACACATCACCCTGCTCTCGGCCGGGAACGCCCATCGGATCGAAGTCCGCGCGGTCCTGGGGAGCCAGACCGTTGGCCCCGTGGCCGACAGCCCGATCGTCGTGGGACTGCTGGGATTCGCACAGGAACTCACCGGGAAACCACGGCGCGTCAACCAGGTCCTCGTCGAGCCCAAGCCCGGCCAGCAGCGGCTGGTAGAAGCAGAGATGAAGCGCATCGCCGCCGGACGCCTGGACGTGGAGCCCGCCGATCGCGAACTGCCGGTGCTGAAAGCGGCCGAGACCCCGACCGCGCAGTCCACCACGCTGTTTGCCGCGATCAGCGCGATGGTCGGCTTCCTGCTCGCCCTCAACGCGATGCTGCTGACGGTCCCAGAGCGACGGCGCTTCGTGGCTGAGATGCGCCAGCAGGGCTTCGGCCCGCGCCAGGTTCTCGCGATTCTGCTCTCGCAAGCCGCGATGCTCGGGGCGGCAGCCTCGCTCGTCGGCATAGTCCTCGGATATCTGCTCTCGCGCACTCTCTTCCACCAGGCGCCCAGCTACCTGACATCCGCGTTCCCGATCGGAACCCAGCCGGTGATCTCGCTCGTGACGGTCGTGCTCGCCTTCGCGAGCGGAGTGCTGGCCACGGTTCTCGCCTCGATGCTCCCGCTGCTCGACCTGCGGGGTGGCCGGCGGGCAGACGCGGTGCTCCACGAGTCAGGAGAGGCGGGCCAGAGCATCAGCAACCGCAGTGTCGTCGGATTCGGCGTATTGGGTGTCTCGCTCGTGGCGGCGGTGACAGTCGTCGTGCTGCTGGAACCGGGCCTCAGCATCGTCGGCGGTGTCGTGCTGGCGCTGGCCACGTTCTGTCTCGTTCCCTGCATGTTCGTGGCGGTCGTCGCGGCTCTCAGGCCGGTGAGCGAGCGTGTCAAAGGCAGCATGCTCGCGCTCGCGGTCGTGGAACTGGATGCGACCGCCACGCGGTCGGTTGCACTGGCCGGCGTCGCCGCGCTGGCTCTCTACGGAATGGTCGCAATCCAAGGGGCCCGCAGCGACCTTCTCTCGGGCCTTGACGCGGCCCTGGTGCAGTACCTCGACCCGGCCGACATCTGGGTGACGACGGACAACAACTTCCTCACGGTCAACAGCTTCCACGCCGAAGGGGCGCCGGCGGCAATCGCGCGCCAGCCGGGTGTCGCTTCGGTGCGCGAATATCAGGGCCAGCTGCTCGACGTTGGCACTCGCAGACTGTGGATTCGAGCTCGACCTCCTGGAGACCGAGCCCTGATCCAGGCCAGCCAGCTCCTGCAGGGCGAACTGGCGCAGGCCACCCAGCGGATTCGTCGCGGCGGATGGGCGGCCGTTTCGAGCGGCTTCGCCGCCGAACGTCGCCTGCGCGTGGGCGATGCCTTTGCGCTGCCCTCGCCCTCAGGGGCGATGCGCCTGAGGGTCGCCGCCATCACCACGAACGTCGGATGGGCACCAGGGGCGATCACCCTCAACGACAACGACTACCGCAGCCACTTCCAGACCACGGACCCAACGGCGCTGGAGATCAACCTCAAGCCCGGTGTCACGCCCGCGGCGGGGAAGGCCCAGGTCGAGGGTGCGCTTGCTGGGCGAGCGGGTCTCGTGGTCGAGACGTTCAACGAACGCAAGGCGCGCTACGAAGAAAGCGCACGCCAGGGCATCAGGAGCCTCAGCGAGATATCCATCCTCCTGCTGATCGCAACCGCTCTGGCCATCGCCTCGGCGCTCAGCGCCGCCATCTGGCAACGTCGAGCGCGACTTGCGTCATTGAAGTCACATGGCTTCGACTCTCGCCAGCTGTGGCGCTCGCTGTTGATAGAGAGCACGATCCTGCTCGCCGTCGGCTGCCTGGACGGAGCGATCCTCGGCATCTACGGACACGCGCTCGCCAGTCGCTGGTTGAAGCTCTCGGTGGGCTTTCCCGCGCCATTCTCCTTGGGCTTCGGGCTGGTGCTCCTGACACTCGCGGGCGTCATCTGTGTCGCGCTGGCCGTAATCGCGCTTCCGGGCCTGGCAGCAACGCGTGTGCCTCCTCGCGCAGGTTTCCAGGAGTAAGTAAAGGACAAAACCACTCCGACGCGATGCTGTCCTGATGACAGCAAAGTCCGTTACCAACTACATCTCACTCGCGCGAGCCTTTCTGAAGGCGGCGACCCAATACTGGATCGGCATCTATCCGCGGATCCGCCACGAGACCGACCGCTGGCACAGGCGTGCCGAAGGCATCCCCAGCGCCGAGCTGCGGGAGCTTGCGCTGGAGGCGCAGCGCATCAAGCGCGGCAACATCGACGGATCCGCCGCCTTCGCCATCCTCGCCCCGCGCTGCCGACGCGCCAGCGTGGTTCGCGCACAGGTCGCCTTCCAGTCGGTCTATGACTACGTGGACACGCTCTCCGAGCAGCCCAATGCTCACCCGATCGCCAACAGCCGCCGCCTGCACCAGGCGCTTCTCGTCGCGCTCGATGAGGATGCGCTCCAAGGCGACTACTACGCGCTGCAATCGCGCGGCAACGACGCAGGGTATCTCGAGGAGATCGTCGATGCCTGCCGCAGCGCCCTGCGCACGCTCCCCTCCCACGCGTCAATCGCAGACCCGGCACGGAGGGTGACCAGACGAATCGTCGCCTATCAGAGCCTCAACCTGAGCGAGGCTCACGGTGGCCATGAGTACCTCGCACGGTGGGCGCTGAAAGCGACCCCGCGAGGCACTGGGCTGCGCTGGTGGGAGACGGCCGCATCGGCCGGCTCCTCGCTCGGGCTCTTTGCCCTGATCGCAGCCTCCGCGCGACCGAATCTCACCCACGAGGAGGCCGCTGCGATCGAGCAGGCCTACTGGCCCTGGATCGGCGCACTTCACTCGCTGCTGGACAGTCTCGTCGACGCCTCCGAAGACACGGCGGTGGGGCAGCGCAACCTGCTGGATTACTACGCCAGCCCGCAGGAGACGGCAGCGCGACTGAAGCTGCTTGCCGGTAGGGCCCTGCTTGCCACCCGCTCGCTCCCCGACGCCCGCGAGCACGCTCTCATCCTGGCCGGAATGGCGAGCTTCTACCTGAGTACCCCGCAGGCCCACTCCACCGCCGCCCAGCTCGCCGCAGGCGGCGTCATGGAGACGCTTGGCGCCGCGACCAAACCCAGCATGCTCGTCTTTGCCGCCCGCCACGCGGCGGGATCAGCGCTCGGGACGCTTCTCCACGGCCGCCACCAGCTCCCCGAGGCTGGCGTCCAGCGCGGCCGCGATCCGCCTCACCGTGGTCCATGACGGGTTCGCCAGGGAGCATTCGATCCGCGACAGCGAGCCGGTGCTGATCCCGGCGTGGTAGGCGACGTCTTCCTGGGTCACGCCTGCAGCCTGGCGTAGCTCGCGGATCGCTCGTCCAAGACGCGGGTCGGCGGACTCTCTCGGTGACATGGACTGCGGGAGACTGTCACGCGATCTATCGCCAAGTCCATGTGGTTGACGACAAGTTGTTGACGATTCGGATAGTCTGATCATCGCCCTGGCGCCGTGCAAGCCGCCGGGCTGAAACAAGTCGGGCGCCGGCGGCCGCCCCCACGCATCCGTCGGCGCCCGTCCTTTAGATGGCTGATTCCACGGTTGTGTGCCCTGCTCTGGGGCCGAGCTCAGGCGGAGAGGAGCGGTGACACGTGGCGCAGGAACGACTCGATCTGCGGCCTGCGGCCGGTCGCATGCTCGACCAACGCGATCGTGTCCAACCGCCGCCCGTGACGGTGCACGTGCTCTGCGAGCCACTGTTGGATCGGAGTCACTTCGCAGTTGCGCAACAGCTCCTCGAGATCCCCAACGTCGGCCTGCATCGCCTCCCACAGCTGTGCCGCGATCAGGCATCCGAGTGCATAGCTGGGAAAGTAGCCGAAGCTCCCCGCGCCCCAGTGCACGTCCTGCAGGCATCCGAGCGCATCGGAGGGCACCTCGACTCCGAGCAGGCGGCGCATTCCTTCCCGCCAGGCGTCCGGCAGGTCGGTCACAGCCAACGTGCCGTCGATGAGCGCGAGCTCCAGCTCGAAGCGCAGGATGATGTGCAACGGATAGGTGAGCGGATCGGCGGACACGCGTATGGCCGTGGGCTCCACGCCTACAAGGGTTGCGTGCAGATCTGCAGCTGTCACTGTGAAGCCGCCCAGTTGCAGCTCGCCGGCCAGGACCTCGGCGAACGCGGGGCTGCGTGCCACGTGGTTCTCCCAGAGCTTGCTCTGGGACTCGTGGATCGACATCGAGGTGCCGTGCCCGAGGTTCGTGCGCTCGAGTGCCGGGTCGATCTGGCGCTCGTAGAGGGCGTGACCGTACTCGTGCAGCGAGCTCAACAACGACTCGACCTCGCCGTCGCTGTAGCGCGTCGTCACCCGCGTGTCGCGCCGGCTCATCCACGCCGTGAAGGGATGCGCGGAGACATCCACCCGCCAGCTGCTCGCCTCCACTCCCAGCCGTCCGAGCGTAGCCTCAACCGCCAGCCGCTGAGCCTCGACGGGCACCTGCAGGGTCCTGCGCGGAGAATGGATCCGCGCCTCGGCGACCAGGGGCCCGAGCGCCGCTGCAAGAGCTCCGAACACGTCGCGCAGATCGTTCGTGGCCAGCCCGAAGTCGTAGTCGCCAAGCAGGCCCTCGTAGGCGCTCTGATCTCCCTCGGCCACACACGCGCCGTAGGCTCTTGCGAGCTCCACGTTGCGCTCCAGCGCGGGAGCAAAGGCCTTGAAGTCGTCGCGTTCTCGCGCCACCCGCCAGATCTCCTGGCCATCGGTGCTCGCGCGGGCAAGCTCCGCCGCGAGATCGTCCGGCACCCGTCGAGCCCGCTCCCAGTCGCGCCGTGCCAGGCGCACGATGTCCGTGTTGAGCTCATCGAGATCGCTCGCGTCGAGCTCCCCCAGCCACCCGCCGATCTCCTCGGCGGTGGCTCGCTCATGGGCGAGCCGAGCAAGAGTGCCCAGCTGCTGCGCCCGCGCAGCAGCCCCCTCGGGCGGCATCATGACCAGCTGGTCCCATCCGAGGAGCATCTCCACCGATGTCAGATCGGCCAGCTCGCCCAAGCGGGCGCGAAGGCTCTCGAGAGCGTCCATTCCCAGAGCCTATGCGCGCAAGCGGGGCACGTGCGCGCAAGCAGTTTCAGCCCGAGTAGATCGTCGCCGGCGTACCAGGCCCTATCCGTGCGGCCAACCAGTCGATGCTCGCGGTGCTGACGCGCATACAGCCGTGCGATTCGGCCTGGCCCAAAGTCCCGCCGAGACCGTCGCGCCCATGCATGGCGATCTGACCGGGGCCACCTTCGAATTCCTGCAGCACATCCGAGCGGGCGCTCAGCGCAAGCGCGAACGGACCGCCGAGCTCTCCCGCGTACATCTTCAGCGTCTCCTCCACGAAGAAGCTGCCCGTGGGCGTTGGTGTGGCGGGATTGCCCACCACCGCCCGGAAGCTCTTGGCCAGCCGGCCGTCCCTGTAGACGCGCACCAGGCGCGCCTTCAGATCGACCGTCAGGTGCCACGGGGTCGTGAGAGCTAGGGTGCCATTCTGGGCGATCCAGCCGCTCGATCCGTTGGGCCGGCCCGGCAGCATCACGTGCAACCACGCGATCCCTTCCGCACCCGTCGAGCGCCCCAGAACGGGGAGCCTCGTCGGCTCGCCCGTGATCGGTCTGTGGGCAGCCACGGCGAGGAGAACCGGAGATCCCGCGCGGGGAGCGCCGTGTACGGCGTGCCCACTCAGCAGGAGCGCCAGTCGCTGGGTGCGCTGGACGCGAGCGCCCGCTGCGGCCGCCGGGAAGGCTCCGGCGCTCGCCGCGAGCGCACACGCCGCGATCAGCCTCAGGATTGCAAGCGGGCTCCGGCGCACACGAGCCGCCGTGCGATGGCGGACCGGCGAACGAGGGGGTTGATTGCTCCGCGTCATTGGCCTTCCACAGTCCGGGCGACCGAGTTGGCGCCCGGATCTGCAGAGGGTTCCTCAGCCGGTGAATCCGCCGTGATGGCTGGGTACCGCCGGGCGCGCCGGTGAGCGCAGTTCGGTCGCCCTGCGCCGCCGGGCCGCTGCGCGACGTCGCGCGGCGGCACGCTCTTTGGCGGCACGCTGTTTGGCGGTCGTTGTGTTTTTCGACCCTATCGGCGGCAGTGGAGTCCCTGCTGGAGGGGTTGTGAGCGCGGTCGTTTCGGCGGGTGTGCTCGTTTCCGTTCCACCCGAGCCGCAGTTGGACGTGGTGATGGTGTTCGTGTCCAGGTTCACCGCGCCGGTTCTTGCCAGCAGCCGGCCATGGATAGTCGCGGCCGTTCGAGCGGTGATCGTCTGCGAGGCCATGATCGCGCCCACGAAGCTGGTTCCCGTCCCCAGCGTTGCCGATGAGCCCACCTGCCAAAAGACGTTGCAGGCCTGCGCGCCATTGACCAGCGAGACGCTCGTGTTCGAGCCGGTGATCAGCGTGGTGCCGATCTGGAAGATGAACACCGCGTTGGGGTCGCCCTGCGCGTCGAGCGTCACGCTCCCACTCGAGAGCAGCAGCGAGCTGCTCGCCGTGCGTACACCCGGCAGGAACCTCTGGCCGGCGAGATCCGTGCCGGCCGAGCCGCTGCTCGGACGCGAGGCGGCGTCGTTGTACGAAGTGGTGAGGGCGTTCTTGGCCCCGATCGCCACTGCGTCGTCGACGTGGGTTGCGCCGAGGACGTGCGGAGCACCCGTGACCGACGATCCGGGACTCAGGCCCAGGTCTCCGGACATGGTCGTGGGCCCGGTGTTGGTGACGGTCGAGCCGCCCAGCACCGAGAAGCTCGCTGCCGTTCCCATGCCCACGGTTGCGGTGGCGCCGAGGGCGCTCGTCGCGAACAAGAGGGTCGAGATCAGCCCGAGCACGATCACGCCTGCCCGAGCGGTCCGTGCGCCGGAGAATGTGGAACGCCGGCTTGCTGCGAGAGAGTCACGCGAGGGCGACTCGTCGATCTGCGGGACGCCACGGTTCACGGGCGTCTCCTCACTGCGGCGTCAAGCACCGCCATATAGGAGGATCGCTCCCCGGCCCTCTTCGACCTACCAGTTATCCCGACGCTTCCCGGCCCTATCGTGAGCTTCGCCATCCCGTCTAGATCATTCGTCCACGGCCGTCGGCGAGGAGTAGGGCACGACGAGCTCTCGCCGCGATGACACGCCGAGCTTGCGGTAGATGTTGCGTGTGTGGCTGCGAACGGTCTCGACGCCCACGCGCAGCTCGAGCCCAATCTCGGCGTTGGAGCTGCCGCGCTGCAGCAGGGGCAGTACCTGTACCTCACGCGGGGTGAGCAGTTGCGAGCTCCCGCTCCCGGCGCCCGTGCCCCTCGATAGGGCGCGCGGCATCACCTGCAGCCCCCGCGAGGCCAGATGGATCGCGCTGAGCACGTCTCGCGCCTGGGTATCCCTACCCAGATAGGCGCTCGCACCAAATGCCAGGGCCTGGGCGCAAGCTGGCGCGGACATGACGTTGGCGAGCAGCACCAGGCGCGTTGCGGGGTGGTGTCGGCCGAGATCCCGCACCGCGGTCAGCTCGCCCAACTGCTGGGCGTCCAGGACCGCGACGTCAGGCCGATGACCGCGAAGCACCACGGGAATGCGCGCCTGCTCGACGTCAGCCGCCACGATCTCGAGATTGGGATCGCCTTCGAGGAGCTCGCGCAGTCCCCCGGCGACGAGATCGTCGCAGCGGGCGAGCACGACTGTGATCGGCTTAGATCCGGGACGCCGCGAGCGCCCAGGTGCTCATCGGCAGCACCCGGCCCGAGGGTGAGTCGCGTCTCCCCCCGCCTACCTCCTAAGCGGGCGCTCGCCTACCCCCAACGGAGGAGTCGACGCGGGCGGTCTCTGCCTCAGCATTCCTGGCATGGCCCGCTCGCTCGTGCTCACGCTCCTCGTCACTCTGCTTCTGGTCCCTGGCACCGCCGAGGCGAGCCCACACCGGGCGCATCGCTCGCATGCCGCTCGCACTCGCGCCAACCCGGCCGTGCTCGCGCTCGCGGTGGCCGAGCGCTATTGGGCAGCCGTGCCCTGCGCCGGCAAGGTCACGGTTCTCGTCAACCGCGCGCTGCCCGCCGGCCTGGACGGCACCGACGGCTGGGTCACATTCGAATCCTCGCTCGGGGCCAACAACCTCCAAGCGCCCGCCGCGAGCTACACCCAATGCACGATCGCCCTCGCGCACTGGCAGTGGCCGACCGCGACCGCGATGAGACAGGACTGGAACATGCTCTGCCTGACCGTGATCCACGAGCTGGGGCACCTGCTCGGGCACCCGCACTCCTTGGTAGCGGGCAGTGTCATGGCGCCGGTCTTCACCAACGAATCGAGCGTGCCCTCGATCTGCAGGTCCAGCCCCGGGTGAGCGAGGGCTCCTTCGCGGCCCGCATCCTGGGCTCGTCGAGCGGCCGCGCTGAGCGAACACCTCAAGTATGCGAATCATTGAGGCGATAGAGAGAGGATGACGTTGGCGAGCTGATGAGAGACCTGCGGCTGTGGCCGCAGCGCCTGACTGGACGGCCCCGCTATGGCACGTCGAGGAGACACCGCTCACCACGAACGCTCCCGCCGGAGCGAAACGGCTCCGACGCCCACGACCCAGTGCCGGCAAGGCCTGTCGCTCGTGGACACTGATCGGCGCCTGTCCACGCGCCTGCGGGCGGCCCTGCTGGGATGCCTCATCGTTCTGCTGGGGCTGAGCGCATCGGTCCTCGTCGCGGCCGAATCGCGCTCGAGCTCGCTCGACGCCAATCGCAAGGCCGCCGCGTCCACCGAGAAGGACCTGATCGGCACGCTCAACGCGAAGCTCGAGGTGAACCTGGTCCTCACGCGGACGATGCGCGCGCTCGCCACACTGGAGCCCGGAGCAGGCGAGACACGCTACATGCGCTGGTATCGCCAGCTGCAGAGCGGATCCGGCGGTCCCAAGGGCGTCCTCGCCACCTTGATCCAGCCGGTTTCTCGGGCGGCCCTGCCGGCATTCCGGCGCCAGGCAGAGGCGGACCCGGAATTCCGGCGCGTGCTGGGGGGGCGCTTCCAGATCCTCCCTCCGGGCAGCCGGCCCCGCTACTGCCTCATTCACGCCATCGTCGGGGCACCGGCCACGATCAGCCTCTATCCCGGACTGGTGGACTACTGCGCACCGGAGATCTCCCCGGTCGACAGCTCGCCCGTGGGCTCCCTCGAGCACGCCGCAACCGACAGCGGGACCTTCGTGGCAACTCTCATCCCCGGATATGGCGGACGCTCGGTCGTCGCCATCGGCGCCGCCGTGTACCGGGCGGGCGCTGTGACCAACACCGTCCGAGCCCGGCGCGCCGCGGCCACGGGCTCGGTCGGCACGACCTTCGACAGCGGAGCTCTGATCGACTCGGTGCTCGCCGGTCACCCCACGCTCGGGCTCAGCCTCTATCACCAGAACCTGGGCGGCTCGACACAGCTGCTGGGCCGCCGCGGCGCCGTCCCCACGCAAGAGTCGAACGTTCAATCAGAGCGTCTGTCGCTCGGCGAAGGCTGGTCGGCGGTGGCCACCGGCACAGCCGATCATCCTGTATCCGCTGACACGCGTGGCATCTACGCTCTTGCGCTCGGCCTGCTGGTCACCCTGCTCACGCTCCTGCTCTACATCGTCCTCTCGCGCTCCCGCCAACATGCCTGGGGCCTGGTCGGCGAGAAGACCGGCGAGTTGGCATACCGCTCGCTGCACGATCCTCTCACGGATCTGCCCAACAGGGGACTGGTGCTCGACCGCGCCGAACAGATGCTCGCGCGAGCGCGTCGCCTCGGCCTTCCGGCCACGGCCCTGTTCATGGACATCGACGACTTCAAGCAGATCAACGACCGCCACGGCCACCGGGTCGGCGACGAGGTCCTGCGCCAGGTCGGCGCCCGCCTGAACACCGTCCTGCGAGACAACGACACGGTGGGCCGCCTCGGCGGCGACGAGTTCGTGATGCTGGTCGACTCCGTGGGGCTCGATGCCGCGCCAGAGCTGGTCGCAGAGCGGATACTCGACGTGCTGCGCCAGCCGATCGCGCTGTCCCAGATGGCGCACGCACCCGTTTCTGTGACCGCGAGCATCGGGATCGCGACCGGGCTGCCGCCGTCGGCTGAGGATCTCCTCCAGGATGCCGACCTCGCGCTGTACAAGGCCAAGGCCCTCGGCAAGGACGGCTACGCCAAGTTCGAGTCGGCCATGCACACCGCCGCCCAGGACCGCATGCACCTCGAGATCGACCTCGGCGAGGCGCTCGAGGCGGATCAGCTGTTCCTCGTCTATCAGCCTATGCTCGACCTCGACAGCGAGCAGATCGTGGGCGTGGAGGCGCTGCTGCGCTGGCGCCACCCCACGAGCGGAGTCATCCCCCCCGATCAGTTCATCCCGATCGCCGAGGAGAACGGCGCGATCATCACGATCGGACGCTGGGTGCTCGAGCAGGCGTGCGCGCAGGGCGCCGGCTGGCACCGCAGGGGATACACGATGGGCATCTCGGTCAACGTCTCCGCCCGCCAGCTCGAGCGCGACGCGTTCGCCGAGGAGGTGCGGGTGGCCCTGAGCAAGAGCGGGCTCGACCCGGGCAAGCTGACGCTCGAGATCACCGAGACGGTCCTGATGCGCAAGCCCGAGGCCACCGCGCACCTGCTCGGCGAACTGAAGGCGCTGGGCGTGCTCATCGCGGTCGACGACTTCGGCACGGGATACAGCTCCTTGGCCTACCTGCGGCGGTTCCCCGTGGATTCGCTCAAGATCGACCGCACCTTCATCACGAGCCTCGCGCACTCGAGCGAGGCGCACGCGCTCACCCACACGCTGATCCAGCTCGGCAAGGCGCTCGGGCTGCAGACGCTCGCCGAGGGGGTCGAGGAGCCCAGCCAGGTGCGCGCACTGCAACGCGAGGGCTGCGACCTGGCCCAGGGATTCCTGTTTGCCCGCCCGCTCGCCGTCCCCGACCTGGAGCGCTTTCTCAAGGGCAGCAAGGGTCTCGCGGGAGGCGTATCCGACGCGCTTGCACCACGCCCGCGCGATGCCAACGCAGACCGGCTCGTACACGCAGAAGGCGCTCAGAGGAGTGCCCGCTGAGACAGTGCTTGGCGGGAGCTCGACGCGCCACCCGCTAGCTTGTCGGCCGATGCCAGAGCCGTTCGTACACGAGCTGCGCGTCCGCTACGGCGAGTGCGACCCCCAGGGCATCGTGTTCAACGCGAACTACCTGCTGTATTTCGACGTCGCCTTCACAGAGCTGTGGCGGGCGAGCGTGGGCCCCTGGCAGGAGATGGTCGAGCGCGGCATCGATGCGGTGGTCGCCGAGGCGAACGTGAAGTTCCGCACGCCCGCCCGCTTTGACGATGAGCTCCAGCTGCGCGCACAGGTCCGGCGCCTGGGAACGACCGCGATCACGACCGAGATCGACGTCGTGCGCGACGAGGAGCTGCTCGTCCAGGGCCTGCTGCGACACGTCTGCGTGTCCACCGCCACCTGGCAGAAGACCGAGGTGCCCGAGTGGGTGCGCGCGGGACTCGAGCGCTTCACGGCTGCTGACGCTCAGGGATAGACCTGCTCGCCCGTCTCGGAATCGACGATGCTGATCGCCTCGACCGGGCACTCGTGCGCGGCGGCGAGGATCAGCTCGTCCGGGCCGGTGCCGATCACCCGGGCGCAGTCGTCCACCTGGAAGACCGCGGGGACGAGCTCCATGCAATCGCCCTGGCCGATGCAGCTCGCCTCGTCGATGATGGGTATGTAGCTCACCGTGACTCCTTTCCTCGACTTCAGCTTGCCTGTGAGGGACTGGGGTCGAGTTGCGCACGGGGCGGCGCGGCCTGACGTCCCCCGACGCTCTGCCGCGTGCTGCGGACTCTGCTGCGCTGGAGGCGCAGTGCAAACAGGAAGAGGACAGGCAGCGCGCTCGACAGCATCGCGTAACGCACGAGCGGGATCGCGGCATCGGTGCCCGCCCCGAGAGCGTGGACGAGCGAGAGCACATACACCACGACCGTGAAGCGGTGCATCCGGCGCCACGCTTTCACCCCGATCCGCTTGCGCGCATAGAAGCTCAGGCCGAGGATCGCCGCGAGGTAGCCGCCGACGATGCCCAGCCCCGTCCACAGCGGCCGGTAGCCGATCGCAAAGGGCACCAGGATCCCCTTCGCGCCCGCCTTCAGCCAGGGGTCCGCCGCGAGCAGCGCTCCGTGAGCCCCGATCGCTCCGAGCGAGAGCAGGGCCAGATACTGGTGCACGCTCACCGCATCGCGCCGCCAGCGCGACGGGAGCACGCGCGCGGCCATCGCGAGCCCGAGGATCACCGAGCCGGCGATCAGCAGCATCGCGACCATTCCGGCCGAGCGACCGGCCAGCCACCACACGTAGTTGGAAGGCGCCGCCGGGGTCATGCCGCGCTCCCGAGAAGATGCTGGGCGCGGGCGCCACCCGGACCGACAGGCCCGATCAGCTCGACATCACCGTCGTTGTGCACCACCACGCCGCCGTGCCGGGCCAGCGCGCGGCGCGCGCCGGCCGGCCCGGTGAGCAGGGCCATCTTCGATAGCGTCTCGGCCTCCAGGGCGCTTGGAGCGAGCGCGGTGGCACCGATCAGCCCGCTCCAGACCGGCTCGCCGCTCGAGGGGTCGAGCAGGTGGTGGGCGAAGCTACCGTCCCGCGCCCGCCAGATCCGGACGTTCAGCCCCGAGGTGGCAACGCCGCCGGCCGCCAAGCGCAGGACATGGACGCACTCACCGGTGAGGGGGTGCTCGACCTCCACGGCGATCGGGTCGAGCGCGTGGCCGATGCCGCCCACGGCGATGTCGCCACCGCAGTCGACCACGAAGCGGGTGTAGCCGCGCAGACGATGCGCGACGGCGTCAGCGGCCAGGCCCTTGCCGGTGCCGCCGGTGTCGATGCGCAGCCCCGGGGGGCGGCGCACCGTGGCGCGCTCGTGATCGATCTCGATCTCCCGCCAGCGTGCCGAGGTGCGCGGGCGCGCCGGGCTGGCGGGGGGTGCACTGGTGAGGGCCTCGTGCAGCGACGCCGGCTCGTGGCCGTCCTGGGAGCTCTCATAGCCGACGGCCTCGATCTCTCCGAGCAGTGTCGGGTCGACCAGTCCGTATGAGCGCTCGGCCGCCCACACACCGGCGGCGACCGCCGTCCGCAACAGCAGCGACGCGGGAGCCTCATGCGCCGGGTCGGCGTTGAGCGCGCACAGCTCGCTGTCGGGGCGAAAGCGCGACAGCCGCGCAGCGAAGTCCTCGATGTAGGAGCGCTCCTGCTGCGCCGCCACCTCAGGCGAGTCAAGGCCGGGAAGCAGCGGGTTCTCGATGATCAGCCGTATGTCGCTGCCCATCGAGTGGAAGGTGATGTCGTGAAGCGGACTCATGAGGTGCGTGTGACCGGCAGCGAGCTCGGATAGCCCCCCGGCGCGCTGACCTGCTGGGATGCCTGGGTGGGCTGCGCAGGCGCGCTCGGCGGCAGATGCACGATCACCCGCTTTTCGAGGATGCGACGAACGAGAACCCTGCGCGGCGGAAGGGGCGCAGCGGCAGCACGGGCGCGCAGCGCGGGATCCTGCCCGCCGGCCACACGCGTCGCCAGCAGCGCCAGGACACCCAGGAAGATGGCCACGGTGGCCCAAGCCACGATCAGCCGCCCTCTGGCCTGATTGAGAGCGCGATCACTCATCGCCGACCCTCGCTGCGCCTCCGACGCCGCTGGTGCGCGTGATGATCGCCGGCGCGGTCGTGGAGGCTCCCTGAGCGCTGACCTGCCGGACGCCCGTGCCGGCGACAGCGCCACTGGCGCGTGTCGTGAGCGTCGTCGTCCGGGCGCCTGCCACGAGCGTCGCGGCAGTCCCACGCCCCCGCAGTGCGGGGTCCTTGCCGGCGGTGAGCCTAGCCATCATCAGCGTGAAGAGCACCATGAAGGTCGCAAGCGTCATCACCGCGAGCGGAAACGCGCCGAGCAGAGGATGTGATCGGCGAGCCACGGGCGAGCGGCGCTCAGTCATCGTGGCTACTCCCATCGTGCTCGCCGCCGCCGCTGGAACGGGTGGAGACCGATTTGGAGGTGCCCCGGCCGCCCGACGTCGCAGCGCCGCTGCTGCGGGTGCGCACCTGTGTGGCGGTGGATGGCGAGCTTGACCCGGACGAGGATTTCGAGCCGCTGCTGGCGGTTCTGAGGACCGGCACGGCCGAGCTCGACGGCCCGGGAGCGCCGGCGCCGCTGGTGCCGCTGGCTCGCGTTCGCGTCGCGACCGCCGCACCGGCGCTCGATGCCTGAACGCTCGCCCCCGACGGGCCCGAGCCACCGGGGCCGGTGCCCGTGGCGTGGTGGGGATGCGCGCGGCGATAGACGTTGACCGTCTTGCGGATGATCTCAGTGCGCACCTCTACCGGCTGCGTGCGTTGGGCGATCAGCTGCTGCCCGTTTTCGCTGGAGCCGACGGCAAGGCCGACGAGCACCCCGAGGCCGGCCAGTGTCACCCCGCCGGCGGTCATCATCTCTCTGCGTCGCATCAGGCACTCCTCTGTCGGGTGCCCTCACTGTGGCTATGCCATCACCAACGCTTACCCAAGCCAAAGTTAAGAGTCGGCAAAGCTTTGCGGGCACTTCCCGAGGTTGCCCCCGGTCAGGAGCTCGTGAGGCTCAGTCGTCGCGATGTGACCCCGAGTCGCCCCCGCTGCCCCCGCCCTTCGACGGGGCACGCGATTCACCGGAGGCACCTTCGTTGTCCCGTTCCGGGGATGAGCTTCGACTCGGCGCGGTCGTGGGCGCAGCGGGTGCCACGGGAATCGTGGATGTCGTGGGCGCCACGGGCGACGTGGGGGTGGGCGACGTGGAGCTGTGTTGGGTCTGAGTCGAGCTGGGCGGCCTAGCCGGCTGCGGCGTGACATGCGTGCTCGTAGAGCGCGTGCGCGGAAGTGAGGGCAAGAGCCGGCTGCCTGCGGTCAGCGGTTCAGAAGCAAGGCCGATGCGCTGGCGCACGAGCTGGCTCGTCCCCCAGGTGATCGCGGCCGCCACCGCGATGCCGAGGACCGCGACCAGGACGACCAGCGCGGTGCGTCGGAGCGAGCTCACGGTTCCGCGCCGGGGAACTCGAGCGTTGCGATGGCACCCCCGCCCGGGCGGTTGCTCAAGCGCGCCTCGCCATTCCAGGCGCGCAGGAGCGTCCTCGCGATGGCCAGCCCGAGACCGCTGCCCGGTGGGCCGTGGAGACCGGCGCTGCCGCGGTGAAAGCGCTCGAAGACGAGGTCTTCCTCACCGTGGGCGAGACCGGCGCCGCGGTCTCGCACCTCGATCCGCCCGCCGCTGCTCGCGAGCGTCACCTCCGTGCCGCCAGGCGAGTAGTGAAGCGCGTTCTCGATCAGCACGTCCAGCGCCCGGTCGAGATCCGCAGGCGCGCACCAGGCGCTGCCCGCGCCCTCGACGAGGGTGCGCAGGGGCATCTGACGCGCATCCGCGGCCATCCTCCAGCGACCGGCGGCGCGCTCGACAGCCTCGCCCAGGTCGATCTGCTCGCCCTCCAGCTCGCGGTCCTCGGCCCGGCTCAACACCAGCAGCTCATCGACGATCGCGGCGAGACGGTCGACCTCGAGCGTGCCCGCGCGAAGCTCTCCAGCCACCGCCTCATCTGCGCCGGACGCCTCGGCCTCCTCCAGGCGCAGCCTGAGCGCCGTCAGGGGTGTGCGCAGCTGATGGGAGGCGTCGGCGACGAACTCGCGCTGCGCCGCGATCAGCCGTTGGTTTCGATCGGCCATCTCGTTGAAGGAGGCACTCAGCGACCTCTGCTCGGAGCTTCCTTCAACTATCGCACGCGCGGATAGATCGCCCCCGGCGATGCGCCGTGCCGCCCCCTCCAGTCGCCGCAGCGGGAGCGCCACCTGGCGTGCGATCAATCCGCCTGCGAGCAGCCCGAGCAGCAGTACAGTGGCTGCGACCAGCACCAGCTTCGTGACCGTGCTGCTCACCGCCTTCTTGACGGCAGCGACGCTCTGCGTGACACGCACCGCGCCGATGGTGCGCGTCTGGTGGACGATCGGGACGGCTGTGGCGAGGATGTCTTCGCCGAGGGTATGGCTGTTGCGCTGCGTCTGTACCGCGCTGCCACGCAGCGCTCTGACGATCTCCGGCCGGCTCGGGCTCGAGTAGCTGCTGCCGATCGTCGAGGTGCTCGTACTGTCCGCGAGCACCTTGCCGAGTGCGTTCACGATCAGGACGCGGCCGCGCACGGTGGCGCCGGCGGAGCGTACGAGCGCTTCCAGTCCCTTGGTGTTCGGCGGACTGAGCAGGTCGGCGGCAGTCGCTGCCACCACATCGGCCTGGCTCAGAGCTTGGGAGTGAACCTCGGCGTTGACCCGGTCGCGCAGGCTGAGGGCGAGCGGCACCCCCAGCGAGACCACCGCCAGGACGAGCACATAGGCAAGGGACAGCAGCAGGCGGGTGCGCAGGCTGACGGCTCAATCCTCCCCTACGGGATCAAAGCGAAAGCCGACCCCACGCACCGTCTGGATGCAGCGTGGCGCGGCCGGATCCTCGCCCAGCTTGCGGCGCAGGGCGGTCATGTGCACATCGAGGGTCTTCGTCGAGCCGAACCAGTTCTCATCCCACACGTCGCTCATCAGGTCCTCGCGCGTCACGACCTGACCGGGGCTGCGAGCCAGGCGGGCGAGCAGATCGAACTCCTTGCGTGTCAAGGACAGCTCCTGTCCCCCGCGCCACGCGCGACGGGCAGCGACATCGACCCTGACATCGCCGGCCGTCAGCCTTCCCGCCGCCTGCGGCTGGCGGCTGCGACGCAGGACCGCGCGGATCCGGGCCATCACCTCGGCCGCAGCGAAGGGCTTGACCACGTAGTCGTCTGCCCCGATCTCGAGGCCCACCACGCGATCGATCTCGCTGCCGCGCGCAGTGAGCATGATCATCGGGATCTGGGTGCTCGCCCGTAGCTCACGGGCGAGCTCGCGCCCGTCGCCGTCTGGCAACATCAGGTCGAGCAGCACGATGTCCGGCGCCTCATCCGCGAGCGCAACGCGCGCCTCGGCGAGGCTCGCGGCGATCCTGGGCACGAAGCCCTCGCGTGCGAGAGCGTTGGAGAACGGCTCCGAGATCGACGTCTCATCCTCGACGAGCAGCACTCGAACGCCATCGCTGCTCGAGTCAGACAAGCGCGCCACCCATGTCTGAATGAATGTAATAGGTGAGCTCGAGCACATGGGCCGCGGCTCTCCTCGAGGTCAGGGCGCCCGACCCGCGCGAGCCCATTTGCTCTGCGTTTGCGTTTTCTCCGCAAGGTGCGGGATCGTGTCGCGCGGACCCTTGAAATCGGTCCGCCCGTCTCCTAGCTTGCCTGCAGACGCGGTTCGGAGCCGTCAAGAGCGAGGCCACTGAGGTGTGAGGCCGCGCCACCCACCGGAAGGCCCTCGGGCCGGATGGAGCGGGTTCCTCAAACGGCTCAGGACCGCGTCGCTTTCTTTGCCGCGGGCCTTGGCAAGCTCCCACGAGCCCTCAACCTCGCAGAATCGAGCCCTACCAGCAGGGCTGAAACCTCGCGCCGTTGAGCTTGAGGTTGTAGCGCGCTCCCATGATGCCCACGGCGCTGTCGGCCGCGCAGAAGCGCTTCTGTGGCAGCCGGTACTCGGCATTGAGCACGGGCTTGCCCGCCGCCAGGTACCCGTCGAAGTCGGCGCATTCCCGATACTGGTTGCACTGCTCGGTGAGAGCTCCGTCGAAATAGGGCTCGAGCACCGCGCTCTGTTCGCCGTCGTTCTTCTGCAGAACGGCCATCCCCAGCGAATGCACCTCGACCGCAAGCCACTCGTTGAACGTGAGCTGCTCCTGGGCGGTGAGTGGGAAACCTGAGTTGTTGGCGTACGCTTCGACGTTGTCAGGCTCAACCGCGTCGAACCCCTTTTCCCGGCACATCTCAAAGCGCGCCGCCATGATCGGCTCCAGGACTTCCAGGCGGCGGATGTCCAGCCACCTCTCCCCCGGCCAGCCGTTGGAGCGCCCTAGCACCGACGCGGGGAACGAGGAGTAGTCGGGGCGGAAGCTCTCGGCGGTGCCCACGTCCACGTAGCAGATCACCCGCTTGCCCTGGGCATGCAGGCTCGCGACCTCAGCCGCGCTGTTTTCGAAGCCGTCGATGTCGTATGCCGCCACCGGCTCTCCATTCGCGACGGTGCCCTGCAGCTGCCAGTACCAGCTCAGGCGCTGCGGCGGCGTCCACCAGCCGGCTGCCTGCGCACCGCCGGAGCCGAGCGCGAGGCCCAGAAGCGCAAGCCCCGTAGCGAATATGCAAAGGCGTCGTCTCGGACCTCCTCGCCGCTCGCAGGACACGGCTGCATGTTAGGCGGCTGGGAACCCGCGAGCGCCACACGTACTCTCAGCAAACTCTCAGAGTTTTCAGCGGATACTCTGAAACGGCGCGGCGATCCTTGACCGTTGTCAGATCCGCCGGCACGAAAGGAACGATGAGCTCCGATGGCTACTGCACCCTCCGCGATGGCTGAGAGCGCCGAGTCTCACCGCGTGCTCGTAGTCGACGATGAGCCGAACCTCGTCGAGGTATTGAGCATGGCGCTCCGCTTCCAGGGGTTCACCGTCGAGACGGCCGCGACCGGCCGCGAGGCACTGGCAGCCGTCGCGAGCTTCAAACCCCATCTGATGGTGCTCGATGTGATGCTCCCCGACATGGAGGGCTTCGACGTCGCCAGCCGTCTCGGCGCCCAGCGGACCGGCGTGCCGATCATCTTCCTCACGGCCCGCGATGCCACCGAGGACAAGATCCGGGGTCTCAGCGGTGGCGGCGACGACTACATGACCAAGCCCTTCAGCCTCGAGGAGCTCGTCGCCAGGATCCGCACCATTCTCAGGCGCACCGGTCAGGCGTCGCCGGAGACCAGCCGCCTCGTGTTCGAGGATCTCGAGCTCGACGAGGAGTCCCGCGAGGTCACCCGCGCAGGAGCGCCGATCGAGCTCACGGCCACCGAATACCGGCTGCTGCGATACCTGATGCTCAACCCGCGCAGGGTGATGACACGAGCCCAGCTCCTCGACCACGTCTGGAACTACGACTTCGGCGGGGACGGACGTGTGCTCGAGACCTACATCAGCTACCTGCGCAAGAAGCTCGATGCCCATGGGCCGTCGTTGATCAGGACCGTGCGCGGGGTCGGATACGCGCTGCAGGCACCCCGCTCTTGATGGCCTCCCTGCGCGCCCGCGTGCTGGCCAGCGTACTGGTGCTGGCCGCGGCGGGGCTGGTCGCGCTCGCCGTGGTCACCTATACCGAGCAGCGCTCGTTCCTCGAAGGGCGGGTGGACGAACAGGTCCGCGCAGCCGGCCCAGCCGTCTCCCAGGCGCTCGACAAAGCCGGCTTCAAGCCCGATCAGAACAGCTCCTCCTCACAGGACAACGCAACGAGCTCCGCCATCGGTGGCGGACAGGGGGTGCCCACCGGGCGCGCGCCGAACCTGAATCTCCCTCCAGGCACCTATGGACAGCGCAGGACCGCGGCCGGCCAGGTCCTGGGGAGCGTTCCCTTCACCTACGGTCAGGCAGCGCCCGCGCCGCCCAAGCTGCCGGCGCACGTGGCTCTCGGCCGGATCTTCACCGTCGGCTCCACGGGCTCCTCCGACCTGCGCTACCGAGTCTTCGCCAGCCGTGACCCGGAGGACACGGGCATCACCCTCGTGGCGGTGCCGCTGAGCGAAGTCAAACAGACGCTCAGCCGCCTGCTGCTGGTCGAGGGACTGGTGATCGCGGGCGTGCTGGCGGCACTCGGGATCACAGCCTTCTTCGTCGTGCGCCTCGGCCTGCGCCCGCTCGATCGCATGGAGGTGACAGCCGGAGAGATCGCCGCCGGAGAGCTCTCTCACCGGGTCAGCCCGGCCACCTCGCGCACCGAGGTGGGCAGGCTGGGACTGGCGCTCAACGCGATGCTCGATCGCCTTGAGGACGCCTTCGCCGAACGGCAGGCGAGCGAAGAGCGCCTGCGCCAGTTCCTGGCAGACGCGTCCCACGAGCTGCGCACCCCGCTCGCCTCGATCCGCGGTTACGCCGAGCTGTATCGCATGGGCGCCGCCGGCGACGAGGCGGGTACCCAGATGGCGATGCGGCGGATCGAGGACGAGTCCAAGCGCATGGGGGTGCTGGTCGAGGACCTCCTGACCCTGGCCCGCCTGGATGAAGCACCGGATCTCCGCCGCCAGACGGTCGATCTGTCCGTGCTCGCGCACGACGCCGTGCACGACGCCAGGGCAACGGATCCCGATCGCTCGATCGAGGTGAGCGCCCCTGCCCATGCGCTCATCTCCGGCGACCCCCACCAGCTACGCCAGGTCCTGGCCAACCTCATGCGCAACGCCCTCGTGCACACCCCCGCTGGCACCCAGATCGAGCTCGCCGTGCAGGAGAGCGAGAGCGCCGTCTCGTTGAGCGTGCGCGACCACGGCCCCGGACTGCCCGACACCGCCCGCGAGAAGCTCTTCGGACGCTTCTGGCGAGCCGAGGGCGGACGCGAGCGGGGCAAGGCCGGGGCCGGGCTGGGCCTGGCCATCGTCCACGAGCTCGTCGCCGCACACGGCGGCCGGATCGACGCAGAGAATGCGCCCGGCGGAGGGGCGCTGTTCGTGATCACGCTGCCCAAGTCCCCTCCAGAGGCGATCGCGGCCGATGGCACCTGAGCGTTCAGCGCTCTCAGGGAGCTCTCAGTCAAGGGCCACACTCGGCTGAGGGTCGCGTTCGATACTCGGTTCAGTCACTGCAAGCGAACCGAAAGGCCCCGCACATGTCCCTCTCACTCGCCATCCTCGTCATCCTCGTTGCGGACGCCGCCCTGGTCGGCCTGCTCGCGTTCGTCATGTCCCGCGCGAACCGTCTCACCCCGCACGCATCCGCCACCGAGACCACCGCGCGCCGCCGGCCCATCGAGGCACTCCGCACTCACACCGCCCGCGCCCCCAGGCACACCGGACGCATCGTCGCCGTGCAGAGCTCTTAGCACACCCTTACCAATGGGTTAAACCAGGTTCAGAAGAGCGCGGCACAGTGTGTATCCACACACTCACCATCGGAGGCCGAGCATGCATCCGTTCAAGGCGCTCTCATTCATATCGGCGGCTGTCGGCGGCCTTGCGGCGGCGGCCGTCGTGATGCTCGCCCATCCCTTCGGACTCGGCGACAGCACCGCCACCGTGGTGGTTCACCGCTCCGGCAGCACTGCCTTCGCTGCGCAGCTACACACGAGCGCCACGCTCACGCCGCGCCAGATCTACGAACGGGATGCCCCGGGCGTGGTCGCGATCCGCGCCACCTCCACCGGCACCTCGAGTCGATCCCAGTCGCTGTACGGCGGCGAACAGAGCAGCAGACAGACCGACACCGGCTCGGGAATCGTGCTCAGCAAGAGCGGGCTGATCCTGACCAACGAGCACGTTGTCGAAGGCGCCAGCTCGATCACCGTCTCACTCGACGGCAAGAGCGCGCACACGCGCACGGCGAGCGTCGTGGGCACCGACAAGTCGCTCGACCTCGCGCTGTTGCGGATCGACTCGAGCGGCCTCGCACTGCACCCCCTGACGCTCGCCGAATCCGACGACGCCCAGGTCGGCGACAGCGTATATGCGATCGGAAACCCGTTCGGCCTCAACTGGACCCTCACCAGCGGGGTCGTCTCTGCCCTCGACCGAGAAATCAAAGCGCCCGACGGAGCGGCCATCACCCACGTGATCCAGACGGACGCGGCGCTCAACCCGGGCAACTCGGGCGGCCCGCTGATCGACGCATCCGGTGCGGTGATGGGCGTGAGCTCACAGATCATCTCGGCGAGTGCCAGCACGACCGGACAGGGTGGCTCCGATGGCGTCGGGTTTGCCATCTCCAGCAACACCGTGAAGTCGTTCGTACAGCGATTCGGCGGCTGAGCCCGAGCAGATCGAGCCGGAGAGAGGAGACCCAGACTGTGCAATCGCCCAGCTCCCTCACAGCTCTCTCCCAGGAACGCCCGCTTTGATGCTCTCATGACCTCAACCCAAGTCAGCCTCCTGGCCACCGCCACAGGACCGCACCTGTTCTGGATCGTCAGTCGCGCCGCGGGCATCGCCGCGCTCATCCTTGCGAGCGTCTCGGTGTGCTTCGGGCTGCTGATGGGCGGGCGCCTGGTCAAGCGACGCGGCCCCGAGATGCGCATCGCCCACGAGGCGCTCTCGCTGGCGACCCTTGCGGCGATCGTCATCCATGGGCTGACGCTGCTCGGCGACGCCTTCCTGCACCCCACGCTCGCTGACATCTCCGTCCCGTTCCTCAGCGGCTACAAGACGCTGTGGACGAGCACGGGGATCATCGCCTTCTGGGGGCTGGCGCTGCTCGGGCTCTCCTACTATGCCCGCACCAAGATCGGGGCGCAGCGATGGCGCAAGCTCCATCGCTTCACCGCGCTGGCTTGGGTGCTCGGGCTGGCGCACTCCCTCGGTGAGGGCACCGACGCCGGCCAGGCCTGGTTTCTGGCGATGTGCGCGATCGTCGCGCTCCCCGCTCTGACACTGCTCACAGCGCGCATGCTGGGACGGCCGTCAAGCCCCGCGATCAGCGTCAGGAAGGCGAAGCCGCGTGCTCAGCTTTCTCTCAGGCCGGCTCCAGCTGACTCGAATGCACACCACCGACACTGAGAGCGTCTTCCCCCGCACCCAAGGCTTCGATTGGAGTGAACATGAACCCGAACGATGAACCGGCCCCCGGCCGCCCCGCCACAGATCGACTCGACGCCAGGAAGCTCGCCGCGAGCCGCCGCGAAGCGATGCGCCGTCGCGCCCGCAGGATTCGCCGGTCGGTCGCCGGTCTCGCAGTTGCCCTTTTCACGACCGCCTTCCTGGCCGTATATGTGCAACTCGCCTCCGGGCACGACCCGGCGCTGACCGCCGCCAAACGGCGCACGAGCGCCACGAGCCTGAAGGCATCAGCCGAACAGACTTCGACCGAAGCAGCGCCAGCCGAAGAATCGAGCACCTCCTCCAGCGGTGAATCCTCGAGCGAAGAATCCTCCAGCTCATCCACCGGCGCGGAATCGTCCAGCACCGAAACGAGCGAATCCCCGTCCGCCGTGACGACCTCTCAGTCCTGATGGCCGCGGAGATCACCGAGAGCTTTGAGTGCTTCGGCTCGAAGTGTTCGGTCGTGGTGAGCGGAGGCACGCCCGAGAGCACGGCGGGGGCCGCCGCGAGCCATGCGCGCCGCGAGCTGCTGAGCTGGCACCGGCGCTTCTCGCGCTTCATTCCCGACAGCGAGCTCTCGCGTCTCAACGCCGACCCTCGCAGCGAGGTCCCTGTGAGCGCGCTGATGGCGCGCTTCGCGCAGGTTGCGCTCGAAGCGGCAACCATGACCGGCGGCCTCGTCGATGCAACCCTGCTCGAGGAGATCGAGTCGGCCGGATACGACGGTGACCTCGGTCATCGACTGCCGCTGGAGATGGCCCTGAAGCTGGCGCCTCCGCGTACCCCGGCAAGCCCTGCGGCGCTCGAACGCTGGCACCAGATCCACGTCGACCTCGCCAATGGCATCATCGCTCGCCCGCCGGGACTGAAGCTCGACAGCGGCGGCCTGGCCAAGGGCCTATTTGCCGACATCCTCGCCGAAGAGCTCTCCGGCCACGACGCCTTCGCGATCAACTGCGGCGGCGACATCCACGTCGGCGGGGCGGCCGCGCTCGAGCGCCCGATCAGGGTCGAGAACCCGTTCGACGGGCGCATCCTGCACACCTTCGAGCTCGCGCACACGGGCGTGGCCACCAGCGGCATCGGACGGCGCAGCTGGCTGGACGGGAGCGGACGCCCGGCCCACCACCTGCTCGATCCAGCCAGTGGCCGGCCGGCCTTCACCGGGATCGTGCAGGTCACAGCGCTCGCCCCGAGCGCGGCGCTCGCGGAGATCCACGCCAAGGCGGCCATTCTCAGCGGTCCGCGCTTGGCGCATGCGCGCCTGCCACATGGCGGTGTGATCGTCTACGACGACCGCTCTCACCGCATCATCCAGCCGCCGCCCGCGATCACGCTCAGAGACCTCTCAGCTCTCATCCAGTCGCCTGCCAGCTCCGCCGCCCACCATGTCTGAGATGAGCCCTTCAGTCGAGATCGTGGTCCCCGTCTACAACGAGCAGCACGTGCTCGCGGCCAGCGTTCGCCGCCTGCACGCGCATCTCAGCGCGCATCTCGAGGCCCCCTTTCGGATCGCCATCGTCGACAACGCGAGCACCGACGCGACCCTCGAGATCGCTCGGGACCTCGCCCGACAGCTCGCCGGCGTTCACGTCCTGCACCTCGCTGAGAAGGGTCGCGGCCGTGCTCTGCGCGCAGCCTGGAGTGCCAGCGATGCGGACGTCGTCGCGTACATGGACGTCGACCTCTCCACCGATCTGGCGGCTCTGCCCGAGCTGCTCGACCCGTTGCTGGACGGCCGCGGCGACATCGCCATCGGCTCCCGCCTGGCGCCCGGCGCACAGGTAACCCGCGGCCTCAAGCGCCAGCTGATCTCACGCTCCTACAACCTGTTGCTGCACCTGGCCCTCGGCGTCACCTGCTCCGATGCCCAGTGCGGCTTCAAGGCCGCCAGGCGCGAGGTCGTTCAGCCCCTGCTCGAGCAGGTCGAGGACGACGGCTGGTTCTTCGACACCGAGCTGCTCTACCTGGCCCAGCGCGCAAAGCTCGCGATCCACGAGGTTCCCGTGCGCTGGATCGAGGATCCGGACTCGAGCGTGGACATCATCGCCACCGCCCGGGAGGATCTCAAGGGCGTGATGCGCCTTCGCGGCGCCGGGCGCGAGCGCTCAACCGGCCACCGGGACGAGAGCCGAGGCCAGCTTCGCCGTCAGCTCCTCCGGGGGTAGCGGTCGCGACATGAAATAGCCCTGCCCCGTCCCGCAGCCGAGGGCGGCGAGATGCTCCATGACCGCCTCGGTCTCGATCCCTTGCGCGTTCACGCTCAGCTCGAGGTTGCGCGCCAGATCGATGGTTGAGCAGACGATCGCGTGGGCGCGTGGGTCATGCAGGATGTCGGTGATGAACGACCTGTCGATCTTGATCTCGCTGGCGAGCAGCTCCGCGAGGTACTCGATCGATGCGTTGCCCGTGCCGAAGTCGTCGACCGATACAAAAAGCTGGAGTTCTGCAAGCAGATTCGGACGAGCGAACCTATCCGGCCTGCGACTCCGCAGCCGCGCCCACGGTCAGGCGCTCGCTCGGCCATACTCGACGCAGATGCGCGCGCTCGTACAGAGGGTCGGCCGGGCGGGAGTGCGCGTGCAGGGGGAGCTGCTTGCGGAGATCGGGCCCGGTCTGCTGGTACTGCTGGGCGTCACACACGAGGACGACGAAGCTGCGGCGGAGCGCCTGGCCGCCAAGGTCCTCGCCCTGCGCGTGTTCCCCGACGCAGCGGGCCAGATGAACGAGGCGCTGGGCTCACGCGAGATCCTGTGCGTGAGCCAGTTCACGCTCTACGGCGACACACGGCGGGGCAATCGCCCGAGCTTCACGGCAGCGGCGCGGCCCGAGCTGGCCGAGCCGCTGTATGAGCTCTTCTGCGAGCGCTGCGGAGCAAAACGCGGCGCCTTCGGTGCGCACATGGCCGTCGAGCTCGTCAACGACGGCCCTGTGACCCTGCTGCTGGAGACCTGAACGCCGGCGCCAGCGCGCCGTCGGCGGCTCGCATCTCGCCTGGAGCTAGCCCCCGCCCGGGCCCCGCGCCGCCCAGCGCTCGGCCCAGGCGTGCAGCGGCGGGTAGGCGTCGAGCAGGCGCCTACCCTCGCCGGTTAGCCGGTAGCCGCCATCCCCGGCCTCGACGATCCCGGCGGCGCGCAGCTCCTGCAGACGCTGGTTGAGCACGCTCGAGGACATCCCCTCACAGCGCTCCTGTAGAGCGCGGAACAGCAGCGGAGCATCGCGCAACTCCCAGATCAGGCGCAGCGTCCAGCGCCTGCCCAGCAGGTCGAGCAGCGCCATGATCGGCCGCCCGGTGGAGGAGCCGCGGACCGCACTCACGAGGTGGCGCTTCGGAAGTAGAAGCAGTATGGTTGGCGCTGTCGAATCAGAAGCAACATAGATCGGAGTCTAATGCCCCAGCTCCACGGCCAGCCCCGCATCCCGCCGCTACAGCCGCCCTACCTGGTATCACGCGATCGCCTACCTCTGCAACGGCTTGCAGATCGAGCACGAGCCGTAGGCGACCCCCTTCCCGAAGCCGGTCGCGTCCAGCGCCTGAGGCCTCGCTCGACACGGCGCTGGCACGCTCAGGGAGCTGGCATGCTGCCGCTCACCGATTCCCCGCCGACGGTGCCCAGTACCTGTGCGACACCCGGCCCGGCAGTGGTCCAGCTCGCCGTGAACGAGCCTGGCTTCAAGCCGGCGGCGCTCGTGGTCAGGGTGACAAGCGCCGTCTGGCCGTAGGCCGGGATCGAGGCCGGTGCGAGCCTCACGGTGCCGCTCACCGATACCCCGGGGATCAGCTGGTCTCGCTTCAGGGTCAGCAGCGTGCCGGCCTGGTTGGCTGTCACCGTGCCCCCCTCCAATCCGTCATCGGCGCGCAGTTCGCTCGCCGCATGGCGGGCCACCGCGTCACCGGCCGTCGTGACCGCCGCCGCCGCGAGCTGCAGCGACGTCGGCGCCGCGCTGCTCCCATCCGAGGGTTCGATCGGCGGCTCTTCGCCCAGTCTGTAGGGGTACACCCCGACGGCGTGGATCGGGGGCGCGGCTGACGCGCAGGACGCATCCAGCGAGTCGATCGCCGCCGGGTCGGCAATGAAGCCCTGAATGAGCTGCGAAGTGCACACGTCCTCGCCCTCCCCCACCACATGCGTTGCGTTGGCCACGCCCACGAAGCGAGCGTGCCCACCGAGCTGAGCGAGCACCTTGCCGATGTCCCCGGGCGGCGTCCAGGTGTCCAGTTCGCCGCCGAGCACGAGCACCGGCAGCGAGCTTCCCAGCAGCGGCAGCTTCCCGGAGGTGGGCGGCTGGGCCGCCGTCGGCGCCGGCCAGTCCAGGCACGCGCTGTAGGCCTCGGTGTTCTGGTCCTGTGAGAGCCACTCGACGACGCTGAACGGGCTGAATGTGGCGGGCGCGAGCGCCGACTCCGCGGCGGCCAGTTCGTCTGCCCGCAACGAGCTGCCCGCGCTCATGTTGAACAGCTGCGGGTAATCCAGGCACGACACCGCCAGGTAGAGCTCGGCCGAGTACGCGCGCGCCGGCACGCCGAAGTACGCCTCGTCTTCGATCAGCCGCTGGGCGTAGAGGCGCAGCAGCGGCGCCGCGGCGCCGCTGCCCAGCAGGGCGCGGACGGCAGCGTCGAGGCCGCGATAGATCTGGGGGTCCCCGGCGGCGTCGTTGAGCAGGTCCACCAGCCCGACCACGTTCATGGTGACCCCTTCCAGCTTCCCGCTCGGGCCGGGAACGGTCCCCGAGACAGGGCTCGCGCGCAGCCTTTCTGCGAGCACTGCGATCCGCGCCCAGGACGAGCCTGGAGCCGCGGCCGCGCACGCGGGCGAGCGCGCGCACACCACGTCGAAGTTGCCGGGCATGGCCGCTGCGCTGCTGCGATACCAGGGGTCGAGGCCGCTGGTCTGGTAGGTCGAGTCGAGGATCACGCTGCGCAGGAGCTTGGGGAAGCGCGACGCGAAGGCCTGGGCGAAGAACGAGCCGTAGGAGTCGCCGTAGAGATCGACCTTTCCAAGCTGCAGCGCTTCGAGCACCGCCGCGAGGTCCTCGGCGGCGGGCGCCGAGGTGAACATGTCCGAGGCGTGTACCCAGCTGTGATCCGGATAGCGCCAGCGATGGTTCAACGTCGCCGCGCATCCACCGGCGACCTGCTGGAAGGCTTCGCTCGCGGTCTGGCCCGAGAACGCCTGCAGCGCAGCGCAGCTGAGGGGCATCGACCTTCCGGTGCCGCGATTGTCGACCGCGAGCAGGTTCCAGCGTTTGAGCAGTGGGCCGTACATGACGCTGTAGCCCCCTTCCACCGAGCCGCTCGACGGGTAGCCGGGACCGCCCTCCACCGGCACCGCCGTGCCCACGGCCTTGCCCTTGGGCGGCGCCGAAGCGGGATACCAGCGATAGGCGATCGATATGTGGGGGCCGCTCGGCACGCTGTGATCGAGCGGCACCGACAGCTTGCCGCAGTAGTGGAGCGGAGAGACTCCGCAGCGCGTGAGCGTCTGGCTGCCAACGGTCAGAGTCGGCGCCGCGCCGGCCCTGGAGGCCGCCACCGAGACAGCGGGCGGGGCGGCGCACGCCAGCAACGATCCGGCCACCAGGATGACCGTGCGGCTCCGCAAGGAATGCCCCCTGCCCGTTCGGCTGCCGCTCGCGCGCATGACCCCTCAGTCGTTAGACGTCCTCGTGGGCGAGTCTATTGAGGCCAGAAGACGCCTCTCGGGCGTCTCGCTCCTCGAACTGCGGCGGGGGGTCGGCGACGCTCCCGCCGCCCGGCAGGGGAACATCCGCAGATGGAGGGAACCGGGGAGGCGGGCGTCCGCCGCGATCGGCTGCTGCCGTGGATCGCCGCCGAGCGCGGTTTTCGCACGATCGTCCTGCTGACGGTCGGCGTCGTCCTCGTGACGCACCCCCACGCCAACTGGGCCACGGAAATCGCCGACTTCGCCCAGCGTCTCGGGCTGAACCCGAAAGGCAACTGGATCCACCGGCTGATCGAGAAAGTGAGCAAGATCAGCTCCAACCAGGATGTCGTGTTCGGCATCGTGGCGCTCGGCTACGGGGTGCTCGAGGGCGCCGAGGCATACGGGCTGTGGATGCGCCGGCGCTGGGGCGAGTGGCTGACGGTCCTAGCCACCTCGCTGCTCTTCATCCCCGAGATCTGGGAGCTCTCGAAACGCGCCTCGCCGCTGAAGGTAGGCGCGCTGCTCGTCAACATTGCCGTGGTCGCCTACCTGATCCGGCGCCTGCGCCGGGACTAGATGTTCCGGGCATCGCCGTGCCGGGCGGCCAGCTCCAACCCCCCGTGCACGACCTCCGGGCCCGCCGCCCTCAGTGCAGGCACGATCTCGCTGGTGACCAGGCCCGTCTGTTGGGTCAGCTCGTCGACGATCTCGAACCAGCGAGCCATGTTCGCTTGAGTGTCCAGCAGCACGCTCAGCACCGGGACGTGCCGCGCCAGCGACCAGAAGCGTTCGCCGTGCGGGCGATGCTCGCCGTGGTATCCCCACAGTCCCCGCAGCGCCGTGGCCCCCGCGGCGCCCTCGGCGCGCAGCCGACGGATCAGTGCGCCGTGGAGGGGTTCGTGACCGTGACGGGAGCGCTCGCTGGCATACACGGTGAGCTTCTGCCAGCGGGCCATCCCCGCCTGGTCGGGAGAGGGAACCGTGGTGGGAGCGCCGAGCAGCACGCCATCGCGCTTGCACACCTGCACCCGCTCCAGCGTCATCATCGGGCGCGCGAGGATCGAATGCAGCTCGGGCAGCGCGTTCGCGATCGCTGCGCTCGCCCCAACGCTCACGATCATCACTGGCACCTCGCTGTTGGATGCCATGAAGCGTGCCCGATACCTGCGCCCGTGGGCTGTTCCATCGACGCCCAGGAGCACGCTCGCACCGGCCAGGCCATGGCGATCCAGACAGTCGACCACCGCCAGGTGGGCCCGGCGTCCGTCGGCGCGCTCCTGGCGTCCCACGTGGACGGTCAGCTTGAGCTCGCCCGTGGACCTCGCAGGCACCGGCTCGCGGTCGTGCTCCCCGAGCAGCTCGGCGCGCTCGAGTGTGATCAGTCCGTGTCGCGTGAGGGCCCGGACCTCCGCCATGAGCGACTGGATGCGGCTCGGAGCATCGAGCGCCACGGCGAGGATCGGCAGGTCTTCGGAGAGGGTCAGCAGCCGCTCGGTCTGCAGCCTGTGCCTGATGCCGAACCCTTCGAGCCCGCGCATGAGGATGCTCGCGCGCACCTCGTGGTTCTCGTAGAGGTCCATCAACGCATCGCTCAACAGCCGCCCGCCGGCGCGGTCGCGCTCGCCGGCGTAGACGGTGAGCTTGAGCGCGTCCTCCATCAGCCGCCACCGATGATGCGGCCGAGCTCCGCCGCGCCGACCCCCAGCGCGAGGCTGAGCAGGACGTTGGCCGCGAGGATCCAGCGCCTGCCGTCCTCGGCGAGCCGGTGGGACTCGAGCAGCCACGTGGAGAAGGTCGTGTAGGAGCCGATGACCGCCGTGGCGCCGAGCAGGTACGCGTCTCCGTGCAGGCCCACGCCGGCGAGGATCCCGAGCACAACCGTCCCGCTGAGGTTCACCGCGAGCGTGCCCATCGGGAAATCGCCCGCGCTTGAGGTGGAGACGAGTCCATCCAGCAGGAAGCGCGCCATCGCCGCAGCGCCTCCCAGCGCCCCGACGCCGACCCACAGGAGCACGAAGCTCATCCGCCGATCCTCGCGCGCCGGACGAGCTTGGTCGCCAGGAAGATCGCCGCGAAGCCGCCGGCCACGCTCGCGGCCGCGTAGCCGCCGGCAAGACCCCAGTCGCCCGCGTCGATCATCTTCAGCAGCTCGAGCATCATCGTCGAGAATGTGCTGAGCGCCCCACAGATGCCGGTGCCCAGGAACGCGCGCCGGTAGGTGTAGGGCGGCAGGCGCTCCTGCAGACGGGTGATGAAGTAGCCGAGCAGCAGCGCCGCGAGCAGGTTCACGGCAAACGTCGCCCACGGCCACTCTCCCGTGTGCACCGCCAGGCCCTGCGCAAGCGCCGCGCGCCCGAGCGCTCCGATGAACCCGCCGGCGAAGATCGCGGCCAGCTCCTGGCGATCGACCTGCAGCGCGAACACCCCGATCGTCGCTGTCCTGCCCTGCCCGGCTGCGCTGCGATCGCGTTCCACGGCACGACCTCACTTACGTTCGAGTGACGGTGACGTAGAAGCCATCAGCGGCCCCAAGCCGCGGTTATGGAGCGGGCCTCATCGCTGCGCCGATGAGCATACCGAGGCCAACTGTCGTCCTCGCCGCGACTCGACGGCGCCCGCGCTTGCTCCAGTGGTATGCGGTGCTGAGGCCGGCCGACCTGATAGACCCCGCCGAATGGGCGCATCGGAGAACCCGCCGACCCCCACGCGGCGCACCGGACGCCGGCGTCTGGCCCTCGCCGTCACCGCGGTCGTCGTGGCCGGCGTGATCGTCTTCGCGCTCTCCCGCTTGAACCTCCCGCGTGTCGGCCATGCGTTGATCACGGCCACCCCGGGATGGATCGCACTGGCCTTCCTGCTCATGGCCCTCTCGCTGTTGATGCGATCGATCTCCTGGCATGCGGTGCTGCGCGCCGCCCTGCCCGACACCGCGATCCCGCGCGCGCCCGTGGTTCGGGCGACGATGATCGGCGTGATGGGCTCGGCGGTCTTTCCCGGGCGGATCGGGGAGCCCTCACGCGTGGTGGTTCTCTCGCGGCGCCTCGACGGTCCCAATCGGCGCCTGCTTCCGATCGTCGCGGGGACGGTGTTCTCGCAGACGCTCATCAACGTGCTCGCCCTCGCCATCCTCGCGGCCGTGACATTCACCAGCGTGCCGCTGCTTCACGGCCACCTCACGGGCATCGTGGTCGCGGTGGCGCTGCCGCTGCTGGTGGCCGTGCTCGTGATCCTCGGTCCCCGCCTGATCGCGCTCGGCAGGCGCTCACGCTCGCCGCGCGTGGTCGTGATCGCCAACGCGATCGAGCGCGCCCTGAGCCTCGCCCGTCGCGGCCTGATCGTCTTCACGCGCCCCCGCTTCGGTGCGTTGGCCGTCGCCTTCCAGCTGCTGGCCTGGGCGCTTCAGTGGCTCGCCTGCTACATGGTCGTGCTCTCCCTCGGCCTGCACACGGGCCTCGTCTCGGCGGCCGCGATCCTGCTGGCGATCAACGTCAGCGCCATCCTCCCCGCGACCCCGTCGAACGTCGGGGTCTTCCAGGCGGCCTGCCTGGTCGTGCTCGCCGCCTACGGGGTGGGATCGGGACCGGGCCTGGCCTACGGGATCATCCTGCAGGCCGTCGAGGTGCTCACCGCGCTCGCCCTCGGTGTGCCCGCCCTGCTCGGCGAGAACCTGAGCTGGCAGGACATCCGCCCGGGTGGGCGGGAGTAGGGGCTCAGCCCGCGATCGCGCGCAGTGACTGGCGCAGCGAGCCGGTGGTCTGCAGGACGGCTGTCGGCTCGTACCCGCAGTGGGCCATGCAGTTTTCGCAGCGCGGATCCCTGCCGCGACCGTACTTGCTCCAGTCGGTCGTCTCGATCAGCTCCTTGTAGGTCTTCGTGTAGCCGTCCGACATCAGGTAGCACGGACGCTGCCAACCGAACAGCGAGTAGCTGGGGATCCCCCACGCGGTGCAGTCGAATTCGGCCTTGCCCTCGAGGAAGTCGAGGAACAGCGGGCTGTGGTTCAGCCGCCACTTCTTGCGCCGCCCTTCCGAGAATGCCTCGCTGAAGAGCTCGCGGGTCTGGGTCACGCCGAGGAAGTGCTCTTGGTCGGGAGCTTTCTCGTAGGCGTAGGCGGGCGAGATCATCATCTCGTCGACTTCGAGGTCGTCGTTGAGGAAGTCGAGCACCTCGCGCACCGTCTTGGGCGAGTCGTGGGTGAAGAAGGTCGTGTTAGTGGTCACCCGGAAGCCGGCAGCCTGGGCGACCTTGATCGCCGAGACGGCCTTGTCGAAGACGCCCTCGCGCTCGACCGAGGCATCGTGGCGCTCACGCAGGCCGTCCATGTGGATCGCCCACGAGAAGTATGGGCTCGGCTTGAAGTTGGAGAGCTTCTTCTCGAGCAGCAGCGCGTTGGTGCAGAGGTAGACGAACTTCTTTTTCTTGATCAGCTGCTCGACGATCAGATGTATCTCGGGGTGGATCAACGGCTCGCCGCCGGCGATCGAGACCATCGGCGTGCCGCTCTCGTCGATCGCCGCGATCGCCTGCTCCACCGGCATCCGGCGGCGCAGCTCGTGCTCGGGGTGCTGGATCTTGCCGCAGCCCGAGCACGCGAGGTTGCACTGGAACAGCGGCTCGAGCTCCACGATCAGGGGGAACTTGTCGCGTTTGGCCAGCCGCTGGCGCATCAGGTACCAACCCATGCGCGTGCTCTGCCTGATCCGGACCGCCATTGGGCTACCTTAGTCGCCCGGCGCCAGGTCCTGAAGGGCGCCCGCCACCCGCCGCAGCGCCCACGCGGCCCGAATCGCGCCGAGGGCCGCCCGCGGGCGCAGCAGCTCGTGCTCAGGGCTGTCGAGGACTACGCGCACCACGCCGAACGGGCGCTCGCCCGCGCCGGGCGCAAGCCACACCGACTCCATGTCCACGGCGATTGCCCCACCGGCGTGCAGCTCGGCGCGTCGCTCGCCGAGCGCCAGGCGCGAAACGCACACGAGCTTGCCCACGCGGACCTTCATCCCGCGCCCGGTGAGGCGGACGACGAGCTCCTGGGCGAGCTGGCAGCGCACGCGCTCCTCGGGGTGGCCTTCGTCGACGGCCGCATAGACCTCCTCGGCGACGATCACTTCTCCGGGCACCGATGTCGCGTCCAGGCCGCCGCAGAATCCGAGCACGAGCATCGCCCGCCCGGCATGCCCCGCGAGCTCCCCGGCGGCGACCTTGGCGCGGTCGGGGCCCATCCCGGTCTTGCGCACCACGGCACCGCCGGCGGCAGAGGAGATCAGCGCCGCCTCCACCCGCAGAGGCGCGGCCACGAGCAGCGAGCTCACGGTCGCCCACCCCCCGCGACCACGGACGGAGCGCCGGCACCGGTGCGCTCGACCGGCGCGGCCGAGGAGGTCGGGGCGTGGCCCGGCGCGATGCGCGCGGGGCCGATCCCGAGCGTCTGCAACGCGCGTGCGGCCGCCGCGTGCCCGCTGAGGACGGCACCCTCGAGCGTGGCCGGCCAACCCGTCGCCGTCCAGGCGCCGGCGAGCAGGAGCCCCTGCAGCGCGCTCTGCGGTCCTGGGCGCAGAGCCTCGACGCCGGGCGCGGCACGGAACGTGGCTGCGTGCTCGCGTGTGACCAGGAAGCTCTCCACCTTGGCCTGGCGCGCGCGCGGCAGCAGCTCGCGCATCGCGGGCAGGTAGCGCTCGCGCAGGGCCGCGACGCTCATCCCCATCTCCCGCTCGGCTCCCGACAGCGACACCGCCAGATACTGACATCCAGCTGGCGCTCCGCCGGCCTGCGTGCGATCGAAGAGGTACTGCACCGGGGTGCCAACACCCGCGAGAAAGGACTCGCTGCAGACCTCGCGGTCATAGACGATGTGCAGGTTGACGATCGGCGAGCTCCCGAGACGGTCCCAAGAGCGGGCGCGCTCGCCCAGCAGCGGCTCGAGCAGCCTCGCTGCCCGCGCATGTGGCAACGTCACCACCACCGCCTCGGCGCTGAGGCCGTCGCTCGCCCCCTCTCCCTCGTCCTCGCCATCGTTCGAGCCGACGCGGCCATGGACCTCCAGACCACGTGGAGTGCGCTCCAATCGCTCGACCCGCCAGCCGAGCCGCACCTCGACGCCCGCGCCGGCGAGCGCCTGCTCGGCCGGCTTGCCGATTATCTGGCTGAGAGTCCCCCGGTGAAAGCCGATGTCACCGGCGTCGGCCTCTTCGAGCAGGCCTGCGCGCAGCACGAAGGCGCCCAGCTCGAGCGAGGCCTCGGCCGCCGGCAGGTTGAGCGTGGGCAGCGCGATCAGATCCCACAATGCGGCCACGGCCTGCGGGCCCTGCCCGTGACGCGCGAGCCATTCGCCCAGCGTGAGCCTGTCCAGCGCCAGCTCGCGCCGTCCGCGCCCCGAACGCCGCAGGCGCATCAGCCCGGTGGCGGCCCGCACCGCGCCGAGGCGCTGCAGCGGCGTGAGGTGGGGATAGCGCGCGAGCGCACCCGCCAGGTGCAGTGGCGCGGGCAGCGAGCTGCGGCGCAGCAAGAACGGCGGCGAGCCTGGCTTCATCACCGGGATCGCCAGGCGCTCCTGCAGCGAGACCAGGTGCTCGCTTCCCAGACGCCTCAGCAGGGCGCGGTAGGCCTCGCAGCAACGCAGGAAGACGTGCTGGCCGTTGTCCATCTCAAGGCCCGCCCGCTCGAAGGAGTAGGCCGCTCCGCCCAGCCGCCGGCGCACCTCCAGCAACGTCACCTCAGCGCCGGCGCCGGCGCAGTCGAGCGCGGCCGTGATCCCGGCGAGGCCGCCCCCGATCACGAGGACCTGGCGATCGCGGCTCAAGCGCCGCCTCCGATCATCCCGCGCACGGCCACCCAGGCCTTCTCGCGCGCGGGCAGCGACACGCGCCGGGCGAAGGCCTGCTCGGGATCGGCCTCGATGCGGTCCAGCAGCCGACTGTAGATACCGGCCATCGCCAGCACGCACGCGGCGCTGCGGCGGTCCAGCAGCCCCCCGAGCGCGAGCCCGCGCCGGAACCACTCGCGTGCCCTGGTGGCCTCGAAGCGCACCAGCGCGGACACCTGCTCGAGATCCTCGCGGCGCTCGCGCTCGTCGGCCCGCGCCGCGAGCGCGGCCAGCCTGGCCGGGGCGTCCGCGTGCCCGCCCTCGCCCAGGAGACCGAAGCGCCTGAGGTCCTCGGCCGGGAGGTAGACGCGACCGTTCTGGGCGTCCTCGCGCACGTCGCGCAGGATGTTCGTGAGCTGCAGAGCCACGCCGAGGTCGTCGGCGAGCGACTGCGCATGGGCGATGTCGGGCGCGGCCTCGCCCCGTACGCCGAAGATCGCCAGACAGACGCGGCCGATTGCGCCGGCCACGCGCCGACAGTAGAGCACGAGGTCATCGAAGGTCTCGTAGGTGACTCCACCCACGTCCATGCGAACGCCCTCGATCAGCTCGGCCAGGACACCGGCGGGCAGGGAGAAGCGCGCCTGAGCATCGGCGAGCGCGACCATCACCGGATCCAGGCTGTCGGACGCCGGCGCACCTCTCCCTTCCACGCCGGCGAGCGCCGCCTCCTCGGCGTCTAGGCGGCGCAGCTTCTCCTCGCCCGCGAGCTCCCCGTCGCCGACATCGTCCACCCGCCGTGCGAACGCATACACGGCGCACATCGCGCGGCGGCGGTCGCCGTCGAGCAGGCGGATCCCGTAGTAGAAGTTCGCCGCCTCGGTACGCGTCACAGCTTCACAGTGACGGTAGGCCTCGGCGATGTCGATCGAGATGCTCACACGGACTCCCGGTGGCGCCCCAGCAACGTGCTCGCCAGTGCCAGCGCCAGAGTGCCGCGTCCGGCCCGCGGCGCACCGGGGAGCACGTCATAGCCGGCGTGCTCGACCGCGCTCGCCGCCGCGCGACCGCCTGCCACGAACGCCGCCACGGTCAGCCGTGCCCTGCCACTCAGCTCGTCGATCAGCGGAGCGCCCCGCGCGAACAGCTCGCGGGCGCGGGCGACCTCGAAGGCCAGCACCTGGCGCAACGGTCCACCCGCATGGGCTTCGGCCAGCTGCCCGCGGCTGCAGCCGAAGCGCTCGAGATCCTCCTCGGGCAGGTAGACACGCCCCGCGGCGAGATCCTCGGCCACATCCTGACAGTGCTCGACGAGCTGCAGGCCGGTGCAGATCGAGCTCGACAGAGCTATGCGCCCGGGAGTGGCCGCGCCGAACACCGCGAGCACCAGCTCGCCGACGGGGTCGGCCGAGAGCGAGCAGTAGCCGCGCAGCTGCTCCCAGCTCCGGTAGCTGTGGACGCGCTGATCCATGCGGTTGGCCTCAATCAGGCGTAGGAACGGCTCGTGCCCGAGCGCACGTCTTCGCAGCGTCGGCTGCAGCGCGACGAGCAGCGGGTGCTCGGCCCGACCCTGGAAGGCGCGGTCGAGCTCGTCCTGCAGCCAGTCCAGGGCCGCGAGGCGATCGCCCGAGGAGGCGTCGCCGAGCTCGTCCACGAGGCGGGCAAAGCCGTAGATGGCGAGCAGATCTGCGCGAACCGCCGCTCCGAGCAGGCGCCCGGCGACCGGGAAGTTCTCCCCTGCGGCGCGCGCCATCACCGCTGCGGCGGTGGGCACGCCGGCCGATCTTGGATCGGTCGGCTCCGCGCCGAGGAGCATCAACCCTGTGGCTCGGCCACGCCCGCCGAAACGTCCTCGCCGCGCCGAGCGTCGGACAGACAGCGCCCGAGCGCCATGATCGGGAAGGTGAGCCTGTAGAGGTGGTAGTTGATGTAGTAGTCCGACGGAAAGCCCGTGCCGGTGTACTGGGGCTCGTCCCAGCCACCGTCGGGGCGCTGGCTTGCCACGAGCCACTCCACCCCGCGCGTCACGGCCCGGGAGCGCTCGCCGGCGGCATGCAGCGCCAGCAGCGCCCAGGCCGTCTGGGAGGCCGTGCTGGGGCCGCGTCCGATCCAGCTGGGCTCGTCGTAGGAGCGTGGGTCCTCTCCCCAGCCGCCATCGTCGTTCTGGTGGGATTCCAGCCAGCTCACCGCCCGCCTGATGCTCTCGTGGGAGCCGTCGAGACCGGCCGCGATCAGCCCGGGGATCACCGCCCCGGTGCCATAGATGTGGTTGACCCCCCAACGCCCGAACCACGAGCCACCCGGCTCCTGGTGATCGATCAGCCACTGCACCCCGCGGCGTGCAGCGGGGCTGCTCGCAAGGCCGAGCGCCGCGAGCATCTCCAGCGCGTGTCCGGTCACATCGGCGCTCGGCTCGTCGATCACCTCGCCGAAGTCCAAGAACGGCAGCTCGCGCACGAGCGAGCGCGTGTTGTCGGCGTCGAAGGCGCCCCAGCCCCCGTCGCTGCTCTGCATGCCCTCCACCCAGCGCAGCGCCCGCCCCACTGCTCTCTCGATCGGCATTGCGAGGGGCGAATGGCCGACCCGCTCGAGCGCCAGCACGACCTCGGCCGTGTCGTCCACGTCGGGATAGTTGACGTTGGCGAACTCGAATGCCCAGCCTCCGGGCTGAAGACCGGGTCGTGCGACCGCCCAGTCGCCGCTCTGGCTGACCTCCTCGCCCAGGAGCCAGTCGGCCGCACGCGTCATCGCCGGGTGATCGTCGGGTAGGCCCGCGTCGCTCAGCGCCACGATCGAGAGCGCCGTGTCCCAGACCGGCGACTGGCACGCTTCCAGGCGCCGGCTCTCCCCCTCCGGCGCACCCACCCCACGGGCATCGTCGCGATCCTCGACCATGAAGCGCTCGAGGCCCTCGAGGCCTCTCTGCATGACCGGGTGATCGAGCGGATAGCCACCGAGGTGAAGCGCCATCAGCGAGTACACCCACGGCGGCTGGATGCCGCCCCACGAGCCGTCGGCCTCCTGGCGGCGCACGATCCAACGCTCGGCGCGGGCCACAGCCAGGCGCCGCAGCGGGCGAAACGGATGCTTCTCGTAGATGCGCGAAATGCGATCCAGGACGATCAGACAGCGTCCGCGCAGAGATATCGGGCGGGCGGAGCCTGGGCGCTCGGGGCGATAGGGGACGCGCAGCTCACCCAGGTCGAACGCGAGCGTCCGTGCGGGACGGTGGGCTTTGACGAGCGAGAGCGCCACGATCGTCTGGCGCGCCCAGCAGGCAAAGTCATAGACATTCAACGCCACCGATGGCGGCAGCAGGATGATCTCGGGCGGCAACGCCGGCACGCGGTCCCACGACCACAGGCCGAACAGCGCCAGCCACAGGTGCGTAAACACACGCGCATTCTCTAGTCCACCCTGTGCGCGGATGAACTCGGCCGCGCTGCGCATGTGCTCGGCCTCCGGCGCGTCCCCGGCCAGCCGCAGGGCCCAATACGCCTCGATCGTCGTCGACGGCTCGCCCGGGCCGCCGTGGAAGTTCGCCCAGGTGCCATCCGGGCGCTGCTGTGAGCGGATCCAGGCGGCCGAGCGCTCCGTCTCATCGGCGCGGCGGATCCCCAGGAACTCGCGCAGGAGCATGTCCTCGGCATCCATCGTGACGTTCGTCTGCAGCTCTCCGCGCCACCATCCCGCCTCGTCCTGGAGCGAGAGCAGATGCTCACGAGCCATCTCCAGCGCCATCTGGGCCTCGCTGCAGGTCTCCAAGGTCGACTGCGGCATAGTGAAAAGCTAGATCCTTTTCGCGCTGGACGGCTTCTGCGCTATTCGACGGGTCACCCGCACACCCTAGGCGGAAGCGCGGGGGTTTCCGGGAACCAGCACCTCAGGGTGTGCGAGCGTGATCACGTGACGGCGCAGCGCAGCCTCCGAAACCACGCGCGCCATGGGCGATCGAAAGCGATAGACGACGAGGCCGTCCATGTCCAGGCGCGCGAACAGGGTGAAGCCCGGGGCCGGCGGCTCACCGGCCGAGGAGCGAAGCGGCTTATAGCCGGTCTCATCTATCTCGGTCAGGCGCACGGAGCTCCCCGCGTGCAGGTTGTGCAAGCCCGGCAGGTAGTACTCGAGCGGCGCCGCACCCAGCTCGACCGTCGTGATCGCACGCTCGCCGCCGCCACCGGCACCGCGCAGCGCCGCGGCGACGTCTCGCCAGTTGCCGCGCTGCAAGCGCGGACTCAGATCGACGTCGATCGAGAGGGCCAGGAAGGCCAGCAGGATGATCAGAGCAAGCGATAGCCCCGCGGCCGTGCGCACGGGCGAGGCGAGCAGCACGGCGATCAGGGCGCTGACCGGAACCATCGCCGCCACGAGGTTGCGCGGGGCGAGATAGTCGGCCCCCAGCACCGCGAGGAGGACCGGGATGAGCACCCCGCCGGCCGCGATCGCGAGCGCGATCGTCGCGCCACGACGATCTCGTTCGCGATCAGGCCCCGTGCCCGCCCCACCCTCCGCTTCCGGCTGGTGCTCGAGCATCTGCCACAGGCCCAGAACCAAGGCGCCCAGGATCGGCAGGGCGACGAGCAGCTCCACCCCGTGCCCCAGCGAGGCGCCCGAGTAGCCTGTGAGGAAGTACTGCGGGATCGCTTCCAGGCGTTCGGAGAGCGGCCAGCGTCCGATCCACTGCGTGCCGTGCCCGCCCTGAGCGGAGATCAGCGGCAGCAGCGAGAGGCCGACGATCACGAGCGCCGCCGTCGCCGGCAGAGCCGCGCGACGGCGCGATCGCTCGCCCGCCAGCCACAGCACCATCGGGATCAGCAGGAACAGCGCGAAGTAGTGCGTCAGCAGCGCCACCGAGCCGCTCAGGGCAAACGCGGCCATGCGCTTCGGCGTCGGGTCTCGCTCGGCGCGCAGGAAGCACAGCATCGCCACGGCCGCGCTCAGTACGAACAGCCCGTAGGCGCGCGCCTCCTGGGAGTACCACACGAACAGCGGGTTGACCGCGACGATCGCCGCGCACAGGATGGCCGCTCGCCGGCCCGCGAGCTCGCGTCCGATCGCCCACGCCACCGGCACGGTGGCGATCCCGGCCACCGCCGAGGGCAGGCGCAGCGCGACCGCTCCCGTTCCGAGCACGCGCGAGTCGACCCACTCGAGCAGGTACCACAGCGGCGGCGTGTTCTCGGTGTGCACGACCGAGCGCAGCGTCGCCCACAGGCTCGCGTGCAGGACGTGGACGGGGGTGAAGGCCTCGTCGTACCAGAGACTCTGCAGGTCGAGCGTGGAGAGGCGCAGCGCGGCCGCCAGCAGCGTGATCGCGGCGAGCGGCCACCAGCGGGGAAGACGCGCCTCCGCGGCTGCCCTGCGCGCGTGCGGCTGCACGGTCGTTGCGCTCATGGCGAGCACAGCCCCTCGTCCTTGGCCACCCCAAAACAGCCGTAGCGCTTGCCGTGTAGGTCTTCGCTCTTGGGGGGCAGGTACCAGCCGGAGCGCGCTTCGCGGCGCCCGGCCACGACCGGCCCGGTCATCGCCAGGCACAGCTGCGTGCGTTCTTTGGGCGGCCCCGGCGAGGTGTTGCCGCAGATCACATCGCGCGTGGTGTGCCCGCGGAGGTCCTGTTCGACCGAGAGGTTCTTGTAGTCGTGGCCGGTGTACTGCCGCCAGGTGCGCAGGTCGGCCACGAGCCGGTGGTTGACGTGGGTCTGAAGGACGACGTCGTTGATCGTCGCGATCGCCAGCAGCAGGCCGACCAGCACGAGCACCGTGGTCTCGACCAGTCGCATCGTGCCCAGGCCGGGCAGCTCGACATCGCGCGGGCGCAGCCAGGCCGGCAGGCGCGCGCCGAATCCGCTCGGGGTGGAGGAGGGAGGAGCGCTCATGACACCGGGACCAGCAGGGGGGTGATCTGATGCGCGACGAACAGGCCCTGCACGGCCAGGGTGGCGATCAGCAGGCGCCGGTCGCGGCACACCACGGCGAGCGGAAGCGGCCACAGGATGTACCAGGCCAACAGCCAGGTGCTCGTCACCGAGATCGCCAGCAGCGACCATCCGGCCGCTGCGATCCAGTCATAGCCGCGCCACGTCCGCCACAGCAGGTGGAGCACGATCAGCACGAGGCCAGCCTTCAGCAGGTCGTGGTCGATCGGGAAGACCCCCGGCTTTCCGAACAGGTGGGCGATCTCCGCGGCGAAGCTGTCGGTCGAGACGAATGCCGCGTCGCGGTTCAGCGCCGAGACGACGTCGATCCCGTGGATGCCGAAGGCTGCATAGCCGATCACCGCGCCGAGCGCGAGCATCGCCAGCGCCCCGAGGATCGGTGCGAGGCGCCTGCGGGAGACGATCATGAACGGCAGCAGCGCCGCCACGGTCGCCTTCACCAGCGCACCCGCCACGATCAGGCTGGCCGCTCCCGCTTCGCGCCCGTGCGAGCCCGGGGTCACGAGCGTGAGGCTGACCGCCCCCATCATCGCGACCAGCATGATCAGGTCGTTGTGCGCCCCACCCAGCCCGTAGATCACATACAGCGGGTTGGCGCCCACCGCGAGGATCGCCCATACCGGATCGAGCTCGCGCGCGCGCGCGCAGCGCCAGGTGAGCGCGAGCGTGCCCACGCTCGCGAGCAGCGCCTCGAGCTTCATGCCCCACAGCGCCCCCGTCAACCCCAGTGGCGCGAGCGGATAGGAGAGCAGCGTGTAGAACGGGCCGTAGGCGGTGGCCACGTGCTTCCAGTCTTTCCCCACGTAGCTGTAGACGGGATCGCCGAGGATGCTCGAGGGACCGTGCAGATACGGGTTCAGCCCATGCTCGACCCCCATGCGGGCGTAGGCGATGTAGCTGAAGACGTCGGTCGAGAGCAGGATCGGGCCGACGAACACGATCAGGTGCAGCGCGCCGACGAGAGCGATCGCCGAGCGCTTGGAGATCAGGCTGAGCTCGCGCCGGCGCGCGAGCGCCAGCAGGCCGGTGTAGGCGCCCACCGAGACGAGCAGCGCGATCAGGAAGACCCGATAGCCAAGGCGCTCTCCCACGCCTGACAGCCAGCCCGCGATCGCGGGCGATTTGGGGATCAGCGCAGAGTGCCCTGCGGCTCCGTCGAGGACGATCTCGGCAGCGGCGGCCACCAGCAGCAGCGCAAGCGCTCCGGCCAGCGCGGGCGCCCAGCGCCCGGAGCGCACCCGCGGGGCGCTGGCGACGCTCTGCGCGGCGACGCTCACGAAGCGGCGAGGCTCACAAGGCCGTCCACACGGTCTTGGTCTCCAGGTAGGCGTCCAGACCGTCGTGGCCGTGCTCGCGACCGATGCCCGAGGCCTTGAAGCCGCCGAACGGCGCCGACGGGTCCACGAGCCCCCAGGTGTTGACGTACACCGAGCCCGCGCGCAGCATCGAGGCGAGCCGGTGGGCGCTCGAGAGATCGCGTGTCCACACGCCAGCCGCGAGGCCGTATTCGCTCTCGTTGGCGCGTCTGGCGACCTCCTCGAGCGTGTCGTAGGGGGAGGCGACGAGCACCGGCCCGAAGATCTCCTCGCGGGCGATGCGAAGCTCGTCAGACGTCACGCTGAAGAGCGTCGGCGAGACGAAGTAGCCGCCGCTGTCGCCGAGCGCGGTCGCGCCGCCGGCGAGCAGCTCCGCGCCCTGCTCACGACCGGAGTCGATGTAGCTCATCACGCGGTCGCGCTGCTCGGCCGAGACGAGCGGCCCGAGCTGGGTCTGCGGGTCGAGGCCCGGGCCGAGGCGCGCCGCGTCGGCCTGCTCGGCCAGCGCTCCCATCACCTCGTCGAAGCGCTCCGCGGGCACGAACAGGCGCGAGCCCGCGTTGCAGGCCTGGCCCGAGTTGAAGTAGATCGCCTGATAGGAGCCCTTGATCGCGGCGTCCAGGTCGGCGTCTGGGAGGATCACGTTCGGCGACTTGCCGCCGAGCTCGAGCGTGACGCGCTTGAGCGCCCTCCCGGCCTTCGCGCCGATCTCCCGGCCGACGGCCGTGGAGCCCGTGAACGCGATCTTGTCGATGCCGGGGTCGTCCACCAGCGCCGCGCCGGTCTCGCCGTCGCCGGTGAGCACGTTCAGCACGCCCGGGGGAAAGCCCACCTCGAGCGCGAGCTCGCCCAGGCGCAGGGCGCTCAGGGGCGTCTGCTCGGCCGGCTTGAGGATCGTCGTGCAGCCCGCCGCGAGCGCCGGACCGATCTTCCAGCAGGCCATCAGCAGCGGGAAGTTCCAGGGGATGATCTGCCCGCACACGCCGACCGCCTCGCGACGGGTGTAGCAGAGCATGTTGGGGGCGCTCACCGGCAGCACGCCGCCCTCGATCTTGGTGGGCCAGCCCGCGAAGTAGCGCAGGTGCGCGGCCGCTCCGCGGACGTCCACGTACTTGGCCAGGCCCACCGGCTTGCCGTTGTCGAGCGACTCGATCTCGGCCAGCTCCTGGTCGTGGTCTTCGATCGCCTGAGCCAGGGCCAGCATCAGCTGCTCGCGCCCGGAGGCCGGCAGCGAGGACCACGGACCCTCGGCGAAGGCCGTGCGCGCGGCCGCCACAGCGCGCGTGACGTCCTCGGCTCCGCCCTGGGACACCTGCGCGATCTCGCGCCCGGTCGCGGGGTCGACGGTGGCGAACGTGCGCCCGTCGGCGGCCTCGGGGCGCTCGGCGCCGATCAGCAGGCGATGTGTGCCGGAGATGAACTCGCGCGCGGGCGCGCCCAGCGCGTCGGGAAGTGTGTCTGGCGAGATAGTGGTCATGCAGGGAGCCTACCTCGCCGGCGCCCGGCGAACGCGTATGCTCCGGACCCATGCCAGGACCGTCCAGGGCGGTGCTCATCACGGGCTGCTCCACCGGCATCGGGCGTGCCACCGCGCTGCGGCTCGCCCGCTCCGGCTGGAACGTCTACGCCACCGCGCGCCGACCGGAGTCGATCGCCGATCTCGCCGACGTCGGCTGCCACACGCTCGCGCTCGACGTCACCGAGGAGTCCTCGATGCGCGCGGCCGTCGAGACGGTCGAGGAGGCCGAGGGCGCCGTCGGCGTGCTGATCAACAACGCCGGCTACAGCCAGAGCGGAGCGATCGAGACGGTGCCCCTGGAGGCCGTGCGCAGGCAGTTCGAGACCAACCTCTTCGGGCTCGTGCGCCTGACCCAGCTCGTGCTGGGAAAGATGCGCGCCCAGCGCTGGGGCAAGATCGTCAACCTCGGCTCGATGGGAGGCCGGCTGTCCTTTCCCGGCGGCGGGCACTACCACGCGACCAAGTACGCGCTCGAGGCGATCTCAGACGCGCTGCGCTTCGAGCTGCGCGGCTTCGGGATCGACGTGATCCTGCTCGAGCCTGGTCTCATCAAGACCGAGTTCGGCGAGGCTGCCACCGCCTCGATGACAGACGTGCAGAGCCCATCCGATGATCCCTACGCCCACTTCAACGCCACCGTCGGCGCCGTCACGAAAGGCGCCTACGAAGGCCCCATGCGCCATCTCGGGGCGGGCCCCGAGCGGGTGGCCAAGGTGATCGAAAGGGCGATCACGCGCTCGCGCCCGCCCGCGCGGATCACGATCACCCCCTCGGCCAAGCTCTCGATCCTCACCCGCCGCCTGATGAGCGACCGGGCATGGGATGCGGCGATGCGCAGGCAGTTCCCTCAGCCTGGTGGCATTGGTGGTGGTGGTGGTGGCGGTCGTGGCAGCGGCGGAGGTGGTGGGTCATCCAAGTCGAGCGCCGATGGGTGATACATCGATTGAGGACGGTGTATAACCATGGTGATACACCGCCCGCTTGAAGAGATGAGTCGCCCGCAGAGGTGATCGCCGAAGCAGAGGGTGAGCTGGCTAGGCTAGGCCGCCAGCAGCGGGACCACCGGCTCGGGCCGTCCGACCTCGAAGCCCTGCGCATAGTCCACGCCGTAGCTGCGCAGCATGCTCATCGTCGCCTCATCGCCCACGAACTCGGCGATCGTCTCTCGGCCCATGCCCCGCACGACTCCCGCGAGCGCCTTCACGACCAGCTGATCGGTTCGCGACACGGGCAGCCCGCGGATGAAGTCGCCGTCGATCTTCAACTGGCTGAAGGGCAGGTGCTTGAGGTACTGAAACGAGCCGAATCCCGCTCCGAAGTCATCGAGGGCGACCGAGCAGCCGAGCGCGAGCGCCTCCGCACAGAAGGCCTTGGCGCTGTCCATGTCCGAGATCGCAGCCGTCTCGGTGACCTCGATCACGAGCATCGAGGGATCTGCGCCATGCCGGCGCAGTCGCCGCTCGATGTGGGTGAGCATCGTCGGGTCGGTCACCGACAGGGCCGAGACGTTCATCGCGATGCGCACGCCGTGGCGGCCATGTTCGCCGCCGAGCATCGCCGCGACCTTGCCGAGGACCATCCTGTCGATGTCGCGGATCAGGCCGTAACGCTCGGCGGCCGGCAGGAACCTCCCAGGCGCCACCAGCGAGCCATCTGGTTCGTCGGCCAGGCGCAACAACGCCTCGTAGTGGGAGACCGACCCATCGCCGAGTGAGACGATCGGCTGGAAGTGCAACACGAACAGATCCTCGGCGAGCGCGCGGCGCAGGCGCGCCAGCCACGGACGTCGCTGCATGCCAGCCGGAGAGCAGAACCCTTCGGCGAGCGCCCGGGCGTGCCCGAGACCCCGATAGCGCCCGTGTGCCGGCGTCAACGCCGGCGGGGTGCGCAGGAACATGCGCGGCGTGGCGCTGGTGGTCGTCGAGCTCAGCATCTCCGCGAACAGGTTTCGACGGCCCTCGGGCCTCACCTGCGCATGAGCGTGCTTCTGCGTGGCATGTGGACTCGCGTGCGCGCGAGTCCGTCCTCTGAAAGCCGGGCCCGTGCCCTCAGGAGCCGGCCCGCCCTCAGGAGCCGGTCAGACGCGCATAGGGCCTGCGGGCACGGTCGGAGACGACCAGCAGCAGGGCCACGAGCACGAAGTTCATCACCACCGAGGAGCCGCCATAGGCCACGAACGGCAGCGTGACCCCCGTCAGCGGGATCACATCGGTCACGCCACCCACGATCACGAACACCTGCATCGCGATCACGAAGGACAGGCCGCTGGCGAGCAGCTTGGAGAAGGAGTCCCGCGCCAGGATCGCCGTCTTCAGCCCGCGCGCCACCAGCAGCAGGTACACGAGCAACAGGCCGGACGCGCCCGCGAGGCCCATCTCGTTGACGATCACGGCGTAGATCATGTCGCTTTCGGGCACCGGCAGGATCGAGCGGTGCACTATCTGGTGGTTGGCCAGTTCAACCGGATAGCGGAGCAGCGACTGGTCGAAGCCCGTGCCGAGCACCCCTCCGTCGGCCTGTGCGAACAGCGATTGACCGAGCTGGTAGCTGGTGCCGGATTCGAAGAGCCTGTGGTTGAGGGGGTCTTCCCAGGCGAGCACGCGGGCGTGCACGTGCCCCACGTGCCCCGCCACGAACCAGGCACCGAGCGCGAACAGGACCAGGCCGATCAGGGGAAAGGAGAAGCGTCCCGTCGCCACGTACAGCAGGGCCAGGAAGGCGCCGTAGAACATCAGCGAGGTGCCGAGCTCGCGCGTGAGCAGCAGCGTGGCCATCGCCGCACCCCACACGATCAGCATCGGCCCGAACTGCTTCATCGGCGGGATCGTCAGACCGAGCACGCGCCGGCCGGCCGTGACGAGGATCTGGCGATTGTCGCGCAGATAGCTGGCCAGGAAGATCACGATCGCCACCTTCGAGAGCTCGGCCGGCTGAAAGGAGATGCTTCCCAGGTGGATGTCCAGGTAGGCGCCGTTGACCTGCTCGCCGATCCCGGGCAGCCGCGGCAGAACGGTCATCCCGATGCCCACCGCGGCGATCGTGTAGCGATAGCGCTCGAGCACCCCCACGCCGTGCTTTCGCAGCGTGACGATCGTGCCCGCGAAGAGGAGGAGCCCCACGATCATCCACTGCGCCTGCTGGCGAGCGAGCACCGGTTCGATGCGGTAGACCATCACGATCCCGACGCTCGCCAGGACGGCCACGAGCGGGAACAGGTAGGGGTCAGCATAGGGGAGCGCGAAGCGGATCACGAGGTGGGCCGCCAGGCACAGCCCGAGGAACAGCGCGCCGTAGGCAAGCGAGACGCTCGAAGCGTGGTTGAGCGTCAGGTTGGTCGAGGCCCCGGGCGAGTTGTTCTCGGCCTGGATGAAGATCGCCGTGAAGCCGCCTGTCACGAGCAGCGCCGAGGGAATTAGCCCCAGCAGCTCCCGGTTGCGCGGGCTGAGCATGCGATCGAGCCTACCCATCCTCCCGGCGCTTGCGCTCCGGTCGGCTCGCTAGGCTGTATTCAAGCGCGCCGTCGGGGGGTGGCGTCAGCTTGCCTCCCTTGACATGAGCAGCTCCGCACCGATACCTCTGGATGACGAGCGTCCGCCCTCGCTGTGGTGGGGCATGTGGAAGCGCTTTCTGATCGGAGGCGCGCTGATCGTGGTGATCAGCGGCGCCGCGACGGCCGCGGTGGCGCTCAACACCGCCACCGGAGTCGCCCATGACATCTTCAACCGCCTCAACCAGGTGGCGGCACCCAGGGGCCTCGTCCGCCCGCCCGAATACGAAGGCGCTCCTGCGACCTACCTGATCCTCGGGTCCGATCGGCGGGCCGCCTCCAAGGACGCCCTGGACCGCACCGACCCTCCGCACAGCGACACGATCCTGCTCGTGCGCTTCGACCCCGAACAGGGCCAGACCTCCGTGCTCTCGATCCCCCGCGACCTGCTCGTGAACATCAAAGCCTCCACCGGGCAGTACTACCCCCAGGAAAAGGTCAACGCCGCCTACACCTACGGCGCGATGCTCGGCGGGGTGCGCGGCTCGATGGTCCTGGCCGCCGAAACGATCGAGCACGAAGTGTTCCCCGGCCTGAAGCTCAACGGCATCGTGGACGTCAACTTCAAGGGCTTCATCCAGGTCGTCGACACCCTCGGCTGCGTCTACGTGAACGTCGACCACCGCTACTACCACGTGAACACCGGCGCCCCGGAAGAAAACTACTCCGAAATCAACCTCCAGCCGGGTTATCAGAAGCTCTGCTACAACAACGCGCTCTCCTACGTGCGCTACCGCCACGGCGACTCGGACTTCGTGCGGGTGGCGCGCCAGCAGGACTTCCTGCGAGACCTGCGGGAGCAGATATCGCCCAGCAACGTGGCCGGGCAGCTCGACAAGGTGGCCAAAGCCGTCGGCCACGCGATCATCACATCCGGGTTCAGCTCCTCGGCCGACCAGCTGATCGAACTCGCCAAGCTCATCGGCTTCTCCCAGTCAAAGCCCTTGCGCCAGGTCAAGTTCCGGGCGGCCAACGCCAACGCGGCCATCAAGGGCGGCTCCTACGTCACGAGCACCCCCGAACTGGAGCAGGCGACCCTCAACGACTTCCTGCACGGCCAGCAGAAAGTCAGCGTGCCCCAGACCCCCGCGAGCGCCTCCTCCTCCCACGGCCATGCGACCCACGGGCACCACAAGCAGAGCTCGGCGCCGAGCTCCGCCTCGATCGGCCTCTACCCAACGCCGACCGCGGGCGACAACGAACTCGTCAAGGAATCGGTCAACATGCCCTTCCGGGTCCTCTACCCGGGTTTGGAGACCGGCCCAGCGGTGCAGCAGCCGGCCCGCGCCTACACCCTGCTCGACAACGACAACCACCTGCGCCACGCCTACATCGTGTCGTTCCAGCAGAACACCCTGGGCGGCTACTACGACTTCGAGGGCACCGACTGGCTGAACCCGCCGATCGTCGCCCACCCCAGCGAAACCCGCAGGATCGGCCACACCGACTATCGCATCTTCGCCGACGGCAGCCACATCCACCTCGTCGCCTGGCGCCAGGGCAACGTTCTCTACTGGGTCGTCAACACGCTGCTCGAGGACCTCACCAACGAGCAGATGCTGGCGATCGCGCGCTCGGCCCAGCCGCTGCACTGAGAGCGAGCGTAAACCCGCGCGGGCCGGCCGCCGGCGCCGGACCGCCGGGGGCTCAGAGCGTGCCCGCCGCCGCAGCCTGATCGAGAGCAGCGTTGACGAGCCCGTCCGCGTCGGCGTTCTGCGCGCGCGGCACCGTGCGGATCGACCAGCGCTCAAAGCCCCTGAGCGCCTCCATCGCCTCGAGATACAGCGGGCGCATCGCAGCATGCTTGACCTTGTAGATCCCCTGCACCTGCTTGGCGATCAGCTCGGAGTCCCCGACCACCTCCACCTCGCTCGCGCCCAGATCACGAGCTCGCGCGAGACCCAGCAGCAGGGCACGGTACTCGGCCACGTTGTTGCTCGCCCGGCCCAGCAGCTCCGCGTGCTCGCCCAGCAGCTCGCCGTCGGGCGAGCTGATCACGCACGCAGCAGCCGCAGGCCCCGGGTTCCCGCGGGCGCCCCCGTCGACGTGGACGATCACCTTCATGGCGAAGGATTATGCAGGCAGCCTGGGACGCCGACCTGGGCGCCGTCGAATTCCGGACCCAGAACGCTAGGTTGCGCGTGCGAGCGGCAGCAGGTCGCCTGCCACGCGCGCTCGGCGACGGTCGCGCACGATCCGACGCTGGCCGCTCTCCTCGGCGCCCGCGGCGCTCGAACGGCCGTAGCGAGCACGCCGATCGAACTCACGGCGATCGATGATCACCTCGACGTTCTGATCGCCGCGGTAGTGCTCCACCAGCTTTGGATAGAGCTCGTCAGCAAGCGGCTTGGGTACGACGCAGTAGATCATCTCCACGCCGATGTTACTCTCCGTGGGCCAATAAGCAAGAGGCGCAACCAGGATTAAACGCGCGTCAGCGACAGCGTGCCGGAATCGCCGGCCACCGCGTTTCCGACGCGCTCCTCGCGCTCCAGCTCGCTCAGCTCGGTGCCCTGCGCGGTGGCCCGGGCGGCGGGCAGATCCTCGCTGAGATCGACCTCGTAGCGATACCAGCTCAGCTCCCACGCGACCACGATCACGACAACGCTCTCGAGATGTTCGGCCGAGCGCACGTTGACCTCGGGTGCGCCGAGCGAGCGCGCGACCCCCGCCACCCTGCGCGGAAACTCGCTCGCGTTGAACACCTCGAGCGCACCCGCCAGATAGGAGGTGCCCGGGTCCACCGGGGCGGGGCTCCCAGGCGCGAGGCCATCGGGAGCCGCAGGCGCATCGCCGGCCGCGAACGCGGCGACGGGAGCCGTGCCTGCACGCGGCGTCACGGACTCCGCCTCGGCGCTTGGCCGCGCGTATCCGTCGAGGAAGTCATAGCTCGCCGGCGCCTGCACCTCGGAGCTGCCGGGAGCGGGTGGGTCGATGCTCTCGCCAGGAGGCCTGTCCACCTGGCGCACCCTGAAGGGCACAGGCAGGCGCTCGAAGAAGCTTCGCCCACGCCGGGCCCGCAGCGGCGGCAGCGTCACCGAGGAGCTGTCGCGCTCGCGCATCCAGCCCTCGTGCGCCGCTCGGGGAGCGCACAGCTCGCACACCGTCCTGCGCCTGCCTGCCGCCAGGAAGATGTCCGGCTGCTCCCCGCGCAACAGGCGCCGCTCGCAGACATCGCACGCCACATCCGGCTGCGAGGTGACGATCGTACGCGTGGCCATGGCCCATCAGAGTAGCCGCCCGCGCGCCCGCGCGCTGCCCGCCCTACTCACGCGTGGGCCGCGGCGCGTGTATCGCCGCCCTGCTCGAGCAGCTTCTCGGACAGGTGCGCAGGCACCTGCTCATAGCGCAGGAACTCGAGCGTGTAGTCGCCCTGGCCGGCCGTGATCGAGCGCAGATCGGGCGCGTAGCTGAGCATCTCGGCCATCGGCGCCTCGGCCCTGATCTCGGTAATCTCGCCCACCGCCTCCATCCCCAGGGGATGGCCGCGACGGCTGCTCAGGTCCCCGATCACGTCCCCCACGTGGCTCTCGGGCACCGACAGCCTGACCAGCATGATCGGCTCCAGCAGCACCGGGTCGGCCTCCTGCAGCGCCTGGCGCATCGCCTGGGCGCCGGCCAGCTTGAAGGCGATCTCGGAGGAGTCCACCGAGTGGTGGGCGCCGTCGATCAGGCGCACACGCACCCCCTGCACGGGGTAGCCCGCGAGCACCCCCTCCCGCATCGCCTCGCGCACCCCTTTCTCGACAGCCGGGATGAACGAGCCTGGAATCACACCGCCCTTGATCTGATCGACGAACTCGAAGCTCGCCCGCTCCGGGTCGTTGAGCACGTCCTGCCCGAGCGGCTCTATCTCGATGCGGCAGTCGCCGAACTGGCCGCGTCCGCCGGACTGCTTCTTGTGCCTTCCGTGAGCTCCGGCCGGACGGCGGATCGTCTCCTGGTAGGGCACGCGGGGTGGCTTCAGCGTCACCTCCACCCCGAAGCGCTCGCGCAGGCGGTCCACGATCACCTCGACGTGGACCTGGGAGAGCCCGGCCACGATCTGCTCGCCCGTCTGCTGGTCGCGGTGCAGGTCGATCGTGGGGTCCTCCTCCTGCAGGCGGTGGAGGGAGGCGAGCACCTTCTCCTCATCGCCCCTGCTCTTCGGCGCCACCGCGAAGGCCATCACCGGCGCCGGAAGCTTCACCCGCGGCATCTCGATCGGCTCGTCGCGCGCGGCCAGCCAGTCTCCGGCTCGCGTCTCCTTGAGCTTGGCCACCGCGCCGATGTCCCCTGGCCCGAGCTCCTGCACGTGCTCGACATCCTTGCCCTTGAACAGCAGCAGCTGGCCGATCCGCTCCTTCGCGTGGGAGTGGTTGTTGAGCACCTGACTGTCTGCATGCAGGACGCCCTGGTAGACGCGCAGCAGGTTGATCCGCCCCGCGAACGGGTCGGCGCGGGTCTTGAACACATAGGCGAACAGCTCGCGCTCCTCACTGGGCCCGAGCTCCACCTCGCCCACCCTCAGCGAGCCGTGCTTGACCGGCGAGGGCAGGTCCTCGACGATCGCGTCGAGCAGGCGCGAGGTGCCGAGGTTGCGCGTGGCACAACCGCACACCACCGGGAAGATCCTGCCGTGGTTGGTGCCCTCCTTCAGCGCGCTCACGATCTCCTCGTGCGAGATCTCCCCGCCGTCCAGGTAGCGCTCCATCAGCGAATCCGAGACTTCGCAGACCTCGTCCATCAGCTTCTCGCGGTACTCCTGCGCCCGCTCCGCCCACTCCTGCGGGATCGGGATCTCGCTCCAGCCCGCACGCTCGGCGGAGTCTTGACGGAAGGCCGTCATGTCCACCAGGTCCACCACGCCCTGCAGCTCCTGCTCGACGCCCATCGGTATCTCGGTCGCCACGACGTGGGGTCCGAACGCGCTCTTGAGCTGCTCCAGCGTGCGGTAGAAGTCCGCGCGCTCGCGGTCGAGCATGTTCACGAACAGCATTCGCGCAAGGTCGAGCTCGGCCGCGCGAGCCCACAGGCGGGCCGTCGTGACCTCCACCCCCATCACCGCGTTGACCACGAACACGGCCGACTCGCACACGCGCAGGACCCCCAGGGCATCCGCCACGAAGCTCGGCTCGCCCGGCGTGTCGAGCAGGTTGATCTTGCGATCCCGCCACGCGAAAGAGCTGAGCGTCGCCGAGATCGACATCTGGCGTGCCTGCTCGTCGGGGTCCGAATCCGAGACCGTGCTGGCGTCAGGGACCGAGCCCAGGCGGCCGGTCACCCCGGCCTCGAACAGCAGCGCCTCGTGCAGCGAGGTCTTTCCAGCGCCGCGGTGGCCTACAAGGGCGACATTGCGAATCCGGTCCGCCGGTGGGCGGTCTCCCATTCCTCGCATGCGATCTCCTCTCTAGACAGCTCTCAGACGACGATACCGCCGTTCGCACGCTCGCGCCAGGGTGTTCGGACCGCGCCGATCAAAGGGGCGTTGGCGGCGGACCGGCGGGCTCACCCGGCGTCGCGGTCTCGGTGAGAGTGGCGCGCAGGCGCCGATACTCCTCCTCGCCGATCTCACCGGATACGAGGCGGCGATCGAGCAGATCACGCGCCGAGACCGGCCCGCCACCGATCGGGGCCTGGGGCGTGGCCCCGATGCCGCGGCTGCGGTTGAGCCAGATGATCACCGCCACAGCCAGGGCGACTAGAAGCACGAGCATGACAGCCGCAAACACCCAGCCTCCGCCGTCCATGTGATCGAAGTGGCCTTCGTACCTCATGGTCTGAGGCTAGGCGGCCCCCGCGGCCTCGGTATCCGAGCCCTGTCGCATTCCTCAGCGGAGAACTACCTAGATCGGCAGCCTCCATTCGGTGCGCGCATGCGCGCACCGGGCACCGGCGCATGCGCCGGTGCCGACCACCGTGCATGCACGGTGGTCTACAGCCCAGGTATCAGCTCAGTCGTCCTGCATGCGCGAGCGGAGCCCAATCTTCGCTCAGTCGTCGAAGGACTCCTCCTGCATGCGCGAGCGCAGGCGCAGGACGGCCTTGGTGTGCATCTGTGAGACCCGTGACTCGGTCACCCCGAGCACCTCACCGATCTCCCGCAGGGTCAGGTTCTCGTAGTAGTAGAGCGCGATCACGAGCTTCTCGCGCTCGGGGAGCATCGCGATCGAGTCGGCGATCCTGTCCTTGAGATCGCCGAGGTCCAGTGCCCTGGCGGGATCGGGTGCGCCCGGATCCTCGATCGTGTCCATCAGCGAGACCTGATCGCCGCTTGAGTCCGACACGCTCCACAGCTCATCCAGGGCCACGATCGAGGAGTGCGAGATCGCGAGCAGCGACTCGTTGAGTTCCTCGATCGAGATTCCCATCTCCGCTGCGATCTCCGCGTCGGTGGGCGCACGCTGCAGGGTGTGCTCGAGCTTGGCGTTCGCGCGCTCGACCTCGCGGGCACGGGCACGAACGCTGCGGGGGACCCAGTCCAGGGAGCGCAGCTCGTCGATGATCGCACCCTTGATGCGCATGATCGCATAGGTCTCGAACTTGATGTCCCTAGAGAGGTCGAAGCGCTCGATCGCCGAGATCAACCCCACGAGGCCATAGGAGATCAGGTCGGCCTCCTCCACATGGGGAGGCAGGCCCGCGGCCGTCCGCCCGGCCACGTACTTCACCAGCGGGGAGTAGGCGACGACCAACCGCTCGCGTACGCGGCTGTCGCCGTCGTTCTTATAGCGCCGCCACAGTTCGCGCAGCTCGATCGGTTTGACGTTCGTCTCCAGGGTTCCATCCCCCCTAGGCCCGAGGGTGACTGCGCGCATAGGCGCTTCTAAGCCTGGCGGACTCTACCCGAGTGTAAATCTGGGTGCTCGACACGCTGGCATGCCCGAGCATCTCCTGGATGCTGCGAAGGTCCGCTCCGCCGTCCAGGAGGTGCGTGGCGAAGCTGTGCCTCAGCGCGTGCGGGGAGCTGCCCTCGGCCACGCCGATCCTCGCCGTCCACGTTCGCAGCCTGCGGCGGACGTCGCTCGTTCCCAGCGGTCTACCTGTCTTTGACAGGAACAGCGCATCCCACGAGCCGCCCGCCCGCATCGCTGCCCCGACCCGTCCCGGCGCGCGCTCCTCGGCGGGCATGGGCGCCGCCAGGGCGCCCCGGGCACGCTCCAGGTACAGCCGCACCGCGGCCATCGCCGGCTCGCCCACAGGCACGAAGCGCGTCTTGCGTCCCTTGCCCTCCACTCGCAGCTGCTCGCCGTCGTGGTCCACGTCGGCCGTCCTCAGCGACACGATCTCCTCTGCCCTCAGGCCACACGAGTAGGCGAGCTCGAACATCGCGCGGTCGCGCACCTCGAGCGGGTGGGCGGGCATTCCGTTGGGGATGCCATCGAGCAGGCGCGCCGCCTCGCGCGCTGTGAGCACCCGGGGAAGATGGTCCGCCCGCCTCGGCGTCGAGACCAGGTCGGCCGGATTCTGGGCGATCTCACCGTGCTCGCGTTGGCTGGAGAAGAGGGCCCGCAGGGCGGCCAGCTTGCGCGCCGAGGTGCTCGGCGCGGCGCTCTGCTGAGAGAGGCGGGCGATGTAGCGGCGCACCGCCTTGGGGCCCACCTCCTGCGGTGTCAGCCCCTGAGCCACCGCCCAGTCGGCGAACTGACCCAGATCGGTCATGTAGGCCCGGCGCGTGCGCGGTGCCGCGTCGCGCCTGCCCAGGTCCTCGTCGAGCAGCCCGATGGCCTGCTCCCATACCCCCGCCAGCGAGCGCCCATGCCCGCTCGATGCCTCCGTTGCCCCGTTCATGCCGTGGACTGATTCGCCGCCAGCGCTGCACCGCCTGCCTTCGCCTCAGTCGGCGCACGCCGCCACCGTGATCCGGGACGCGCGGACAGTGGGGCATCCAGGGCCTGGATGTCGGCCATGTCCGCGCCCGCCGCGCCCTGTATAACCATGGTGATACATCGGCGTGTGGAGTACATTCACGGTGATGAGCGCCTCCCCGCCGATCACGCGCAGCACACGAATTCCCGCAGGCGAGAACGCGGCCTACGGCCCCGTTGGCCGCTCTGCCTGGCTCGACGTGGACTGGCGCGCAAACCAGCGCTGGGTTCACGTTGACGGCGACGCCGTCAACGTGATCGAGCTCGGCGAGGGACCGCCCGTGGTGTTCGTCCACGGCCTGTCCGGGTCGTGGCCCAACTGGCTCGAGCAGCTCCCCGTGCTCGCCGCCGAGCACCGCGTCGTCGCGATCGACCTGCCTGGCTTCGGCAGCTCGCCGATGCCCGCTGGCGAGATCTCGATCTCCGGCTACGCCCGCCTGCTCGACCGCCTGCTCGGCCAGCTCGGCATCGATGCCGCGGCGCTCGTGGGCAACTCGATGGGCGGCTTCATCGCCGCCGAGCTCGCCATCGCCTTCCCCCAGCGCGTCGAGCGGCTCGTGCTGATCTCCGCCGCCGGGATCTCCACCCACGGCGATCCCCGTACCAAGCGAGCCATCCCCAGCCTTCGCCGCGCCGAGCGGATCCTCGCCGCGACCGGCGCATGGGTAGCCTCGAAGTCCGACACCGTCGCCCGCAGGGCGAGGCTGCGCGAGGCGACCCTCAACATCGTCGTGCGCCATCCTTCACGCCTGCCCGCCGCGCTCGCCGCCGAGCAGCTGCGCGGCGCCGGCAAGCCCGGCTTCCTGATGGCGCTCGAGGCGATCCTCGGCTACGACGTCCGCGAGCGCCTGCCCGAGATCGTCTGCCCCACGCTGATCGTGTGGGGCGACGGCGACCGTCTGATCAACGTGCGCGACGCCGATGTCTTCGCCGAGCTGATCCCTGACTCGCGCAAGGTCATCTTCGAGGACACCGGCCACATGGCCATGCTCGAGCGCCCCGCCGCCTTCAACGCGCTGCTCAAAGACTTCCTGGCCGAGTAGCGCCCCGAGGCCGACTCGCGCGCGGGCGTGTGCGCGCACACACGCGGGCGCGCAAGTCGAGTGATCGCGGCAGGTGTGCCCAGCTCGGCTGCCCGAGCTCGGCTGCGGCTCAGCTCGTGACCGCGCCCTGGGCCGCGCTGCCCACGAGCTTGGCGTACTTCTGGATCGCCACGTCCACGTGTTCGTCAGCTCGAGCGCCCGGCGTGTATGAGGCGAGGCGCTCGGCGATCTGCTCGTCGCTGAGCGCCACCGAGAGCGTGCGGGCATCCACGTCGAGCGTGATCTCATCGCCGTCTGCGAGCGCGCCGATCGGCCCGCCGCGGATCGCCTCCGGAGCCACGTGAGCGGCCATGAAGCCGTGGGTCGCTCCCGAGAAGCGCCCGTCGGTGATCAGCACCACGCTCTCGCCGAGGCCCTCCCCCACGATCGCCGCTGTGACGGCGAGCATCTCGCGCATGCCCGGACCGCCCGCCGGCCCCTCACCCCGGATCACGACCACGTCCCCCTCCGCGATCTCTTTGGCCAGGACCGAAGCCATCGCGGCCTCCTCGCCGTCGAACACGCGCGCGGGGCCGACGTGCACGCGGCGCTCATGGCCGGAGAGCTTGACCACGCAGCCGTCCGGCGCGATGTTGCCGCGCAGGATCGCGAAGCCACCCGTCGGTTTGAGCGCTTCCTCGAGCGGGCGCACCACGCGCTGGCCCTCCGTCTCCTGCGCCTCGGCGGCGTGTTCGCCGATCGTGCGCCCGGTGACAGTCTGCGCGTGCTCATTGAGGACGCCTGCTTCACTCAGGCGCTTGAGCACCAGCGGCACGCCTCCGGCCTCGTACAGGTCGGTGGCCACGTAATGGCCTCCGGGCTGCAGGTCGCAGAGCAGCGGCGTGCGCTCGGAGATGCGGTCGAACTCCTCGATTTGCAGCGGCACGCCCATTTCCCTGGCGACGGCCAGCAGGTGCAGCACCACGTTGGTGGAGCCGCCGCTCATGGCGGCCGCTGCGATCGCGTTCTCCAATGCCTCCTTGCTGATGACCTCGCTGGGCAGTTGGCCGCGGCGCAGGACGTCCATCACGAGCTCTCCCACCTCGACGGCCACCTGGAGCTTGCGCCCGTCCTCCGCGGGGACCATCGCCGAGCCGGCGGGCGAGATGCCGAGGACCTCGAAGGCCATTGCCATGGTGTTGGCGGTGAACTGGCCGGCGCAGGCGCCGGCGCCCGGAGAGGCAGCCTCCTCCAGTTCGTGCAGCTCCTCCTCGGTGATCTTGCCTGCGGCGTGCGCGCCGACGGCCTCGAAGACCTGCTGGATCGTGACCTGCTCGCCCTTGAACCAACCGGGGCGGATCGAGCCCCCGTAGAGCATCAGCGAGGGTATGTTCAGGCGCGCCAACGCCATCACGGTGCCCGGGATCGTCTTGTCGCAGCCCGAGATGGCGACCAGCGCGTCGAAGGCGTGGGCCGAGGCCACCAGCTCGATCGAGTCTGCGATCAGCTCCCTGGAGACCAGCGAGGCACGCATCCCCGCCGTACCCATCGTGATGCCGTCCGAGATCGCGATCGTGTTGAGCTCCATCGGCGTGCCGCCGGCCCTGCGGATGCCCTCCTTGACCTTGGCCGCCAGCACGCGGTTGTTGAAGTTGCAGGGCATCGTCTCGATCCACGAATGCGCCACGCCCACGATCGGCTTGGCCAGGTCCTCGGCCGTATAGCCGATGCCGTGCAGATATGCCCGGGCGGCCGCGCGCTCGGGCCCCTCGGTGAGGGCACGACTGCGGTGCTTGACGTCAAAGGCTCCGGGAGGGCTCACGCGGCGCGCACATTACCGTGCCGGCCGAGCTTCGACCGCTGCGCCCGCTGCTGCTCCCAGCGGTCGAGACGTGCGAGGTCGCGGCGGACGCGCTCGGGGTCGATCTGGCGTCCCGGCAGGTGCATGTTGGCCTCACCGATCAGGCGTCGCTCGTCGGCCGTCAACGCCATCCACTTGGCCAGCACGTCGTCCGAGTGCGGCAGTCGCGAGCTGCCGTAGGGCTTGGAGTCATCGGGAAAGGCCACGCAGTACTCGTTGAGCAGCTCCCCCGTGTCGGGCACATAGGCCACGATCGGCTTGTGCGGATAGATCAGGTAGGCGTAGGCCGCGCCCTCCCCACCGTCGCGACCGGCGAGTGCGCCCCAGACGCGCAGGAAGCCGAGGTCGCGGTACATCGACCAGTCGTGCTCGTCCACGCACGAGCGCAGCAGCGCCCGCGCGCGCTGCTCGGCGCGGCGTTCCCTGCCCGGGTCATAGCTGCCCGCGCCCGCGCTCGTCCGCAACGCCCACATGTGGCGAGCACGCGCCAGGGTGCGCGCGAGCGTCGGGCGCATCAGCTCCCACACGAGCACCACGAGCACGACCGCGCCAGTGCCCAGCGCGAGTGCCATCGACGCTAGAGGCTGGCCCCGGGCGCGCCGCCGGCAGCCCGGGGAAAGAAGATCACACGCTCTGCGTCACGGGGAACTTCAGCGAAGCTCTTGACCAGCTCGGCCTCGCGGCGCCCACCCGCCGTCTCGCTCGGAACCGCAGCCCACATCCCCGCGTCGAGCTCGCGGCGAAACGCCTCGATCAACTCCTGCTCCTGCGCCGGCACCTCCACGTCGCCCTCGGCGAGCACGATCTCGCCATGACCGGGCTTCATACGCAGCAGCTTCATCGTCGCTCGATTATGGCAAACCAGCAGCGCTCGAACGCCAGTTCGCCCGCACGGCAGCCAGGTCCATCACGTCCACCGGACCCGGCCCCGCCCCCACGTCGCGCAGCCCGTGCGCCACGGCCGCCCCGGCCAGCGCGCGGGCGATACGCGCAGCCTCCAGGGGCGTGCGCCCGAGCGCAAGCTGCGCCGCCAGCACCGAGGAGTGCGTGCAACCCGAGCCATGGGCGGCCCCGTCGGGGTGGCGCACGCCGTCGATGCGCACCATGCGACCGTCTCCAGCCGAGTCGAGAAAGAGGTCGCTCGCGCGCGTGCGATGCCCGCCCGTGAGCACCACGATCTGCGGACCAAGCGCCAGCACGGCCCTCGCGAGAGCCTCGGCCTCCAGATCGTCCTCATCACACCGATCCGCCTCGGCCGAGTCCCGGTGGGCTGGATCCTCGGCACGGGCCGCAGGCACGCCGGCCAGCACCCGCGCCTCGGGCAGGTTGGGGGTCAGGACGCTCGCCCGCGGCAGGATCTCGCGCACGAGCGCCTGCCGAGCGTCCTCCTGCAACAGTCGGGCGCCGGACTCCGAGACCATCACGGGATCGACCACCACCGGGGTGCCGCTCGGCAGCTCCTCGAGCGCCTGCGCGACCGCCAGCGTCACCTCGACCGTGCCCAGCATGCCGACCTTCACCGCATCCACGGTGATGTCCGCGAGCACCGCCCGGACCTGGGCGAGCACCATCTCCGGCGGGATCGGGTGGACGGCGCGCACCTCCACCGTGTTCTGCGCGGTGATGGCCGTGATCGCGCTCGTGCCGTGCACGCCACAGCGCGCGAAGGCCTTCAGGTCGGCCTGGATGCCAGCGCCGCCACCGGAGTCCGAGCCGGCGATCGTGAGCGCGGTGGCGGTCAGGAGCCCGACGGGATCGCAGGACGGTTGCGCGCGAGGAAGATCGAGTAGCTGCCGATCGCCGTGACCAGCAGGCGCCCGTCCTCGTGGTGCACCTCGCTGCGCATCACCGCCGTGGTGCGGTTGCGACGGTCGAGCGTCGTGCGGCACACGATCTCGCCCTCGACCGCCGTCTGGATGTAGTTGACCGCGATGCTGATCGTCGCGATGCGCTCCTGCTCGCTCGTCTGCGCCCACAGCGTCGAGCCCATGCAGTAGTCCACCAGCGCATACGTGACCACCCCCGACAGCAGCCCTCCCCCGTTGATCAGCTCGGGACGGATCCGCAGGCGGATCGTCTGGGGGTCCTCCCAGCGCATACCGATGAAGCGCGTGATCCCGTCCAAGGATCTCGGCCCCTCGGGGTGAAGCTTGGCTGGGTCGCTGGCCACGAGCCAGGAGGCTATCCAACCGCGCGGCTCGTGCAGCGCCTCCCCTGGGCGATCGGAGACGCCGAAACGCCGAAGGCCCGGCTCCCACACGAAGGACACACTCCTGACACAGTGAGCTCGCAGAATCGGCACAGAGTGGCCCTACGTGTCACATTCTGCGCCGTAGCGTGGAGTGCGTGTCCTGCAACGAGTGCTCGCCGCCCTCCTCGCCCCGTGCCCTCGGGCGTGTGGGCGAGGAGATGGCCGCCGCCCACCTCACCCGACTCGGCTTCGCTGTCATCGCACGCAACGTGCGCACCCGCCACGGCGAGATCGACCTGATCGCCCATGACGGGAACGCGCTGGTGTTCGTCGAGGTCAAGACGCGCCGAGGCAGTTCGCACGGCGGGTATCTCGACCCGGCGACCACGCCTCTGGCGGGCCTGCGAAGCTCGCAGCGCTCGCGCCTGCGTCGTCTCGCGGTGGCATGGCTGAGCCAGGAGCGTCTGGACAGGCCGACGGCCCGGACGATCCGCTTCGACGCCATCGGCATCACCCTCGACCGGCGCGACCGGCTGGTGCGCCTCGACCACGTCGAAGCTGCCTGGTAGGGACTGCGCGCGCCTACAGAGCGAGCTGCTGGTAGGCCAGCGACTGAAACGACATCCGGTGCAGCGGCGAGACGCCGTTGCGAAGGATCGCATCGCGGTGCGAAGGGGTGGAGTAGCCGACGTGCTCGGCAAAGCTCCAGCCAGGGTGCTGAATGTCGGCATGGCGCATGTAGCGGTCGCGCGTGACCTTGGCGACGATCGACGCGGCTGCGATCGCCGCGCTGGTCGCGTCGCCGTCGATGATCGCGCGCTGCGGGCGCTCGAACTCGGCCACGGAGAAGCCGTCCACGAGACACAGCACCTCCCCGCTCGCCTCGCGGGTGACACCTCGCAGGGCGTCGCGCAGTGCTGCCAGGTTCGTCTTGTGCAGCCCGCGCGTGTCGATCCCGCGCACGCACCGGCATACGACGTGCACGCGCGCGGCGCTGCGTAGCACCAGCGGGTAGAGCGCCTCGCGCGCCTCAGGGGTGTGCTGCTTGGAGTCGTTCAGGGCGGCCAGCGAGCGCAGCTCCCGGGTCGTGAGCGTCTCGTAGTCGAACAGCACCCCCGCCGCCACCAGTGGGCCGGCGAGGCACCCACGTCCGGCCTCATCCGCGCCGGCCACCAGGCGAAAGCCGAGGCGGCGATCGAAGGCGAACAGGCGTTGCCCGCTTGTCGCGCGACGGCGCCTGCGCCTGGAGCGCGCCGAGGAGCCGGAGCTACGCGATGAGGCACCCGCCATCTCGTCTGCCGGCGGAACCTCGTCGCTAGAGGATCCCGATTCGATCGGGAGGCCAGTAGGTGGCGACGGCTCCGCCGATGATCCATCCCGTGGGGACCGGTCCCCAGTACCGGCTGTCGTCGGAGTCGCCACGATTGTCGCCCATCATGAACCAGTGGTCGGCCGGAATCTTGATCGGCCTGAGGAAGTTGCATTCCGGGCCGCCCGTCTGAGCGCACGGGCGGATGTAGGAGTCCTTCTCGGCGACGAACGAGCTCTTGCCCGCGGCCTTGCGAAAGACGTGGCCTTCCTTGATGTACATTTCGTCGCCCGGACCGGCCACGATGCGCTTGATGAAGTTCACGCTGGCCTGCGTGGGGTTCGGCTGTGAGCAGGCCGCACCGCTCAGCCTGTTGGGAGTGCCGCACTCCTGCTGCTCGGCACCTTCTGGCGGATGAAACACCGCTATCTCACCGACGTGAGGTTTGCTGAAGTCCATGCCGATGCGGTTGACGAGCACGCGCTGGCCAACCGCGAGCGTCGGTTCCATCGAGCCGCTCGGTATCCGGTAGGGCTTGATGATCCACGCCTGGATGCCGAGCGCGAGACCGAGCGCCACTGCGATGATCACGACCAGCTCGACGATCGAGCTCGTGAGCGATTTCGAGTGGTGCTTGCCGGGCTTACCGGGCTTGGCGGCGGTCTTGGCGGCGGGATTCACGCCGGCGGGTCGCCGGCGGATGCACCCTCGTTGGCGCCACCGGCATCGGAGGAGGTATCGGTTGCGTCCGCTGCTGGCGCGGGCACATCGGGCGTCTGGGACTCAGCGTCCGCCTCGGCCTCATTGCCGACCTCGTCCTCCGTGGCTGACGCGGCGTGTTCCTGACTGGTGCCCTCGACGACGCCACCGCCGGCCTGCTGGTCGGCGCTGACCTCGACAACCGCCTCCTCCGCGGTCACTCCATCCGCGTCCGTAGCCTCGGTGGGCTCGTGGAGCAGACCTGGCTGAACGGCCTCTTCCGGACCCGTGTAGCGACGCTCGCGCACCCGTGCGCGCTTGCCCACCCGGTCGCGCAGGTAGTAGAGCTTCGCCCGGCGTACGTCGCCTCGTGCCGCCAGTTCTATGCGCTCGATCTTGGGGGAGTGCACGGGGAACATACGCTCCACGCCAACGCCGAAGGACTGCTTGCGTACGGTGAACGTCTCGCGCGCGCCGTGGCCCTGGCGCTTGATCACGACCCCCTCGAAGACCTGCACACGGCTGCGCTGGCCCTCGATGACCTGGAAGTGCACCTTCACGCGGTCGCCCGGGGAGAAGTTGGGAACGCGGCGCAGCTGCGCGCGCTCAATGGTTGCGATGACGCTGCTCATGACAGAAGGAAGGCCGCGCTTTGATCGACCACTGGAGGCCCCGTGACGGAGCGCTCGGCCAGCGCGAGGCAGCAATGGTAGCGAACAGTTGGCTCGCCACGCCTCACCAGGCGGGCGCTCAGCCCTGCGAGCGCCCGCGCGCGAGATCCAGACCGCGTTCGCGGCTGCGCTCGCGCCGCCACTGCTCGACGCGCGCGTGATGCCCCGAGAGGAGCACCTCCGGCACCCGCCAGCCGCGGTACTCGGCCGGACGCGTGTAGTGGGGATACTCCGGCTGACCCTCCAGCGCGACGCTGAAGGACTCCTCGGCGGCCGACTCCTCGTGTCCGAGCGCGCCCGGAAGCTTGCGCATGACGGCGTCGCAGAGGACCATGGCCGCCAGCTCCCCGCCGCTGAGCACGTAGCGCCCGATCGAGACGACGTCGCTTGCGAAGTGCTCGAGTATGCGCTCGTCGAAGCCCTCGTAGCGTCCGCACAGGAGCGTCAGCGCCGGCTCACCCGCGAGCTCGTCCACCAGCCGATCGTCGAGCAGCCGCCCGCCCGGGGCCAGCGCGATCACCCGCCGACGCTCACGCAGAAGCACAGGATCGACGCCATAGTGGGCACGCAGGGCGCTGTCGAGGACGTCGACGCGCAGAACCATGCCGGCGCCGCCGCCGAAGGGGGTGTCATCGACCTGCCCGCCGCTCAGCGGCGTGTGCTCGCGCACGTTCACGCACTCCAGGCTCGAGCCCGCCGCTAGCACGTTGCTGACGTGGCGCTGCGAGGAGAACCACTCAAACCACTCGGGAAACAGCGTGAATACATCGACGTTCATCGCGGCGCCTCCCCGGCTCGACCGGCGTCAGCCGCGGGCGCGCCGGGCTTCGGCGGCGTCCCGTCGAGGAAACCAGAGTCGACCTCGATCCGTCGCGCCGCCGGCTCAACTGCGCGGATGGCGTCTTTGACCATCGGGATCAGCAGCGGCGCGCCTCCGTCGGGTGGAAGCACCTCGAGCGCCTCGCAGGAGGGCAGCTCGAGCATGCTCGTGACCGTCCCCAGCAGCCGCTCGCCGTCGATGACCGCGCAGCCCTCGAGTTCGTGCGCCCACCATTCGCCCTCCTCGAGCTTGGGGGCGTGGCTGGCGTCGACGGCCAGCTCGCAGCCGCGCAGCACCTCGGCCGCCTCGCGATCCTCGACGCCATCCAGACGCACGATCGGGCGCCGCTCTGTTCCGGCGCGGCGCACGATCGCCGCGGTGCGCCCCGACACCGTCACCTCTGTCCCGAGACTCAGCAGTCGTGCCCGCGGACGGGTCACATAGAAGCTTCCATCCAGGCCATGGGGGCGCCCGACCCGTCCCACCGCCATGCTCGCCGGCGCGTCCTGCGCCGGAGCGCCGTGCTCGACCCCGCCTCGCTCGCCGGTCAATCGACGATGTCGAGGAGCACGTGGCTTCCCTCGCCGGCCGCAGCTGCTTTGACCACGGTGCGCAGCGCGTGAGCCGTGCGCCCGCCCCGGCCGATCACCCTGCCGTAGTCCTCCGCCGCCACGCACAGCTCGAGCACGATCGTGCCGCCATCCTCCTCGAACTGCTCGACCGCAACCGCGTCCGGGTCGTCGACCAGGCCTTCAGCGAGGTATTCCAACAGGCGCTTGGGATTATCGGTGGGCATCTCGGTGGCGCCCGGCGGTCCGCTAGCCGGTCCGGGTCTCGATGCCCTGTATGCGCAGCAGCTTGCGCACCGTATCCGTCGGTTGGGCACCACGCGCCAGCCAGTTGCGCGCCCGCTCCTCGTTGATCACGATCGTCGAGGGGTTCGTCTGCGCGTTGTAGTGGCCGATCGTCTCGATCACGCGACCGTCGCGCGGAGAGCGCTGATCGGCAACGACCACACGCCACATCGGGTCCTTCTTGCCGCCCACTCGCGTGAGCCTGAGCCTGACTGCCACGGTTTCCTCTCTGGTGCTGAACGAAGTCTCGAAGTGTCTCAGCGAACGCCCTTGGACTAGAGCGTCATGCACATCGAGCCATAGAGCTTAGACGGTGCGCCGCCGGGGCGCAGAATCGGATCGTTGCGTGGTGCGGCGCACCTCAGCGCGCGTTACGCATCAGCGCGCCGATATCAGGCATCTTGCCGCGCCCCACCTGGCGCATCACCTTGCGCATCTGGCCGAACTGCTTGACCAGTTTGTTGACCTGCTGGACGTTGGTGCCGGATCCCCGTGCGATGCGCAGCCGGCGCGAGCCCTTGATCAGCTCTGGGCGGCGGCGCTCTTCAGGTGTCATCGACAGGATGATGGCCTGGATCCGGTCGAGCTCGCGCTCGTCCACCTTCATGTTCTTCAGCTGCTGGCCGCCGAAGCCGGGGATCATGCCCAACAGGCTGCTCAGGGGTCCCATTTTGCGGATCATCTTGAGCTGGTCCAGGAAGTCGTCGAGCCCGAACTCGTTGCGCCTGAGCTTGCGCTCGAGCTCGCGCGCGTCGCCCTCGTCGAACTGCTGCTCGGCCTTCTCGATCAGGCTCATCACATCGCCCATCCCGAGGATCCGCTGGGCCATGCGATCGGGGTGGAAGCGCTCGAACTGCTCGAGCTTCTCCCCCGTGGAGGCGAACAGGATCGGCTTGCCCGTGACCGCCTTCACCGACAGCGCCGCGCCTCCGCGCGCATCTCCGTCGAGCTTGCTCATCACCACGCCGTCGAACTGCACAGCCTCGGCGAAGCTCTCGGCGACGTTGACCGCGTCCTGCCCGGTCATGGCATCGACCACGAGCAACACGTCGGTCGGTTTGACCGCGTCGCGGATCCGCACGAGCTCGGCCATCAGCTGCTCGTCCACGTGTAGACGGCCGCTCGTGTCCACGATCAGCACGTCCTTGCCCTCGCTCCTGGCCCGCTCCAGTGCCCAGGAGGCGATCTCGACGGGATCGCGGTCGGGGTGGGTGGGGTCCCGGAAATAGACGGCGGCTCCTGCCTGCGCGCCGACCTTCACCAGCTGATCGACTGCCGCCGGGCGGTAGACGTCGCAGGCCGCCACCGCGACCGAGGAGGAGTGCTCCTCGCGCAGGTAGCGCGCGAGCTTGGCCGTCGCGGTCGTCTTGCCCGAGCCCTGCAGCCCCGCCATCAGGATCACGGTCGGCGGACGCGAGGAGAAGCTGAGCCCGGCCGAGGCGCCGCCCATCAGCTCCGTGAGCTCCTCGCCCACGATCTTGACGACCTGTTGACCGGGGTTGAGCTTGCCGATCACATCCGCGCCGAGGCAGCGCTCCTTCAGCTGCGCGGTGAACTGCCGCACGACCTTGAAGTTGACGTCTGCCTCGAGCAGCGCGAGGCGGATCTCGCGCATCGCCCCATCGATGTCCTGCTCGGTCAGGGTGCCGTGCTGGCGTACCTCAGACAGCGTTGCCTGGAGCTTCTCCGCGAGCGAGTCGAACATGACCGCCTGATTCTCGCAGCCGCCGCGCCCGGGTCAGGCGCAGCGCGATTTGGCCGCGCTCAGCGGCCCGCGGAGGGGGGCAGTGGCCGCGGCGGCGCCTCCGGCGGGCCGTCCTTGGGCTCGACGCGGCGCGCGAGCGCCTCGCCGATGCCCCCGAACGCCTGGGCGAACTCGGAGGGCACGACGAACACCTTGTTGGCGTCGCCTTCGGCCAGAGAGGGCAACATCTGCAGGTATTCGTAGCTGAGCAGCTCGCGATCCGGTTTGCCCTCGTGAATCGCCGTGAAGACCGTGTCGATCGCCTTCGCTTCGCCCTCCGCGCGCAGGATCGCCGCCTGACGCTCACCCTCCGCGTCGAGGATGGCGGCCTGCTGGGCACCCTCGGCGTTGAGGACGGCCGCCTGCTTGGCGCCCTCGGCTGTGAGGATCTGCGCCTGCTTCTCGCCTTCGGCCGTCAGGATCGCCGCGCGGCGGTCACGCTCGGCGCGCATCTGCTTCTCCATCGCGGTCCTGATGTCCGCCGGCGGGTCGACCGACTTGATCTCCACCCGGTTGATCCGTATGCCCCACTTACCCGTCGCCTCGTCCAGGACGACGCGCAGCTCGGTGTTGACGTTCTCGCGCGCCGTCAGCGTGGCCTCGAGCGACAGCCCGCCGATCACGTTCCTGAGCGTCGTGACCGTCAGCTGCTCGATCGCCTGCAGCGGGTTGGCGATTTCATAGGTTGCCGAGCGTGGGTCGGTGATCGTGAAGTAGAGAACGGTCTCGATGCCCACCACGACGTTGTCTTCGGTGATGACCGACTGCGGCGCGAAGTTGACCACCTGCTCGCGCAGGTCGACCAGCGGCTTCACGCGGTCGATGAACGGCGTGACGATCGTCAGGCCGGGCTCCAGCGTGCGGCTGTATCGGCCCAGGCGCTCGACCACTCCCGCCCGCGCCTGAGGGATCACGCGGATGGAGCGCGAGGCGACGACCAGCGCGAACACGACGATCACAGCGATGACGATCAATGCGGCCATGGGACGGAATTCCTTTCTCGTGACTTACCGAGAGCGTACCCCTAAATCGGTGTACCCCTGACGCGCCTGGCAAACGGACTACGCCGCCTCGCGCGGGCCATCGGCCGGCTTCAGTGCATGACCAGGGCGGTGGCTCCGCGTATCTCGACGACCTCGACGCGCTCACCCGCGTCGATCACCTCATCCTCGTCGTAGCTGCGGGCGGTCCACACCTCCCCGCCCTCGATCCGCACGCAGCCGACGCCCTCGTCGTTCGCGATCCGCTCGAGCACGGTGGCGCGCTTGCCGACCAGCGCCGCGGCGCCGGTGCGGATGGCGGGCGGCAACCGGCGGTGACGGCGGGCCACCGGGCGCAGCGTGCCCACCACGATCACCGAGGCGAGCACGAACACGATCGCCGAGAGCAGCGTCCCCACGCCCAGGAGGCTCACGACGCCGGCCAATGCCGCCCCGAGGGCGAACGGGAGCAGATACAGCCCTCCCTGGTGCATCTCGCCGATGCCGAGGACGGCGGCCGCTACCAGCCAGAGAATCCACATAGATGGAGATTAGCTCTCGGCGATCAGGGCACGGGCGAAGTCGTCTGGATCGAACGGCCGCAGGTCCTCGACGGACTCTCCCACCCCGATCAGCTTCACGGGCAGCGCGAGCTCTCGCGCGATCGCCAGCGCGATGCCTCCGCGAGCGGTTCCGTCGAGCTTGGTGAGCACCACGCCGCTGACGTGCGCGGTCTCGGCGAACAGCTTTGCCTGACGCAGGCCGTTCTGGCCCGTGGTGGCGTCGATCGTGAGCAGGGTCTCGTGCGGCGCTCCCTCGAGCTGGCGCTCGATCACCCGACGCACCTTGCCGAGCTCGCCCATCAGGTCATCCTGGGTGTGCAGGCGTCCGGCCGTGTCCACGATCACGACATCCACGCCCCGGCTGCGCGCCTGGGCGATCGTCTCGAAGGCGACCGCCCCCGGGTCCGAGCCCTCCGCTCCCGTGACGATCTCGCAGCCGGCGCGCTCGGCCCACCCTTCCAGCTGCTCGGCGGCGGCGGCGCGAAAGGTGTCGGCCGCGCCCAGCAGCACGCTGACTCCCAGCTCGTTGCGCAGGTGCCACGCGAGCTTGCCGATCGTGGTCGTCTTGCCGGTCCCGTTGACGCCGACCGCCATGATCACCGTCGGCTTGGCGCGGATGTCGATGCGAGCCTCCCCCACGCGGGCGGTGTCCGCAAGCAGCTCGATCAGCCGCTCGCTGAGCGCCTGGCCGCCCTCGAGCTTGCCGGATACCGCCTCCTCCTCCAGCGTCGCCACGACGGACGCGGTGGTGCTCGCGCCGACGTCGGCCATGATCAGCGCCTCCTCCAGGCGTTCCCATGTCTGCTCGTCGAGCTCCCCGAACAGCGTCGCCTGGATCTCTGAGCCGAGCGCCTGGCGGGTCTTGGCCATGCTCTCGCGCAGCCGGCGGAACAGCCCTCCGCGCTGGCGTCCACCCTCTCCCCCGCCATCCCGGCTGCCGCGGGACCCGTCCGGGGCGCCCTCTGCGGCGGGCCCGTCGGTTATGAACAGATCGCTCCAGTCGCGGGCCACGGGCCGCGCGACGATAGCAGCGCCGCGGTCAGGCGACCTCGGCCACGTCTGCCGTCTGCTCCTCGGCGGGCAGGCGACGAGAGAGCACCTTCGAGACCCCGTCCTGGCCCATCGAGATCCCGTACAGCCAGTCGGCTGCCTCCATCGTGCGCTTCTGGTGTGTGATCACGATGAACTGCGCGCGGCCCGAGTAGCGCCGCAGCAGCGCCAGGAAGCGATCGAGGTTGAGGTCGTCGAGCGCCGCCTCGACCTCATCGAGGATGTAGAAGGGACACGGGCGGGCGAGGAACACCGCGAACAGGAACGCGAGCGCGGTCATCGACTTCTCCCCTCCGGAGAGCAGGGACAGGCGCTTGGTCGCCTTGCCGGCTGGGGTGATCTCGATCTCCACCCCCGGCAGCTGCTCCTCCTCGCCACGTATCTCCGCCTCGCTCTCGGCCTCGGCCGCCGCCTCGATCGCCTCGGCATCCTCCGCGCCTGGCGGAAGCGGCTGGCCACCCAGCACCGGACGCGGGCCCTGTTCGTCGGCGACGAGCCTCAAGCGACCCGAGCCGCCGGGAAAGACGTCGCCCACGAGCTCCTCGAAGTTGCGCGCGGCGGCCTGAAAGGTCTCCTCGAAGGTCTCCTGGATCTGGCGGTCGGTCTCGCGGATCACCCCGCGCAGCTCACGCAGCGCCGTCTCGAGGTCGGTCCGCTGGCTCTCCAGCTCCTCGACGTGCTCGAGCGCCTCGGAGTACTCCTCCTGGGCGAGCGGATTGACGGGGCCGAGCTGCTCGCGCCTGCGGGTCAGCCGCTCCACGCGAGTGCGCAGCACCGCGGCGGCCTCCTCGTCCAGCCGCTCGGGGGCGTGCGCGTCCTGCGCCTGAGCGGAGTCGGACTGCTGCTCGCCGGCACGCCCGCCCTCCTCGGCCTCCTGCGCCCCCAGGCCGAGGCGCTCGGTCACGGTCTTCAGCTCGAGCTCGGCCTCAGCTGTCTGGTCGCGCAGGCGCTGAGCCGCCACCTCGGCGGCGGTCACGGTCTCGCCGGCTGCGCGCAGCGCCGCCTGGATCTCGGCCTCGGCGGCTGCGCAGCTGCGCAGCTCGGCCGTCATCGACTCGCCCGCCTGGCGATCGGCCGCGAGCTCTCCCTCGAGCTGGACGACACGGCCCTCGACCGCCTCGACGGCCTGCTGAAGCGCCGCGGCCAGACGCTGCGCCAGTGGGACAGTCGTCCTGTCGGAGGCGATCTGAGCGCGCAGGCGCTCCGTGCGGGCGTGGCGCTCGAGTCGTTCGCGCTCGACGCGCTCGAGCAGCCTGCGCTCGGCCGCCAGCTCGCCCTCGAGCTCGGCCTTGCGCACGGCCAGCGGACCATCCGCGGGCGCCGTGCGGCGCTGCTCGATCAACCAATCGGTGCGCCGCACCAACTCGGCGGTCTCCGACTGTCCTCGCTCACAGCCGCGCAACGCGTCCTCGGCCCTCGTGCGAGCCTCTTCTGCCGTGCGCAGCTCCTGCGCCGCCCGCTCGGAGGAGCCACGGGCCGCGTGCTCTGACTGAGCCGCCTGCTCGGCGGCCGCGATCAGCCGGTCGCGTTCGTTGCGCCGCGCGAGCACGCGCTCGGTGCCGCCCTCGCTCAGCTGGCGGACCTCGCCCCAGGACGCAAACCACACCCGACCGCTGCGTGTGGTCGCGATCCCCGAGAAGTCGCGCGGAAGCTCCTCGAGGCGCTCGACCACCCAGGCGTCGGCCAGCAGACGCGCGGCCAGCGCGAGCACCTCCGGCGGCCCGCTGAGGAGATCGATCAGCCTGAGCGCTCCCGCCACGGGCTCGGGATGCTCGCGTGATCGCTCGCGAGCATCCGGCTCGATGCCGGACAGCAGGGCAGTGCCCCCGTCGGGCCCGGCTCGATCGAGCAGCGCCTCGGCTCCAGGGACGTCGCTCACGAGCGCCGCGTCGAGGCGCCCGCCGAGCGCTGCCGCGAGCGCCAGCTCGTAGCCGTCCTGGACGCTCAGCTCCTCGCTCAGCGCCCTCGCGGACCCCTGCTCCACGCCGCTGCTGACGCGCGCATGACCACGCAGGAACTGGTTGGCGGCCGCGAGCTCGGCGCCCACCCGGGCTGCCTCGCGCCGCGCGTCCTGGACGGCGCGCTCGGCGACCGTGAGACGCTCGCGCGCCGCATCGGCCTCGGCGTCCGCCTGCACGCGCGCCGCGCGGGCCGTCTCGACCTCGGAGGCGATCTCGGCCACGAGCGCGCGCTGGCTCTCGCGTTCCTGCGCCAGCTGGGCGATCTCGCGCTCGATCTCCTGCTCGCGGCCGGCTTCGATCTCGGCGAGCTCGGCTTCGAGTGCCGCTATCCGCTCGGCGCCGTCTGCCACGCGGCTGCCCTCGCCCTCCTCGCTGCCGTGGGCCGCGATGCCCTCCAGCTCGGACTCGAGGCGCTCGATCCGACGTGCCAGGGCCTGCGCCCCCGCGCCGACCTGCTCGGCGCGCAATCCCAGACGCTCATGCGCGGAGCGCGCCTCGTACACCCGCCGCGAGAGAGCGTCGTGGCGCTCGGCGCGCTCGGACAGCGCGCGCTCGGCCTGGCCGCGGCGGTCGATCGTCTCCTGCAGCCTGGACTCGATCCCGCTGCGCGCCGCGCGAGCCTCAGCGACGCTCCGCTCGGCGGCCTGAAGCTCGGCGCGACAGGCGCGGCTGGCCTCGCGCGCGAGCTCCAGGCGCGCCTGCAGGATCTGGCGCTCGAGTCGCTCGTGCAGCTCGGCCGCTTCGGCCTGGCGCTTGAGCGGGCGCAGACGGGTCCGCGCCTCGCGCTCGATGTCGAGCGCGCGATCGAGGTTCTCCTGCGTGCGCTCGAGCTTCAGCTGGGCGCGACGCCGACGCTTGCGGTGCTTGCCGAGCCCCGCTGCCTCCTCGATCAGAAGCCTGCGCTCGCGGGGCTTGGAGGTGACGATCGCATCGACGCGGCCCTGGGAGATGACCGAGTGGGTCTCCTTGCCGAGGCCCGTGTCGGAGAGCACCTCGATCACATCCGTGAGCCGGCAGCGCGCGCCGTTGAGCCGGTAGCCGCCCTCGCCGTTTCGGTCCAGGCGCCGCATGATCGAGATCTCGCTCAGAGGCAGATCGACGGTCCCGTCGGAGTTGTCCAGGACGATCTCCACCTCGGCCGCGCTGCGCGGCTGCACCCCGTGGCCGCCCCCGAAGATCACATCCTGCATCGACTGGCCACGAATCGCCAGTGGCGACTGCTCGCCCATCGCCCACAGCACCGCGTCGGTGACGTTGGACTTGCCCGAGCCGTTCGGGCCGACCACGACGCTCACGCCCTCGCCGAAATCCAGGCGAGTCCGGTCGGGGAACGACTTGAAGCCGCTCAGCGTCAGCGACTTCAGGCGCATGCGCCCTCCATCTCCGGCATCTGCCACGCGCCTGCGCTCATGGCTCGCCGGCCAGCTGCTCGACGGCTGCGCGCGCGGCCTCCTGCTCGGCCTGCTTCTTGCTCCTGCCGCTGCCCGCCCCGAGCTCGCGACCGTCCACGCGCGCAACCACGGCGTAGGTGCGCTCGTGCGGTGGCCCTTCCTCGCCCGTGATCTCGTAGCTGACCTCCGCGCCCCGTCGCGCGAGCAGCTCCTGCAGCGCTGACTTGAAGTCCACGGGGTTCTCCAGCGCCTCCTCGATCTCTGGGGTGAAGGCCTCGACCACGGCTTCCGCCGTCCGCTCGTAGCCGGCCTGCAGGTAGCAGGCCCCGATCACGGCCTCGATCACCGATGCGAGCACGCGCTCGGTCCCCACCAGCGCCGCAACCCCATCGCGCACCCCCGGTGGCGCAGCGGCCCGCAGACGCTCGGGCAGTCCCAGGCGTTCCGCCACGGCCCTGCAGGAGACCCCGGAGACCGCCTGGGCGCGGATCTTGGTGAGCCTGCCCGCACCGAAGTGCTCGGCCTCCAGCCGTGGGTACAGATAGGTGGTGACGGCCAGCGCGAGCACGCTGTCGCCGAGGAACGCCAGGCGCGTGTAGGAGTCGCTGCGGCGCTCGCTCCAGGACGCGTGCGTGAACACCTGGCGCGCCAGGTCCTCCGGCAGCTCCTCCAGGAGGTCCGCCAGCAGCATCATCGCCCCGCATCGGCGGTCCCCTGGCCCTGGTGGACCAGAACGAAGTCCACCGCTTGGCCGACCGTGAGGATCTGGGCGGCCTGCTCGTCTGACATGCTCACGCCATAGGTGTCCTCGAGCTCCTGCACGAGCGTATAGAGGTCAAGCGAGTCCGCCTCGAGATCCTCCTTGAAGCGGGTCTTCTCGGCGATCCGCTCGACCTCCACGTCGAGCTCGTCGGCGAGGTGGGCGCGGATCAGCTCGAATATGGGCTCGCGGGCGTCGCTCATCCTGCCTCGCGCAGGCTAGCGTCCGGCGCGGACACCGGGGCGCGCTTGAGCGCCCCCGCCTGCTCGAGCGCGCGGTGGGTCTGCCCGACCACGTCCTCGCGCGCCCCCTGCTGGGCGCGCATGATCGCCTGCGCAAAGCCGGCGCGCGTGAAGCGGCCGTGCGGCACGACGCCAAGGCGGCGCAGGCCGAGCAGGTAGGCGCCGCCGTTCGCCTCCGGATCGATCTCGTCGCGGAACCCGCGCAGGGCGCCGCGCAGCAGTGCGCCGCCGAGCTTGGCGCGCGCGGAGGACATCGCGGCCTCGCGGATGGCCCCGAGCATCGTCTGCGACACCGCCTCCATCAGCTTCAGGGCGACGTTGCCGGTGAAGCCGTCCGTCACGATCACGTCGGCGACACCGCCCATCACATCGCCCCCCTCGACGTTGCCGACGAACTCGAACGCGTCCAGACCCTCCTCGACGCGCCGGGCCAGCTCGGCATGGGACTCGACCACCAGGACGCTGCCGCGCTGGGACTCCTCGCCGTTGGACAGGAGCCCCACGCGTGGACGCGCCACCCCCAGCACCACCCGCGCGAGCGCCGCACCCATGAACGCGAACTGCACGATGTGCTCTCGCCGCGCCTCGGCGTTGGCCCCCACGTCGAGCAGCGTCACCGGATGATGGGGTACCGGGAGCGGAATCGCCAGGGCTGGGCGGTAGACGCCGCGAGCGCGTTTGATGTTGAACGTCCCGGCCGCGAGCGCCGCGCCCGTGCCACCGGCGCAGACGAGCGCCTGAGCGCGACCGTCGGCCACCGCGCGCGCGGCCTGCACGATCGAGGACTCGGGCGTGCTGCGCGCCGCCTTCACCGGATCGGCGGCCTTGGCGATCGAGATCGGAGCGTCGACGATCTCGACGCCCGCAGGCATATCCCCGAGCTCGCCCGCGGGACCGAACAGCAGCACCCGCGCTCCCCGAGCAGCAGCGATCGCGGCTCCGGCAGCCACCTCGCCCGCGCCGAGATCGGCGCCGTTGCAGTCAACGGCCACCACAGGCTGCTGTGCCTCCTGCGGCGGAGGCGAAGCCGTGAGGGACGAGGTCCCCGGCGTCACCGCGGGTTAGTCGTGGTCGTGGTCGTGCTCGTGATCGTGCGCTGTCGAGCTCACGATCTCACGGCCGGCGTAGGTGCCGCAGACCGGGCACACGCGATGCGGACGGCGCGGGCTGTGGCACTGCGGGCACGCGTTGAGCGCGGGCGCGCTGATCTTGTGCTGCGCGCGGCGCTGGGCCGTGCGGCTGTGGGATTGCTTTTTCTTGGGTACCGCCATCGGGCACAAAAGGCTACCAGGGTGCAGGCGGAGGTCATCTGCGCCTACTCCAGCTTCAGCTCCCGCAGCTTCGCCCAGCGCGGATCGGGAGCGGACTCGTGGTGGTGCTCGGGACCGGCCTGGTTGAGGTCCGCGGCGCATATCGGGCACAGCCCGGCGCAGTCCTCGCGGCAGAGGATCTTCGCCGGCAGCGCGAGCGCGAGCGCGTCCCGCGCCCAGGCGGTGAGGTCGAGCGACTCGTCCCGCACATAGGGGCTGTCCAGCTCCTCGCCTTCCCCGGGCCGATCGACCTCACGCGCGTCCACCTCGATCTGGGGCGCGGCGGTCTTCAGGCAGCGCACGCATGGCCCGCTGAGCGCCGCCGTGAAGCGCAGCCGCAACGCGTAGCCGCCGCCGGTCATCCGCGAGATCGTCAGCTCGACCGGCACCTGCGCGGGCTCGGCCTGGTAGCGCTCGCTGCCGAGCGTCAGCGGCTCGATCGGAACCTCGAGCTGCAGCCGGCGTCCCTCCCCGGCGCTCAGGCGCAGTCCCGCGAGATCGAAGTCGTGTTTGACGATCGGGGAGCGCTCCGCTGCCATGGCCATCAGGCTAGCGACGCGCAGGCTCGGCGTCGGCGCTCGGGCTCTAGGTCTTGGGGTGCTTGTGCAGCTCGCGCTTGAGGATCTTGCCGGTTGCGTTGCGCGGCAGTTCGGCGAGAAAGACGATCTCACGGGGCACCTTGTAGCGCGCGAGGTTCTGCTTGACGTAGGCCTTGATCTGCTCCTCGTCGAGCTTGATGCCGTCGCGGGGAACGACGAAGGCCTTCAGGCGCTGTCCGAACTCCTTGTCGTTGACCCCAACCACGGCCGCCTCCTCGATCTCGCCGTGGTCGGCCAGCAGATCCTCGACCTCGCGGGGAAAGACGTTCTCGCCCCCGCTGACGATCATTTCATCGTCGCGACCGTCAACGAACAGGCGCCCGCCCGCGTCGAAGTGACCGACGTCCCCGGTGCTCATCAGGCCCCGCACGATCTCCTTGCCGCCGCCACCGGTGTAGCCGTCGAACATCATCTCGTTGGCCACGAAGATGCGCCCGCCCTGCGCAGAGGGGACCTCGCGCCCGTCGGCGTCGAGCAGCTTCACGACCGTCCCGATCGGCGGGCGCCCGGCCGTGCCCGGCGCGGCGCGTAGATCCTCGGGTGTGGCGATCGTCGCCCACGCGACCTCGGTCGAGCCGTAGAGGTTGTAGAGGATCTCGCCGAAGGTGTCCATCGCACGCGTCGCCATCTCGCCGGGAAGCGCCGAGCCGCTGAGCGCGATGATCTTCAGCGCGCTCAGGTCATAGCGGACGATCGTCTCTGGGCCGAGATCGAGGATCCGCTGCAGCATCACGGGCACCAGCGCCAGCGCCGTGGCACGGTGCTGGGCGCAGGCCCTGAGCGTGTCCTCGGGGTCGAACTTGCGCCGCAGCACCAGCGTCGAGGCGAGCGGCAGCGCGAGCGTGAAGTGCGCGAAGCCCCAGGAGTGAAACATGGGCGCGGCGATCATCGTGGTCTCGCGAGCGCGCAGGGGGATCTTCGAGAACAGCGCCGCCACCGGCTCCAGGGAGTCGGGCTGCTTGCGCGCGGCGCCCTTGGGCGCGCCGGTGGTTCCCGAGGTCAGGATCACCACACGGCCCTTCTCCGCCGGCGGACTCGGGTCGGAGGTGTCCCCGCGGGCGATCAGCTCCTCGAGCAGCGGATCCGACGGATGGGCCCCGTGCTCGGCTCCATGCGCCCCTGGCTCGCTCCAGGCGATGAAGCGCATGCGCGATGCGGCACCGTCGCGGACGAGCTCGGCGAACTCCTCGTCGTAGATCACCGCCACGGGATCCTCGCGCGCGAGCACATCGGTGATCTGCGGGCCGGCGAAGGCCGTGTTCAGATAGAGCGCGCTGGCGCCGAGCTTGGAGCATGCGACCGTCGCCTCGACGAAGCCGCGGTGGTTGCGGCACATGATCGCCACGCCGTCCTGCTCTGAGATCCCCTCGCTGGCGAGCTCGTTGGCGAGCGCGTTGGTGCGCCTGTGCGCCTCCTCGAAGGTGAGCGTGCCGCGCTCGTCCACGATCGCCGCCCGGTGCGGGTAGCGGATCGCCGAGCCCGCATAGGCCGCCGCGGGCGTGGGCCCCCAGCGGCGCAGGGCCGACAGCGCGCGGACGGCCTTGTCGGGCCGGACGGGCTCGATCATGCCCGTATCGAGCAGGGTCTTGGCTACGTGGAGCTTGTACCTGACCGTCTGAACGTTCACGTGTGGAGCTTATGCGACGCCCACGGGCTCGAACACGCGAGCGCGAAACGCGCGGCTCGCTAGCTGACTTCGGCGGGCTCGTCCTTGCCCTGCAGACGCTCGCGTCCGCGCTGGACGGCCGCGATGAACTTCGAGAGGTTGATCTCGAGCGTGTTGAGGATCTCGTCGGCGTAATCCTCGGCGCCGAGACGGATCTCGCGCTCGCGGGCACGGGCGTCCTCGACTATGTCCTCGGCTGCACGCTCGGCCTGCTTGGTGACCTCCTCCTCGCCCACCAGGCGCTCCTGACGCTCGCGTGCGTCCTTGATGATGCGCTCGGCCTCCTTCTTGGCCTCGGCGAGCATCTCCTGGCGCTCCTTGACGATCCAGCGTGCCTGCTTGATCTCCTCGGGGATCGTCGCGCGCATCTGGTCGAGGATGTCGTAGATCTCCTCCTTGTCCACCCGCACGGAATCGCTCAGGGGAATGGTCTTGGCGTTGTGCACCAAGTCATCGAGCTTGTCTATGAGTACCAGGACATCCACTAGGAGCCATCCATTTCGTCAGCGTTTCAGCTCTTCCTGCAAGCGCCGGGCCACCTCATCTGGGACCAGATCGTCGATTCGGCCCCCAAACGTGGCGAGCTCCTTGACGCCGCTCGATGACAGGAAACTGTACTGCGGGCTCGCCATCAGGTACACGGACTCGATCTCGGGGTCCTGGCGGCGGTTGAGCTGATTCATCTCCAGCTCGTACTCGAAGTCGGAGATCGCACGCAGGCCCTTGACGATCGCGCGAGCGCCAACCTCGCGTGCGAAGTCGACCACGAGCGTCGAGAACGGCGCCACGCGCACCGTGTCGAGGTCTGCGAGGGCGCGCTCGATGAAGCCCACCCGCTCCTCGATCCCGAACAGCGCGCTGCTCTTGCGCACCGAGCGGTTGACCACGGCGACCACCACTTCGTCGTAGAGGTTGGCCGCGCGGCGGATCACGTCGAGATGCCCGTTGGTGATCGGGTCGTAGCTGCCCGGGCACACGGCTATTGCGTTCTCAGGTCGTGTCATCGTTGGCGGTGGATTGTGATCGAAGTGTCGCCGTAGCGTCGTTGGCGCTCGACCTCCACGTCGAGCTCGAGCGGCGAGCGCCGGTCGCTCTCGACGACTATGCGCGCCCCGGGTGCCAGGAGCGACGGCAGCACCGCCGAGAGCTCCTCTCCCAATTCGTGCGCACGCGCGTACGGAGGGTCGATGAAGAGCAGATCGTATGTCTCTTTGCGCCCACGTGCGCTCCGCAGGGCCGCCAGCGCGTCGGTGCGACGCACCTCGACGGCGCTCGAGTCGATCCCGAGCGCGCCCAGATTGCCCTCGAGCACCGCCACCGCGCTGCGCTCGCGCTCCACGAACACGGCCCGCCGCGCCCCGCGCGAGAGCGCCTCGATTCCGAGCGCGCCGCTGCCGGCGAACAGGTCCAGCACCACAGCGTCCTCGAGGTCTCCGAGCATCGAGAACAGCGCCTCACGGACGCGATCGGAGGTTGGCCGCGTCGAGGAGCCGGCGGGCGCCTTCAAGCGCCTGCCACCGAGGCGTCCCGCGATCACACGCATGCCCAGACGGTAACGGCGAGCCGGGCTAGACCGTGATCGGCTCGAGCTCCTCGCCCTCGAGCCTGCGCGCCAGCTCGAGCCCGAGCAGGGCGTGCTCGGGCCTGCCCAGCTCGGGATCGCCGGCGATGATCGCCTCGGCCTGCGCTCGCGCCAGCTCGAGCAGCGCAGCGTCCTCGGGCAGACGTGCGACCCGGAAGTGACCGAGGCCGGACTGGCGCGTTCCCGTCAGCTCGCCCTCGCTGCGCATCTCCAGATCGATCTCGGCGAGACGAAAGCCGTCGGAGTGCTCCACCAGCGCACGCAGGCGTGTGCCGGCGCCGGCACCAGAGGGTCCCACCAGCAGGCAGCTGGAGCGATGCTCGCCCCGTCCCACACGGCCGCGCAGCTGGTGCAGCTGGGAGATCCCGAAGCGCTCGGCATTCTCGATCAGCATCACGGTGGCGTTGGGCACGTCGATCCCGACCTCGATGACCGTCGTCGCCACGAGCACTTCGGCGCGGCCCGAGGCGAAGGCCGCCATCGCCTCCTGCTTCTCACGCGTGCGCATGCCTCCATGCAGCAGCGCCAGCTCATGACCCTGCAGCTCGCCGTCGCGCAGGCGCGCGAGCTCGGCCGTGGCGGCGCGCATCACCACTGGCGAGGCCGGGCCGAGAGCGCCGGGCTCGCCCGCCGGCACCTCCTGTGGCTCCTCGATCAAAGGACAGACCACATATGCCTGCCTGCCGGCCGCGAGCTCTGAGCGCACGAGCTCATAGGCCCGTGCGCGCTCCTCCTCCCCGCGTACCAGCCGCGTGTCGATCGGCTGGCGCCCGTTGGGCAGCTCGCGCAGCTTGCTGGTGTCCAGGTCCGGGTAGCGCGCGAGCGCTAGCGTGCGCGGAATCGGGGTTGCTGTCATGTGCAGCGTGTGCACGGGGTTGACGGCGGTGTCGGTCGGGCTGCGTTCCCCGAGCGCCGCGCGCTGGCGCACGCCGAAGCGATGTTGCTCGTCGATCACGGCCACGGTCAGGGAGCGGAAGCGCACGTCGGGCTCGATCAGCGCATGCGTGCCGACGATCAGCGAGAGCTCCCCGCTGGAGAGCTTGGCAAGCACGTCCCGGCGCCGACGCGCCGGGGTAGAACCACTCAACAACGCCGCCGCGACCGGCTCGGCGCCGAGCAGCCGCTGCAGCGTCGCGAAGTGCTGCTCGGCCAGCGTCTCGGTCGGCGCCATCAGCGCCGCCTGGCGGCCATGCTCGACGGCGCGCAGCATCGCGTAGAGCGCGACGACGGTCTTGCCGCTGCCCACCTCCCCCATCAGCAGCCGCTGCATCGGGGTCGGCTGAGCGAGATCCGCGCGGATCGCATCCATCGCCCTGGTCTGATCCCCCGTGGGCGCAAACGGCAGCCCGCCGTGCAGCCAGCGCTCGGTCAGCGAGGGGGCATCGTCCAGCACCGCCGCCCCGAGCTGTGAACGGCGTCTGGCGCGGCGACGCAGGAACAGCAGCTGGGTCAGGAGCATCTCCTCGAAGGCCAGCCGCCGGCGACCGGTCTCCAGGTCATCGCGCGTGCGCGGAAAGTGCATGGCGGCCAGGGCGCTGGAGCGGTCGGGCAGCCCCTCGGTCACGCGCGTGGCCGCCGAGAGCGCCTCGGTGACGTCGTTCAGGCTGTTGCGCGCGCCCTGCACCAGCGTGAGGATCTGGGTCGAGGTGATCCCGTCGGCCGCCGGATAGTGGGCCACCGCCGCGCTGTCCGCAGAATCGGCGGTGGGGCGCTCGGACGTGGGCTCGACAGCCAGCGCGTGGTGGGAGACGCCAAATCCGCCCCGTCCGTCGGCCTTGCCGTGCAGCAGCAGGCGCGTGCCAGGCGGATAGCGCTCCGCCAGCCACGGCTGGTTGAAGAAGGTCGCGCGCATCGTCCCAGTGGCGTCGAAGACCCTGGCCTCGACCAGCGGCCGCATGCCGCGCCGTCGCACCGGCCGCGCGGCGATGCTGCTCACCTCGACCGCCACCGTGGCCTGCTCGCCGGCTGCAAGCGCGGCAACCGTGCGCGCCTCGCGGCTGTCGCTCGGCAGGTGCTCCAGCAGATCACCGACGGTCTGAAGGCCCAGCGAGCGCAGGCCGGCGGCCATCTTCTTGGCCGGCGCCTGCAGCGGCGCGCTCAGGCGGGAGGGCCGCGGCCAGCGCACGGGAGCCTGCATCAGCTCCTCGCGGCTCAGCTCACGCGTCGAGGCGAACGCCCGCCGGACCGTACCGGCGCCCTGGGGGTCCCCGGAGACCTCGGCCTCCAGCGCTTTGGGCGTGGTCGCCGGCATCGGCCGCCCATCATGATCGTGCAGGCGGTCGTAACTGGGGATCACCGGGGACGGCCGGCCGCGGTCGCGGTCACTCAGCCGACAGCAGCCACCAGTACGCCGCCTGGCCGCCGTGTCGCAGCTCGAGCTCGATCCCGCCGTTGACCATGCCCTCGACCTCGCCGAGGGCCATAGGCGCCCCCTGGCCGGCCAACACACTGATCAGCTCGGGTGCAAGATCTCCCTCGACACCGATGGCGAGCGTGCTCAACACGGCCTGCAGCGTCTCGCGTGGGTCGCCCCATGCGAAGACCTCGTCCTCCACGAAGCCGACCGCCTCGCCGCGCCCGAAGCGTCCCTGGGCATCGTCGCGGGCAGCGGGGGCGACCGCGCCGGTGCGAACGCGCGAGAGCGCCAGCGCCAGCGCCTGCCCGTTCTCCTCGATCGACCGGTCGAGCGCCAGCGCCACCGCCGCGGCGAGGCCCGCCTGCTGGCTCCTCGTCGGCGCTACCAGCACCTGCTTGTCCGAGAGCCGTGCCGCGTGCTCGGCCGCCATGATCACGTTTGCGCTGTTGGGCAGCAGCACGACCTCCTCTGCCGGCACGTCGTGAATACCCGCGAGCAGATCGTAGGTCGAGGGGTTCAGGGTGGGGCCGCCGTCGATCGTATGGACTCCCAGCTCGTAGAACATCTCCCGCAGCCCCTCGCCGTTGACCACCGCCACGGCCCCGCAGCGATGCTCCTCGCGCCGGCCCGGCGGCGGTGCGGTCGTGGGAACCTGGATGCGCTGCTGCCCCACGCCTCCGACGGGCACCTCCACCGCCGGCACCTCCACCGTGGGCGCCTCTCCCTCGGCCAGGCGGGCGCTGCGCTCGAGCACCTGTGCGTGCATGTCGGCGACGTCCAGGCGCGACACCTCGCCGGCGTCCGCGAACACGGCCGTGGCCAGCTCGGGCTCGTCTGTGTGCAGGTGCACCTTCAGGGTGCTGGCGTCGCCCACGACCAGCACCGAGTCGCCGAGCTTCTCCAGCGGCCCGATGAAGCGGCTCGCGCTCAGGTCTCGTCCGGTGACGGCGAAGTTGGTGCAGAAACGGTAGGTGCCCGAGCTGTGCTGTGGGTGGGTGATGCGGGCAGGCTCGTAGTGGTCGAGCTGCGGCGCCTCTTCGCCGCGCAGCGCGGCCACCACGCCGGCGAAGATGATCGTCAGGCCGTAGCCGCCGGCGTCGACCACGCCCGCGTCGCGCAGGGCCGCGAGCATCTCCGGCCCGCGCTTGACCGAGTCCTGACCGGCGTGGACCGCGCTCTCGAGAGCCTCCGCGATCGCCTTGTCCTGCGCGCGCGGCTCGGTCGCGGGTCCCAGACGGGGGTTCTCGGCGCTGTGGGCGACATCCGTGACGATCTTGTGCGCCATCTCGCGGGCAACCGTAAGGATCGTCCCCTCGGCCGGCTCGCGCACGGAGGAGTACGCGCGATCGGCCGCGTTGGCGAGCGCGGCGCCGATCAGCGTCGCGTCGATCAACTGTCCTGGACGGCTGACCAGCTCCTCGGCGGCTCCGCGGATCAGCTGGGAGAGGATCACGCCCGAGTTGCCGCGGGCCCCGAGCAGCGCCGAGCGCGCCACCGACTGCACGATCTCCTCACGACCGATCTCGTCGATCGTGCGCCGCTCGTCGCTGCCCTGCAGCCGGTCGAGCTCCTCCAAGACGGCACGGAGCGTGAGCGCCATGTTGTCGCCCGTGTCGCCGTCGGCGACCGGGAACACGTTGAGGTCGTTGACCTCCTGTCGGCGCGATTCCAGATGGGCGAGCGCCCCCGCCACGGCAGCGCGGAAGCGGACCAGGTTGGTATCGGTCACGGCGACACGTCTATCAGCTTCTGCGGGCGCTCTGCGGCCCGGCGGACGCTTGGCTGGGGTTCGGACAGGGCTCTCAGAGAGCCTTGGTGACCTTGCCGGCTTTCAGGCAGCGTGTGCACACGTACACGCGCCGGGGCGCCTTGCCCACGAGAATCCGGACCTTCTGCAGGTTCGGGTCGAAGCGCCGCTTGGTCGCGACCATCGAGTGGCTGCGACTCTGACCGAACGCCGGCCCCTTCCCGCAGCTGTGACATACCTTGGCCATGTCTCGCGGCAGTCTAGCCGCTCGCGAGCCGATCGCGCAGCGCCGCCATGCCCATGACCGCCTCAGCCGCGTGTGCGCCCTGGTCGCGCTTCTCGCCGCCGGCCCGCGCCAGCGCCTGCTCCATCGTCTCGCAGGTGAGCACGCCAAAGGCGCACGGCACGCCCGTGTCGAGTGACACGCGCATGATCCCCGCGGCGGTCTCGGCACAGACGAAGTCGTAGTGGTCGGTCTCGCCACGGATCACCGCTCCCAGGCAGGCGACGCCCGCGAAGCGCCCGCTGCGGGCCGCATAGCTCGCGGCCAGCGGCAGCTCGAAGGCGCCGGAGACGTCGAAGATCTCCACGTCCTCGTGCCCGGCGCGGGCGAAGGTGGCGCGGGCGCCCGCCACCAGATGCTCGGCTAGCTCCTCGTAGAAGCGCCCGACCGCGATCGCGAAGGACCCGCTCACCGCTTGCCCGGCTCCTCGTCGGAGGCCGCCGGGGGACCCGAGGATGCGTCCGGGCTCTGCTCTGCATCCCCGCCGCGCTCGGCTCGCAACAGCTCCTCGTCGAGGTTCAGGCCCTGGTGGTGGAGGGTATGGCCCATGCGCTGCGCCTTGGTGCGCAGATACGCCTCGTTGTGCTCGTTTGGCGCGTGCTCGATCGGGATCTGCCCGGAGACCGACAGCCCGTAGCCCTCGAGGCCCCTGATCTTCTTGGGGTTGTTGGTCAGGATTCTGATCGAGCCGAGTCCCAGGTCGACCAGGATCTGCGCGCCGATGCCGTAGTCGCGCAGGTCCGCCGGGAGCCCGAGTCGCTCGTTCGCTTCGACCGTGTCCAGGCCGTCCTCCTGCAGGCGGTAGGCGCGCAGCTTGTTGAGCAGCCCGATCCCGCGGCCCTCCTGGGAGAGGTAGAGCAGCACCCCGCGCCCCTCCCGCTCGATCATCGACAGGGCCGATTCGAGCTGCTCGCCGCAGTCGCAGCGCAGCGAGTGGAAGACGTCGCCGGTGAGGCACTCCGAGTGGACCCTCACGAGCACGTCGGGTGCCCCTACGACGTCGCCCTTGACGAGCGCCACGTGATGCTTGTCGTCGACCAGCGAGCGATAGCCGACCGCCTCGAAGTCGCCGAAGGTCGTGGGCAGGCGCGTGGCGACAACGCGCTCGACGAGCTTGTCGTGGCGACGGCGGTAGGCGATCAGGTCGGCAACCGTGATCATGCTCAGCCCGTGACGGGCGCAGTACTCGACGAGGTCTGGAACGCGCGCCATCGTGCCGTCGTCGTTCATCACCTCGCAGATCACGCCCGCCGGCTTCAGGCCGGCGAGGCGCGCCAGGTCCACGGCCGCCTCGGTCTGCCCGGCGCGCTCGAGCACCCCGCCGGCCCGGCTCTTCAGGGGAAACACGTGCCCGGGCTGGACGAGGTCGCGCGGAGCGCTCTCGGGGTCGATCGCCACCTGGATCGTGTGCGCCCGGTCGTGGGCCGAGATCCCCGTCGTGACGCCCTCGCGCGCCTCGACTGAGACCGTGAAGGGGGTTTCGAAGGACGACTCGTTCTTCGCGGCCATCAGGTCGAGCCCGAGCTCGTCGCAGCGCTCTGAGGTCAACGACAGACAGATGAGCCCGCGCCCCTCCTTGGCCATGAAGTTGATCGCCTCGGGGGTCGCGAACTGTGCCGCGAGCGTCAGATCTCCCTCGTTCTCGCGATCCTCGTCGTCGCAGACCACGACCATCTTGCCCTGTCTGATCTCCTCGATGGCCTGCTCGATCGTCGCGAAGGGCGTGGTCGTCTCCGATCCGGCGCCGCCATGCGTGTTCATATCCTTGCCTCCAAGAGCCGCTCGACGTGCTTTGCCAGGATGTCGACCTCGATGTTGACGAGCGAAGCCTCGCCGATCCGGCCGAGATTCGTCCGCTGCAGGGTCTCGGGGATCAGCGAGACGGTGAACCCGCGCTCCGTGAGCGCGCTCACCGTGAGGCTCACGCCGTCGATGGCGACGGAGCCCTTCTCGACCAGGTATCGCTGAAGCTGAGGATCGGCCTCGATCTCGAGCACCCGCGCGAAGCCCTGCTCGCGCAGCCCTCGCACGACACCCGTGCCATCGACATGACCCTGGACTACGTGTCCGCCGAGACGGTCCTCGGCGCGCAGCGGCAGCTCGAGGTTCACCTCCGCGCCCGCCGTGAGGGTGCCCAGCGAGGAGCGCTCGAGCGTCTCGACCATCGCCTGCGAGGCAAAGGTTCCCGCGCCGACCTCGGTTGCGGTCAGGCACACGCCGTTGACGGCGACCGAGTCTCCCTCCCGCAGCTCATCGGCAAGCCGGCTGGAGATGCGCAGGACCGCCCCCTCGCCGTCGCGCTCGAGCGCCGTGATGGTGCCCAGATCGGCTATCAGACCCGTGAACATGGGCTCACCGGGGACATCGCGGGGGACCCGCTCACCACTCGCGCAGGCGGGCCGAGATCAGCAGATCCTCGCCGACGCTCTCACAGCTCATGGTGAGCGCTCGCAGGGCCTCGGATATGCGCTCGACACCTTCGCCCTCGAGCGGGTCGCGGGCGGCGCTGCCGCCGAGCAGCAGGGGCGCCAGGAACAGCCTGATTTCGTCGATCTCGCCCGCGTCGAGAAACGCTCCCGCGAGGTGGGGACCGCCCTCCAGCAGGACCGATGCCACCCCGAGCGCCCCCAGCTGGTCGAGGCCCGAGCGCACCCGCGCGGGCTCATTTTCGCCGGTGGCCACGAGCACCTGCACGCCGGCCGCTTCCAGCGCGTCGGTGTCGGCGCGCGCGGCGGCGCGAGAGACGACGACCGTCAACGGTATCTGGGCGGCCGCCGCCACCAGCTGCGAGGTCGGTGGCACCCGCGCCAGCGAGTCGAACACCACGCGGCGCGGCTGCTCGCCCGGCTCGGCTGCCAGCCCCTCGGGTCGCGCGGTCAGCTGGGGATCGTCGGCGAGCGCGGTGCCGATGCCGACGACGACCGCGTCCACCGAGGCCCGCCACTGGTGGGCGAGCTCGCGGCTTGCGACCCCGCTGATCCACTTCGAGTCGCCGGAGCGGGTCGCCACCTTCCCGTCGAGGGTCATCGCGGACTTGAACAACACCCACGGTCGTCCCACGCGCGCGTGCTTGCGAAACGCCTGGTTGAGCAGCCGGGCGCTCGTGGCGAGCTCGCCGCCGGCGAGCACGACCTCCACGTCCTCGTCGCGCAATATCCCCAGACCGCGCCCAGAGGCCTTCTCGGTGGGATCGTCGGAGGCAACCACCACCCGTTTGATCCCGGCCTGCAGGATCGCATCGGTGCAGGGCGGCGTCTTACCCTCGTGGCAGCAGGGCTCGAGCGAGACGTACAGGGTGGCGCCGGCGAGGTCCTCCATGCCGCACGCCTCGATCGCGTTGACCTCGGCGTGTGCGCCGCCGTATTCCCGATGCCAGCCCTCGCCGAGGATCTCGCCGTCGCGCGCGACCACGGCTCCCACGACTGGGTTGGGCTTGACCGCGCCCGTCCCGTTTCGCGCGAGCTCGATGGCGCGGGCGAGGTGAAGCCTGTCGGTGTCTGTGCAGCTGGGCATCTCAGTAGCCAGGATAACCCCGCCGAGACCCGGGCCCGGGCGAGGCGCACCAGCGTGGCGGTGAGGGCCGCCGGGCGGGGCCGCTCAGCCGCCGGCGCAGCGCCCGCCACGCAGCCGGTACACGGTCATGGCGGGACCAGGACGGCGGTAGGCGAGCGGGTAGTAGTCGAAGCTCCAATCGAAGTTGAACGCCACCGGGCCTGCGCCGTGGGCGTAGGGCGAGGCGCGATAGACGACCTCGCCCTGCTGCGCCAGCGCGCGGTAGTAGGCGAGCGCGAGCGGAACCGCGCGGGGATCGGCAAACGCCCGGTCCGACTGCGTGGAGCCGCTGATCACCCAGCAGTAGCCGTGGCGCTCGTAATAGCCGAGCAGCGCCGGTGCCAGCGTGCGCACGTAGTCCTCGATGGTGAGCTGCCGCCCGCGAGCCTGGAGCGCCCCGGAGGCGGAGATCCGCGGGAGCAGAGATGGGTACTTGATCCACTGCTGTGGGTTGGTGGCGGTCGAGGTCCCAGCCTGCGTCTCATTCGCCCATTCGTTGGGCGAGACCGGCTCGACGACGATCGGGCTGGCGCGGGGAATGTGCGCGAGCATCCAGCGACGCGTCACGTTGCGGGTGTCCGAGCGGGAGAGCACGAGCCCTGAGTGCACGCTGTAGATGAGACCCTGGGCGAGCAGGGCGAGGACGATCAGCGCGGTGAGGCCGAGCTGCACCCCGCGCAAGCGTCGCGCCCGCGCCGTGATCCCTCCCGCGCCCGCTGCGGCGTGCGCTCGGGGCCGCTCCGGGCGCGCGAGCAGCCGGGCGCCGGCGGGGGCGAGCTGCAGCGCGAAGAACGCCGCCAGCAGGCACACGACCGGGAAGATCGGCAGCAGCCAGCGTCCGAAGTAGCGTCCCTCCAGGCCCATGAATGCGAGGAACACCAACGGCGCGGGCACCAGCAGCCAGCCGAGGCGGGGCTGTGAGCGCCAGATGCTGAGCGCTCCGCCCAGCGCCGCCAGCGCAGGCACCCAGCCGAGCCCCCAGGTGAGCGACCACAGGTAGTAGACGAGACCGCCCTGTTTGGGGGCGCCCAGCTTGCCCTGGCCTTCGGCCGAGAGCTTGGACTGGTGGACCAGTTCGCCGTGGAAGGAGTGGTAGTCGAGCAGCGCGTAGGGGTTTGCGATGAGGAACGCGCCCAGCGCGCCGGCTCCCGCGACGGCGATCCCGGCAAGCGTGGGTCCCGGCCCCGCGCGCCCACGTTCCAGGTAGGCCAGAGCGATCGCGGCGCCCAGGGGCAGGAGCACGATCCCGGCCGTGTACTTGGTGGCGCACGCCAGGCCCAGCCCGACGCCGGCCAGCAGGTGGTCGCGCACGCGCCCTTTGCGCAGCACTCCGGCGCTCCCGAGCAGCGACAGCGTCAGCGGGGCGAGCGTGGGCACGTCGTTGAGCGCCAGATGCGAGTAGAACACCGGCAGGAACGCGACCGCCTCGATCGCGGCGGCCAGCAGGCCGACCCCGCGGCTGAACAGTCGCGCACCCACGGCGTAGAGCAGCCACAGGGCCAGCGTGCCGAGCACGGCGGCCGCGACCCGCGCGAGCGTGTAGATCTCGCCCGGGTGCAGCCTCAACGCCGAGAGGGCGCCGCTGCCGCCGCCGTACCAAACAGCGAACAGGTAGTGCAGCAGGTAGGTGAACGCCGGCGGGTTGGCGAAGTAGTGTGGATTCAGGCTGCCGTGCTGGAACATTTCGACGGCCTTCGGCACGAAGTGATCGCCCTCGTCTGCATTGAACACATAGGGCAGCCCCTCCCCCACACCCCACAGGCGCAGGGCGAGAGCGCCCGCGAGCACGAGTGCGAGACCCGGCCACGCCCACAGGCGCGCGCGGCCGCAGGGCCCGCCGTGCGGCCGATCAGCAGTTGGCATACACCGCGTAGTAGCGGCTCGCGTAGATGCGCCTGAAACCCCTCATCGGCACCTGGTCGAGCGGGTCGTCGCCCACGTCGACGATCGCCTCGAAGAACACGGCGCTCCCGAGCGGGTAGACCGCGACGCTGCCGTGCCTGATGCGGTCCTCCAGCGTGTGCGAGCCCTCGCCCACGTCGGCACGCGCCTGGCTGCGGGCCACGATGTCGTGCTGGCCGACGCTGTCGAGGATCCAGCGCGCATCCGGGATCAGCTTGTTGTTGGGCAGCGACAGCAGCGGGCAGCGGCGCAGTTGAGTCGCCACGAGCGGGTCCTTCAGCGCCTGGGCAAGGCCCTTGTGGAAGTCCTCGTGGTAGGCGAGCGTCGTGCGCAGGCTCGACAGGCTGAGAGTCGTGGCGGCCGAGGCGGCACCGTAGAGGACGAGCACGGTCGCGCCGGCGATCCACGCTCGTCGCAGCAGCGCCCCTGGCTCGAGCATCGCCCAGCCGCCGATCGTGACGGCGCAGAACAGCAGCAGCATGGTGGCGCCGCCCAGCAGATAGCGGTCGATCACCGAGGCCCCCACGGCACCCTCGGCGACAAACACGAAGACGAGCAGAACGAGCGCGGCCAGCGGGACGAGGACGCGCCGCGGCGCCATCCAGATCGCCAGGGGCAGGCCGATCAGCGCACCGAGGATCACGGGGAGCTTGTCGATCCGGTCGGTGTACGTCCACAGCGAGCCGAGTACGCTCCCGAACCCCTGGGTTCGTTCCAGTTCCTGCGCGAGGCCCGCGGTGGCGGTCAGCGAGTACAGCGGATTGCCGGTCACGATCGCGTCCAGGCAGACCCAGACCACCGGCGCGAGCGCCGCCATTGCCAGGTACTTCAAGCGCGTGCGGTTGTCGGCCGGCCACGCGCACCACAGCCAGTAGACGCCGCTGAGCACCCACGCGTCCGGTCGCAGCAGGCCCGCTGCTGCCAGGATCAGGAGGACCGCGGTGCCGCGGCGGCGCCTTTCGACCTCCAGCACGGTCGCCCACACGATCAGGGCCAGATAGGAGATGTCGAGGTAGCCCTGGGCGGCGACGTTCTCCACGAAGAAGCGGCTCAGCAAGAGCAGCGCTGCGATCAGGCCCACGACCGGGCCGAAGCACAGCCGGCCGAGGCGGTACATGCCCACAACCGCCGCCACGAAGGAGGCGATCGAGCCGAGCACCATCAGCCGCGCGCCGCCCTGGCCGAAGATCGAGCAGAGCATCCCGAAGGCGATCGCGAGGGGATGCTCGGTCGGGCCACGGTAGACGCGGAAGTCGGGGAGGTGCAGGTGCAGCAGGTCGCGCCCCCACAGGAGCGCATAGAAGGAGTCGTAGGTGGGATAGGTGGGAAAGGCGAAGTAGCCGACGAGGGCGCCGACGCACATCACGGCGAAGCCGATCCGCGCCCACGTCGAGGCGGGCACGGCACGTAGCCGCGCCGAGCGGGTCGAGCCCGGGCTCAGCCGGGTGAGCGTCGCGCTTTCCATCTGGCCTTGGTTCATGGAGAACCCGCCTACCCGGACACCGGCGCCGGGCATATGAGCTCGACAGTTGGCGGTAAGGCCGTGACCTGCGCTTTGGGATACTGCGGGGAGCCAAGTCTAGGCAATCGCACGGCCATGAAGCTCATCATCCAGATCCCCTGCTTCAACGAGGCGGCACAGCTGCCGCAGACGCTCGCCGACCTGCCACGCGAGCTCGACGGCTTCGATGCGGTGGAGTGGCTGGTGATCGACGACGGCTCCACCGACGAGACGATCGCGGTGGCTCGCAGCCTCGGCGTCGATCACCTCGTGCGCCTGACAAACAACAAGGGCCTGGCTGCGGGCTTCCAGGCCGGCATCGACACCGCGCTGAAGCTCGGCGCAGACGTGATCGTCAACACGGACGCCGACAACCAGTACTACGGTCCTGATGTCGCGCGACTCGTGCGTCCGATCCTGGAGGGCCGCGCGGACATGGTGGTGGGCGACCGCGAGGTCCACGACATCGCACACTTCTCGCCGCTGAAGAAGACGCTCCAGCGCCTGGGCTCGTGGGTGGTGCGCCAGGCCTCCTCGACCTCGGTGCCGGACACGACGTCGGGCTTCCGCGCCTACAACCGCGAGGCGGCCATCCAGATGATGGTCGTCTCACGCTTCACCTACACCCTCGAGACCATCATCCAGGCGGGCAAGCAGCTCGTGGCGATCGACCACGTCCCGATCCGCACCAACCCCAAGACACGCGAGTCGCGGCTGTTCCCCTCGATGGGCTCCTACGTAAGGCGCAATGCGGTCTCGATCTTCCGCATCTACGCCCAGTACGAGCCGCTGCGCGTGTTCTGGACGCTCGCCCTGCTCATGAGCATCGCCTCGGCGGGTGTCTGGATCCGCTTCATCGTCGCCTACGCCGAAGGCAGCGGCAAGGGTCACGTCCAGTCGCTGATCCTCGGCGCCGTCCTGTTCATCGCCGCCGTCGTGCTGTTCGTGCTCGGAGTGATCGGAGACCTGCTCGCGGCGCAGCGCGTGATGACGCAGAGGACCTTCGAGCGGGTGCGCCGGATCGAGCTGCAGCTCGGCGTGACGCCTTCGCACTACGAACCGGGCTCGGTCTCGCCGGAGCGCTCGCCCCCTCCGCCGACGCTGCCCCCCGATGGGACCGAGAGCGCCCGCCGCAGCGAGGCGGTGCGCCTGTGAGCGGGGTGACCGTCTCCAAGGACGGCGTCGTCACGGGCAACACCTACGACAAGTACGGCTCCAGCAACCCGGTGGTGCGCCGCCTGATGGCCGGCTTCGAGCGAAGGCTCGATGAGCTCTTCGCGCTGGCCGCACCGAGCTCGGTGCTGGACGTGGGCTGTGGGGAGGGCGTCCTGGTCCATCGCTGGGCGACGCGACTGGGCACGGGGCGCGTGGTCGGGATCGACCTGGAAGAGGAGTCGATCCAGGCGGGCTGGCGCGAGCATCGGGCGCCGAACCTCGAGTACCGCGTGATGGAGGCCCAGAACCTGCCCTTCGGCGAGAACGAGTTCGAGCTCGCGAGCGCCATCGAGGTGCTCGAGCACGTGCCCGATCCCGAGCACACAGTCAGCGAGATGGCGCGCTGCGCGGCGCGCCACCTGCTCGTCTCGGTGCCCCGCGAGCCGTTGTGGCGGATGCTGAACATGGCCCGCGGGGCCTACTGGCCGGCGCTGGGCAACACGCCGGGACATCTCAACCACTGGTCCAGGCGGGCGTTCGTCGAGCTGCTCTCCCGCCACGGCGAGGTCGTGGAGGTCCGCTCGCCGTTCCCCTGGACGATGTTGCTTGTCCGCCTCTAGAGGCCCGCGTCCGAGCGTCCCGGCCGCTCGCCCGACGCGCTCATACGGCAGCGGCGCACGAATCCTCTCGATCGGGATCGCCTCCACCGGACTGCTGACGTTCGCGTACTTCTCGATTGCAAGCCACGTCCTCGGCCCGGTTCAGGCCAAGCGCATCGACCTGCTGTGGTCGGTGATGTTCGTGACGATCTCGGTGATCTACCGGCCGATCGAACAGCTGCTCTCGCGCACGATCGCCGAGCGCCGAGCGCGCGGGCAGACCGAGCATTCGCTGCGCCCGGCGATCGCCATCCAGCTCGGCTTCGCCCTGCTCTTCCTGATCGTCGCGCTGATCCTGCACGACGAGCTGGTCGAACACGTCTTCAACCACTCCAGCGGGCTCTATGACGTGCTCGTGGTGGGCACGATCGCCTATGCCGCCAGCTATTTCGCGCGCGGCTGGCTGGCCGGGCATCAGTACTTCGCCCTCTACGGCGGCCTCGTGCTGATGGAGGCGGTGTCGCGCATCTGCTTCGTGACCGCGGTGGCGCTGGGGATCGCCCACGGCCAGGTCGCGGTGGCGCTGGGGATCGCGGCGGCCCCGTTCGTCTCGCTGGTGGTCGTTCCGTGGGCCTTTGCCCGGCGCAGCGGCGAGCGCCGTGGCGCCCCCGAGCGCGCCCATGGCGCACCGGAGATCGAAGAGGTGGACGCCGCGCTCGCGGGCCCGGGGGCGGAGGGGGTGCAGGAGGCGGTCGCGGCCGAGGAGCTCTCGCTGCAGCGAGGCTCCAACTTCGCGCTGGTCGTCTCGGGCATCATGGTCGCCGAGCAGATCCTGCTCAACGCAGCGGTGCTGACCGTCGATGCGACCTCGACCAGCCGCGTGCTGGCAGGTGTGGTCTTCAACATCCTGCTGATCGCGCGCGCCCCGCTGCAGCTCTTCCAGGCGATCCAGACCTCGCTGCTGCCGCACCTCACGGGCCTGGAGACGACGGAGGGCCATGAGGCGTTCGCGCGGGCGATCAGGATCACGGTGCGGGCGATCGCCGCCTTCGCGCTCGCGGTCGCGCTCGGGCTGCTCGCGATCGGGCCGTTCGTGATGAGCCACGTGTTCGGCCAGGCCTATCCGTACAACCGCCTGGGCCTGGCGCTGATCGGCATGGGGATGGGCTTCCACCTGGTCTCGGGCGCCCTCAACCAGGCCGCGCTCGCACGCGATCACGCCCGTGCGGCCGCCGCCTGCTGGCTGGTGGCGGCGCTCGTGTTCCTTGCCTGGATGGTCAGCCCGCTGGTGTCCGGCGAGGTGTGGCGGGCCGAGATCGGCTACGCCGGCGCGACGGTGCTGCTGGCAGGGATGCTCAGCCTGCTCTACCGTCGCGGATCGGCCGTGCGGCTCGCGCCGGCGTGACTCAGGCCTCCTCGAGCGAGTCGGCGATCGCCCGGTAGGCCGCGGCCGGGTCGGGCGCGTGGAAGATCGCAGAGCCGGCCACGAACAGGCTCGCCCCCGCCCGTCGGCACCGCGGAGCGATCGTGGGGTCGATGCCCCCGTCAACCTCCACGGCGACCTCGCCGCCGACCAGCGCTCGTACGCGTGGGAGCTTCTCGAGCGAGTGCTCGATGAAGGGCTGTCCTCCCCATCCGGGATTCACGGTCATGCAGAGCGCCAGGTCGATCGCGTCGGCCACCTCGGCAAGCGCTCCCACGGGGGTCGCGGGGTTGATCGCAAGGCCCACGCACGCGCCGCTCTCATGGATCAGATTGGCCGTGTAGGCCACGTGCGGCGTCGCCTCAGCGTGGAAGGTGATGGAGTCCGCGCCAGCCTTGGCGAACTCCGCGACCTGGCGTTCCGGGCGTTCGATCATCAGATGGACCTCGAGCGCCCCGCCCGCTTCCCGTACCACCCCTGAGAGCGCCTCCACGACCAGCGGGCCAACCGTGATCGGGGGGACGAAGCGTCCATCCATCACATCGACGTGGATGACGCGGGCGCCAGCCGCGAGGACCTCCTTCACCTGCGAGCGCAGCGCGCCGAAATCGGCCGACAGGATCGACGGCGCGACACCGACCGCTCGCAGCAGCTCGCGCGTCGAATCAGTGCTCATACGGCTTGAAGCATCGAGTCCCCGCAGTTGTTGCACTTGAGAATCGCGGTGGAGGACATTCGCACGATCGTCGAGTGCTCTCCGCAGTTGGGACAGACGGAGGTGAGCTCGAAGCGGTGCAGGCAGTACACGCAGCGGTAGCGCCCCGGAAGATTGGTTGGGCGCAGCCACGGCTCGCCGCAGTTCGGGCACTGCGGGCCGAGGTCGATAGCAGCCTTGGCTGGGGACTCTGGCTCGCCGTCCATGCTTTCAGCTCCGCCGCAGCCGCGCGATGAAGAAGCCGGCAGTGCGATCGCGGTGGGGCAGCGTCAGCAGGCAGCGGGCCGCTGTCGACGAGATCTCCGGCTCGCTGAGGCTGGACATGGCGAGCGCCGGCCTCTCTGCCGCAAGATCCTCGAGGCTGAAGTCGGTGTGGGAGTCCAGGAAGGCGGCGATCAGACGCTCGTTCTCGGTCGGGGAGATGGTGCAGGTAGAGTAGACAAGCACGCCCTCCGGATGGAGGGCTCCGGCTCCGGCATCCAGAATCCTGCTCTGTAGGCCGGCCATCTCGGCGATCCCCTCAGGCGTGGCCCGCCAGCGTAGATCTGGGCGCGCCTGAAGCACACCCAGTCCCGAGCACGGCGGGTCTACGAGCACGCGATCGAAGACGGGTCCCTCGGGTCTCGCCAGCGCGGCGTCTGCGATGTCGACCCGGACGTTGCGCGCGCCGAGACGCTCGGCCGTGCGGGCCAGAGTCCCCGCCCTGCGGCGGTTGCGCTCCACAGCGACGATCTCACCCTCCCCCTGCATCAGCGCGGCCAGATGTGTCGTCTTGCCACCGGGAGCCGCACACAGATCGAGCACGCGCTCGCCCGGCTCAGGGGCGAGCGCGCGTGCCACCAGCATCGCGGCACGCGATTGCGCCACGAACGCACCTTCCGTCCACAGGCTCGAGCCGTGTATGTCGTAGGGCTCCTCGAGCACGAGCGCCTCGGGGAGCTCTGGGTCGAAACGAGTGCTCACCGGCAGCTCGCGGGCGAGCGTGGCCGCGTCGGTGCGCAGCATGTTGGCGCGCAGCGCCACCTCCCCGGGCTCGTTATCTGCGGCCATCAGCGCGCGTGCGTCCTCGGCGCCGAGCGTCCGCCACCACAGGCGTGCGATCCACTGCGGGTGGGAGTGGCGGATCGCGGCCTGCTCGGGCGTGGCGTCGGAGAGCTCGCCGAGCAGCGCCTGGGCTCCCTCGCGGGCGGCTCGTCTCAGCACCGCGTTCACAAGCCCGTGGCCCGCACGTCCCGCAGTCTTTGCGAGCTCGACCGCGTCGCCGACGACGGCATAGTCGGGAGCCCCACGCAGGTACAGGAGCTCGTAGAGGCCGAGCCTGAGCGCCGCCAGCACAGGCGCGTCCAGTCGCTGCGGGGGCCTGCCGGCGAGCCGCTCGATGACATAGTCGAGCGTCGCTGTGCGCTGGACGGCGCCGTAGGCGAGACGCATCGCGAGCGCACGGTCACGCGGATCGAGCTCCCGCGTCTCGGCCTGGAGCGCCTGGTCGGCGTAGGCGCCCTGCTCGTAGACCCTCCTCAGGACCTCATACGCACATGCGCGAGCGGGGGCGATCGAGACGCCGGGGGAGCTTGGCATGCCTGCCATCATCGGCTATCCGCTACGGCTCGCGCCGACGGAAGCGAGCACCTCGGCGAGATCGCCGGCGAGCCGCGGCGCCTCGGTGTCCTCGAGCGTCGCGGTTGTGATGCGGATCGCGGGAGGGCTCGCGCCCAGCCGGTAGGGCGCCCCCGAGGCGATGACCCATCCGCGCTGCATCAGCGCGGCGACGACGGCCGCTTCGTCGTCCACGGGAACCCAGACGTTGAGGCCCGAGACGCCGTGCGCCTGAACGCCCATCCGGCGCAGGTGCCCGAGCAGCGTCTCGCGTCGGCGCGCATAGATGGCGCGTGCCTGCTCGATCTGCGCCTCGACCTCCGGGTCGCTCCAGAGGCTGTACACCAGCGCCTGCAGGACGTGGCTCACCCATCCCGGTCCGCACTGCTGGCGCCCCTGCACCCGGGCGAGCGTGAGCGCATCCCCGGTGAGCACTGCCAGGCGCAGGTCGGGCCCGAGCGCCTTCGCGACCGAGCGGGTCGCCGCCCAGCGCTCGCGCCCAGGGGCGATCGTGTAGAGCTCGCTGCAGGCGATGGTGCCGAGATGGTCATCCTCGATCACGAGGGCGCGCGGGAACGCGTCGAGGACCGCACGCAGATCCTGGGCGCGCGCAGCGTCGAGCGCTGCCCCCGTTGGGTTCTGCCCGCGCGGGGTGATGATCACGGCGCTCGCACCGCGCGCGAGCGCCGCCTGCAGCTGCTTCGGGAGCATGCCGCGATCATCGACGGCGACCGGCTCGAGCACGAGCCCCTGAGCCCGCAGCAGGTCATAGAGGGCGGCGTAGCCGGGGTTCTCGACCGCGATCCGATCGCCCGCACGCGTGCGGGCCTGCAGGACGCGCTCGATTCCATCGAGGGCGCCGCTGACCACGCACAACGCATCTCCGCACAGCCCGTCCGCCTGCAGATGCTCGCGCGCCAAGCCACCCAGCCCGCGGTGGAGCGGATCCTCGCCATAGAGCCTCGCCGGTAGGCGCAGCCGCGAGATCGCCCGCGCGAGGTCGGGCAGGAACGCCGGATCGGGATTGCCCCTGGAGAGATCGCGGGCGCCCGCGGGAACCGGCAGGGCGGGCCTCGGGGAGCCGATCGGCGGCCCCTGGCCGATGCGGGTTCCGCGGCGCTGCTCGCTCACGACGACGCCACGGCGGCGCAGCTCGGCCAGTCCCGCGGAGACAGTGGCGGGGCTGAGAGAGACTTCTTGCGCGAGGCGCCTCACCGATGGGAGCGGCTGGCCGGGCATGAGGCGTCCGTCGGCCACGGCCTCCTCGATCGAGTGCACCAGACCAGCTGCGCTCTGCGCCTGTATCCGATACTGTGTCATATCAGTCATCGATCTGTACTATTACAGATAGGAGGAGACGTGACCAGCGAGCCCTCAGGCCCGAGCACGGCCGCGCCCCCATCGGAGCGCGTGCGCCTGCGCCGCAAGCGCGAGCGCGGGAGCTACGAGCGCGAGACGATCGACGCGATCCTCGACGAGGCGCTGATCGCGCACCTCGGGATCGTCGACGGGGACGGCCAGCCGCTGGTCATCCCCACTCTGCACGCTCGCAGCGGCGACGTCGTCTACTGCCACGGCTCTATCGCCGCTCGCACCCTGCGAACGCTGGGCGCGGGCGCTCCCGTCTGCCTGACGGTCTCACTGCTCGACGGGCTCGTGCTCGCGCGCGCGGCGATGCATCACTCGGCCAACTATCGCTCGGTGGTGCTGATCGGACGGGCCAGCAGCGTGGATGACCCCGACGAGAAGCATGCCGCGCTCAGGGCGGTCGTGGAGCACATCGTCCCCGGCCGCTCCGATGAGGTGCGCGGCCCGAGCGAGAGCGAGCTGCGAGCCACCGCGGTGCTCTCGATCCCGATCGTGGAGGCCTCGGCCAAGATCCGCACCGGGCCGCCGCTGGACGACGAGGAGGACCACGCGCTCGACGTCTGGGCGGGCGTGATCCCATTCGCCACCACGCCCGGAGCGCCGCTGCCCGACCCCGGGCTGCGCGAGGCGATCGAGGCGCCGCGCTACGTCACCGACTACCGGCGTCCGGGCGGGCCGTGACCGCGCAGATACGCGGAAGCGTCCATCGCGCGCGCTCCCGGCGGCTGCACGAGGAGCAGCTCGAGCGCTCCGGTGGCACACACGAGCAGCAGGCGTCCGTCGAGCGCCATGACTCCGCGGTCCAGCGAGCCCACATCGATCTGCGCGCCATCCACGAGTCTCGCGCGATGCACGCCGAGCAGCGCGCCGTCTGCGAGCGCCGCTCGCGCCCCGATATGCGGATGCAGGGCCCGCACGATGCGCTCCAGCTCCTCAGCGCCGCGGGCGGGATCGAGCAGGCGGTCGGCGGCGGTGATCTTCTCGGCATAGCTCACGCCCTCCTCGGTCTGCTCCACGAACGGCGGGCGCTCGCGCAGCGCACGCACGAGCAGCTCGCCGCTGAGCTCCTGCAGGCGCGCGGCAAGCGATCCATAGGTGTCCTCGGGTTCGATCGGCTCGGTGTCCACCAGACATACGGGACCGCTGTCCAGGCCGGCCGTGAGGCGCATGATCGAGACCCCGGTCTGCGCGTCCCCAGCCATCAGCGCGCGCTCGATCGGCGCCGCGCCACGCCAGCGCGGGAGCAGCGAGGGGTGCACGTTGAGCATCTCGTGCTCTGAGAGCAGCGGCTCCTTGATGAGCGCCCCGAATGCGCACACGATGACCGTCTGGCGTTCCTCGCGGACTGCTGCCGCGCCCGGTGTCCCTGCTGGTCGACCGGCGCGCGCGATCAGCGCGCGCGCCTCGGGGTCGTTGACGCTCTCGGGCTGCGCGAGCGCGATCCCCAGGGAACGCGCTCGCTCGGCCACGGGCGGCGAGGTGAGACGCCGCCCGCGCCCGCTGGGACGATCCGGGCGGGTGAGGACGAGCGCCGGACGGTGCTCCTCGCTGCGCGCCAGGCGCTCGAGGACGGCGGCGGCAAAGTCCGACGTGCCGAGGAAGACCGTGCTCAAGAGCCCTGCGACCGTCGCGGTGGCTAAGCCGCGCTAGGAGCCGACTGCGCCTCGCGCATCGCGCGCATCGCCTCCTTGCGAGCCTGGCGCGAGATGCGGTCGAGGATCAGGACGCCGTTGAGGTGATCGATCTCGTGCTGGATGATCCGGGCCTCGAGGCCCTCGGCCTCGATCTCGAGATCATCGCCGCCCGCATCCTTGGCCACGACGCGCACCCGCGCCGAGCGCTCGACCTCCACGTGCACGGACGGGAGGCTCAGGCATCCCTCTTCGGCGGTCTCCTGCTCGTCGCTCATCCACGTCATCTCGGGATTGACAAGCGCCGTGAGCGGGTCCTCAGGATAGGCCCGGTAGACGAGCACGCGGTGCAGCACCCCCAGCTGGGTGGCCGCCAGCCCCACGCCCAGCGCGTCGTGCATCAGCACGCCCATGCGCTCGATCTCCGTCTGGAGCGCCTCGTCGAAGCGCTCCACCGGCAGCGCCGTCGCACGCAGCACCGGATCGCCGAGCTTGCGAACGTGGCGCAGCGCCGCGTCGCGGCGTGCCCGTGTCTCGGGGTCGAGCTCGGCCGGCTCGGGGGCGTCCTGCTCGCGCTCGACCTCGACATCGGCCTCTTCGGAGGTGGGGACGGCGAGCTCGATGGAAGCATCCTCTGCGACTGTCTCGTCCTCTGCCGGCATCGTGCAACTGAGTCTATGAGGAGTCGGCGCCCTACTGCGGATCGACGTCCACGCTGAAGCTGACGCCGGCGTGGGACCCACCTGCTGCGGCCCGCTGCACTGCCTCTCCCACGACCTGCAGGGCCTCGCGCCGCTCGGGGGCCTTGACGACGAGCACCTGGCGCTCGCGACCCCTGAGCCGGAACAGCGCGGCGGGACCGAGCACGCTTGAGTCGAGGCTCGGGGCCGAGGCGCAGATGCGCTCGCGCAGCTCGGTCGCAGCGTCGCGCGCGGGCGGTGACTCCTCGGCGGAGCACACGATCCGGATGAGGTGGGAGAAGGGCGGGTAGCGAAGCGCGCGGCGACGGTCGAGCTCGCCGGCGATGAAGCCGTCGCTGTCGTGGCGGGCGGCGTGAACGATCGCACGGGCCTCCGGAGCGATCGTCTGGACGAGGACGCGTCCGTGTACGCCCCTTCCGGCACGCCCGGCGAGCTGTGCGATCAGCGCGAAGGTGCGCTCCTCGGCGCGAAAGTCGGGAAAGCGCAGGGTGGCGTCGGCGTCGAGCACCACCCCGAGGCTCACGTCGGGGAAGTCGTGGCCCTTGGCCACCATCTGCGTCCCGATCAGCACGCCGCAATCGGCCGCCTCGAAGCGGCGCAGGAGCGCTCCCACGCCGCCCTCCTCATCCGCATTCGCTCGCGCCGGCGCGGAGTCGGCCGCGGCGACGACATCGGCGTCGAGGCGAAAGACCGGAAAGCTGCCGTCGTCGAAGACGCTCGAGATCTCGTGCTGCAGGCGTTCGGTGCCCGCCCCGTGGCGCGCCACGGCGGTCGAGGAGCACTCATCGCAGCGGGCGGGCGCTGACTCGCGGTGGCCGCAGTGGTGGCACGCCAGATACCCCCCGCTGCGATGGAGCACGAGCGCAACGTCGCATTCGGGGCAGCTCCACACGCGCCCGCAGGAGCGGCAGGAGAGGAAGTTGGACCAGCCGCGGCGGTTGAGCAGCACGATCGCCTTGCCGCGAGCGCTTCGCACCTCGGCCAGCGCCTGCGCGGTGAGGGGGTGCAATCCCTGTTGCTCGCCCCGCATGTCGAGCACCCGCACCGCCGGCAGGGGGCGCCCGTCCACGCGCCTGGCCAGCCGCGATGCCGGCACGCGATGCACTGTCTCGGCTCGCGGGGTGGCGCTTCCCAGCAGCAGTACGGCGCCGCTGCGCCGCGCCCGCTCGGCGGCCACGTCGCGGGCGTCGTAGCGGGGGTCGCCTTCGTGCTTGTAGGAGGCGTCGTGCTCCTCATCGACGACGATCAGGCCGAGATCCTCGATCGGGGCGAACACGGCCGAGCGCGGACCCACGCAGACCCTCGCCTCGCCCTCGCGCAGACGGCGCCACTCGGCGTAGCGCTGGCCGGGGGTGAGGCGCGAGTGCAGCACTGCCACGGTCTCGCCGAAGCGTTCGATGAAACGCCCCACGATCTGTGGCGTGAGCGCGATCTCAGGGACGAGGATGATGGCGCCGCGGTCGTGCTCCAGGGCGCTGGCAGCTGCGCGCAGGTAGACCTCGGTCTTGCCCGACCCGGTCACGCCGTGCAGCAGCCGCTGCTCGCAGCGACCGGCGTCGAGGGCGTCGATCAGCGGGGCGAGGACCGCCGCCTGCTCGTCGGTCAGCTCGGGGGCGCTGGGGCTGCGCGTGCCCACCGCGAGATGGCGCGGGCGCTCCACGGCGCGGCGCTTGCGCCCGCTCAGTCGCCGCGAGGCACCCGGCGGCAGCACGAGAGCGAGCGCGCGGGCGATCGTCGAGCAGTACTCGGCGGCGATCCATTCGGCCAGCGCAACGAGGTCCACGGGCAGGGCGGGCGGGCCTTCATCGAGCACGCGCAGGGGCGCCAGGAGCTTCTCCTCGGCGACATCGCTGCTGTCGGCGAGCCCTACGACGACGCCGAGGACCTCGCGACGACCGAAGGGAACGACGAGCATCGAGCCGATGTCCACACCGTCCCTGAGCCCCTCCGGCAGCGTGTAGTCGAAGGGGCCTCGCAGGGCGCGAGCGGTGGTCATCGGCTGCACCTTGGCGATGCTCAACGCCCCCTCGGCCCCAGCATGCCCGCGCCCGAGCCGGGCGAGCGCTGACGCGGCAGCGGCGTCAGCCGGCTGAGCCTCCTCTAGCTGGGCGGTGGCGGACACCGCCCTGACCCTAGAGGCCTCGCCGGTCAGAGGCCGGCGGCCGAGCGCAGCGCGGCGGCCTTGTCGGTTCGCTCCCACGTGAAGTCGTGATCGTCGCGCCCGAAGTGCCCGTAGGCCGCCGTCTTCTGGTAGATCGGGCGATGCAGGCTGAGCTCCTCCCTGAAGGCCCCGGGGCGCAGGTCGAAGACCGCATCGACCGCTCGCGCGATCTGACCGCGCGTGCGTCCCTCCTGCTCGGTGCCGAAGGTCTCGACCATCACGGACACCGGATGCGCAACGCCGATCGCGTAGGCGACCTGCACTTCGGCGCGTTCGGCAAGACCGGCGCTGACGATGTTCTTGGCCACCCAGCGAGCCGCGTAGGCGGCCGAGCGGTCGACCTTCGAGGGGTCCTTGCCGGAGAAGGCGCCGCCGCCGTGACGGGCCATCCCGCCGTAGGTGTCGACGATGATCTTGCGCCCGGTCAGCCCGGCGTCGCCCACGGGGCCGCCGATCACGAAGCGCCCGGTGGGGTTGACGAGGAAGTTCTTGCGCAGCTTGGCCGCGTCGTAGAGGTCTTTCGGCAGGATCGGCTCGACGACGTGCTCCCACAGGTCGTCGGGGATCAGCGATTCGGCGCCCTCGGCGTGCTGGGTGGAGATCAGGAGCTTTTCGATCTCGACCGGCTTGCCGTCCTGATAGCGGACGCTGACCTGCGTCTTGCCATCGGGGCGCAGGTAGTTGAGCGTGCCGCCCTTGCGCACGGCGGCCAGGCGCTCGGCGAGACGATGCGCGAGCGAGATCGGCAGCGGCATCAGCGAGTCCGTCTCGTTGGTGGCGTAGCCGAACATCATGCCCTGGTCGCCGGCCCCGGCGACGTCGAGCTCGTCCTCGTCGCTGGCGTCGGTGCGCGCCTCATAGGCCTTGTCCACGCCCTGGGCGATGTCGGGCGACTGTTTGTCGATTGCGTTGAGCACCGCGCAGGAGTCGGCTGAGAAGCCGAGGTCGGCGTCGGTGTAGCCGATCTTGCGGATCGTCTCGCGGGCGATCTCCTGGATGTCGACGTAGGTGTCGGTCGAGATCTCCCCCGATACGACGACCAGGCCGGTGTTGACGAGCGTCTCGCAGGCGACGCGGCCGTAGGGGTCGTCGGTGAGCACGGCGTCGAGCACCCCGTCGGAGATCTGGTCGGCGATCTTGTCCGGGTGCCCCTCCGTGACCGACTCGGAGGTGAACAGGAACTCGTTCTCGGATAGCTCAGTCATGACTTGCGGGATCAGCTCCAGGAGATCAGAGGGATGGGCGGGATCGTGTTCCCGCGGGCCGGTTGGCAAAAAGTCGCAGAAGTCTATGCGGCGCGGGCGCGTCCGCGCTGCCCGCGCTGTCCACGCTCGACGAAGTCGATGATCAGCGGGATGCCGTCCATCGCGTAGCGGGCCCGCAGGCGGTTCTCCAGGAAGTAGGCGTAGTCGCGGGTCACGCGTGTGCGCGAGTTGACCTGGATCGCGAAGCGGGGCGGGCGCTCGCCGATCTGGGCCATGTAGATCAGCTTGAGGCGGTGTCCGCTCCCACCGCGGCGCGAGCCCACGGGCGGCTGGCGCGCCTGCACGGTCTCAGACAGGAAGCGGTTGAGCTCAGGCGTGGGTATGCGCCCGGCCATGCGGTCGCCGAGCGCGATCGCTTCGCTCAGCAGGCGGGCCACGTGCCTGCCGGTCTTGGCGCTCACGGTGAGCACCCGCGGGCGCAGCCGCAGCTTCTCGGCGACCCGCCCGCGCTCGTGATCGAGATCGAGGCGCCCACCGGTGTCGCTGTCGGGGTGCTCCTGCATGTCCCACTTGTTGAGGACGATCGCGGTGGCGCAGCCGGCCTTCATGGCCAGCTCGGCGATGCGCAGGTCCTGCGCGGTGACGCCGTCGTTTGCGTCGCAGACGACCAGCGCCACGTCGGCCCGCTCGGCGGCGCGCTGGGAGCGCAGGGCCGTGTAGTACTCGACCGAGTCGGCCACCTTGGACTGGCGGCGCATGCCGGCGGTGTCCACGAGGATGAGCTTGCGATCGCCGACGAGCAGCGGCATGTCGATCGCGTCGCGTGTGGTGCCGGCAACCTCCGAGACGATCACCCGCTCCTCGCCGAGGAAACGGTTGACGAGCGAGGACTTGCCGACGTTCGGCCTGCCGATGACCGCGAGGCGCACGGTGCCCTCCTCGGGCTCGTTCTCGCCCTCTCCCAGCAGCTCGACGATCCGGTCGAGCAAGTCGCCCGATCCGAGGCCCTGGGTGGCCGAGACCGCCAGCGGCTCGCCCAGGCCGAGACGGTGAAAGTCCGCGGCGAGGGGCAGGTCGGCGACGCTGTCGCACTTGTTGGCAGCCACGATCACGGGCAGCGGCGAGCGGCGCAGCAGGTCCGCCATCTCCTCATCGCCCGGACGCACGCCGGCGCGGGCGTCGACCACCAGCACCGCGACGTCGGCGTCAGCGATCCCCGCGCGGGCCTGGTCGCGGATCGAGCCGGCGAGCGGGTCCTCGTCCTCGAAGTCCACGCCGCCGGTGTCGATCAGCGTGAACAGGCGTCCGTTCCACTCGCAGTCGAGCTCCTTGCGGTCGCGCGTCACCCCGGGGCGCTCGTGCACGACCGCCTCGCGGGTGCCCGTGAGGCGGTTGATGAGCGAGGACTTGCCCACGTTTGGGTATCCGACGATGGCGACCTTCATCAGATGAGTATGACCACGGGAGCGCGCTTTCCCGGACCGAGCCCCGCTCCCGCGCGGTAGAGGTGCGGCGCGTCAGGCGCCGGGGGCCTCGGCCGGCTTCTCGCGCTTGCGGCCCTTCTCGTCGCGGCGCCCCGTGCCGAGGCAGTCGCGACAGGTGATCCACTTGGCCTCCTGGGGGCTCTCACCGGCCGACCACCAGTTCCAGCCGGCCCCTGCGCAGGTGGGGCAGCGGTCAGCCTCCGGGATGTGCCTGTCGCTCTGCGCCATCGGCCCAGAGTACAGGCGCGAGCCGCCCACCAGCCACACGACGCTCTCAGAGGCGCTGCAACCGGCGGGCCAGCGCGGCTATGCGCTCGACCACGGCCTGGACGTCGAGGCCGGTGGTGTCGAGCATCTCGGCGCCGGGAGCCGGGCTCAGCGGGCTGTGGGCACGGTCGCGGTCGCGCTGGTCGCGCAGGGTCTGCTCGGCGAGTACCGTGTCCGCATCGGCTCCCAGCTCGGCGGCCCGTCGCCGCGCGCGCTCGGTGGCATCGGCGGTCAGGAAGACCTTGAGCTCGGCCCCGGGCGCAACCACGGTCCCGATGTCACGGCCCTCGGCGACCCAGTCGCCGTCGGCGATCAGCTCGCGCTGCTTGGCCACCAGCGCCTCGCGCACGTCCGGGTCGGCCGCCACCCGCGAGGCCGCCTCGGAGACCTCGGGAGCACGGATCTCCTCGCTCACGTCGCGCCCGTCCAGCAGCACGCGGGTCGCCGAGCGACCGGGCGCGTCCGCGAGCTCGATCCTGGCGGCGCGCGCCAGCGGGCCCGGCGCGCGCGTGGGCGCGGCGAGGGACAGCAGCGCCACGCAGCGATACATGGCGCCGCTGTCGAGGTAGGTGTAGCCGAGCCTGCGGGCGAGCAAGCGGGCAACGGTTGACTTGCCGGCGCCGGCGGGACCGTCGATGGCTACGAGCAAAGCTCCGCCAGATCCTCGAGGAATCCGGGATAGGAGACGGCGGCGGCGTCCATGCCGATGACCTCCACCCCCTCGCGCGAGGCCAGGCCGGCGACGGCGCCCATCATCGCCATGCGGTGATCGCCGTGGGCGTCGATGCTCCCGCCGCGCAGACCCCCGGTGCCGCGCACCACGAACCCGTCGTGGGTCGCCTCGATGTCGGCGCCGAGGCCTCCCAGCCCCTCGACCACACCGGCGATCCTGTCGGACTCCTTGACGCGGAGCTCCTGAGCGCCGTGAACGACGGTCTCGCCCTCGGCGAAGCAGCCGAGCAGCGCCACCAGCGGGAGCTCGTCGATCGCGAGCGGCACCTCCTCGGCCTCGACGACGGTTCCCTCGAGCGCGCCGTGGGCCACGTCGAGGTCGCTGACGGGCTCCTCGGCCACGAGCTCGCCGCTCTCGTCCTCGAGATCGCCGAGGACGATCCCCTGCATGCGCCGCAGGATGCGCAGGAAGCCGGTGCGCGTCCAATTGACGCCGACGTCGCGGATCAGCAGGCGCGAGTGAGGCACGAGCACGCCGGCGGCGATCAGGAAGGCGGCTGAGCTCGGGTCGCCGGGGATCTGCAGCGGCTCGAGCAGGAGCTCGTCGGCGTTGACCACGGTCACATGGCGCCCGTTGCGGTGGATGGCCACCCCGGCGCGCAGCAGCAGGCGCTCGGTGTGGTCGCGGCTGCGAGCGGGCTCGCCGACGGTGGTGGCACCGTCGGCGGCGAGCGCGGCGAGCAGGATGCAGGACTTGACCTGGGCGCTGGCCACGTCGAGCTCGTAGGAGATGGCGCGCAGGCGCGCGCCGTGCACCTCGAGCGGCGCGAAGCGCCCCTCGCGGGCTCGCAGCTCGGCGCCCATCTGGGAAAGCGGGATGGCGATCCGGTCGACGGGGCGCCGGCGAATGGACTCATCGCCGTCGAGCGTGAACGAGCGGCCCTCCTGTGCGGCCAGCCAACCGGGCAGCAGCCGCAGCAGCGTTCCCGCGTTGCCCACGTCGATCGGTCCATCCGGCTCGCGTGCCTCGCGCAGGCCGGTGCCGCGCACCACGACCGCATCGCCGTTGACCTCGACCAGCGCTCCGAGAGCCTGCACGGCAGCGAGCGTCGAGTCGGTGTCGGCCGCATGCAGGTAGCCCTCGATGCGCAGCGGCTCGCTCGCCATCGCCCCCAGCAGGGCGGCGCGGTGGGAGATCGACTTGTCGGCCGGCGCCCTCAACGCGCCTGAGAGTCCGCGGGCAGGCTCGAAACGCGTGTTCATCGGCTGCTCCTCATGCTTGCACGACCGGGAAGCCTAGCCCCGCTATGAGACCGCGGGCGCGCTCGGCATGATCATCCCCGCGGATCCAGAATGCGACCACGCCCTGGCTGTTGTCCTCGGACGGCGACAGGGCCATGTCGACGATGTTCACGCCGGCGTGCCCCAGCGCGAGGGCGATCTCGGCGATCACCCCGGGGCGGTTGGGCACGGAGGCGCGCAGCTCGATCACGGCTCCGCCGGCCAGGCCCGAGCCGAGCAGAGCGTCGCGGTCGGCGCGGGCCCGGTCGTTCCATGCGGCCACTGCCGGTGCCTGCCCTTCGAGGAGCCACCCCCGGACCTCCTGCAGGCGCGCGGCGAGCTCGTCGATGCCGGCTATCAGGGCGTCGCGGTTGGACATGTAGATGTCGGTCCAGATCGCGGTGTTGGCGCCGGCCACGCGGGTGGCGTCGCGGAAGCTCGGCCCGACGGCCGGCAGCCGTCGCGGCTCGGCCTCGCCGAGCAGGCTCGCGGCCTGGGTGACGAGCAGGTTTGCGAGCACGTGGGGCAGATGGGAGACGCAGGCCATCAGCCGGTCGTGGGTCTCGGGGTCGATGGCGGTGGGCCGCGCGCCGATGGAGGCGAGCAGACGGTGCAGTCGCTCATAGAGCACGCCCGAGGTGCCTGGTCCGGGCGTCAGATACCAGGTGGCGCCGTCGAAGAGGTCCTCGCGCGCGTGCTCCACCCCGGCGGTCTCTGCGCCGGCGAGGGGATGTCCGCCGACGAAGCGCTGATCGGCGCCCGCGTCGGCAACGGCCCGCTTGGTGGAGCCGACGTCACTGAGAACGCAGTCGGTCCCGGCGGCGGCGAGCGCGGCCCGCACGGTCTCGGCCAGCGCGCCGACGGGGGTGGCTACGAAGGCGACCTGGGCGCCGGCGAGTGCGGCTGAGAGATCGGCTGCGGCGGTGTCGATCGCGCCGAGTGCAAGGGCGCGGGCCAGCACCTCTGGGTCGGGGTCATATCCACAGACCTCCGCGTGGGCGCGCCTGCGGGCCGCCAGGCCGATCGAGCCGCCGATCAGCCCGACGCCGAGAACGGCGACCCTCAAGAAGCGTGCCCCCCGGCGCACGCCATCAGACGGCGCTGAGCGCCTTGCCCGCGAGCGCTGCGGCCCGCTCGACCGCGAGCGCGTACTCGGCGAAGTCTTCCGCTTTGAGGGCCTGAGGTCCGTCGCAGATGGCCTCGTCCGGGTTGGGGTGCACCTCGACGATGATCCCGTCGGCGCCGACGGCGGCTGCAGCGAGGGACAGCGGCGTCACCAGGTCGCGCCGGCCGGCGGCGTGGCTGGGGTCGACGATCACGGGGAGGTGGGAGAGCTCCTTGAGCACGGGCACGGCCATCAGGTCGAGGGTGAAGCGGTAGGCGGTCTCGAACGTGCGGATGCCCCGCTCGCAGAGCATCACGTTGGGGTTGCCTTCCTTGAGGATGTACTCGGCGGCCATCAGCAGCTCGTCGAGGGTGGCGGAGAGCCCGCGCTTGAGCAGGGCGGGGCGTCCGGAGCGTCCGATCTCGGCCAGCAGCGGGTAGTTCTGCATGTTGCGCGCCCCGATCTGGATCACGTCCGCGACCTCGAGCACGGCGTCGAGATCGCCGATGTCCATCAGCTCGGTGACGATCGGCATGCCGGTCTCGGCCTTGGCCTCGGCGAGCAGCCGCAGCCCCTCCTGTCCGAGCCCCTGGAATGCGTAGGGGGAGGTGCGGGGCTTGTAGGCGCCGCCGCGCAGCAGCGTTGCGCCGGCGTCGCGCACCACGTGTGCGGTCTGGAGCATCTGCTCGCGCGACTCGACCGTGCAGGGCCCGGCGATGAGCGCGAAGTTCTCGCCCCCGACCTTGCGCCCTTCGATGTCGAGCACGGTCCGCTCGCCGTGGGTGATCTGGGCGGAGGCCAGCTTGTATGGCTTGAGGATCGGGACGACCCGGTCGACGCCGGGCTGGCCCTCGAGACCGAGGCCTGCGACGTTGGCGTCCTGCTCGACGTCGCCGATAGCGCCGATAACGGTCACGCGGGCGCCCGCGCTGCGGTGCGCGCGCGCTCCGGCGCGCTCGATCTTGGCGACGACCGCCTCGACCTCCTCGTCGGTCGCGGTCTCTTTCATAACGATCATCATCAACTCATCCTTTCACTACGCCTGGGCATGTTAGAGGTGCTGGGCCTTGCCGGAGATGGACTCCACGGTCCACCTCGGGTCGTGAGGTGAGCGCTGAGGGCGCCCGGATGGGTGGCGCTCGGTCTCTGTGAGGAGACCCGATGCGGCCGCCGGCACCCGCTCACGAACGGGTGGGAGCCGAAGCGCCTAGCTAAATCGCCAGGCGTAGCGGGACGACCATTCGGCATACGCGCGAATGCTGCGAGTCGATGCGAGAGCGCTTGAGTTCATGGTCATCCGCCAACCTTTGTAGCAGACGGACGAACTGCGGTAAAGCAATGGGAGACAAGTTCGCAACATTCTCCGCAGAGAGCCCCCGTCGCCGGTCTCCCCGCGGAGTGTCGCTCAGCGGGTCGCGGCCGGCTCGAGGACCTCGGCGAGCGCATCGAGGAAGCGCCTGTTCTCCTCGGGCAGCCCGTAGGTGACGCGCAGCGCGGGCGTGGGACTGCCGAGAGCGCTGCCGGCGCGCACGAGCACGCCGCGCTCGGCCAGGCCACGCATGATCTCCTCCTCGTCGCGCTCCTCGCCCAGCTGAACCCAGCAGAAGTTCGCCTGCGAGTCGGCCGCGCGCAGACCCAGGGCCCGGAGCCGCTCGTCCATCGAGATTCGCTCGGCGACGGTTCGCGCGACACGTTCTTCGACGGTGTCCTGGTGCTCGAGCGCCTCCAGGGCGGCGGCCTGGGCGAGGGCGTTGCAGAAGAAGGGCTGGCGCACCTGATCGAGCGCAGGGGGCAGCTCGGCGGAGCCGCAGAGGGCGAAGCCCACCCGCAGCCCGCACAGGCCGTGGACCTTGGAGAAGGTCCGCAGCAGCGCGAGGTTGGGGTGGGCGTCGAGCAGCTCGATCGAGGCGTCGGGGTCCTCGAGCAGGTTGAACTCGCAGTAGGCCTCGTCGAGGATCACGCACACGTGCGGCGGGACCTCTTGAAGGAATGCGGCGATGTCGGCGAGCGGGATCGCGGTGCTGGTGGGGTTGTTGGGGTTGCAGACGAGCACCAGCCGCGTGGCCACGGTCAGCTCGCGCGCCATCGCCTCGAGGTCGTGGCACTCGCGCTCGTCGAGCCCCACGGTCACGGCGCGTGCGCCCGAGGCGGCGGCGAGGTGGGGATAGACCGAGAAGGAGGGCCAGGCGTAGAGGACCTCGGCGCCCGGCTCCAGCAGCGCCTCGCCGGCGGCGAGCAGGATGTCGCAGGAGCCGTTGCCGATCGCGATCCGCTCGGCCGGCACGCCGTAGCGCTCGCTCAGCCGCCGGCGCAGCAGCGAGTTGGTGGGATCGGGATAGCGGTTGAGGCTCGAGAGCGCGCGATCGATCGCGGCGCGCACGGCGGGCAGGGGCTCGAATGGCGACTCGTTGCTGGCCAGGCGCACGAGCGGCTCCTGCTGGGCGTAGCCACCGGCGGCCGGATAGGTGGGGATGCGACGGATCCGCTCGGAGAACTCGATCGCCATCCAGCCATTGTGACGGGAGGCGTACGCTCCCGCCGGATGATGTCCGACGGCCGTGGGTTGCGAGCGCCCGCGCCCGGCGCTACTGCGCGGCGTCTAAGTCGCCGCGCAGGCTGGCGGCCTCGCCGAGGTAGACGTGCGCGGGCACGTGATCCTCCTCGGCGTGGTAGTGGATCAGCACGCGGATCACGCGCGACATGGAGCGCGGCACGGGGATCTCCTGCGCGCACAGCAGCGGCACGCGGTCGAAGCCCAGGGCTCGGGCGGCCACGGCGGGAAACTCGGCGTTGAGGTCCTTGGTGGCGGTGAAGATGCAGCTCACCACGCGCTCGGGGCGCAGCTGGTTGCGCGCCATGATCTCCCGCATGAGCTCGCTCGTGGCGTCCAGGATGTCCTTGGCGTCGTTGCGCTCGACGCTGGTGGCACCCCGGAGGGCGAACAATCGCATTGGCCGCGATTCTGTCAGAGCGCACCCCCTGCCGGCCCGCAGGCGAGCGCGCGCAGACGCTCGGCCTCGGCCTCGCCCAGGCGTCTGCATGCCCCGAGCTCGAGGCCGGCGAGCGCGAGCGGACCGAAGCGGGTCCGCTCGAGCGCGAGCACGGGATGCCCGACGGCCTTGCACATGCGGCGCACCTGACGGTTGCGTCCCTCGCGGATCGTCAGCTCGATCTCGTGCGCGCTCACCCGGCGCGCCTGCGCCGGGGCGGTGATGCCGTCCTCGAGATGCACGCCTGAGCGCAGCGCCTCGAGGGCATCGCGAGAGACGGACCCCCCGCCGAGCTTGGCGCGGTAGGTCTTGGGCACCTGAAAGCGCGGGTGGATGAGCCGGTTGGCGAGCTCGCCGTCGTTGGTGAGGAGGATCAGCCCGCTCGTGTCGACATCCAGGCGCCCGACCGGATAGAGCCGCAGCCCATCGGCGGGAACGAGCTCGAGCACGGTGGTGCGCCCGTGGGTGTCGCGCACGGTCGAGACGACGCCGGGCGGCTTGTTGAGCATGTAGAGCACGCGCGGCTCGGGGCCGGCGAGCGCCTTTCCGTCCACGGTCACCCCGCTGTCGGGGCCCACGTCGCGTGCGGGGTCGGTGACGATCTGCCCGCCCACGCTCACGCGGCCGGCGGCGATCAGCGTCTCGGCCGAGCGCCTCGAGGCGACGCCTGCGTGGGCGAGGAACTTGGCTAGTCGCACGGTCGCGGGTGGGTGAGCGGGCGCATCTGCTGCAACCATAGGAGCCGGGCGGCGCCAGCGGGCGCCGGCCAAGCGCCATGGACCTCCACGAGCTCGACCAGATCCTCGCCGACCGCGGCGAGCCGGCCTTCCGCGCCCGCCAGGTGTGGGCGTGGGCTGCGCGCGGCGTGCGGGGATATGAGGAGATGACCGATCTCCCGGCGGCGCTGCGCGAGCAGCTCGAGCGCGAGCTGCCCTTCTCGAGCATCGCGGCGGGCGAGGAGGCCCACTCGAGCGACGGCACCCTCAAGGCGCTGTTCAAGACGCATGATGGGCGGGCGCTCGAGGCGGTGCTGATGCGCTTCCGCGACGGCCGGCGCTCGATCTGCGTCTCCTCGCAGTCGGGCTGTCCGCTGACCTGCACCTTCTGTGCGACTGGGGCGATGCGCTTCGCGCGCAACCTGAGCGCCTCTGAGATCCTCGACCAGGCCCTCTACTTCAGGCGCATCGAAGCGATCGACCATTGCGTGTTCATGGGCATGGGCGAGCCGATGCTGAACCTCGACGCGGTGTTGGAGGCGTGCGAGCGCCTCCCGGACATCGGCGTGACCCACCGGCGCACCACGATCTCGACGGTGGGCTGGATCCCGGGCATCGAACGGCTCACGGAGAGCAACATGCCACTGCGCCTGGCGCTCTCATTGCACGCGGCCGAGGGAACGCTGCGCTCGCAGCTGATGCCGGTCAACGAGCGCTACCCCCTGGCGGACGTGGTGGAGGCCGCGCGCGCCTTCTATGCGCGCAAGCGCAGGCGCGTGTTCGTGGAGTACGTGATGCTGGCCGGGGTCAACGACCGCTACGAGCAGGCGCTGCAGCTCGCCCGGCTGCTCAACGGCGGCCACGGGCGCAGGCCGTCGTCCCAGCCGATCTTCAAGGTCAACCTGATCCCCTACAACCCGATCGCGGCGGAGGACGGGCGGCCCGGCTATGAGGGCTCGGGCAGGGAGTCGATCGCGGCCTTCCGCGCGGCCCTGGAGTCCCAGGGCGTGCCGGTGACAGTGCGATTGACGCGCGGGCGCGACATCGCGGCCGCCTGCGGCCAGCTGGCCGGGCAGTCTGTGTGAGCTCAGCCGGTCGCGATGAACGCGAGCTTTATCGGGCCGCAACTCCCGGTTGAGCCGCCGCTCTTCTTCTGGGTGTATTCGAGCGTTCCCGTGGCCTTTGTGGCCGACACGAACCTGCCGCTGAGCTTGGTGGTGGTGAGGACCGTGCCGCCGTCTCCGAGTGCGTCCGTTTCGGGAGCCGACTTGTGGCCTGACACTGAAAACCTTCCGTTCACGAGCTTGACGGTGCCGAGCTTGATGACCTTCGAGGATGCGAGATCGCAGACGTTGTCGGTGTAATCGAAGCTCAGCAGAGCCTTGCCGTCGCTCGAGGCTGCGAAGCTCAGGGGGTCCTTGGCGATGAAGCTGGTGGCGAACTGCACGCGGCCCGACGCTGTGCCCTTGAACCTGGCGCCCTTGGTCGGGCTCGCGGCGAGCGCGGTGGCTGTGAGTGACACCGAGGCGAGCAGGGCCATGGCTCCAGCGGTGCGACGGTGGGTCCGCATCGTGCTCCTCCTTAGTAGGGGTCTCCATCTGCGCAGGGATGCCCCGGCGCGCCGCCGATATTAAACGCGACGCGCTGTCGGCCGCGGCCGGCTTGCCGCGCGCGGCGGCCTGGGCCTAGCCGTCGCTCTCGCGCCGCCCGTTGCCGCTGCGCGCCTCGCCCGCGCGCAGCAGACGCTCGCGCAGCTCGGCCTGCTCCTCGGGCGTGGGATCCCAGCGGGCGACGTCGGGCAGCTCCTGCAGGCTGCGCAGCCCGAACAGCTTGAGGAAGGCGGTGGTGGTGCGGTAGAGGACGGCGCCGAACTGGGAGCTGCCGGCCTCTTCGATCAGCCCGCGCTCGAGCAGCGTGGAGCTCGCCGAGTCGGCGCTCACGCCGCGGATGCGGGTGATCTCCGGCCGCGAGATCGGTTGCAGGTAGGCGACGATCGCGAGTGTCTCGGCCTGGGCGGGCGTGAGCGTGGAGGCACGGGGGCGGCTTAGCAGCCGGCGGGCCGCGTCCTCGCTGGCGGGGTCGCTCGCGAGGGTCCAGCCACCGCCCAGCTCGCGCAGCCGCAGCCCGCGCCGACCGGGCGCATACTGCTCCGCGAGCACGGCCAGCGCCGTCCCGACCGCGCCCTCGCCCGCCTGCGTGGCGTCGGCCAGCTCGGCGACGCTGAGAGGATCGCTGGAGAGGAACAGCAGCGCCTCGACTGTGCGCGCGAGCGTGGGCAGCTGCTCGTCGTCCTCCACGGCGGGCGCGGGCTGCGGCGCTGCGTGCTGCGCGTCGCTCACGGGGCCGCTCCCCTCGCGCCGGCGGCCAGGGCGAGCGGTGGCGCGGCGGCCGCCGGGCGCGAAAGGCTGTTGACGGCGATCTCGCCGAAGCACTCCTGCTGCTCCCAGGAGGCCTCGCCGCGTTTGTAGAGCTCGAGCAGCGCGAACAGGGTGACCGCGACGGTCATCCGGTCGGCCCCGCGCACGGCCTCGTCGAAGCTGAAGGCGCCTCTGCGCAGCAGTCCTCGCAGATGCTCGAGGCGCTCGGCCACGGAGATCCTCGGCACGGCGATGTGCCGGAGATTGATCGCGGGGGGCATCTTCAAGAGGCACCCAATCGCCTCCCCCAGCAGCTCCGGATCCTGGGAGCCGTCGGGCGGCGGGACGATAGTGCGCCTGAGGTCGGCCGGCAGCGGTGCCGAGCGGAAGCGCACTCCGTGCTCGCCGGCGAGCAGTTCCTCGAGATGGGTCGCGGCGGCTCGGTAGCGGCGGGCGTCGAGCATGCGCGCGAGCAGCTCCTCGGCGGCCTGTTCAGGCTCGATGTCGAGCAGCTGCTCCTCTTCGCCGGTGAGCATCAGCCGCGACTTGAGCTCGAGCAGGGCGGCGATCAGAACGATGAACTCGGTGGCCGTCTCGAGGTCGAGCTCTCCGCGCTGCTCGAGGTGATCGAGATAGGCGAGCACCACTTCGGCGAGCTGCAGCTCGAGCAGGTCGACCTCTTCGCGCAGCACCAGCGTGAGCAGCAGGTCGAAGGGCCCACTGAACACGTCCAGGTCGAGCTCGAGTGCGGCCAGGCTCATCTCCTCACCTCCGCAGGGCGCATCCGCGCACGGTAGCGGCCGGCCCCGACGGCTGCCCGCGCCGGCCGAGGCTCGCACGGCTCACCGGCGCGTCCCGCCCACACCCATCCGCTGGCGCACGTCGCCCAGCGTCTGCGCGGCGATCGCCCCGGCACGCTCGGCGCCGCCGGCGAGGATCGACTCGAGCGCGGCCTCGTCGGCGCGCAGCTCTTGAAAGCGCTCGCGCACCGGCGCCAGGTAGTCGACGACGGCCGCGGCGACCGCTGTCTTCAGCTCGCCGTAGCGCGCCTGCGCGAACTCGGCCTCGATCGCATCCGGGCTCGCGCCGCGCACGGCGGCGAGGATTTCGATCAGGTTGGAGACGCCGGGCTTGTCCGGGTCGCGGCGCACCTCGCTGCCGGAGTCGGTGACGGCGCTCTTGAGCTTCTTCTCGATCGCCTTGGCCTCGTCGAGCACGTAGACGGTTCCCTGCTCGCTGCCGCCGGTCGTGGACATCTTGCGCGTGGGGTCCTGCAGGTCCATGATCCGCGCGCCGACCTCGGGGATGCGGTGCTCGGGAACCACCAGCACCTCCTTGCCGTCACCGAAGCGGGCGTTGAAGCGCCGGGCCACGTCGCGCATCAGCTCCAGGTGCTCGCGCTGGTCCTCGCCCACGGGGACCTCCTCGGCTCGGTAGGCGAGCACGTCGGCGGCCTGCAGCACGGGGTAGAGCAACAGCCCGGCCGAGACGAGCTCGCGCTGAGCGATCGACTTGTCGCGGAACTGGTGCATCCGCTGCAGGCGTCCGAGCTCGGTGACACTGGACAAGAGCCATGTGAGCTCGGTGTGCTCGTGCACGTCTGACTGGCGGAAGAGGATGCAGCGCCCGGGGTCCAGGCCCGCGGCGAGCAGGATCGCGGTCGTGTCATACAGGCGCGCACGCAGCTCGGCGGGGTCGTAGGCGACCGTGATGGCGTGCAGATCGACGATGCAGAAGATGCCCTCCCCGCGCTCCTGACTGGAGATGTACTGGGCGATCGCGCCGATGTAGTTGCCGAGGTGCTTGCGCCCGGTCGGCTGTATGCCCGAGAAGATCCGAATGCGACTCATGGACGCGCAAGGCAAGCTGGGCAAGGAATGAATGGCCCGCCCACCCCGCGAGGCGTGCTTGGCACGCGAGCGACCGAGGACGCCGACCCAGCGCCGCCATGCACGTTCATGAGAGGGCCTGGCGGATGACGGGGCGCTTGGCCGCGGCGACCTCGTCGAGGCGGCGGACGGGGGTGGTGTAGGGCGCGCCTCGGGCGATCTCGGGATCCTGGGCGGCCTCTTTCAGGATCGCTGCGATCGCGTCGGCGAAGGCGTCGAGGGTCTCCTTGGTCTCGGTCTCGGTCGGCTCGACCATCAGCGCCTCATCGACCAGCAGCGGGAAGTAGACGGTGGGCGGGTGGAAGCCGAAGTCGAGCAGCCGCTTGGCGAGGTCGAGCGTCTTGATCTCGAGCGTCTTCTTCATGGGCCCGCCGGAGAGCACGAACTCGTGCATGCAGAGATCGCCGTAGGCGAGAGGCAGATACTCGGCCACGGGTGGGTGGGCACAATTCCGCAGTCGCGCGAGCAGATAGTTGGCGTTCAGCACAGCTGTTTCGGAGGCGTCCTTGAGGCCGTCGCCGCCCAGCGAGCAGATGTAGGCGTAGGAGCGCACGAAGCAGCCGTAGTTGCCGTGAAATCCACGCAGGCGCCCGATCGACTTCGGTCGGTCGTGATCGAGGTCGAAGGAGCCGTCCTCGCGGCGCGCGACCACGGGCACGGGCAGGTACGGGGCGACGCGCCCGGAGACCGCGATCGGGCCGGAGCCGGGGCCGCCGCCGCCGTGGGGCTGGGTGAAGGACTTGTGCAGGTTGAAGTGCACGATGTCGAAGCCCATGTCGCCGGGGCGTGAGAGGCCCATCACGGCGTTGAGGTTGGCGCCGTCGTAATACAGCGTGGCGCCCACGCCGTGGACGATCTCGGCGATCTCGGCGATGTTGGGGTCGAACAGGCCGAGGGTGTTGGGGTTGGTGAGCATCAGGCAGGCGACATCGCCGTCGGCCTTGGCGCGCAGATCCTCGATGTCCACGCCGCCGTCGGCGTTGGTAGCCACCTTCACCACCTCCAGGCCCGCCATGGTCACGGTCGCCGGATTGGTGCCGTGGGCGGTGTCGGGGGTCAGCACCTTGTGGCGGCTCTCGCCTCTGTCCTCGTGGTAGGCGCGGCTCAGCAGCACGCCGGCGAGCTCGCCGTGGGAGCCGGCCGAGGGCTGCAGCGAGACGTGGGGCAATCCGGAGATCTCGGCGAGCGCCTCCTGCAGGTTCCACATCAGCTCGAGCGCCCCCTGGGCGCGCTCGGGATCCTGCAGCGGGTGCAGCCGAGCGTGCCCGGGCAGCGCGGCGGCGCGCTCGTGCAGGCGCGGGTTGTGCTTCATCGTGCACGAGCCGAGCGGGTAGAAGCCCGAGTCCAGGTCGAAGTTGCGCTTGGAGATGCCCACGTAGTGGCGCACGATCTCGGGCTCTGAGACCTCGGGCAGCCGCGGGCCCTCGCTGCGGCGAAAGCGCGCCGGCAGCAGCGTCTCGGGGTCGACCTCTGGCACGTCAAGGGCCGGGCAGAGGAAGGCGCGGCGCCCGGGCGCGCCCTTCTGGAAGATGGTGGTCGCGTGCTGGCGCTGCAGGGGAGCGGCGGAGGACACTGGCGCCGAGGGCGCAGCTGCGCTCGGGCCGATCCCGTTGGCGCTCGGTGCGTGGGCCTCGATGCCGGGATCGGCGTGGAGGTGGCTCTCGTCGATCGGGCTCACCTGTGCCCCGCCATGGGGTATACGGCGACTGCGGCCTCCCGCTCTGCGGCAACGGCCTGCGCGAGCACGCCGGCGAGGCGATCTATGTCTGCGCGGCTGCGCTTCTCGGTGACCGCCACGAGCAGGCCACCACGGTCGGCCTTCCGGCCGGTGATCGCCTGCAGGTCAACCCCCGGGTTGACGCCCTCGGCGGCGCAGCGCCGGCGCACGGCGCTCACGTCGGCGTCCAGACGCAGGGCGAACTCGCGGATCACGGGCTGCTCGTGGAGCTTCTCCACCCCCTCGATCGCGCTGAGGGTCTCCCGGGCGTAGTGGGTGCGCGCGAGCAGCAGCTCGCCGAGCTCCACGATCCCCCGGCGCCCGAGCCAGGTCAGGTAGACGACGCCGGCGAGCGCGTTGAGCGCCTGGGCGGTGCAGATGTTGGAGGTGGCTTTCTCGCGGCGGATGTGCTGCTCGCGGGTCTGGAGCGTGAGCACGAAGCCGCGGCGGCCGTCCACGTCGCGGGTCTCGCCGGCGATACGGCCGGGCATGCGCCGCAGATACTCCTCGCGGGCTGCGAACAGACCAAAGGAGGGGCCGCCGAAGTCGAGGCGGTTGCCGAGCGGCTGGCCCTCGCCGACGGCCACGTCCACACCGCATTCGCCCGGCGAGGCGAGCACGCCGAGAGCGATCGGGTCGACCTGGGCGATGACGACCGGCGCCTGCGCGCCCCCGTGCGCACGTGTGCGCGCGGGTCGCCCTTCTGCGGAACCATCGGCGGACGGCGGCTCGGTCGCGATCGCCTTGGCGGCGGCGGCGAGCGCGGCTCCGTCCTCTACGGCGCCATAGAAGTTGGGCTGGGCGAAGATCGCGGCGCTGGTGTCCTCGTCGATTGCCTGCGCCCATGCGTCCGGGTCGGTGACCCCGTCCCGTAGGGGGACTTCGACGACCTCCATGCCGTAGCCGTGGGCGTTGGTGCGAAGGGTCTCGATGGAGTGCGGGTGCATCCCGGCGCTGACCACGAACTTGGCCTTGCCGTTGTGGAGCTTTGCGAGATAGCCCGCCGCGGCGACAGCCGAAGGGCCCTCGTAGGCTGAGGCGTTGGAGACGGGCAGCCCGGTGAGCTCGGAGATGGCGGTCTGGTACTCGAACATCACCTGCAGCCCACCCTGGGAGATCTCGGGCTGATAGGGCGTGTAGGGGGTGAGGAACTCGGAGCGCTCGGTGAGCATGTCGATCAGCGCGGGGACGTAGTGGTCGTACATCCCGGCGCCGAGGAAGCTCAGCTCATCCTCCGCGCTGGTGTTGCGCGCGGCGAGCGCGCGCAGGTGCTCGTAGACGTCCTGCTCGGGCAGCCCGGGCGGGAGCTCGAGCTCGCGGTTCAGGCGCACGCCCTCGGGGATCTGGCGCTCGAAGATCTCCTGCAGGGAGTCCACGCCGACCGCCGCGAGCATCGCAGCGAGGTCCTCGGGTGTGATTGCGGTGTAGCGGCTCAACTAAGGAGAGCCTAGCCAGCCAGCGTCGCCCTGTAGGCGGCGGCATCCATCAGGCTGTCGCGCTCGGAGGGCTCGGACAGGCGCACCTTCACGAGCCAGCCCTCGCCATAGGGATCCTCGTTGATCATGGCGGGGTTCTCGGACAGCGCCTCGTTGACCTCCACGATCTCGCCGGACAGCGGCGCGATCACGTCGGAGACGGCCTTGACCGACTCGACCTCGGCGTAGGAGGCGTCCTTGGCGAGCGTGGTGCCGACGGCGGGCGGGTCGAAGAAGACGACCTCGCCGAGCGCGTCCTGGGCATACCAGGTGATCCCGAGGGTCGCCAGCGCGGGATCCGCGGCGTCGATCCGCGCCCAATCGTGTTCGGGGTGATAGAGCAACTCGTCGGGATAGCTGGCCTGGGCCATTCACGAGCCCTTTCTGTAAAGCGGCTTGTCCTTGATCACGGCGGGGCGCATCTTGCCACGAACGTCTATCTCCAGGCGGGTCCCCGTGGCGGCGCGCGCGGCAGGCACATAGGCCATGCCGATGCCGCGTCCCAGGCTCGGCGAGAGCGTGCCGCTGGTGACCACCCCTCCCCCGACGATCTGGTTGCCCTGCCGCGCGATCCCGGGGCCGTCGATCTCGAACGCCACGAGCTTCTCGGCCGGCCCAGCGGCTCGAACGGCGCGGACGGCCTCTGCGCCGATGAAGCGGGTGTCCTCCTTGCAGCACCAGCCGAGTCCCGCTTCGATCGGCCCGCGCTCCACGCTCAGGTCGTTGCCGTAGAGGTGAAAGCAGACCTCAAGGCGCAGCGTGTCGCGGGCTCCCAGCCCCGCGGGCATGGCGCCGCGACGCACGATCTCATCCCACAGCGCGGGCGCGGCGGCGGGATCACACAGCAGCTCGACTCCCTCCTCGCCCGTGTAGCCGGTGCCGCAGACGAGCACATCGGCCCCGGCCAGGCGCCGTCTGCCCACGCTCATGCGTGGGGGAAGCGGCCAGTCGGAGATCGCCTGGACTCGCTCGCGCGCGAGCGGTCCCTGCACGGCCAGCATCGCCCAGTCGTCGATCCCGTCGCTGACCTGAGCTTCGGGGAAGTCCGCGGCGTGCGCCTGGAACCACTCCAGGTCGCGCTCGTGGTTGGAGGCGTTGGTGACCGTCAGGTAGCGCTCGATGCCGAGCCTGTAGGTGAAGAGATCGTCGAGCACGCCGCCGTCCTCGCGACAGAGCACGCTGTACTGGGCTCCGCCGACGGGGATCTGGGAGACGTCGTTGGAGAGCAGGCGCTGGAGCAGTTCCAGGGCCTGCGGTCCGCTGGTCTCGATCTCACCCATGTGCGAGACGTCGAAGATCCCGCAGCTGTTGCGCACGGCCATGTGCTCCTGGCGAACGCCCTCGTATTGCACCGGCATCTCCCAGCCGGCGAAGTCCACCATCTTGGCGCCCGCCGCCACATGGCGGTCGAACAGGGCGGTGCGGCGCAGGGTCAGCGGCATCCGGCCCCAGGCTAGCGGGCGAGAGACACGACGCCCCTCGAGCCACCATCCGGTCGAGATTCCCGGCTCAGGGGATGTGTCGCGCAGCTATTCGGCCGAGTCCGTGGCTGCACTGCGGCGACGCCTATGAACACCGAGCGCACCCGCAGCTCCGAGGCCGAGCGCCATCAGAGCCTGGCCCGCGTATTGCCAGCCGGCGCTATGGGGCGCGAAGACCGAGCTCCCAACGAAGACGAGCACTCCGATACGTGCGGGCCAGATCGCGGGACCTCTGTAGAAGTACCGGCGCACCGGCTCAGCGTACCCTGACCCGTTCGTGGCGCTCCAGATCTCGTCGCTTCACGCAGCGATGGTCAGATGCAGTGCCTCGCGCTCGCGTTGATCGTCGATGTCACCGGGCGCGGGCGAGAGCATGAGCCGCAGGGCGTCGATGACGTTGGCTCGCGCCTCGTCTCGCGTGCGACCCTGGCTGAAGACGCCGGCGACCTCCGGGATCGACGCGAGAATCCAGCCGTCCTCCCCGGACTCGTAGACGATAGTCAAATCGAGCTGCTCAGGCACTCCCCTGGGACGCCCGACTGCTCGATTGGATGTCGCGCGACTCGGGCAAGGCCAATCGCAGGGGCCGCGCCAGCCCCTTCGCCACCATCCCGCACGTGATGGTGTTCGGTCTCACAGCCATCGCTACCGGCTGCATGTTCTGGATACTGCTTGCCGGGCTCGCTGCGTCGCTGCTACTCGTGAAGATCCACCGGTGGATGCGCTCGAGGCAACCCGCCGACGAACGACCAGTCACTCGAGCAGCACCGAATCCCTTCGGCCAGTAGTTCGGGCCGCACATGTGCGGCCCGTCGGGAGCCCACATGTGGGCTCCCGCCAGATGGCGCATGCGCCATCTGAGCTTTCAGCTCAAAGAATGAGTCTCAGCGAGCCGCCTACCGCAAGAACGGCGGGACGTCGATGTCGTCGTCTGAGATCTCCAGGGTGGAGCGCTGGCGCTCTGAGATGCTCGGTCCGCGATCCGGACGCGTCGTGCGACTGGCGCGTGCTGCGCTGCGGCCGGGGCGGTGGTCGAAGCCGGTCCCGATGACCGTCACGCGGACCTCATCGGACATGCCCTCGTCGATCACCGCGCCGAAGATGATGTTGGCGTTGGCGTCAGCCGCGTTCTGGATGATCTCGGCGGCGTCATTGACCTCGAACAGGCCCAGGTCCTTGCCCCCGGTGATGTTCAGGAGGATGCCCGTGGCTCCATCGACCGACTCTTCCAGCAGCGGCGAGGAGATCGCCGCCCTGGCCGCGTCCGCGCTGCGGCTCTCGCCGCTTGCCGTGCCGATGCCCATCAGGGCCGAGCCCGCGTCGTGCATGATCGTGCGCACGTCGGCGAAGTCGAGGTTGATCAGCCCGGGGATCGTGATCAGGTCGGTTATTCCCTGGACGCCCTGGCGCAGGACATTGTCGGCCTCGCGGAAGGCGTCCAGCATCGAGGTGCGCCGCTCGACCACAGCCAGCAGCTTCTCGTTGGGGATCACGATCAGCGTGTCCACCACCTCGCGCAGGCGCTCGATCCCCTCGGTCGCCTGACGGCCGCGCTGGGAGCCCTCGAAGTCGAACGGGCGCGTCACCACGCCCACCGTGAGCGCGCCGATCTCATTCTTGGCGATCTCCGCGATCACCGGGGCCGCGCCCGTGCCCGTGCCGCCGCCCTCGCCCGCAGTCACGAACACCATGTCAGCGCCCTTCAGCGCCTCCTTGATGTCGTCCCGCGACTCCGAGGCGGCTGCGAGACCCACGTCCGGGTTGGCGCCCGCGCCGAGGCCCTTGGTCGAGTCGTGGCCTATGTTGAGCTTGATGTCGGCGTCGCACATGGCGAGCGCCTGGGCGTCCGTGTTGGCCGCGATGAACTCCACGCCGCGCAGACCCGCGTCGACCATGCGGCTGACCGCGTTGGTGCCGCCGCCGCCCACGCCCACGACCTTGATCACTGCCAGATAGCTAGAGCTGCTCTCCATGATGGTTCTGACCGAAGCCTTCGGTAGGAATTGAGGGTTCGCAGCATACTGATCGCTGGACCGCCGGGTTGTGCACGTTATGCAGGGATCTTCGCCCTGTCAACGACGCCCCCGAGTCTCGCAAGAATCGTTGCAGATCCCAGGACTCTCAACCACCACCTGAGAATGGCATTCCAGCTGCCTCAACCTCAGGTCGAGGCTTAGCCTATCAACCGCCGGGCGCAGGCGCTTCCTGACCGGCTTCCGCCGGGGAGGCCGATTCCGATTCTCCCGTGCCTCCCGAAGTCGTCTTGGCTTCTTCGCTCGTCGCTCCCTTCGAGGAGGGTTCGGTGGCCGTGGTGCTCGTGCCGCCTTCCTTGGACAGACCCGCCGCGAGCGCACCAACCGCCGATTCCGATGAACCCGTGGCTTCGGCCGCAGGGGATCCTTCGCCCGTGGGCGAGCTCGCCGGACCCGCGCCCGCAGGGAAGCCCGCGGCGGGGCGCGCAGGCAGGCGCACGTCCACATAGGCGGCGCCCGCCGAGCTGTGGTCGGCCAGCACCCGCGCCAGCGAAAGCCACTTGGCGTGCGGCAGGGTCGAGTCGCCGAAGTAGGCCAGCAGCCCGTTACCCATCGCCACCGTCAGGCCCTCCGGGCTCGTGTAGACCTTGGCCACATGCCTTGCAAGCGCTCGCGGCGCCGCCCCGAGCACAGCCAGGGATTCGAGCAGGAACGGGCTGTGCAGCCGCGCGCCGGGCGGCTGCTCGAGGTAGCCGGTGAGCGTGGGCAGCGAGCTCGACAGCAGAGCCGGACCGAGGACGATGCCATCCGCCGCCACAGCAGTGCGCTGAGAGTTCACAAGCAGCGCCGCCACGGGCAGCTGCTCGGAGACCTCGATGCGCAGGCCGTGTGGAAAGCTCGGGATCGCCCGGATCGAGCTCACGACGCGAAACGGCGCGACCGCAGCCCGCAGCGCGCCCGCGTGGATGTCCAGCGTGCTCATGTGCCGGGCCGCCGTGACCAGCGCCGCTTCGATCGCCTGCGCCTCCGCGCCGTGCACGCCGCTGACCTGCACCCGCCGCACCGCCACGAAGGAGGAGTTGCGCAGCAGCAGGTAGCCGCCCGCGAGCACCGGCAGCGCGATCAGCACCGCGATCAGCGCAATGCGCGTGCGCCGACCGCGCCACAGCAGCGCGAGCACCGCGCGCGTGCGATCCAGCGGCCGCAGCCCCGAGGAGGAGCGCGACGGCTTTTCACGGGGGCGGGGCCTGGAGGCAGGAGAGCGCGGCGGTCGGCGAAGCGCCGGAAGCCCGAGAGGACCGACGAGACGCGCTACCAGCGAGCGTTCCATCCCTACCTGTTCGACCTAGCACCGCCAACCCCTACCGGCTCACAGCCAGGGAAACCGCACCGGCCCGAGCGTCTGGACCTCCGGCTCGAGCTCCACCCCGAAGCGCTCCAGCACGCGAGCACGCCCCGCCGCCATCACCGCGAGCACGTCCGCGGTCGTGGCCGCGCCGGTGTTCTCGATGAAGTTGGCGTGCTTGGGCGCAAAGCGCGCCCCGCCGATCGCCAGCCCGTTGCAGCCGGCCTCGGCCAGCAGCAAGCCCGCGCTGCGCCCCCCCGCGCGAGGATCATCCGGGTTCTTGAAGGTCGAGCCGAACGTCTTGATCCCCTGTGGCTGGGCCTCATGGCGGCGGCGGCGCATCTCCGCGAGGGTCGCCTTCACCTGCTCCACCGGCGCTTCGCCCAGCAGCAGCGAGGCGCCGAGGACGACCTCTCCGGGCCCGAGGCTCGAGCTGCGGTAGGAGAGGCCCAGCTCATGAGGCTCGCGCCGCTCCACGTCCCCTGCCCGCGCGATCTCAACCCACTCGAGCACGCTCCCCAGCTCGCCGCCATAGGCGTTCGCGTTCATGCGCACCGCTCCCCCCAGCGTCCCCGGGATGTTGACCCCGAACTCGATGCCCGACAGGCCCGCCGAGGCTGCCCGCGCGGCCACCGCCGGCAGGCGCGCACCCCCTCCGGCGAGGATCCGCGTGCCCGCCACCGCGATCGCGGACAGCTCGCGGTCGAGCTTGACCACGAGACCTCTGACCCCCTCATCCGCCACGAGCAGGTTGGACCCCGACCCGACCACGCTCGTCTGCACGCCCGCCTCGGCGGCCCATGCGAGCAGCTCCAGCAGCTGGGCGCGGCTGCCCACCCGCGCGAACAGCTCGCCGATCCCGCCCGTGCGCACCGTCGTCAGGCGGCTGAGGGAGTAGTCGCGCTGCACGCCCGGCGGAGGCGGGGTCGAGGGCGGGGTCGGGGCCGGGGGCACCGCGCTCACGCCGCCACCAGCCGCCGCGCGAGCGCGTCCACGTCACCCGCCCCCATCACCACGCACACGTCGCCCGCCTGCAACATCTCGGCGAGCACCGGCTCGGCCGCCGCGAACGTTCCCAGCCAGTACACAGGCCTGCCGCCCGCGGCCTCGGCGGCCGCTTCCGCGATCAAGAGGCCACTCACGCCGGGATGATCCTCGGCGCGCTCTCGGGCCGGATAGACGTCGAGCACCACCACCACGTCAGCGCGCGCCAGGGCCACGCCGAAATCATGTGCCAGCGAGGCGGTGCGCGAGTACAGGTGCGGCTGGAAGACCGCCACCAGACGGCTGTGCTCCAGCGTGCGGGCGCCCTCCAGCGTCGCAGCGACCTCGGTCGGGTGGTGGGCGTAGTCGTCGAACACGAGCGCTCCCCGCGGGCTCGAGCCCAACGGTTGAAAGCGCCGTCCCGCGCCGCCAAAGCCCGCCAGCTCCGCGATCGCCGAGGTCGCATCTGCGCCTGCGAGCCGCGCCGCCTCCAGCGCTCCGGCCGCGTCGAGCGCGTTGTGCGCGCCCGCCACCGCCAGCGTGACCTCGTGCCCTCGCCAGTCGAAGCGCGAGCCCCCGGGCGTGAGCGTTGGGTGGGGCACGTCGTATGTGGTCAGCGGGCCCTGGCGGAGCTCCAGCAGCTCCGGGCGGTCCCAGATGACGGCCTGGGCCGGGCCTGTCAGGAAGACGCGGAAGGCCTCCCGCAGCTCGGCCAGCGAGCCGTACGTGGCGTGGTGGTCGAGCTCCACGTTCGTCAGCAGCGCGATCTCCACCGACAGGCTGAGCATCGAGCGGTCGGACTCGTCGGCCTCCACCACGAGCCACTCGCCCTCCCCCCACTCCGCGTTGCCGAGGCCCGCGCCGATCGAGCCGCCGATCAGCCATCCCGGCGCCATTCCCGCCCCGCGCAGGGCGTGCACGATCATCGCCGAGGTGGTGGTCTTCCCGTGGGTGCCCGCCACCGCGATCGTGCGCTTGAGCGTGCTCAGCTCGGCCAGGAGCCCAGCGCGGGGACGCTCGGGGATCCCGCGCTCGCGCGCCGCCACACGCTCCACGTTCTCAGCCGGGATCGCCGAGGAGTAGACGAGCTCGAGGCCCTCGCCCGCCGGGAGGTTCTCGGCGCGATGACCGATGTGGGCGTCGAGCACACCGTCGGCGCGCAAACGCTGGATATAGGGCCCGTCCGCCCCATCGGATCCGCTGACACTCGCCCCGAGCGCATGCGCCGCGCGCGCGTAGCCGCTCATGCCAGCCCCGCCCACACCCACGAAATGCAGGCGCCGCCCCGCCCACGGCCGACTCGAGGCGCTCACCGCTCGGCCGCCTGCAGCAGCTCCCCGGCGACCTCGCTCGCGGCCTGCGGGCGCGCGAGCCCCGCCGAGGCGCTTGCCATCGCGGCCAGGCGGGGACGGTCGCCCAGCAGCGCAGCCACCTCCGCGCCCAGGCGCTCTCCGCTCAGCTGCTCATCCGCGATCACGGTCGCGGCGCCGGCGTCGGCCATCCACCGCGCGTTGGCGCTCTGGTGGTCCCCGGCCGCGTGGGGATAGGGAACCAGGACCGCCGGCAGGCCGTGGGCAGCGATCTCGAAGACCGACCCACCGGCGCGCGCCACCACCAGGTCTGCCGCCGCGAGCGCCTGCGCGAACTCCTCCAGGTCGAGATACTCGCGCAGGTCATATCCGCTCGGAAGGGCGCGCGCAGCCAGCTCGGGATGGTCGCGCCGGCCGCTGATGTGGAGCACGTGGAAGGGCCCATCCGCGAAGGCCTCGACCGCCGCCCTGTTGATGCTCCGCGCCCCCAGCGAGCCGCCGAAGACCACCACGCAGGAGGCTCCCGGCGGGACCCCCATGCGCGCCCGAGCTGCCGCGCGATCGCCAGCAGGCGGCGGTATCGGGCGGCCGGTCACGCGGTAGCGGGGTCCCTCGCGACCCGCGATCGGGAAGGCCAGGCACACCCGCCTGGCGAAGGGCGCGAGCATGCGGTTGGTCAGGCCCAGGTGGCTGTCTGCCTCGGTCAGGACCAGCGGGATCCGCAGGCTGAGCGCGGCCAGCCCCACCGGGCCCGCCACATAGCCGCCGCCGCCCATCACAGCGTCTGGCGCCAGCTCCCTGAGCAGCGAGCGCGCCCGCGGCAGCGCGAGCGCGGCACGAGCGAGCGCGCGCAGCGCCCGCAGAGGATGGGAGCGGCTCAGTCCTTCCACGGAGATCTGGCGCAGCGGGAACCCCGCCGCGGGCACCAGCTGGACCTCGGCGCGCTCGCCGCCGATGAAGGCGACCTCGGCGCCCTCAGCCCGCAGCGCTTCCGCGACGGCCAGCGCCGGCACCACGTGCCCCGCGGTCCCGCCGGCGGCGATCACGATCCTCTTCGACGCTGCGCTCACCCCCAGATCGTCCCGATTCCCGAGCCCGCGCGTCGGGCGAGCGCCGGCGCGACGGTGCCACCGCGCGCACGTGCCCGGTGGCACCAGAGGCCACGTTGAGCAGCAGGCCCATCGCGGCCAGCATCACGATCAGGCTGCTCGAGCCGTAGGAGACGAACGGGAGCGGCACACCGGTGAGCGGCGCGAGACCAAGCACGGCGAAGGCGTTGAGGATCGCCTGGGAGACGATCAGGGCGGTGACGCCAACGGCGATCAGGGCGCTGTAGAGGCTGCGCGCCGCCTTGGCCGCGCGCAGGCCCGCGTAGGCGATCAGGCCGTACAGGAAGAGCAGCGCGAACACGCCGACCATGCCGAGCTCCTCGGCGATCACCGCGAGAATGAAGTCGGTGGGAGCCTCCGGCAGATAGAAGATCTTCTGCACCGACTGCCCCGGACCGACCCCGAAGAGCCCGCCCGAGCCGATCGCGATCTGACCCTGGACGGCCTGGAAGCCGCTGGATGAGGCGTGCGCCCACGGATCGAGGAAGGAGGTGAGCCTGGCCCGCGCGTAGGGGCGGATCAGCGCGTAGACGAGGACCAGCCCGAGGACCGTGGCGGCCATCATGCCGAGCTTTCGCATCGGGATCCCGGCCGCGACGAGCATCGCGCTGATCGTGAAGGCGATCACCATGGCCGTGCCCAGGTCGGGCTGGGTGAACACCAGCAGGCAGGCCGAGCCGACCACGATCAACAGCGGTTTGGCCAGCTCGCGCAGGTCGTGCACACGCTGGGGCCGGCGCGCCAGGAGCGCGGCCGAGTAGAGCACAAGCGCGATCTTCATCAGCTCGGATGGTTGGAACTGGAACATGCTGGGACCAATCCAGCGCCGGGCGCCGTTGACGCTCACGCCCACATGCGGGATGTGGACGGCGAGCACGAGCACGAAGGAGGCATACAGCAAGGGCGCCGTGATGGCGTGCACCTTCGCCACGCCGTCCTTGGCCAGCACGCGCATCACGATCAGCCCGAGCGTTCCGTAGACGACGAACTTGATCAGGTAGCTGCTGCCGTATCCGTGTCCCTGCAGCAGCGTGGTCGCAGAGGAGGCGCTGTAGACCATCACCGCCCCGAATGCGAGCAGGCACATGGTGGCGGTCAGCAGGATGCGGTGCTCGAGCGACTGGCTGCTCAGCGCCCCGGCGCGCCCGCTGACGCCGCCGCGCGCGCTCTGTGGTTGACGAGACGCCCTGGGCTTGCCCCGGCGTGCTGGCGCTGCTGGCATCCATGCTCACTTCGACGCCGGCTCTCCGAAGCCTCCCGGCTGGGCGCCCAGATCCAGGTGCCCGATCCTAGACGCCCCTGCTCTGGCGGTAGATCGTGAAGCCGATCGCGCCGCAGATCGAGGCCACGATCCAGAAGCGCAGGATGATCTTGGTCTCAGACCAGGCCTTGAGCTCGAAATGGTGGTGTATCGGCGCCATCAGGAAGACCCGCTTGCGGGTCGTCTGGAAGGAGATCACCTGGATCACGACCGACAGCGCCTCCACCACGAAGATCCCGCCCAGCAGTATCAGCAGCACCTCGGTCTTCGTCATCACAGCGAGCCCCGCGATCGCGCCGCCGAGACCGAGCGAGCCCGTGTCGCCCATGAAGATCGTGGCCGGGAACGCGTTGAACCACAGAAACCCGATGCAGGCGCCCACGAGACAGCCGGCGAGCATCGCCAGGTCGAAGTCGCCGGCGATGAACGTGATCCCCACGTAGGCGAGCAGCACGATCGCGGCGCAGCCGGCCGCGAGGCCGTCGAGGCCGTCGGTGAGGTTCACCCCGCTCGTCGTCCCTGCGACGACGAGGTAGATGACGACCGGGTAGAAGGGGCCGAGGTCGATGTGGTAGTCGACGAAGCGCAGCCACAGGGTCGGGGGCAGGTGCGCCTCGTGCGTGGCGATGAACCACAGCCCGAGCGAGATCGCGATCGTCACCCCCAGCTTCGTCCGCGCCCGCAGTCCCAGCGAGCGGCGCTTGACGAGCTTGGTGTAGTCGTCCGCGAAGCCGAGCAGCGCGCAGGCGATCGCCGCGCCGAACACCCCCACCGAGGTCCATTTGTAGTCGGTGAGGATCAGGAACGGGACGGCCACGGCGATGAAGATGATCACCCCGCCCATCGTCGGCGTACCGGCCTTCTGATGGTGGCCCTCCGGTCCGTCCTCGCGGATCTGCTGCCCGAACTCACGCTTGCGCAGGAACTCGATGAACTTGGGGCTGAGAAAGATGCAGATCAGCAGCGCGGCGGTGCCCCCGAAGAGAATCTCGCCCATTCAGCGCCGCTCCGGCCCGGCGCTCGGCGCCAATGCGCGCGGCTCGCCGAGCGGGCCGGGCGTGGGCGCCCGATCGGCGGCGCCCAGGCTCGCGCTCACCCGCTCGAGGCCGACGCCACGCGAGGCCTTCACGAGCACGGTGTCCCCGGGCTGCAACAGCCGCGGGAGCAGATCGGCGGCACCGGCCGCGTCCGGGACCGTGTGGGTCTCCCCGGCGAAGGTCCGGGCGATCTCGACGGCGAGCGGACCGACGCTCACCAGCAGATCGACCCCGACCTCGGCGGCGTAGCGGCCGATCTCACGGTGCAGAGCGGGCGCGGCCGGCCCGAGCTCGAGCATGTCTCCGAGCACCGCCACCCGGCGCGCGGGGGCGGTGGCGGCAAGCTCCTCGATGGCTGCGCGCATGGACATCGGGTTGGCGTTGTAGCAGTCGTCGATCAGGACGGTCCCGTCCCCCAGCTGCACGCGCTGCCCCCGCATGGCCGAGAAGCGCACCTCCAGGCGCCCCGCGGGCGTGTGTCCGAGCGCTCTGGCGGCGGCCACCGCCGCGAGCAGGTTGCGCCGGTTGTGCGCCTCGGCGAAGGAGGGCAACAGGGCGAGCTGCTCCTCCCCGTGAGCGATCACCACCGCCCCGTCGGGGCCCACCTCCAGCAGCGAGACCTCACCATGCTCGCCAAAGCTGATGACCTCGAGATCGGAGCGCAGATGCGGCTCGAGCAGTGGCTCCCCCGCCGGAATGACCACGCTCGTCCCCGATGACATTCCCGCGATCAGCTCCGCCTTGGCAGCTGCGATCGCCTCGAGCGAGCCGAGCAGCTCGAGATGGGCGGGGCCCACGTTGACGATCACTCCGACATCGGGCTCGGCGATGGCTGTCAGCTCGGCGATCTGCCCGCTGCCGCGCATGGCCATCTCGAGCACCACCACCTCGACGTCCCCCGGCGCCGCGAGCAGCGCCAGTGGCAGCCCGATCTCGGTGTTGAGGTTCTCAGGGCTGGCGGCGCTGCGCAGCCGCGCCGCCAGCAGCGCCGCGAGGATGTCCTTGGTGGAGGTCTTGCCGGTCGAGCCGGTGATCGCAACGACCTTGGCGCCGCGCGAGCGCAGCTCCAGGCGCCACGCGTGCGCGAGCATCTGCATGCCCGCCAGCGGATCCCGGTGCACGAGCACCGCGCCGCCCATGCTCGCCGCTGCCGCGGCGGTCGCTCCTCCGTGCCCGCTCTCCACCAGGACGCCCCAGGCGCCACTTGCGAGCGCCTGCGCGGCGTGGCTGCCACCATCGGTGCGCTCCCCCCGCAACCCCACGAACAGATCTCCCGGGCGCAGGACGCGGGAGTCGATGCTCACGCCTGTGGGGCCAGACAGGTTGGCGCGCGTGGACTGCGGCGCGAGCAGGCTCGCCCCGGCCGACTGGGCAACGCGCTCGGCGCTCCATGCCCTCATGAGCTGACGCCCGCCCGCCCGCCGGCCCGCACGCGCCGCGCGCTCAGCGCCTCGCGCGCCACGGTGGCGTCGTCGAACGGGACCTTGTGCCCGTCGGCGAGCTCCTGGCCCTGCTCGTGACCCTTGCCGGCGATCACCAGCACGTCGCCTGCCCGTCCAAGCGCGATGGCCGCGGCGATTGCCTCGCGCCGGTCGCAGATCGGACGGACGTGCGCCGTTTCCGCGTGACGATCGCCGGGGTCGCTCCGGACGTGAGCCGCTCCAGCCATGATCTCCGCGATTATCGCCTCCGGATCCTCCGAGCGCGGGTTGTCGGAGGTGACGAGCACCTCGTCGGCCAGGCGCGCCGCGATCTCCCCCATCAGCGGTCGCTTGCCGCGATCGCGGTCCCCGCCTGCGCCGAACACGCAGATCACGCGGCCGCGGGCGCCGCCATCGAGGCTCGCGAGCTCGCCGGCCGCGCCGAGCACGTTCTCGAGCGAGTCGGGCGTGTGCGCGTAGTCGATCAGCACAGCGAAGTCCTGGCCCTCCTCGACCGGCTCGAAGCGCCCGGGCACGCGCACGCCGGCTTCGAGCGCCGGGACCATCACCTCGAGCTCGCCGCCGAGCGCGTGGGCGGCTGCGAGCGCGCCGAGGGCGTTTGCGACATTGAAGCGTCCCGCCATCGGCAGCATCACCTCGCGCTCGCCCTCGGGCGTGCGCAGCTGGAAGCGGCAGCCGTCGAAGCCGCAGCGCACATCGCTCGCGCTGTAGTCCGCGGGCGCGTCCAGCGCAAACGTGAGCGCGCCGTCCACTTCCCCGGCCAGGCGCCGCCCATACTCATCGCCCACGTTCACGACGCTCACCGCCGGGCGCTCCCCCTTCGCTCCCAGGAACAGGCGGCGCTTGGCGATGAAGTAGTCCTCCATCGAGTCGTGGAAATCGAGGTGATCCTGGGTCAGGTTCGTGAACAGCGCCACCGAGAACGAGATCGCATCGGTACGTCCGAGCTCGAGCGCGTGCGAGGAGACCTCGATCGCGCAGGCTCGATCGCCGCTGTCGAGCATCGCCCGCAGGTCTGCCTGTAGGTCGATCGCCTCGGGAGTCGTGCGCTGGACCGTCCGCTCGCGTCCGCCGATCACGGACTTGACGGTGCCGAGCAGGCCGCACTGCCGGCCAGCGGCTTCGAGCAGCGCCCGCACCATGTAGGTGGTGGTGGTCTTGCCGTTGGTGCCGGTCACGCCCACCACCTTCAGCTCACGCGACGGGTGCCCGTAGAAGCACGCCGCCAGCGGCGCCATCGCGTCGCGCACCGAGGGGACGAGCAGTTCCGGAGCGTCCAGCCCAAGGCGGCGCTCGACGACCAGCGCGGCAGCGCCGCTGCGCAGCGCCGCGGGCGCGAACTCGTGCCCGTCGCTGCGGAGGCCGCTCACGCAGAAGAAGAGCTCGCCGGGTCGCACGCCCCGGCTGTCATACGCCAGGCCTGCGATCTCCGCGGCGGCGTCGGCGGGCGCGAGCTCGGCCGCGCCGCCCTCGGCCACGGCTGCGGCGAGCACGTCGAGCCTCATTCCTCAATTTCCCGCACAGGCATGGGTTGAGTCTAGTTTCCGCCCCCGCCGGAGCCGCCCGGAGCCCGTGACTAGCCGGGCGCGATGCCGAGATAGGACAGCGCGAAGCTCATGATCTGGCCGAAAGCCGGCGCCGCGACCGTCCCGCCGAAGATCGAGCCCGCCTGCGGTTCATCGACGACCACCGCGCACAGCAGCTTGGGATCGGAGGCCGGGGCGAAGCCGATGAACGAGGCCACATACGCGCTTTTCGAGTATTCGCCGGTAGCGGGGTCGATCTTGCTGGCCGTGCCCGTCTTGCCCGCGAGCTGGTAGCCGGGGATCGAGACCTCGCTGGCGGTACCGCCGGGAGCGAGCACACCCTCGAGCATGTGCCGCAGCGCCGCCGCCGCCGCGCTCGAGATGATCCGATGCCCCTGCGGCTCGGGCTGTGCACGGCCACCGATCGCGCCGATGACATGCGGTGGGCGCAGGATCCCGCCGTTGGCGATCGCCGAGTACGCCGTCGCCATCTGCATCGGGGTGACCAGCTCGCCCTGGCCGATCGGCAGGTTGCCCATCGAGGAGCCCGAGTAGTGGGCGAGCGGGAGCGTCACCCCCCTTTCCTCGCCCGAGAGATCCACGCCCGTGGGCGCTCCGAAGCCGAAGCGGTGCACCCAGCCGTTGAACGCGCTCGCCCCCTCCAGACCACCGATCTTGATCGCCCCGACGTTGCTCGAGCGCGCGAGGATCTGCGAGGTGGTGAGGGTTTCTTCGGGGTGTTCCGTGTCGTCGTGGATCGTGCGATCGGCCACCTGGATCTGGTCTGGGATGTTGAAGGGGGTTTCCGGCGTGATCAGACCCTGCTGGAGCGCGCCCGAGACCGTCACCGCCTTGAACGTGGAGCCGGGTTCGTAGTCGAAGCCGACCGCGCGATCCTCAAGCGCCCCCGCCGGCGAGGCGCCGGGATCGTTGGGGTTGACCTGTGGCCAGTTGGCCACCGCCAGGATCGCCCCGCTGCGGGGGTCCATCACGATCGCGGTGGCGTCTTTCGGGCTGTACACCTTCGCCACGGCCCCCAGCACGTCTTCCGTGCGCTGCTGGATGTTGGCGTCGAGCGTCAGCGACAGCGAGGAGCCGGGGACCACAGCGTGGGTTTCCGTGATCGACACCGGCTGGCCGATCGCATCGCTGACCACGCGACGCTGACCCGAGCGCCCACGCAGCGTCGCATCACGCGCGTACTCCAGGCCGGCCAGACCCCTGCCTTCGGTGCCAAACACCCCGAGCACCTGCGCGGCCAGCGGGCCGCGCGGGTAGACGCGGCGCATCACCGGGGTCCCGGTCACGCCCGGGACCTTCAGCGCGAGGATCTCGGCGGCCCGGCTCGCCGGCACCCCGCGCGCGAGGTAGACGAACCCGCTGTGCTCGGAGAGCTTGCGCAGGACGCTGGCCTGGGACTGGCCCAACAGCGGCGCCAGGCGCTGCGCGGAGCCGAGCGCGTCGGTGATCAGGTAGGGATCCGCGGCGAGGTCGCGTGCCGGCTCGGAGACCGCCAGATCGATGCCATTGCGATCGGTGATCGCGCCGCGCAGCGCGGTCACCGTTTCGTTGGTCAGCTGCTGGTTGCTGGCGGCCCTGCGCAGCGTGCTGCCACGCACGACCCCGAGGTAGGCGGTACGTCCGGCCGCCAGGACGAGCAGGATGAAGAAGAGCCCGAAGATCGCCCCGATGCGTCGCTGGACGACGGCCACCGGCTAACCCCCGGGAGCCGCCTGGGTGCCCCCGGCGGGTGTCGCTTCGGAGGCTTGGCCGACCGGCGTCGCGACCGCAGGCGAGGACGGGCTCGCGGCCGGCGTCGATTCGCTCGAGGATGGCGCGCTCGCGGTGCTCGACGATGCGCCGCTGGTGGTGCTCGAGGTCGGGGGCTGAGCAGCCGGAGTGCTCGCTTCGCTCGAGGGCGAGCGTTCTCCGCCAGTGGACGATTCGGTCGAGACCGCTTCGCCCGAGGAGGCTCCGGAGGAGGAGGCGCCGGATTCGCCGGCTGGCGCGCTCGCGGGGGACGAGCCCGTTTCGGTGCCCGTGGTCGAGCTGTGCACGGGGGCGGCGAGCGCGGCGGCGGCCTGCGCGGCGTCGGCACGCGGACGAGCGGTCAGGAAGCGCAGATCCCCCGGCGCCACCAGCTGCATGCCCAGATGGGCAGCGGTCGCCTCGACGCGGTTGCCGGCAGCGAGTTCGGAGTTTTCGATGCTGAGCGTGGCGTTCTCGCGCTGCAGCAGCGCGCTGCGCTCGAGCGAGCGCCCGATCCCGGCGTTCAACTTGAGCAGCCCGAGCTGGAGCGTCACGATCCCGATCAGCGCGAACGCCACGAGCGCGATCCAGGTGCGGCCCCGAATCAGCCGGTCGAGCAGCCGGTGGCGCGAGACCCGCTGTACGCCGGCGAGCAGGCCCACGACAAAGCCGTCGCGGGCGCCCGCATCGCGTCGGGGCGCCGTGACGGGCTCGCGGCGGGCCGGGCCGGATACGCGCCTTGGACCCGGGGCGCTCCTGAGCGGGCGGCCGGGGACCACGGTGCGGGCGCGCACGGCCGGAGCGCGCACGGCTTGAGCAGCGGCTGCGGGCGGGGTCACGCCGGCGCCTCCTCGTCGGTGAGCTTCCTCGCGGCGCGCAGGCGCGCCGAGGTGGCGCGTGGGTTCTCTGCGATCTCCTCGGCGCTGGGCACGATCGAGCGGCGCGTCAGCAGAGCGGCCTGCGGCTCGCGGCCACAGGCGCAGACCGGCAGGTCCGGGGGACAGATGCAGCCGCGGGCGCGATCCGCGAGGAAGCGCTTGACCCGCCGATCCTCGAGCGAGTGGAAGGAGATGCCGGCGAGCACGCCACCCTCGCGGAGCAGTCCCCACGCGAGCGGCAGCGCGCGGTCGAGCTGTCCCAGCTCGTCGTTGACCGCTATCCGCAGCGCCTGGAAGGAGCGCTTGGCGGGATGACCGCCGGCGAAGCGGGCGGGAGCGGGGATCGCGGACTTGATCGTGTCGACGAGCTCCAGTGTGGTCACGATCGGGCACTGCTCGCGCCGGCGGACGATCGCCCGCGCGATCGCGCCCGCGTGGCGCTCCTCGCCGAAGTCGCGAAGGACGTGCGCCAGGCGACGCTCGTCCCATTCGGCCACGACCTCACGGGCGCTCAGCTCCTGCGCCGGATCCATGCGCATGTCGAGCGGCGCGTCGTAGGAGTAGGAGAAGCCGCGCTCTCGGGTGTCGACCTGCATCGAGGACATGCCCAGGTCGAAGTAGGCCATGTCCGCGCGCATGCCCTCGCCGGCGAGCAGCTCCAGCGCCTCTGCGTAGCTCGAGCGGATGAAGCGCACCGAGCACGCGGTCTCGGCGGCCAGCTTGGCGAAGCGCTGCTCGGCCTGGGGATCGCGGTCGATCGCCACCAGCGTGCCGGCAGGGCCCAGTCGCTCGGCCAGCAGGCGAGCGTGGCCGCCGTCGCCGAAGGTGCAGTCGATCGCGGTCTGGCCGGGCTTCGGATCGAGCAGCTCGAGCAGCTCGATCGCCAGCACAGGGGTGTGCGCGGCCTGCGTCGCGCCGCCGAGCGCGCATGCGCCCTGTGCCCCGGGGCGCGGGCCACGTCTGCCCTGAGGGGGACGGACGGCGTCGCCCGCTCCGCGCCTGCGCCGGGCAAGCTCGGGCGTCCGGGCCTCAGCGCTCTGAGCGTCCCAGCTGTCAAGCAGCGTCGTCGACACGCGCGGTGACCTCCGCGACGCCGCTGAGAAGCGTCGATCGATGTTCGCTCCAGGCACTCTTGTCCCAGAGCTCCAGACGGTCCCCCACCCCCACCACGACTACCTCCTTGGACAGGGCTGCGTGCTCGCCGAGAAAGCCGGGGATCATCACGCGTCCGGCCGCGTCCAGGTCGGCGTCGTGAGAGCTGCCGTAGAAGAAGCGCTCCATCTCGTTCAGGCGCGGGGAGAGCGGCGGCAGCTCGGCCAGGGCGCGTCGCGTGTAGCGCTCGTACTCCTCCGGGCACCACACGCCCACGCAGGGCTTCAGGTCGACGGGCATCGCGAGCACCACGCCCTCCGCGAGCGCGGCGCGGTAGCGAGCCGGCACCGTGAGGCGGTTCTTGGCGTCGAGCGTATGGTCGAAGGTGCCACGGAAAGGTGCCACGGGTTGGGGCTCCAAGTTGTTTACCGAGCCGAGGTGGAGGAGTGGGAGGAGCCCCTCCACCCCGGCTCGCTGTGCGCGAACATATCCCACTTTCTCCCACAATGCAACTCAATATGCACATCTTCTCCCACTTTCCCTTCACGAGGCCCACCGTACGGGCAAAACCCCAGCTCTGAGCAGGGTCTTTCTCGATCCGGGCGGGATCGCCACCGGTCCCTCCCGGGTGCAAGCGCGCCTGCATCCGTGCGCGCTGAAACAGCCGTTGCAGACGGATGGGCCTTGCGTGCCGTCACGCCATAGGCATACGATCGCCTCGCCGCCCAGGCCCGACGCCGCCGAAAGGACACCCTGTTGCCCGCCTCCCCCACCTCCGCCGCATCCCGCAGCGCGATCCGCACACTGCGCGCGCCCGCGCTCGCTGTCGCAGCTGCCGCCATCATCGGAGCGCTCGCGGGCTGCGGCTCGAGCGCCGCGCCCGGCAGCAGCGCCGACCCGGCCACGGTCATCCCGGCCTCCGCGTCGCTGTATGCCGGCGCGAGCGTCCGTCCCAGTGGCTCTCTGAAGAGCGCAGCCGCCGCTGACGGGCGCGCCCTGACTCACCAGGCCGACCCCTACCTGCGCCTGCTGGCCGCGCTGCAGACGCCTGGGGCACCGCAGTTGAGCTTCAAGCGCGACGTGGCGCCCTGGCTCGGCCCCGACGCCGGCGTGTACCTCAGCTCCCTGAGCTCCGCCGGCTCGCTGCTGGGCCTGCTCCAGCAGGGGCTGCTCGGTGGCTCATCCGCGGCGCCCAGCTTCCCGTTCGGTGCCACCGGCGCTCAGGGAGCGATCGTGCTGGACACCAGCGACGCGACCAAGGCGCGCAACTTCCTGAACGCCGCGGCCACGCACGCGGGAGCGCACACCACCAACTACCGGGGCGTCGCCTACCGGGCGAGCTCAGGCGGAGTGGCGTTCGGGCTCGTGGATCGCCTCGCGGTGATCGGCAGCGAATCTGGCATCCACGGCGTGATCGACACCGTCCAGGGCGGAGCCTCGTTGGCGCACGCCGGCGGATACGCGAAGCTGATGGCCAAGGCGCCCGCAGGGGTGCTCGCCCACCTCTACGCCAACCCCGCAGGGCCGCAGAGCGCCTCCTCTTCAGCCGAAGGCGTCACCGGGCTGCTGCGACTGCTGGCGGGCTCGAGCGAGGCCAACGTGTCGCTGGTGCCCTCCTCGGGCTCGCTCGCGCTCGACGCCGACACGCTCTCGGCGCCCGGCGCCTCGAGCGCCGGCCTGCTCTCCAGCGACCCAGAAGGCGCCAAGGCCCTGAGCGAACTGCCCGGTGAATCCTGGCTCGCCGTCGGTCTCGGCCATCTCGGCGCAAGTCTTCCCCAGGACGTCGAGGGGTTGCGCGCGTTGAGCGCATTGGGCGCAGCCCCCGGGCCCACCAGCCCGGAAGGCACCTCCACGAGCACCCTCAGCATCAAATCACTGCTGGCAGCGATGATCGCGCCGCTGACCGTGCTCGGCGCCCCCAGCGCACAGGCCCGGCACGACTTCGCCAGCTGGATGGGCTCGGCGGGGATCTTCGCGAGCGGATCCAGCCTGCTCGAACTGAAGGCCGCGATCGTGATCGCATCGAAGAGCCCGGCGCTCTCGCGCGCAGCCGTGACCAAGCTGGCAGGCGCGCTGCACAAAGACGGCGGATCGCTGCGTACGGTCTCGATCCCGGGAACCGACGCAGCGGTGGGTGTGGCGCTCACGGGCCTGCCCGTCGTCCTCGACATCGCCGACGGACGCGCCTCGGACGGGCAGACGAAGTTCGTCCTCGGGTTCGGAGAAGCCTCGGTCGAGGCCGCGCTCAACCCGCCGAGTGCGATCGCCGCCGCGCCGTCACACAGCGCGGCCTCCTCGGCGCTCGCGGAAGGGATACAGCCGAGCCTGACCCTCGACTTCCCCACGCTCGTGAGCCTGCTCGAAGGCGTGGGACTCACCGAAGACCCGAGCATCTCGAAGTTCGTTCCCTACCTGCGCGCCGTCTCGACGCTCGCGGGAGGCGGTCATGATCTCGGCGGAGAAGTGCAGCGCTTCCGCCTGGTCCTCGGGCTGCAGAAGAGCGAAGGCTGAGCCGAAGAGCGAAGAGCTAGCCGCCGGAGGCCGCGGAGCCCCCATCGACGGCGCGCAAGAACATCGCTCTCCCACCGCGCACGCGATCGATGGCATAGCGCGTGAGCGTGGTTTCGCCGTTGGCCTGCATCGAGTAGCGGCCGAGCACGGAGTCGCGATCGTGGGTGGCGAAGAACCGATCGATGACCACCTGGCGGTCGTTGCCGCGGTTGCCGGCGCTGCGGATGGCAGCGAGCACGACGCTCATCGTCTCGTAGCCGTACAACGCATACGGTCCCGCTTCACCCGTGAAGGCCCTGCGGTAGGCGCTCAACACGCGCGCGGCCGAGGGCGGATAGAGGCCAAGCGGCAGGATCGGCGTCGTCAGATATGTGCTCGCGCCCGCCGAGCCGATCTGCGAGGTGAACGATTCGCTCACCATCGAGCTGGTACCCAGCAGCAGCAGGTGCGGATCGGCACTGTGAAGAGCCCGCCACAACGCCACCGGGCCCGCGCCGTCGCCACCCGCGAAGAACACGGCCTGCGCGCCGCTCCCGACGATCTTTTCGATCTCGCCCGTGTAGGTGGCGCCGGTCGTAGTCGAGATGCTGTCGTGCGCAGCCACCGCGATGCCCGCCTTTTCGGCATCACCGGCAACGATGTTGGCCAACGGCACCTGGAACGGGTCTTCGTCGTCGAGCACGTACACCTTGTGCACGCCGAGGGCCTGCATCAGCTGCGCCTGCGCGCCCGCCTGCACGATGTCCGAGGGCTCCAGGCGACCGAACGTGCGCCGCCCGCCGAGGTAGAAGCGGCCCGGCTCGTCCTGCCCGGCGTCGAGCGAGGAGGTGAGTCCTACGTAGGGGCTGGCAGGGCCCACCTGAAGAATGCCCGCGGCGTTGGTCAGCGACAACGACACGGCCGTCGCGGCCGAGGTGTAGTCACCGAGGTAGGCGATCGTGCTGGTGTCCTGTGCGGCGGTCTTGGCGTTGGAGGCGGTGACCTCGGGGGAGCTCTGCCCGCTGGTCGGGTTGGCGTCGTCGAGCGACACATACCCGATCTTGAAGCGCCCGACGCGGCCGCCGGCCTGCGCGAGCGCGAGCTCCTCGCCCTCCACGATCTGCTGGGAGATCCCCGCCGTGGGACCCTGCAGCGGAAGGCTCGAGTAGATCGCCAGCTGGCTGCCGGTCGCTTCGGTGCTCGAGACCCCAGCCCCGGCACACCCTGCGATCACCGGACCCGCGGCGGCGAGAGCGGCTAGGCCCAGCCAGCGCGCCAGCACCGGGATCTAGCTGCGTCGGCCGGGAAGGTAGCCGGAGAGGATCTTCAGCGACGTGCCCACCAGGATGATGACCGTGGCCAACAGGAACGCATCGAAGCCCTTAGCGCCCAGCGCCCACAGCACGATCCACACGACCAGCCCGGCGGTGACAGTAAGTATCAATCCCATGCGCGCGGAATCTTAGCTGGCCGATCTCTGATCGGTCGGGGCAAGGGCCGCGGCCAGTTCGCCGACGAGCGCCCCCACGGCGCCTGCCGGATCCTCGGCCTCGGCGGCGGCTCGGACGAGACGGGTGCCCACGATCACCCCGTCGGCGCCTGCATCGGCGGCCTGGCGGGCCTGCTCGGGCGTGGCGATCCCGAAGCCGAGGGCCACCGGTGCCTGCGTGCTCGCCCTGGCCTTGGCCACGACCTCGGCGAAGCGCTCCGCCAGGCCACTGCGCTCGCCGGTTATGCCGACCACCGAGACCGCGTACAGGAACCCGCGCGCCTGGGCCCCGATCGCGGCCATCCGCTCGGGGGTGGTCGTGGGGGCGACGAGCGGCACCAGCGCAAGACCACGGCTCTCGCACGCGGCGAGCACCTCCGGCGCCTCTCCCAGCGGCAGGTCGGGCACGATCAGGCCGCATGCGCCGGTTCGGGCCAGGCGCTCCACGAACGCCTCCACGCCGGGGGCGAAGACCATGTTTGCGTAGCACATCAACACCACGGGGATGCTCGAGGAGAGCGCGCGGGCGACCTCGAGCACGCCCGCCACGTTCGCTCCGGCCGCGAGCGCCCGTGTGCCCGCCTCGTGGATCACCGGCCCGTCCGCCAGCGGGTCGGAATAGGGCACGCCCAGCTCGATCACGTCTGCTCCCGCCTGCACGCACGCCTCGCCGATGCGCACCGACTCCGCGAGCGTCGGAAAGCCCGCCATCACGTACGGCATCAGCGCCGCGCGCTTGGTCGTGCTGGCGAAGGCGTCCGCGATCCGCTGCACGCCGGTCATCGCCGTCGTGCTCATGCCCCCGCGGCGCCCAGCACCTCGGCCAGGTCCTTGTCGCCCCGGCCGGAGAGGCACACGAGGTCCAACTCGCCGCCCGGCTGCGCCATGACCCAGGCGAGCGCATGGGCGGTCTCGAGCGCAGGGATGATCCCCTCGAGGCGCGCCACCTCGCGGAAGGCGCCAAGCGCATCCCGGTCGGGGACGGCCACGTAGCGCGCGCGCCCGCTGTCGCGAAGGTGGGCGTGCTCGGGGCCGGCGCCGGGGTAGTCCAGTCCGGCCGAGATCGAGTGCGCCTGCACGATCTGGCCCTCCTCGTCCTGCATCACCGCCGAGCGTGAGCCGTGCAGGATCCCGGCGCGTCCCCCAACCGTCAGGGGCGCCCCATGGCGGGGCGTGTCGATCCCCTCCCCGCCGGCCTCCACACCGACCAGCTCGACCTCCTCGTCGGGGATGAAGGCGGCGAATATTCCCATCGCGTTGGAGCCTCCCCCGACGCAGGCGATGACCCGGCTCGGGAGGCGCCCCTCGCGCTCGAGCATCTGCGCGCGGGCCTCGTCGCCGATGACCCTCTGCAGATCGCGCACGAGCGCCGGATATGGCGCCGGGCCGACCACCGATCCGATCACGTAGTGGGTGCTCTGCACGTTGGTCACCCAGTCGCGGATCGCCGCCGAGGTGGCCTCCTTGAGGGTTTTCGCACCGGCGTCGACAGGCTGCACTTTGGCCCCGAGCAGTTCCATGCGCTGAACGTTGGGGCGCTGGCGGCGCGTGTCCTCGACGCCCATGTAGACCATGCACTCCATCCCCAAGAGCGCACACACGGTCGCCGTCGCCACACCGTGCTGCCCAGCACCCGTCTCGGCGATGATCCGGCTCTTGCCCATCCGCTTTGCCAGCAGGACCTGGCCGAGCGCGTTGTTGAGCTTGTGCGAGCCCGTGTGGTTGAGATCCTCGCGCTTGAGGTAGATGGGGCGCTCGGCCCGCTCGGAGAGCCGGCGTGCCCGGTAGATGGGCGTCGGTCGCCCGCCGAAGTCGCGCAGCAGCCCATCGAGCTCCGAGCGATAGCCGGGGTCCACGCGCGCGGCGCTCCAAGCCGCCTCGAGCTCCGCCAGCGCCGGCATCAGCGTCTCGGGCACGAACTGGCCACCGTAGGGGCCGAAGCGGTGCTCGAGCGGACGCTCCTCCGTGGGCGCGCTCACGCCGGCTCGCCGATCGCCGCCTGTGCGTCCGGGACCGGCGCCATCGCATCGCCAACCGTCGCCTGAGCATCCGCAGATCCGCGCACCGCATCGAACAGCGCGCGCAGCTTGGCGGGGTCCTTGCGCCCCGGGGCGGCCTCGGTTCCGCTGGCGCTGTCCACGGCGTAGGGACGGGCCACGGCGATCGCCTCCGCCACGTTCTCGCCGGTCAGACCTCCGCTGAGGATCAGCGGAACCTTCGAGCGCCGCGCCCGCAAAAGGCCCCAGTCGAAGGTCTCGCCCGTCCCGCCCCGCATGCCCTGGCGCGCCACCGCCTTCGAGCGCGCGTCGAGCAGGTGGAAGTCGACGTGGAAGCGCTCGAGATCCTGAACGTCAGCGGAGCCCGAGACCTGGGCGGCCTTGATCACCCGCGCGCCCGTGCGGCGGCGAACCTCGGCACAGAAGGACGGGCCCTCGTCGCCGTGGAGCTGGACCATCGTGAGACCGAGATCCTCGCTCGCGTGCACGACCTCCTCGAGCGGTGCGTTGACGAACACCCCGCAGAGCTCCACACGGCGACGCATCGCCGCCACGATCATCTGCGCCTCCGCCGCCGAGCACTGACGCGGAGAGCCCTCGTAGAAGATCATCCCCAACGCCCACGCCCCGAGCCCGACCGCCAGCTCGGCGTCGGGAAGGTTGGTGATGCCGCAGATCTTGATCTGCGGATGGCCAAGGTCGGCTCGCGCCTGCGCCGCCGCGGCGGGGATCTCGCTCTGTTGGGGCGCGGCCGTCATCGTCCACACGGTAGCGAGGCCCGCCGGGCCACCTGCGACCGAGCCCGCGCTCAGCCTTCGGGCGTGCTCGGGTTCGGCACCGAGTTGGGTCGGCTGCCGAGCGTGACGGGCACGGTCTTCTTTTCGTAGTTGCCGTTGCCCGTGGCCCGGCGCAGTTCGATCGTCACCTTGTCGCCGGGCTTCTTGGCCGCGATGTCGTTGGCGAGGTCTTCGGAGCTGGCGACCGCTTTGCCGTCGATCGCGACGATGATGTCGCCGCCGACCGCGATCTGGCCGTTTTCGGTGTTCGAGGTGACCGATCCGCCGCGGATCCCGGCCTTGGCCGCTGCCGTGCCCTTCTGGACGCTCTGCACGAGCGCTCCCTGTTTGACCGGGAGGTTCAGCGCCGATAGGGACCCGTCGATCGTCAGCGAGGTCAGACCGAGATAGGCGCCGCGCACGGTCCCGCCCTTCTCGAGCTGCGCGATCTCGGACTTGGCCGTGTTGATCGGGACGGCAAAGCCGATGCCGACGCTGCCGCCGCCCGAGCCGCCCGTCTCGATCTGCGAGTTGATGCCGATCACCTGGCCCGCGGCGTTGAGCAGCGGTCCGCCGGAGTTCCCGGGGTTGATGGGCGCGTCGGTCTGGAGCACGTTGTCGATGGTGAAGCCGTTGGGGGCAGTTATCTGGCGCTGAAGCGCCGAGATCACGCCGGTGGTGAGCGTCCGTTCGAGGTCGAACGGGTTGCCGATCGCATAGACAGGGTCGCCAACCGTGACGGCGCTCGAGTCGCCGAGCGTGAGCGGATGCAGCGTCAACCCGTCCGTCGGGATCTTGAGCACGGCCAGGTCGTTGGAGGGATCCCTGCCGACGACCTGCGCTTCGACGGCCTTGCCTTTTTCGAAGCTCACGGTCACCTTGATGGCGTTCTCGACCACGTGGTAGTTGGTCAGGATCGTGCCGTTGGCGGAGATCACGATGCCCGAGCCCGTGGCCTGGCCCTGTCGCTGGCTTTCGCCGCCGAAGAGGTTGAACGGGGATTCCGATTTCTGCACGATCGTGGAGGTCACGAACGCCACCCCGGGCGCATCCCGCACGTAGACTTCGTGCGGCGTCAGGCCTTTTGTGATCTGCGACGCGTTGGACGGAGCAGCCGGAGCGGCCTGCACGGTCGTCACCGTCGTCTGGCTGCCCCCTCCCAGATCACCGGCGGCCGCGATCACGGCCACGACCACGCCGCCGCCGATCAGGGCGGAGACAAACGGGATGGCGAACATGCGTTTCATGTGAGAAGAGGATGAGCGGCCGGTGTGAAGGACATCTAAATGTCTTGCACGGTGTGTCTAAAAGAATCTCAGAAGGATGTCAGCTCGCCGAGCGCCGCAGCCGGATCCTCGGCGCGCATCAGCGACTCGCCCACCAGCACCGCCTGCACCCCGCGCTCCTGCAACCGCAGCAGCTGCTCGGGGTTCCCGATTCCGGACTCCGATACCACGATCACTCCTGGAGGGACCTCTGCCATCAGGCGCTCAGTGCGCAGCAGGTCCACGCTGAAGTCCCTGAGGTCGCGGTTGTTGATGCCGACGATCTCGGCCCCCAGCTCGAGTGCCGCCTGCAGCTCAGCGCGATCGTGGACCTCCACGAGGACGTCGAGCCCAAGCTCGCGAGCCAGCGCATGCAGGGCAGCGAGCTCAGCGGGCGCGAGCGCGGCGACGATCAGCAGCACTGCGTCGGCGCCGGCGGCCTGCGCCTCGTGCAGCTGGTAGGGATCCACGATGAAGTCCTTGCGCAGCAGCGGCAGATCGCAGGCGCTGCGCGCCGCGCGCAGATCCTCCAGCGATCCCTCGAAGTTGGGTCCCTCGGTGAGGATCGACACGGCCACGGCTCCGCCCCGCTCATAGGCGGGGACGATCTCGAGCAGCTCGGGGCGCTCGCGCAGCGCGCCCGCGGAGGGCGAGCGACGCTTGAACTCGGCGATCACGCCGATGCCGTCGCGAGCCAGGGCCGCGTGGAAGGCACGCTCGCCGGGTCGCGCGGTCGCAGAGGTGACGGGCAAGGGCACGTCGCGCCTGCGGCGCGCGACCTCGATGCGGGTTTCGGCGAGGATCCGCTCGAGGACCGAGGTGGCGCCCGTGCTCATCGGGCGGTCTCGGCCGGCGCGCGCCTGCGGCTGGCCTCCACGTAGCGCTCGAGCGCGGCCGCTGCCCTGCCTTCGGCGAGAGCCGCGCGAGCAGCCTCGACCCCCTGGGCGATCGTCTCGGCGCCCCCCGCCGCATAGATCGCCGCGCCGGCGTTGATCAGCGCGAGCGCCTCGCCGGGCGGGCGCCAGGCGGCGCCGGGGGAGCCCTCCAGGATCGCGCGCGTCACCGCAGCGTTCTCCGCGGGCGTGCCCCCGCCCGGCCCCTGAGCCGATCCGGAGCCCTCCGGTGGCGGCGCGATGCCCACCTCCTCGGGCGTGAGCACGTAGCGGGTGATCTCCTCGCCGTTGACCTCGACCACCTGGGTGGGCGCGCTCGCGGAGACCTCGTCGAGCCCGTCCTCGCCGGCAACCACAAGAGCGCGGTCGACGCCGAGGATCGCCAGCGCTCCGGCGATCGTGTCCAGGAAGCGCACGTCGGGGACGCCGATCAGCTGCCGTCTGGCGCCGGCCGGATTGGTGAGCGGACCGAGCAGGTTGAAGATCGTCCTGACCGCGAGATCGCGACGCACGGGCACCACGAAACGCGTCGCCTGATGGTGAGCGGGCGCGAACATGAACCCGAAGCCCGCCTCCTCGATGCAGCCCGCGACCTCCGCGGGGCCCAGATCGATGCGTGCGCCGAGCGCCTCGAGCAGGTCGGCCGAGCCCGAGCGGCTGGTGGCCGAGCGGTTGCCGTGCTTGGCCACCGCGCAGCCGGCTCCAGCGGCGATCAGGGCGGCCGTCGTCGATACATTGAACGAGCTGCGCCCCCCGCCGGTCCCGGCGGTGTCGAGCAGATCGTGGCGATCGGTGGGCACGTGGGCAGCCAGATCGCGCATCGTGCGCGCCAGCCCGGCAAGCTCCTGGACCGTCTCCCCCTTGGTCCTCAGGGCGATCAGGAAGCCCGCGATCTGGGTCTCGGAGACCTCTCCGTGCATGATCTCGGCGAGCACCTCGGCGGTCTGCTCGGCGCTGAGGTCGGTGCGTGAGGCGAGCGCGTCGATCGCGCGTGTGAGGATCGCGTTTGCCATCAGCTCTCCAGGAAGTTGCCGAGCAGCTCGCGGCCCTGCTCGGTGAGGACCGACTCGGGGTGGAACTGCACGCCCTCGGCGGGAAGCTCGCGGTGGCGCAGGCCCATCAGCAGACCGCCGCCGCTAGCGGACTCCTCGAGGCAGTCCGGCAGCTCGGAGTCGACCACGAGCGAGTGGTAGCGCCCGACCGTCAGCGGCGAGTGCAGGCCACGAAAGATCGTGCGCCCGTCGTGCTCGATCGTGGTGGCCTTGCCGTGCACGGGAGGGTTGAGCTTCACACGCCCCCCGAACGCCTGGGCCAGCGCCTGATGGCCGAGGCACACGCCGAGTGTGGGGATGCCCGCCTCGGGCATGCGCCGGACCAGCTCCAGCGTGATTCCAGCCTGCTCGGGCGTGCACGGCCCCGGAGAGACCACGCAGCGCTCGTAGCCGCCGTGCAGCAGATCCTCGACCGTGGCGCGGTCGTTGCGCACCGTCTCAACCTCGGCCCCCAGCTCCCCGAGATACTGCACGAGGTTGTAGGTGAACGAGTCGTAGTTGTCGAGAACGAGGACCCTCATGACCAGTCCGGCTGCTCACAGGCGAGCGCGATCGCGCGCAGCGCCGCCTGGGCCTTGGCGGCCGACTCCCGATACTCGTAGTCCGGCTTGGCGTCGGCGACGGTGCCGCCGCCCGCCTGCACGTGGGCTTCGCCGTCCTTGACCACCACCGTGCGGATGTGGATCGCCGTGTCGAGGTCCCCGGCGTAGCTGAGGTAGCCGATCGCGCCGCCGTAGCCGCCGCGCTTGACGGGCTCGAGCTCGTCGATGATCTGCATCGCGCGCACCTTGGGCGCGCCGGAGAGGGTGCCCGCGGGCAGCACCGAGCGCAGCGCGTCCATCGCCCCGACGCCGTCGCGCAGTGTTCCCGAGACCGTGGAGACGATGTGCATGACGTGGCTGTAGAGCTCGATCTCCATCAGCTCCTCGACGGTCACGCTTCCGTACTCGCAGACGCGCCCGAGGTCGTTGCGCCCGAGGTCGACGAGCATCACGTGCTCGGCGCGCTCCTTCTCGTCGGCGAGCAGCTCGGCTTCGATGCGGCGATCCTCCTCGGGCGTCGAGCCGCGCGGGCGCGTGCCCGCGATCGGCTTGGTTGACACGCGCCGCCCCGTGACCGTCAGCAGCGGCTCAGGGCTGGCACCGGCCACCTGGAAGTCGCCGAAGTCGAGGAAGTACATGTACGGGCTCGGGTTCACCGCCCGCAGGCCCCTGTAGACGGAGAACGCCTCGATCGGCACGCGTGCCGACCAGCGCTGCGACGGCACGACCTGGAAGGCATCGCCCGCATAGATGTACTCGACGATCCGCGCCACCATCGCTTCGAAGCGCTCGGGAGACATGTTCGAGTGGAACTCGGGCGCCGGACGGCTGCCGGCGAGCACTGGCTCCCCGCGTGGGACCGGACCGGCCAGGACCTCGCGAACCTGCTCGATCGTTCGCTGCGCCTCGGCGTAGGCGCGCTCGACGTCCGGCTCGGCCTGCAGGTCGGCGTTGGCCAGGATCGTGACGGTGTGCTTGAGATGGTCGAAGACGACGAGCGCATCGGAGAGCATCAGCGCCATGTCGGGCAGGCCGAGAGGATCGGGCGGTGGATCGCCCAGAGGCTCGACCGTCCGTACGAGGTCGTAGCCGAAGAAGCCCACGGCGCCTCCCGTGAAGGGAGGCGCGTCGTGCATCGGCGCCTGGTCGAAGCGGGACACGTGTGCGGCCGCCAGCGCATACGGATCCCCGCCGTCGGCGAGAGACCACCTGAGCACCTCGCGCGGACGAAAGCCGATGAACGACCAGCGTCCCACCCGCTGTCCCTGCTCGGCTGACTCCAGCAGGAAGGCAGGCTCGCCCGGGGCGAGCGTGCGCAGCTTCAGGAACGCCGAAACGGGCGTCTCGCAGTCCTCTATGAACGTGTAGCTGAGCGGGATCAGGTTGTGCGAGCGCGCGAGCTCGCGCGCGCCGTCGATGTCCGGCACGATGCTCACGCCACGCACGAGCGCCGCCGGCGGAGTCGCGCCGGGAGCGCTAGGAGCGGCGACCATCGAGCACCCGCTCGGCGTCCGCGAGCGAGCGCCCCCGACTGCGCAACAGCACCAGCAGGTGGTAGAGCACGTCCGCGGCCTCTTCGTCGACGCGCTCGTCGGACTCCTCGCGCGCCGCCCGCGCCACCTCCTCGGCCTCCTCCATCACCTTCTCGCCGATCCGGCTCGGGTTCTCCAGAAGCTCCACCGTGTAGGAGCCGCCCGGCCGCTCCCGGGCGCGCTCGGCGAGCGTGCGCTCGAGGGCGGGAAGCGTCTCGCAGGGCGCGCCCGGCTCGAGCTCGCCACGGTGAAAGCAACTGCGCTCGCCCGTGTGACAGGCCGGCCCCGCGGGCTCGACGAGCGCGAGGACCGTATCGCCGTCACAGTCCAGGCGCAGCGCGCGCACGGCCTGGACGTTGCCACTCGTAGCTCCCTTGTGCCACTGCTCGCCGCGCGAGCGACTCCACAGGTGCAGCTCGCCCGTGTCACGCGTGCGCTGCAGCGCCGGCTCGTTCATGTAGGCGAGCATGAGCACCTCGCCGGTGCTCCAGTCCTGCACCACGCACGGCACCAGACCATCCCGGTCATAGGCGATCTGCTCCGCGATGTGATCCTGGGAGGGGGTGCTCATCTCAGGCGATTGTAGGTACCTCCGGTCCCCCGCGGTTTGAGACACACTCCCACGTGGATGCAATCGATACTCGACCGCAAGCTGCTCTTCGTCACCGGCAAGGGCGGCGTCGGCAAGACGACGATGGCCGCGGCGATCGGCATCATGGCGGCGCGCGCTGGACGCCGGACGATCGTGGTGGAGGTCGGTGAGCAGAGCCAGCTGGCGCGGCTCTTCGGCCTTCCGCCCGCCGCGCCCGGAATCGAGGCGCGCCTGCAGGCGGGCCTGTCGAGCATCACGATCGACCCCGACCGCGCCCTGCTGGAGTGGCTGCAGGCGATCGGCGGGCGTATCTCCGGGCGCGTGCTGGCATCGAGCGGCACCTTCCAGTACTTCGCCGCGGCGGCCCCGGGAGCCAAGGAGCTCGTGAGCATGGTCAAGATCTGGCAGCTCACTCGCTCCGCGCGCAGGCGGGGCGCCGGCGGCTATGACCTCGTGGTCGTGGACGCGCCCGCGACCGGTCACGCGCTCGGTCTGCTGCGCTCGCCCCAGACCTTCGGGGCGATCGCGCGGGTGGGGCCGATCGCCGGGCACACCGCCGAGGTTCAGGAGCTGCTCGGCGACCCGGCGCTCAGCGCCTACCTGGCGGTGGCGCTCGCTAGCGAGATGGCTGTGACAGAGGCGCTCGAGCTGCAGGACGCGCTGAACGGACAGCTCGCCCGCAACCTCGAGGCGGTGATCGTCAACAGCCTGCTGCCGAGGCGCTTCACAGGCGCGGAGCTCGACCGCGTCACCCGCCTCGCCGAGAGCGCCGACGCGGTGGCGCTGGCCGCCGCCCGGGCTGCCCGGGCCGTGCACGAGCGCTCGCGCCTGCAGCACAACCAGATGGCTCGCCTGCGCCGCCGCAGCTTCGAGGTGATCGGCGTTCCCTTCGTCTGGGGGAGCCGGCTGGACCTGGCGGCCGTGGAAGGCATCTCCACGCGCCTCGCCCGCAAGCTCTGAGCGGTGCGACTACTGCGGCGCGATTCGATAGCGGCGCGTGGCTGGATCGCGCTCGAGCAGGCCCACGGCAAGCAGCGTGGTGACGTATCGATGAGTCGTGCTCGTGTTCATGTCCAACATTCGCGCGAGCTCGGCGATTCCCAGGTAATCGCCGTCAGAGGGAAAGCAGGAGAGCACGAGCAGGCCCGACAAGAGCGAGCGTGACAGGCGCCTGTCATCCATCTGCGACGGGTAAGCCCACTCCTCAGAGCTCAGCGACAGCGTCCACTTCGGATCCTTGAGAGCCGAGAGCAGCACCGACATCGTGCCCCCCTGGCCCGCGGCGCGGATCACGTGATCGACCTGGCCCTTGGTGAGCTCGATCACTACCGTCTCCTCGCCCGCCTCGTCCTTGCGGGCCGAACGCCGCGTGGGACGCCCGGCCCGCTGCCACTGGCGAGACGACGCGGCCTTGGATGCACCCGAGTTGCCTGCCTTGGCGCGTCGCGGACGACGCCGCTTTTCTCTCCCTGTTGGCAGGACCCCGGCTGTGTTCTCATCCGTCATCGCGTGCGCACTATCATCGCGGCGGGCCCAGCTCTCGCAAGGCGCCGCTGAATATTCAGTTCTGACTACGCCGGACGCAGCTGGTAGGCGACACGCCACGTCCGCAGCGCCGGCAGCAGCAGCCTTGTGAGGAAGCCTCCAGCTCGAGCCAGCCTGCGAGTGGGGTTGCGCTTTGCATGCGTGCAGGCATCGTCGCAAGAGAGATACATGGCCACCATACCCGCCGCGATCAGCGTGTGGCGAGCGCCATTATGCAGCCGGCGGGCCTCGTACAGGGAGCGCCGAACCAGCTCGCAGGTGCGTTCGACGGCGACCTTCGGCGTGGGGTAATGGCCGAAGTAGCTGTGCGAGCCGCTGTCGGCGTCCTGGACCTCATCCACGTAGCTGTCGAGCATCGTGCTCGCGGCACAGATCCAGGGCATGTATGCGCCGTCGAGCGCCACGGCCTCCTGCTCGCCGCTGGCCGGATCGGCCGCAAGGGCCAGTAGCGCAAGAACCCCCAGCGTGCTGCTCGCGGCGGCGGTGAGCTCCCACCAGTTCACGTCCCATCCTCCTCTGAACGCGCCCGCCGCCCAGGCTTCAAGCGCCCGGTCGCGACGCACCGGGTCGGGGTCGTGGTTGATGCCCTGGACGCCGCAGCGCTCGGCGCCCTCGATCGCCAGCGGGCGAATGGAGGGATAGGAGGGCAGCGAGATGCAGCAATCGCGACAGACCTGCACCAGGGCGTGTAGATAACCGCCATCCCCGCGGTACGGATGGTGAGCGTAGTAGTCGCAGATGTGCCCGTCCGGATCCAATGCGTCCCTCAGTGCGAGATGCAGACGGCGTCCGTCGGCGACCGGGTCGCAGGCCGGGCGCTCGGTGATGCTGTCGAGGAAGTCGAGAAGGACCTGGAATGCCACGAGCAGGCGCACCAGGCGCGAGTCCCGTCGCGGCGCGAGCACGGCGAAGAGCGCCGCCCCCTCGATGTTGAGGCGCTTCTGGCTGAGCGCCGCAAGGGCGTCGTGGCGAATCGTGGCATCGGGGATCAAGACGGCGCAGCGACGCCAATGCTCCACCTCCCGCGCGACATTCGGGCGTATCCACAAGAGCTCGCGGGCACACACGGCCGAGCACGCCAGCGCCTGACGCACTGCCAGGCAGAGCTTTTCGAGAAGTCCGGGGATTGGAATCTTCCCGAAAGGTAGTCTGCGCGGCGGTCAGTCCCTGAGCGCGATCGCGGGTCTCACCCGCGTCGCCATACCTCCTGGAATCGCGACTATCAGCATCGCCGTGGCCGTCACCGTCACAAAGCTGTCGAGCGCGACCGTGAAGCCCGGCGAGTACGCCACGGGGAACCCGGTGACGGTCGACAGCGCCCGGCTGAGGAGCACCTGGCCGTAGAGGCCGAACAGCGCGCCCAGCGAGCATCCGGCGCCGAGCAGAAGCCCGCCCTCCCACATGAGCGCCCGCCAGAGCACGCCACGGCTGAAGCCGTCGACCTTCATGTCCGCGATCCGCCCGCGCCGCTGCCAGATCATCGCGCCCATCGTGGCCGCCATCGCAAGGATCGCGGCTATCAGGACCAGCGCTGAGATCTCGCTCAGACGGGCCAAACCCTGCCGGGCGGTCGCGCGAAACGCCTGCTCGCGCTGAGCTGCGCTCTGCACTCCGAGACCCGAGCGCGGGCCGAGGACGTCACGAACCGCCCGCGCCCCGTCCGCGTCTGAGACGCCGGGCCGCAGGGCGACCTCCAGCGCACTGGGATCGGAGCTGCCCCAGGCCCGCCGATAGTCCTCGGCGTTGAGCATGATCGCGCCAGGCGGCCAGCCGAGATTGGTGCCCAGCGCAGCTATGCGCAGTACGGTCGAACGTGGCGAGGGCAACAGGAACGATTGGCCGACGCGGAGGTGCTGGGCGGCGGCGATCGCCGCCGAGACGACCATCCAGCCACCGGCGTGCAGCCTTTCGGTTGCGAGCCGCATGTCTCCCACCACCAGCTGACCCGACGGGATCGGGTGGGCGACGTCACGGGGCGGCGCGATCACCCAGGCGCGACGGTCCCCGACGTCGAGGAACGAACCACGGTAGATCTCGACCTTCGCCACATCCGCAAGCGCCGCGATCCTGCCTGCGTCCGTCCCACCGAACGGCGTCGTGGCAAGCGCGTTGGCGGTCCCCGACGGCAGTACCCACAGGTCGGTCGTCGCGTTCAACCCGTGGGCGACCTTGTTCAAGCCGGCCTGGAGGTCGCGATGCGCGGTCTCGATGGCAACGCTGCCGAACACAGCGATCGCGCCGGTCGCGGCGACCGCGATCGAACGGGAGCGGTTGGCCGCGGAGCGGATCTCCATCACGGCCAGGTACGGGGAGCTCGCCCTGCCGAGAGCCTGCAGGCGATTGAACACGCGGGTGAGCACGTCGAGCAGCACGGGCAACGCCAGCAGTAGCGCCAGGGTCAGGGTCACGACCCCGGTGATCGCAGCCGAGGGGGCGAGCGCGAGGATGGCCGTGGTAGCCACGAGGCAGATCGAGACGCCACCCAGCAGCCACGAGGTCGCTCGGGCAGACGTGAGGGCCGAGGCGCCGAAGAACTCCGCGTGGTGAGCGAAGATCGCTCCGCGCAACGGGCCGAGAACGCCGACCAGGGCGGCGAGCGGTCCTCCGCCTACACACAGCGCCACGCTCGTCCAGGTGACGATCCGCTCGGTCCCGATCGGAAAGGCGAACGAGAGGTATCCCGGGTTCGAGTCGAACAACGCGATCGAGAGGAGATCTCCCAGCGCCAGTCCCGCGGCGGAGGCGACCACGCCGAGGACGAGCGCGTCGAACGCCAGCACCTCGACGATCATCCTGCGCGTGTAGCCGTCGAGCCTGAGGTCCTCGATCAGCCGTCTGCGCTGTGGGACCGTGAGCAGCAGCGCGTTGAACGCGAAGAGAAAGCCGACCAGGGCACTGATCGCCGAGAACAGGCCCGTCGACTGGTTGGTCGGCTCGGCGGCTCGATCGAACAGGGTCTCGGTGAAGGCCGCCGGCCTGACGTTGAGACGGCCTGCGGCGAGACGCTCGAGGGCGGCGAGGACTTCCCGGTCACGGCCTGGAGTCGATTGAACGAAGATGCTGGTCACGCGAGAGCTCATGCCGCTGAGCGCCTGGACATAGGCGAGCGGGGCGATCGCGACCGGGCTGTTCGCGAGCCCGTCCGATACGCCCACGAGCAGGTCGGGGACCACGAGCGCCGTGTCGATGTCGGCGCCGATGCGTAGCTTGACGCTCTGCAGCGAGGAGTCCCCCACCGCGCGGGCGATCGAGGCGGGCAGCATCAGGGCGTCGACCTTGGCCAGGCGAAAGACGCCGAAGCCACGCACGAGCTTGCCGCCGAGGCGCGCGAGCTGCGGGTTGATCCCCACGACGTCGACGGAGCGTGTGCGCCCTGAGCCGATGATCGTGGCGCCCTGCTCGAGCATCGGCGCCGTGGCCCGCACGCCCGGGATCGCCCCCACCTGACGCATCAGCGATTCCGGGATGCCGTGCGGGTCGCGTGCCGATATCTGAAAGCGCATCTGGCCCACGATCCCGCTCGTAAGCTCCGCTACCGCGCCATTGAGGCTCGTGCTGGACACCTGCGAGGAGAACAGGAGCGCGAGGCCGATGGCGATGCCGAGCGCCGCAAAAAGCTCCTGCACGAGCCGCGCGCGGAGCCGGACTCGATAGAGCCGGGCGATGCTCGAGAACCTCACAGCTGCCGCCCTTGCGGCAGCTCACGCCGCATTGCCAGGAACTGCCGCGCGCTCGTCGCCGTCATCGACGAGCCGACCGTCTCTCAAGGTGTGCACGCGGCCCGCGTAAGCCGCAGCCTGTGGATCGTGGGTCACGAGCACCACTGCGACCCCGCGGTCCTTGCAGAGACTCGAGAGGAGGCTGAGGACCTCACCGCTGCGCCGGCTGTCCAATGAGCCTGTGGGCTCATCGGCGAGAACCAGCTTCGGGTCGGTGGAGAGGGCGCGGGCGATCATCACCCGCTGGCGCTCGCCCGTCGAGAGCTGCTCCGGGCGATGCAGCGCGCGCTCATGCAACCCGAGCCGATCGAGCAGTGGCCTGATCCGCCTGCGCGCCTCGCGGGCGCCGATGTCCGCGGCCATCAGCTTCAACGCGGCGTTGTCAAGCGCGTCGGCGCCGGCGATCAGGTTGGGCGACTGGCGTACGAATCCGAGCTCCAGCAGGCGATAGCGCGCCGCCTGGCGCGCGCTGAGCGCGGAGATGTCGCGACCGTCGAAGATCACCTGTCCGCTGTCAGCGCGCAGCAGAGCCGCGATGAGCATCATCAGGGTGGTCTTGCCCGAGCCGCTGGGCCCGTAGAGCGCGAGCAGCTCGCCCGGCGCCACCGACAGCGAGACGCCGTCGACGGCGCGGACCGGCTCGCCACAGGCGCCCGGAAACCGCTTGCTGAGATCAACCAGCGAGAGCAATATGCCCCCGCAGATCGGCGCGTGAACCGGAGCCGGCGCCTCCCACGGACATCTATGCCGACCGCTCGGTTCCGGGAAAGTCGATGACGTTCCCGCCGCGGTCGGGAGCAGGGGTAGGCACGAGCAGGCGACCTCCGCTCAACGCCGTCAGCTGTTGCGAGCGCATCGCGGTCGGCATGTCGGGAACCGTCATCAGCACAGCGAGGCTCGTCTCCTCCACGAGCGCGCGCAGCAGCTGCACGACCTCCTCGCGCTCGATCACCCCCAGGTTGGCGGTGGGATCGTCGATGAGCATCAGCCGGGGCCTGCGCACGATTCCGTGCGCGATCCCGACGAGCGCGCGCTCTCCATCGGAGAGACCGCCCCATCGCTGACCTGCGCAGTCCGACATTCCCACGCGCCTGAGCGCTTCGCTGGCGCGAGCGTGGGCGCGGCGGCGCCCGTGCTCGATCAGCAGTGGAAGCGCCACGTAGTCGATCATCGTGAGCTCGCTGCGCGGCCCCCCTCTGCCCACCCACCCCACCCGCTCCCGCATCAGCCGAGCGTGCGCGCGCTCGGAGAGCATTGCGAGATCCTCGCCTTCGAAGCGCACCACGCCCGCGTCCAATGTCTCCAACCCGGCCGCGATCCTCAGCAGCGTGGTCTTGCCAGCGCCCCGCCTGCCCCAGACCGCGACGAGCTCGCCGGCGTGAACCTCGAGCGAGAGATCAGCGAGCACCATCAGCTCGTGTGGACCGCGCCAGTAGCTCTTGCTGACCCCCTGCAGAGAGAGCAGCGCCACTTCCATCAGAGCGCCCGCAGCCGGCCCATCCGCCTGCCGCCCACGAGCATCGCGCCATCGGCTGGCGAGCGCCGCTTGTCGTTCACCAAACCCTCCAGCATCTCCCTGGCGCTCTGCAGCCACTCGATTCGCGCTCTCCACAGAGCGATCTCGGCGTCACGCGCGAGCACGCGCATGAGTTTCGACCACTCCCGGGGATCGATGGCGTCCTCCTGTTCGGAGAGCTCCTTGAGGTCGCGCAGGCGACCCATGCACGCGAGTTCCTGCCCATAGACCATGTCGATCAGACGTGGCACGTTGCGGGGGCTGCACAGCGCGATCTTCATGTGCAGCTCGTCACGCAGGGGTGGCGTGGGAGAGGAGCCGAGCATCCAGGTCTCGAAGTGGTCGATCCCCTCCTCGGTGGCCTCATAGATGGTGCGGGGCGCCGCGCGGCGGGCAGGCCCAGCTCCCATCTCGCCGGCGGCCCGAACGTATTGGTCGCGACTCAGCTGATCGAGCGCCGAGTAAACGCCCGAAGGCGCGAACGCAGACGAACCGAAGCGCTCCTCCAGGCGCTGGGCAAGCTGATATCCGTAGCCGGGTCGCTCGATCACGAGGCCCAAGATGGCGTGCTTCGCCGACATGCATTCCCTTCCCCACGAGGCCGCTTCAACCAAGAAGGTATCCCAAATGCGGATGGGACGCATCCCAAGGGTGCAATGAATCAGATGGGCTGGAACTTCCTGGCAGTAGATCCCGTGCGTTTATCGGAACCCTGCGAGAGGCGCGCGTCTAGGTGGTTGGTTCCAACCACCTAGGTGATGCCGAGCCGATCCAGCAGCCCCTCGTCGCCGCGCCAGTCGCGGCGCACCCGCACAGAGAGGTCGAGATGGACCTGGCAGTCGAGCTCGCGCTGCAGCTCGCGGCGTGCGGCCGTGCCGATCGCCTTGATCATCCGTCCCCTCGCGCCGATCAGAATGCCCTTCTGCGAGTCGCTCTCCACCCAGATCAGCGCCCTCACCCTGGCGAGACCCTCGCGCACGAGGTCAACCTCTTCGACCACCACCTCGACCGCATGGGGCACCTCTTGGAAGGTGCGCCTGATGACAGCCTCGCGGATCAGCTCCGCCAACAGCTGCTCGCGAGGCTGATCGGATGAAGCCTCGGCAGCGAACATGAAAGGGCCCTCGGGCATCAGCGAGGCGAGATGGGCCACGAGCTCGGCCACGCCCGATCCGCGGCGCGCCGAGATCGGAAACACCTCGCCCTCGAGCTCGAGCTCGGCGGCCTGCTCGAGCACGGCGATGAGCGCTGCTCGAGAGAGTCGATCCGCCTTGTTGACCGCGATCGCGACATCGAGCCGCGCCTCGCCGAGCGTTTTGGCGATGAAGCGGTCGCCGGGGCCGACACCCTGCTCGCCGTTGAGAATCAGCAGCGCGGCATCCGCGCCTTCCAGCTCCTGCTGGACGCGCCGGGCCATCCGCGAGGTGAGCGCGTCGCGGGGGCGCTGCACGCCGGGCAGGTCGACGAGGACCATCTGGGTATCGCCGCTTCGATGAACCCCGCGAATCGCGCGCCTGGTGGTCTGGGGGCGGTCGGAGACGATTGCGACCTTCTCGCCCACCACGGCGTTGACGAAGGTCGACTTGCCGACGTTGGGGCGCCCGGCGAGCGCCACGAAGCCGCTGCGGCTCACCGGCGAGCGCTCACGAGCAGCTCGCACTGGAGGGCCAGCATCTCGCCGTCGTCGGTCTCGTGGTCCATGCCGAGCAGGTGCAGCATCCCGTGAACGACCGCCTCCCGAATATCGGTGGTGTGCTCGGGGCAGATGACGATGTCGCCCAGCTCGCTTGGCACTCCGCCGGCGGACACAGACCTGGGCGTGGGCGATGGAGCTTCGCCGGCTGGCGAGGACGCAACGCCGTCGATCGGAAACGACAGCACGTCGGTGGGCTCGGATTTGCCGCGGTGCGCGAGGTTGAGCTCGGCGATCCGCGGCGCATCGACGAACTCGATCGCCACATGCCCGTCAGCGACCTCCAAGCGCGCCGCGACGGCCGCACACAGATCCTCCAACTCCTGAGTCCGCGGAGCGGGCAGGGCACCCGCGCCGAACACCTCGACCTCGATCATTGGGGCTCAGGCACTGCGAATGGCCGGACGTGCGCCCTCCCCGACCGGCGCCCCGCCCTCTGAACGACCGGGGTGCTCGCGCTGGGTGTGGGCGTCGTAGGCCTCCACGATCCGCTGCACGAGCTTGTGGCGCACGACGTCCTGTCCGCCGAAGCGCACGAACTCGATCCCCTCGATCTGCTCGAGCACGTCCCCCACCACGATCAGGCCAGACTGCTGCTCGCGGGGTAGGTCGACCTGGGTGATGTCCCCGGTGACGACCATCCTCGAGCCAAAGCCCAGGCGCGTCAGGAACATCTTCATCTGCTCAGGGGTGGTGTTCTGCGCCTCGTCGAGGATCACGAAGGAGTCGTTGAGCGTGCGCCCCCGCATGAAAGCCAAGGGCGCGATCTCGATCACGCCGCGCTCGATGTGCTGAGAGACCTTCTCGGGGTCGAGCATGTCGTGCAGCGCATCGAAGAGCGGGCGCAGGTAGGGGTCCACCTTGGCCATCAGATCGCCCGGAAGAAAGCCCAGACGCTCGCCGGCCTCGACCGCGGGACGGGTGAGGATGATGCGGTTGACCTCGTGACGAGAGAGCGCTGCCGCCGCCATCGCCACCGCCAGGAAGGTCTTGCCGGTGCCGGCAGGACCGACTCCGAAGGTGACGGTGCTCTGGCGCACGGAGTCCACGTAGCGCTTCTGGTTGACGGTCTTCGGCGCCACGCGCAGCCCGCGGTGGCTCCAGACGACGTCCTCGAGCACCCGCGCCGGGGACTCGTGCGCGTCGAGCGCGCCCGTCACCGCCGAGATCGTTCCGGGCCCGATCTGGTGACCCCGTGCGATCAGGTCAGAGAGCTCCCGCACCACCCGCTCGCCCGCGTGCGTCTCGCTCTCATCGCCGTCGAAGGTGAGAAGGTTTCCGCGCAGGAAGACCTTGCAATCGAGGTGGGCCTCCAGCGCGCGCAGCACGGCGTCCTGGCTTCCCGCCAGCTCGGCGGCCACTTCGTTCGAGAGCTCTATCTGTGTCCTCATCCTTGCAACGCGGCCCGCACGAGCCCGGAGACCCGCTTGCCGTCCGCGCGACCGTCCACGGCGGCCATAGCGTGCTTCATCGCCGTGCCCATGTCCTTGGCGGAGGAGGCACCGCTGTCGCTGACGGCCTGGCGCACGATCGCCTCGAGCTCGGACTCGGAGAGCTCTGCCGGGAGATAGCCGCCGATCAGCTCCCCCTCGGCCTCCTCCCCGCCCGCGAGATCCTCGCGTCCCGCCTCGCGGTAGGCCCTGGCAGCCTCGATCCGGCGCTTGCGCTCGCGGCGCAACACCGCCAGCTCGTCGCTGCCACCCTCCTTGGCGGCCTTCTGCAGCTCGGAGAGCACCAGCCGCAACGCGCCAACCCGGTCACGTTCGCCAGCGCGCATGGCGCCATGCAGGTCGGTCTTTATCTGCTCGAGTATCGCCATCCGCCACCCAGGATACGCCGGTCGGGCGACAGCGCGCCGAGCTCAATCATGCTCCAACGGCGTGGGAGCGCCGAGGCGCCCGGGAGAGGAGGCGTCCCGACCGAACAGCAGCGCGACGTTCCAGTCGACGAGCAGACGCAGCCTGCGTCCAAAGCCGGGCATCAGCAGCAGGTGGTAGGTGCGCGCGATCAGCCAGGCCGGAAAGCCCCGCCAGCGAATGCCCAGGGTGATCGCCACGGCCTTGTTGCGGCCGAGCTCCGCCACGACGCCCTTGGTGCGGTAGCGAAACGGCCGTGGAGCTTCCCCGCCCAGCGTGGCCACAACGTTGCGCGCCACCAGCCGGCCCTGCCGGATCGCGTGCTGCGCTGTCGGCGGACACGCCTGGCCCGGCCGCGAGGCGTCGGGAACGGCTGCGCCATCTCCGATCGCCCAGACCTGGGCGATCGGGGCACCGGCAGTGGTCGCAGCGGGTGACGGCGCAGCCGGGTCGACGACCCGCATGGTGGCGTCGACCACGATCCTGCCGGCGCCGTCGAGCGGCAAACCGAGCCTGGCGATCGCAGGACTCGGCTTTACGCCCGCGGTCCACACGACGGTGCGCGCAGGGATCTCCTCGCCCACGGAGAGCCTCGCGCCGTGAGCGCTGACCTCGGCCAGCGTCGTCTCGGTGCGGACCTCGATCCCGCGCCGGCGCAGCTCGCGTTCGGCGAACTCGGAGAGGCTCGCGGGAACCTCCTGCATGATCCGGCCCTTGGCCTCCACCAGGACCCAGCGCATCCCCTGGGCCCGGCAGCGGGGATACAGCTCGATCGCCTGCACGGCGAAGTCCTGGAGCTCGGCCAGGCCCTCCACGCCGGCGTATCCGGCACCGACGAACACGAACCCGAGGTACTCGCTGCGACGAGCGGGGTCCTCGATCGACTCGGCGATGTCGAGGCAGCTGAGCACCTGGTTGCGCAGCGCGGTGGCATCTGAGAGCGACTTCAGGCCGGTGGCGTGCTCGGCCAGGCCGGGAATCGGAAGCGTTCGGGACACCGACCCGAGTGCCACGATCAGCTGGTCGTAGCCGAGCTCGAGCTGCTCACCGTCGATCCGTAGCACCCCGAGCGTGCGGCGCGTGGGCTCGGCCCCTGTCACCCGCCCGATCACGAGGTCGGTGCGGCGCAGCTGCGAGCGCAGGGGCACGACCACGTGGCGCGGATCGAGCGTGGCTCCGGCGGCGCCCGGGAGCAAGGGCGTATAGAGCAGGAAGTTGGCCTCGTTGACGAGGGTCACGTGGGCGCTCTGCTCCGGCAGCAGGCGCTCGAGGGCCTGAGCTGCGTAGAAACCCGCAAACCCGCCACCCGCGATCACGACCTGACAGGCCATAGAGACACAATAGGGTGCACGGCGTGAACCACTCCCTGTATGCCGAGGCGCTGGCGCCCTTTCTGGCGGATGCGGCCAGGATGCGTCCCGCCGGAGCCGAAGTGATCGACGCTCACACCCACCTCGGCCTGGACGAGGACGGGCGCTCGCTCAACCTCGAGCAGCTGCTGGGGGAGCTTGACGACGCACAGGCACGACGGGCATGCGTGTTTCCCCTGCACGACCCTGAGCGCAAGCCCTCCTACAGCCTGCCCAACGATCGCGTCCTGGCATGGGCCGGCGAAAGCGGCGGACGACTGGCGCCCTTCTGCCGCCTGGATCCTGCCGAAGACCCGCTGAAGGAGGGCGAACGCTGCCTTGCGGCTGGGGCGCGGGGCATCAAGCTTCACCCCCGGGCACAGGACTTCCGCTTCGACGGCCAGGAGATGGGCGAGATCTTCAAGCTCGCTGAAACGGCCTCTGTGCCCATCCTGATCCATGCGGGGCGTGGCCTGCCGCCGCTGGCGGAGGGCCTCGTGGACCTCGCCCTACGCCATCCCGGAGCGGTGCTGATCCTGGCCCACGGCGCCATCTGCGACCAGGGGATCCTGACCTCGCGCCTGGCCGACCATCCGGGCGTCCTCTACGACATCTCGTGCTTCTTTCCGCTCGATGTGATCGAGCTCTTCGCGCGCGTCCCGGCCGAGCGGATCGTGTTCGCCTCCGATCCGCCCTACGGGCTGCCCGCCACCTCGTTGTACATGGCGCTGCGTGTCGCACGCCAGGCCGGGCTGGACGAGACGGCCACGAGGGCGGTGCTCGGCGAGACGATGGCGGCGCTGCTCGACGGAACCGGGCTGGCGCCGGTGAAGCCGGTCAGGCGAGGCCCCTCGGTCACGCTTTCGGGGCGGCTGGCGCGCGTGTACAACTACGCGAGCCTGGTCGGCCCCGCCCTGTTCACAGGGGTGGTCGAGCAGGCGCGAGCGATGCTCGACATGGCCATCGCTGCATGCCGGGACCCGGATCCGGGAGCGGTGGGCGAGGCGCTCGAGACGATCGGCTCGGCGCTCAGCGCGGCCGACGCCCTGCTCGAGGAGGAGGACGGCGTCCGCGCGGCGATCGATCTGGTCTTCCGCGCGAACGTGTGCGCGGCCACGGAGCTGCCCGACGCCGGCTGAGTCAGGCGGCGGTCAGCCATACGGCGGCCCACTCGCCGCTGGCGCGCCGCTCGCGCTCATGCAGGCCGAGCCGCTGGGCGAATGCCCCGACGACCTCGTCGACCTCCCCTCGCAGCAGGCCACCGGCCACGAGATGGGCGGGGACGCCCGGCATCGTGCCGGCGAGCTCCAGCAGCAAGGGGCGCAGGAGGTTGGCGAGAACCACCGACGGAGCGTTCGGCGCCCCGGCCCGCTCGCCCCAGGGCAACGCTTCTGAGCGCAGGTCGAGGCGACGAACGGCGACATCGACCCCGTTGACGGTCGCGTTCTCGGCGGCCGCGAGCACGCTCTCCTGCTCGTTGTCGAGACCCAGTACCGGGGCGAAGCCGAGCGCGGCCGCCGCTATCGCCAGGACCCCCGAGCCGGTGCCCACGTCCAGCAGCGCACCGGATGGGCCCTCGCGCGCGGCCAGCTCCAGCAGCAGCTCGAGGCACAGGCGCGTGCTGGCATGCGCGCCCGTGCCAAAGGCCTGTCCAGGGTCAATCACGATCTCTCGCACCGCGCCGCCTGAGTGCTCGCTGGGCGCCTCCCACGGCGGGCGCACATGCAGCGCGGAGACCGGCATTCCGCTGACGCCGGCAGCCGCGCCGGCGGGCGCTGGAATCAGGATCGGCCGGTGGAAGCGCTTCCACCGCTCATGCCAGTCGTCGGACACTTCGCTCGTGGAGATCTCCACGAGCGCCTCCCCCACGACGGCCTCCAGGTCGGGCAGGCTCGGGAGCTCACCCGGGGCGCCGTAGACGGCATACTCGATCGTGTCGTCGTGACCCTGCGACTCCTCGACTCCGGCCGGCGTCAGCTCGAGCAGCTCGGCGAGCACGAGCTCGGCCTGATCGCGAGCCACACGGATGGCAAGGCGGATCACGCCGCCTGGCTGCCGAGCGCGCGACGCAGCTTGGCGAACATCGATTCCTGCGAGCGCAGGTTCTCCTCGGTCAGAGTCTCGTTCAGGCGATCCAGCAGCTCACGCTGCTCGGCGGTGAGGCGGCGCGGAATCACGACGTTGACGATGACGCGCAGATCTCCGGGCCGACCGCGCCTGAGGCCGGGCATACCCGCGCCTCTGACGGTCAGCACCTCGCCGGGCTGCGTGCCGGCGGGGAGCTCGATCGAGGTGGCGCCATCGAGCGTGGGCACCTCGAGCGTGGCGCCGAGCGCGGCCAGCGGCGCGGCGACGTCGAGCGCGGTGATGAGATCGTCGCCCTCGCGCACGAAGCGCTCGTCCTCGCGCACCCCCACCACCACGTAGAGATCGCCGGCAGGCGCGCCGGCCTCCCCCTCGTGGCCGCGACCGCTGATCCTGATGCGCTGACCATCGGCGATGCCCGCGGGAATGTCGACCTCGAGCTCCTGCCTCGCGGCGAGGCGCCCTCGGCCGCGACACTCGTGGCAGGGCTGCTTGGGGACGCGCCCGTCGCCGTGGCAGACGTCGCAGACCATCGTCCGCATCATCTGTCCGAACGGTGTGCGCTGCACGGCCTGCAGCTGCCCCGCTCCGCCGCAGCGCTCGCAGGTCTCGATCGGCGTGCCGGGCTCGGCCCCGTTTCCGTGGCAGCGCTCACAGCGCTTCACCGCGTCGTATGCGACCTGCACCTTGGCGCCGTTGGCGGCCTCGATCAGATCGATCTCCACCGCAACGCCGATGTCGCCACCCTGTGCCGGCCCCGAGCCCGGGCCGCCACCACCGAAGAAGGCATTGAACAGGTCGCTGATCGACCCGAAGCCCTCGAAGTTGGGGGCGTAGCCGCCGGAGCGCAGGCCATCGTGGCCGTAACGATCGTAGGTCGCGCGCCGCTCGGGGTCGGAGACGATCTCATAGGCCTCGGCTGCCTCCTTGAACTTCTCCTCGGCGTCGGGATCGTGGGCGTTGACGTCGGGATGCAGCTCTCGAGCCAGCTGGCGAAAGGCCTTCTTGATCTGCTGCTCGGAGGCCTCCCGGCCGACGCCGAGCACCTCGTAGGGGTCGCGAGGCATTGCGTCCGTCAGTTCTCGGCGTAGGTGTCTTCGACGAAGCGCGACAGCTGATGCGCGGCCTCACGCACCGTGGCAATCGCGCCCGCATAGTCCATCCGCACAGGCCCGATCAAGGACACGGTGCCGAGCTTGCGCCGAGCCATCCCGTAGCCGGTGGCCACGAGCGCCAGCGAGTGCATCGCGGGCAGCTCGTTCTCGCGGCCGATCCGCACATAGATACCGGGCTCCCCCAGCGCTGCACGCAGGACCCGCAACAGCGCCACCCGCCGCTCCAGCAGGTCGATGAGCTCGTTGACATCGGTCGTCTCCGCAAAGCGGCCCGCCTCGAACAGACGCGCCGCGCCCTCGACATAGAGTGCGTCCTCGCCTTCGGAGGCCAGGTCGCCGAACGCCGGCGCGAAGCGTGCCAGGAACTCCAGCTCCGGCGCGGAGAGGCTTGGATCGACGAGACGTTGCTGCAGCATCCGCGCGCCCAAGCCGAGGCCGACCAGACGCTCGTTGAGATACTCGCCGGCCCACGACACGAGGCCGGGGTCGACCGCGCGCTCGAAGGTGGCGAGCATCTTGGAGACGCTGCCGGTCGAGGTGATGATCACGACCAGCACCAACTGCGGCTGCAGCGCCAGCACCTCGATGTGGCGGACCGTAGCCGTGTTGATCGAAGGGGCTGAGACGACGGCGAGCAGATTGGTCATTTGCGAGAGCGTCTCGCTGGTCGCGCGCATGGCCTCGTCGAGCTCCCTGCGGATCAACGAGAGCTCGAGCGGCTGGGGCGGGGCGGGCAGCAGATGGCGAGAGCTGAGCATACGGTCGACCACGTAACGCTGACCTGCGTCGGTGGGCACACGCCCGGCAGATACATGTGGGTGGGCGAGCAGGCCCTGCTCCTCGAGCAGCGCGAGTTCGTTTCGCACGGTCGATGGACCGCAGTCGAGCTCCGGATCGGCCGCTATCGAGCGCGAAGCGACAGGCTGGGCGGTTCGCAGGTAATCATCGACCACCTTGCACAGAATCCGCTCCTGGCGGGAGGTGAGCATGGATCTGATTGTAGGCGGCGGGCCGAGTCCCGCTGGGCCTGCTCGCTAGAGCTCGAGCTCAGCCTCGGCGTTGCGGATGATCTGCTTGCCCCCCTGCTCGGCGACGGTGTCGATCACCGCGCGACCGTCGGCGAGCTCGCGCACAGTTCCGCTCACCGTCACCTCCTGCTCGGGCACGCCCATGCCGCGGAACTGGACCGAGAGCCGCTTGAGGTGCTCGGGGCCGCCGGCCGCCTCGGTCTGCGCGCGGGCCACCTGCGCCATCGTCCACAGACCGTGGAGGATCCTCCCGGGGAGCCCGACCGCTTTGGCGAACTCCTCGTCGATGTGGATCGGATTGAAGTCTCCGGAGGCTCCCGCGTAGCGAACGGTGAGGTACTTGTCCGGGGTGACCTTGACCTCGGGGATCTGCTCCCCAACCTGGAAATCTGCCATCTGACTCACACTCCTCGGACGATGTTGGTCCACGTTCCCCGACAGACCTGCTCGCCGCGCTGGTTTGTGGAGATCGACTCGAAAACGTAATAGCCGCGACCGTCCGCTTCGGAGATGTCCTTGACGCTCGTCGTCGTGGTTATCTCATCGCCGGCGAGGACCGGAGCCCCCCACTCGAACTCCTGGCCGCCATGGACCATCATCGCGAAGTTGAGCTCGATCTCGGGGTCGAAGATCGGCGGCCCGACCGACGGGGCGCTGTAGACGACCGCGAACATCGGCGGCGCGACGATGTCCGTGTAGCCCGCCGCGCGAGCCGCATCCAGGTCGAGGTGCACGGGGTCGGTCTCCCCCACCGCGCGCGCATACTCTCGAATCTTCTCGCGGCCCACCGCATAAAGCACGGGCTCATAGGTCTTGCCGATCGCTTTGGTGTTGACTGGCATCGGGAGAGGCTCCTTGCAGTGCGGGCTGGACTCGGCGGTCTTTGGGCGCGCCAGTCTATGCAGACGGCGAGCGGTTGTGCGTCCACGCTCGCGCCGCCTCCTTAACGCAAAAAGGCCCCGCAGGGCCTCAGCTGCCGCAGGCGGGAGCGCGAACTTCGCACTCCCGCCCCCGATCAGACACGCGCGCACACTGACCCGCCTAGAAGCCCGGGTCCTCCTCGTCCGCGCCGGCGCCCACGCCGACCAGCTCACGATCCTCGTCCTCCTCGCTACCGGCGCCGGCGCCGGGGAGGCGCTCGCCGGGTCCGTCGAGGAACTGCACTGTGTCCGCCACGATGCTCACTGCCTGGCGCTTCTGTTCACCGGCTTCCCACTCGCGCCACTCCAGACGACCGTCCACGGCGACTCGGTTACCGCGGCTCATGAACTCGCTGACGCGCTCGGCCGGGACGCCGTAGACGCTGACATCGAAGTAGTTCGGGCGCTCGACGTAGTCCCCATCGGCGTCTCGGCGACTGGAGTTACAGGCGATGCGCATGCTGCAGACGCTCGTACCCGATGGGAGCGCGCGGAGCTCGGGATCACGGGTCAGACGACCGACGAGGACGACACGGTTGATGGAAAAGTAGGACATTCGGGTCTCCATTGCTGGTGGTGGACCCCCCGTAAGCAAAGTTACGCACTCGCGGTGACGGTTCTCTGGTCCGCATGCCTCGGCGCAGTCTCAGCCAAGGCCTCCAGGGGAATCTGGGTGATCGCCGCACTCGCCCTCGCCTCCGTGATCGCCCTTTCGAGCGGACCACGCACCTCGGGCGTGACCACGTAGAGCACGCCGGCGAGATGACGTGCCCGGGCCCACGCGCGACAGATCGCCAGCAACCGCCTGGGCGCCTTGACGGTCAACTCGACCTCGACTGCAACAGGAGCTGCTCCCTCGGCGACCGGTGAGAGGAGCACGAGGTCCGGGCGGTGCAGCAGCCGATCCCCACGGGCGCCGAAGCCAAGAGATGCGCTCGCGACCGGCACCCCGGGCAGGCTCTCCTGACGACGCAGCTCGCGCTCGCCCACGAGCCGATGATCGGGGTAGCGTCGCTCGAGCGCTGCAGCGACCGCCGCGCAGACGATCGCGTGGTGAGCGCTGGCGGCGCTCACACGAGCTGGGGCGACTCCCACGAGCGAGCTCGCGCGGAGCCCAGCTCGCGTGGCGATGAACACGGCTGGCTGGTCGGTCAGCGGACGCTCACGGGCGAGCAGGCCGGCACGTCTGGCACCGTTCAGCCGAGCCCGCGCAGAGGCAACGGTGCAGCCCTCGCGGATGGCGAGCGCCTCCGCGGTGACGACACCGATGCGCGCGACCCACTCAACGAGCGCCAGTCGCTCCTGGGTGTGTGTATGAGTTGACAGCTTCATCGACTTCTCCTTGCTTTGGTGGTTGGCCTTTGTTCTGCAGCGCAGAGCTGCGGCGCGGGGAGGACCCGCCTCCGTGCCTACGGACCGATGAGCGGTCCCCGGCCCTCCCCGCGAGGCGGCTAGAGAGCGGAGATGGCCGCGATCCGAGCCCCACCCGGAGCGCCCGGCACGACCACGGCGGCCCAGCCCTGTCCGAGGCTCATGACCCGGCCTGGATCGAGAATCCCCTCGCGCGTCCTGGTGCGCGTGGCGCGTCCGTCGCTGTGACGGGACACCCGCCATGCGCCTCTCCTACCGGAGACATCGGCGATCAGCTGAGCCGAGCCGGGAACGATCTGGCGATGGGCTATCAGGACGGAGAGGTTGCCCATGACCTGCTCGAGCAGGCGCTCGCGTCCCGGGAGGCGCAGGTCCGATAGCTCCTGTGTTCCCAGGAGCAGGCTGAACCCGGCCGACCGTGCCCGTCCGAACAGCCTTGCAACCTGCTCGGCGGCCACGGCAGAGAACTCATCGATCACGACCATCGTGGCAAGTGGGTGGGCCTGCAAGGCGGCCGCCGTCGTCTGGAGATCTTGGACGATCGCCGCGCCCAGCATCTGCGCGAGCAGCGGGCGGCTATCGGACTCGAGCCTGAAATAGACGGTCGCGCGTGCGCGCACCGCCGTCGGAAGATCGAGACGACCGGCGTGACTCGCCTCCGGGTCCAGCCACCGACCAACGTCCGACTCGACCATGATCGCCAATCGGTCACGCACCCCCGCGAGATCGCTGCGCTGGCGCGGGGTGAGCAAGTCCAGATAGGCGAACGTCCGCTCGGCGACGGCGTCGGGCAGGCGGCGAGCCAAGCCCTCGAGGCACTCCGGATCGAGCAGCTCGACGATCGCCCGGAGGCTGACCTCGGATGAGCTCGAGTGCAGAGCGCGGATCACGTGCCCCAGGTAGCGCTGAGCCTGGCGCAGATAGTGGGGCTCGGTGAAACGCTCGCCGGCCAGCGCCTTGTCGGCGATCTCTGTCTCGCCCCCACCGGCAAACGGGTTGTAGACCAGACCGCCGCCCGGGGTCCATTCGAGAAACTCTCGCCCTGCGGCCAGGGCCGCGCGCCGAAGCCGCTCGCGCATGCCGTCGTCTCCCTTGGGGTCGAGCACGATCGCACCCATTCCCCGCTCGATGGCGTGAACCGCCATGGAGGTCTGGGTGACCGTCTTGCCTGATCCGGTCGCACCGACCACCAGCGTGTGCCGGCCTCCGCGGTGATCGCCGAACGGGATCCACACCGCTCGACTGCGCTCGTCACGGCCGATGATGAGCTCACCATCCCGTCGACTGCGACTCGCGAGCACACGGTCGACCGCGCCGAGGCGGCGCAGCCGCGGGAGGGCGGCCGCGATGCGCGCACGGAGAACATCGAGCGGGGTGCGGCGCAGCTCGGCGATCTCTGCCAAGTCGCCACCCGCGTCGAGGTCCTCGCGATGCCAGCGTCGGCCACGCGACGTCGCACAGGCAGAGCCGACACCCAGTGGCAGAGCGCCGGTGCCCAGGCCTTTGCGCGCGAGCACCACCAAGACGAAGGCGATGGCCGCCCAGCTCCAGTGGAGATGTGCCCTGCGCATCTGTCGAGCGGCGATCATGCCGATCGCCAAGCCGAGCGCGAGGCGCACGAGTGAGCCCGTCAGGCCGTGAAGAAGTTCCTCCAACAGCACCAGCGGATCCACCCGCGGTTCGGGGTTTGCATTCGATGGGGGCATCACGCCCCTCCTTTCTCGGCCCGTCCGCAGCCCGGACAGGCGGGTAGGCGACCGGAGCAGACCGGTCGCAATGACCAGGCCCGTCGGCCGGACCCGCGGGTCCTCGGTCGCGGGTCGGCTGTCCTCATGCCGGGCCGTTTGGGCCCGTCAAGTTCGTGGGAGTGCGCGCTGGGCGGTCTCCACTCCGCGGCGGTTCCGACTCAGATCAGGCGGTAACCCACGCCCCAGACGTTGATGACCCAGCCTCCGGACCCGTCCACGTCGAGCTTGCGGCGCAGGCGACTGGCGTGGCTGTCAAGGGTCCTCGTGGACCCACTCGAGCGGTAGCCCCACACGGCCTGCAGGAGCTCGTTCCTGGCGAATACGCGCGACGGCTCGCGCGCGAGCTGCGTGAGCAGCTCAAACTCCATCCGCCGCAGGCAGACTGGGCGAGCGTGAAGGCTCACCTCACGCGTTGCGAGATCGATCACCAGCGGGCCTACTTCGAGCAGGCGCGCCTGCTCGGGGCGACCCTCGGCCCGCCGCAGAATTGCTCGAACGCGGGCTCTCAACTCAAGGTAGGCGGCGGGCTTGGAGACAAAGTCGTCGGCCCCGGCATCGAACGCTCGGAGCATGTCCAGCTGCTGGGCGCTGGAGGCGAGCACGACGGCTGGCAGCGAGCTCTGCCACAACATGCCGCGCCCGCCGGCGCTTCGGATCTCCTCTAGTAGCTGCAAGGAGCCACGCGGCAAATCCAGGTCACCCAGCACGGCCAGCGTCGGGGCACTTCGGCGCGCGAGTATCCGCGCATGCTCTGCGGTGTGGGCGAGCTCGACCGCATAGCCGTCGGCGAGCAGCTGCTCGGCGAGCGCCATGCCCAGACGCCTGTCGGCCTCGACGACGAGGATCGGCCCCGGTGGCTCCCCGTCCATCAGAGTTCGACCTCGCGTGGACTGAGCCCGAGACCCTGACGCGCGATCAGCCCGAGCACATCGCTGTGGATCCACGGGGTGGAAGTGCCGGTGGCTGCGTCGGGCAAGAGGCCGAGACGGCGCGCGAGCCAGCTCGTCTCACCGCTCTCGTTGCCTTTGCGGTCCCGCTTGATGCGTCCACAGCGCAGGGCGATCTCGCTCATGCTCAGTCGCTCGCGCTCGACCATCGCGAGCACGCTTTCCCGCAACCCTCGGTTGAGGACGATCGGGCTCTCCTGGACGCGAACAAGCTCGGCTTGCAGCACGGCTGTCGAGAGTGCAGGGTCCTCAGCGTGGCGAGCGAGTGCCCGGCGCGTGAGGGCGCACACGGGCTCGTAGCTCTCGAGACGGGCGATCACCTCGCGCAGGCTCACCGGCTCGAGCAGGCCGCCGACTTGGCCAGCCGCCTGACGACACCACCGCAGATGGGGGATTGGCAGGCGACTCGGCACGCGCTCGAGCGCACAAGAGCCTCCGTCCGGGTCGATCACGGGTTCCTTCGGGATCTCTGATCCGGTGCTCGACTCGAGCTCCTCGCGGGAGGCACTCGACAGGTCCGCATAGGTCAATGCACGACAACGTCGCCTGCCGTCGTTGGGCTCGCGCAGATACTGCTCGCAGACGAGCGAGCAGTTCTCGACAGGCTCATCGGGCGAGAGCCTTGCGAGCAGACGACCGTCCCCCTGGGTGGCCGCATCACGATCGATGAGCAGAACGCTGCCGGCCAGCGCCTGCAGAGAGACCAGCTCGCGCGGGCGTCCCAGCTCGTCCGTGTAGCGCGCCAATGAGCGAGATCGAGGGCGAGGCGAGTGACTCCCCACGGGAAGCCACTGGCCCGATGGAGTGTTTCGACGCTCGTGAGAGCGTCGGACGCTGAAGGTCGGCGAGAGGGTGCTCTGCATGGTTGCCTCCGGTTGGGCTCGTCGCTATTGCGGTCATGACTGGGCCGGCTTAATAGGAGCCCGGCGAACAGTCGTCAAGGGCACAGAGCGAGGGGGCGCCCTGTCCTGGCGGAGGCCGAGAACCCCTTAAGGGGGTCTCGGAGACTCATTGCGTGAGTCGGCGTCGCCATCAACCTGGCGCGAACGGGCTCCTCGAGGCGAGGCCGTGAGCGTGCGCGGTGGCACGGTGGCGGTGTTCGTCATTCCGGCGCAGTGAGCTGCAGGCGCGCATATGTGGCTGAGACTCGAGGGGATTGAGAGGAGGAGAGGCACGCAGGTTAGCCGGCAGCGGGGCCCCATCGCCCGGGCAACTCGCGCGCGGGGCGAATCACGAGCCGTTGCCCTCCGTGCACATCGAGTATTCGGCTCTGGAATGCGCCAATCCGAGGTCATGTGTGCGCAGCCGGGCGCGAGCTGGAGCGATCGCGACTGCGCGTATGAGGCGCTCCGAACGGCCGCAACTGCGTTATGCGGGGCGGCGACTGCATTGACCCTCAGGCAACTGCACGGCCACATTCGCGCCAGGAACCGGATGCACTGCTGCGAGCGCCTGCGCGCTCACGCTCCGGCGGCGCATCAAGCGTCGGAGTCGAGGCGGGCACCTGGCAGCTCGCGGAGCAGGATCGCTGCCTCGCCCGCCCGGGGGTCGCCGTGGGCCGCTGCGACCCGCACCGCCGGAGGCAGGGTGGGGACTCCATACGCGAGCAACAGCCCCTCGTGGATGTCACGCTCGGCGGCAAACAGGATTCGCTCCCTCCCCGGATACTCCCAGTCGAAGGGGTACTCGCCCGCATAGGCGCGGCAAGCACACAGGAGCGCGTCCGCGCCTCTGGCGCAGTCGCGAGCCCGTGCGCGGTCCCGGCAAAGGAATACGGCTGTGGGCTCGGCTGCTGCGCGGCGCCCGTAGCGCTTGGTGTGCACCGACCAGCCGGCCAGAAAGTGGTCATAGCGCTCGAGCTTGGCGGTGGCTCCCGCGTCCGATATCCGGTCATCGCGCTCGATGATCAAGTCGATTCCGAGCGACACCTCGACGATCGCGTCGGGCCGCAGCGTCTCAAATCGCTCGACCTCGACTCTCCCACCAGCCCGATCCGTTCTCAGGAAGTCATGTGGCGCGCGCCCACCCGGCAGCCTCAGATCCGCAGGTGCCAACGCCACGCGACCGTCTCCGCTCGCGCGCTGCGGCACGGACAACACCGCGTCCCGCGCTCCGCGGAGCCCCGCAACAGATTCGCCGAGAACACCAGCGAGCGCAAGGACCCAGCCGGCTACATGGATCTCGTGACGGGCCTGTCGCAGGCCTGTCACGCCAGCGGCGGGGGACGCGGATGGGCGGGCCACCTGACCGGACTCGGAGCGCTCGTCGCCTCTGCCGAGCGCCCGCATCCCCTCAGCAGTGATGGCGTAGCACATGGGCACGCCACCTCCGTCACGCCGATGGAACTGGAAGCGCTCGACCAGGCCGGCGTCCGCCAGGCGCTTCAAGCGGCGCTGAGTGGTCGTGGGCGAGCGCTCGGGATTGATCCGCCGATGGAGCTGGCTGGTCAGCACGTGCCCGAGAGCGCTGATCAGCGCAAGTACCTCGAGATCGATCCGATCTGGTTGCAGAACGCGTGGCGGAGTGAGGGGCGGAGCCCGCCGCGCGCTCTGGGCGCGATCCAACTCGACCAGCTCGCCGTAGCTCTCGGCCGGAATGGTCGGCAGGGCGGTGTCTGCCTGCGGGGGCTCTCGGGATCCCCCACCCGCGCCGTCTCCCGAGCCTGTGGGCTCGACGCGGCGGACCGTCGGAGCGCACGCTGCAACGCCACGGTCCGTCCTGGCACGCTCCCAGTGGGGCTGGCGCAGATCGGTGCGATGGCGTCCCCCGCGCTGCTTCTGAGCTGCTGCATGGAGCGCCAGGCGCTCCCGGTCGACACGCAGCGGCAGCGTCTGGGCGATGAAGGACGACTGGCGACCCATGGGCGTGCTCCAGCTCACGACCGCATGGTGCTTGGGCAGGTGCAGGCGCACGTCGGGACGACCCAGGCTCGACAGGTTCCCGATTCCCGGACGCACCGTGTCGGAGAACTCAGCCATCGTCAGCGAGATTGCGTCACGGGCGTCGCTCGATGAGGCAGTCGCGAAATAGACCCGGTGAGCGAACAGGGCGTCCAGTTGGGCGCGCACGTCCCGGTCGATCCATTGGGCGTCGGTCTGCCAGCAGGCCACGGTCTCGAGACCGGCCGATCGCTTCAGTGCCATTGTCTCGGCAAAGCCGCGGTTGATGACCAGAGGCGCCTCATCGACCTTCAGCGCGACAGCGACCCGCTGATGTGCGGGAACCAGATCCTGCTGGCGAGCCAGCGCAGCATCGAGCATCCCCATGAGCAGCTGCATCAATACCGAAGTGTTCCCGGCGCCCATGGCGCCCAGCGCTCCCTTGACGACGAGCACCTCGCGATCAGCGATCACGCGGTCGAAGTCGACTGTTAGCGAGTCATTCAGGAGCACCCGCTTGATCGACGCCGAGTTCAACAAACGCGCCAGCTTGTTCACCGGCGCATCCAGCTTTGCGGTTGTGGTGCTGCGAGCGTCGGCGAGCTGAGCCGTCAACTCTGAGGTGAAGAACTCAGAGATCTCCTTGAACTCTGGCAGCGTACGAACGCTTGCGCCCACGCTGCTCCTGTACGCGTAGCCCTCCTCGCCCACAGACAGCAGCCGAGCGGCATCCCACAGGCTGGCCGTGCGGTCGTGCGCCAGCACCGCGATGATCGCGTTGCGCAGATACCGGTCCGAGGAGGCGCGAATATCAGCGTCGGTGAAGAGGTTCTTCAGTGCTGCAACCACGTAGTCGGCGATGACGTCGGCCGGGGCGTCTACGGCCAGAGGATTGAAGCCGCAGGTCGGGTTGGAGAAGTCCAGCAGCGTGCACGTCCGGCCGGCTGGGATGACGCTCAACGCTGCCTCGGCCGCGTCGCCCTTCGGATCGAGCACGATCAGCGCGCAGCGCTCGCGGCGGACATCCTCGGCGACCGTTGCTACGAGGTAGCTCGACTTGCCCTGCTCCACCGTTCCGGGAACAGCGGTGTTCTGCCGTCGCAGCTCCTCGTGGATGGAGACGGGCCCGAGTGCGTCGCGCAGCGTGCCGCAGCCGTTCTGCGGTCGGAAGATCCCGGGAGGAGCGGGTGCAATCGGCAGGCTCGAGCGCGCAAATGGCACGGTGGTGTAGTCGATCGAGGGCAACTGCCAAAGAGATACGAGCTCGGTGGTGGCGAAGACGCCCTTGCGAAACGGCGGGAGCGGGTTCCCCTCGCCGCGCTGCACCCGGCGACCGTAGAGTCCGAGCACGCCGTGGCGAAAAGTGGTGCCGCGCTCCACCAGGCGATTCTCGGCGGTCTCGACCCGCAGCTCAGACGCCACGCGCTCACAGATCGCTCGGCTCGGCGCGATGACCCGCAGGTCGACGAAGAAGAGCGGCCTGTGCTGGATGTCGAGGCCACCCCGGAGCTCGACGTCCTGAACCATCGAGCGATCACGAACATAGAGATGCTCCCGGCGCTCGCGGGAGATACGCGCCTCCTGATGTTTGAACAAGCACCTGGCGAAGCTCTCAAAAGCGGCAGGCGTGGGGGTCAACGAGATCTGCACGAAGGCCGGCTCGCCGCACGCCCCCATTACGGTGAGCAGACGGTTCACGGGAGGCTCACGATCGAACTCGAATCGCTGAGTCGGCTTGCTCCTCCTGAGGAACGCGGTGTGCTTCTTCACCCTCACGACCGACGGCGCGATGCCGAGCTCGCATTCGGCCACGGTCAAACCACAGTTGGGGTAGGCCGCCTGGAGCGCCGCATGCACCAGGGGCTCAAGGCCCTGCGGACAGCTGACGCCCAGCCACGCGCACCCGTTGGCGCCAGAGCCGGTGTGATGCACCTCGAGCGCGACCGACGGCTGCCCGAGCATCAGGCGACGCCACCAGCGTCGCAGCAGACGCTTGTGCAGCGCTTCGAACATTCTGATGAGCGCCTCAGGCTCGGCCTGGTCGGTGCGGTAAGCATCCACCCGCAAGCGCACATAGCGGCGCCTGCGCCGCAGCACGCAGCGCACCCCCGTGACGAGGACGATCGAGGCTGTGAGAGATGCCGCGAGCAAGTGGGTGGGGGCGATGCCAGACGCCGGGCGCCAACCCCAGCCATCTCGAACGGCCTTGGCGAGCACATCCCAGGGAACGCTGAACGTCAGATGGGACGAGCTGCCAGCGCTGCCACGGAGCGCCTTCCCCAATCCTCCTGTGAGAAGCCAAGCAAGCAGGCACAGGCCCACGAATGCGGCCAGCAGGCCAAGCATCCGCCACAGTAGAAAGCGAAGCACCTCATCGCTCTCTCCGACCGCCGGCGCGAGGGCGGGACGAGGAGACGCACAGGTGACGCGCCGCCGGGCGATCGACTGTGATCGTCGCGACGACGCGCAGGCGCACGCGGTGACCGCGCGCCTCTCGGGCTCAGCGCGGGCGGGTAGCTCGCTCGACCTGGGCGCCGCGAGGCGTCAGATGCCAGGCGTTGGCAGCGCCCTTCTCCTGGCCCTCGCCGCGGTTGTCCACGAGCTCTAGGCGGGCCAGCCTGTTGAGCAGCTTCGAGATCTGCCCCTGGTCGATGATTCCCGACCCTTCCGCGATCTCACGATTGCTCGCTCCGGAATGTTCGGCTATGACCATCAGCACCCGAACAGTTCGATAGGTCAAACGCATGTTGAGACCTTCGAGAGGGTCTCTCGACCTCGAGTGGCCTCGCGGGGTTCTTTCCTTGGCAACCTCGGTGGCCGGTCGGCCGAGTTCGCGGCTCGCAGCTCTGGCGCCTAGATAGGGGAGCACGATCATGCTCATCAGGGGCCCGAGCAGGTCCGTCAGAGGCTCATCGCCGTCCTCGAGCAGACGCGTGTGGACCACAGCGAAGACGCCACCCACGATGCCTTCAGCCGTTACCGCCGGCGGTTCGCGCGTCGTGTTGGTCAGGAAACGCCCCTGATCCACGATCACGGCCACTTCGTCGAGCACCTGCGCCCGGCGCTCCAGCACCTTTTCACCCGCCGCGAGAGCCTCCACGACGCACAGCTTGGCCAAGCCCGGCTCTTCGTCCATGAACATGAGCAGACGAGCAAGCGCCGAGCGAACCCCCTCGCGCCACACGCTCTCGCGCTCATATGCCTCCCTAGCGATCAAGCTGGCCTGGGAAAGCGCCTGCTCGAAGGCAGCCAGGAAGCAGTCCTCGCGGTCCGCGAAGACGTCGTAGAAGGTCTTCCGCGAGACCCTCGCCCGGCTGATCACCTGAGCCACGGTCATCCGCGCGTAGCCGACCTCCTCGACCGCATCGACCGCCGCAGCGAGCATTCGACTGCGTTGAATCTCGGTCACCTGTCCACGGGGGAGCCCGTTGGGCCCCGGGCGCAGCCTTGGAGTCGCGGCGCGTGTCTTGTACATGAATGCCATCTCTTTCCCGCCTAATCGTCCGTTTCGCCAGTATATGTTGGGCACTCCGATCACAACGAGCCAGGGAACCCGCGGGGATCAGGCGCGCAGACAGAGCTTTCGCCCACTCGCGCGTGTACAGAAGGTTCGTACCTATGGACGCCTAAGTCGAGGTGTGTCTCCGACTTTTTTCCGGTAGTTCGAATGCTCGGGTCGGCGTTCGATTAGAAGAACACGTGTAGGAGTGCCATGCGGCCCGAGAACGCGTCCAGATCGTGATGGCGCTCAAGCAGTGCACCCAGGGCGTCGAAGTAATCCCATGGTCGCAAGCCGCAAGCCCCTCTGCACCACCCTTCTGGTCGCAGCGCTGGTGGTGCCCGGCCTGTCCGGGTGTGCGGGCACCACAGCTGCGACTTCGGCGAGCAGACAGACGGGCCTGGTCGAAGAATTCGTCGAACAGCTCAAACGAGAAGACGACGAAGCCGAACACCAGGAACTCGTCAGCCTCCGCGAAATGCACCAGGAAGCGCAGGAACAGGCTCGCGAACAGGAACTCGGAACCGGCTGAGCGCTGTCTAGATGAGTAGTGCCACGGCCGGTGGGGTGGCTGTGGGTCGTGGGAAGGGGTCATAGGCAGTCAGATCGAAGTCGGCGGTGCTCACTGTCACCGCTGA